>NZ_AVPG01000001.1 GCF_000775615.1 Pontibacillus litoralis JSM 072002
CAAGTTTCCGCCCATGCAGGGCGCACATCCATAAAGAAATCAGGCCCGCTTACGGCCTGATTTCTTTCGATTTTATAGAAAATCTGCTGCTAGTTGAGCTAATGGTGAACGTTCCCCTTTGACGAGCTTTACATGACCACTCAGTTTTTGTTCTTTAAACTTCTCTACTACATGAATGAGACCATTATTATACTCATCTAAATACGGATGATCAATTTGATGCGGATCCCCCAATAGCACAATTTTACTTCCCTCACCAATTCTAGTTAAAATCGTTTTCACTTCATGTTTCGTCAAATTCTGTGCTTCATCAATTAATATAAGTTGTTCTGGAATGCTACGTCCTCTAATATATGTAAGTGCTTCTACTTGTATAGAGCCAATTCCAGAAAGGATTCCATCCAATTCTCCCGCTTTCTTTACATCGAATAAGTACTCTAAATTATCATAAATAGGTTGCATCCATGGGCGTAGTTTCTCATCCTTTTCTCCAGGTAAAAAGCCTATATCTTTTCCCATTGGTACTACCGGTCTTGCCACAAGTAATTTTTTGTAAAAACCGAAGTCTTCTATTTGCATCAAACCAGTTGCAAGGGCTAGCAACGTTTTTCCTGTTCCAGCTTTTCCAGCAATAGTAACAAGGGGAATATCACGCCTTAACAACAACTCCAACGCCATCACTTGCTGAGCATTTCGAGGTCTAATTCCCCACGCCTGTTCATTTTGAAAACGACACTTTTGCAACGTTCCTTGTTGATTCCTTACAATTCCAATCGCAGAGTGAGAAGGATTCATTCGATTCTTCAAAATGATAAATTCATTTGGATGCATAGATTCTGCCACTTGCACTTGTAAATCTAATTCTCCCGTCTGAAAAAACAAATTAATTTCTTCTTCATTTACGTACAATTCTTTAAAACCTTTATAAATAGCATCTTCATTAACAACGCGATCACTAAGAAAATCCTCCGCTTTCAACCCGATTGCATCTGCTTTGATTCTCATTAGCATATCTTTAGATACTAATACAACTTCATTATTTGACTTCTTTTCCTTTTCTTCTAGATGTAAATTCAAGGCTACAGCTAAAATTCGATTGTCATTCGTGCGCTCTAAAAATACTTCTTCTAATTTAGAAAACGATCTGTGGTTCAATTCTACTCGCAGCGTACCACCATTTACCAATGTCACGCCATCATGCAATTTCCCTTGCAAGCGAAGCTTATCCATAATTCTAGATACTTCTCGAGCATTCCGACCAATCTCATCCATGTTCCGCTTTTTTGAGTCTACTTCTTCTAACACAACTGCAGGTATTACCATTTCATGTTCCTCAAAAGCATAGATGGATTTTGGATCTTGTAATAGAACGTTCGTATCAATGACATAAATTTTTTTCATTCAGCCGCCTCCTGAGTAAATAGTCAACATTGTTTTGGCTAGGCTTCCTGCTATAGTATATGCACTTATGTATAAAGTTAGACGAACATCAAATTATATAAACAAGAAAAGGAGGTATACTAATGCGCTTTATAGTTCCATTATTTGCTGTATGTTTACTAGTAGCTTGTCAAACTCAAGAAGAAGAAAGCCTGCCAAAGCAAGAAAATAAACCACCAACTGTTCAAGTGAAAGACTCTGATCCTGCTCCAAAGGATAATTTAAGTAATCAAGAACAAGCCAGGCACTTAGCGAAAGTAGCTAAGGAAGTCCCTGATGTACGTAGTGCTACTTCAGTCGTACTTGGTCCTAATGTCGTAGTCGGCATTGATGTCGATAAAGAATTAGATCGATCGCGTGTAGGGTCTATTAAATACACTGTTGCCGAGGCATTAAAAAAGGATCCCTATGGAAAAAATGCTGTCGTTGTAGCAGATGCTGATGGCTATGAACGAATTAAGCAAATAGGATTAAAAATACAACAAGGCCATCCTATTGAAGGTATAACAGATGAGTTAGCTGCAATTATTGGCCGCTATATGCCAGAAGTTCCTGTACCAGATGAGCAGCCTACAGAACCAGATCAAAATAAGGAATCCATTGGCGACGAGCAGGAAAAAGAATTAGAAGATATCGAAAATGATCAGTCGAATCATTATAAAAATAAATCTCCATCATAAGGAAGTAAGACATCACCCCTAACGTTAACGTATGTAACACTTTCTTCCACTTACATTTCTTCCTTATAACCATTTCATCACAAAACGTACGAGGAAGAAACGAAAAAGCATTTAATTTACACTTTTTTAACAATAAATAGATAAAAAAAGAATGCTTAACCACTTATGGATTAAGCATTCTTTGTTGATTGTTCTTCCTTTTCCTTTATTTGATTATAATACTGCACACCGAATTGCGAACCTTCATCCACCATTTTGGTATTTTCTACACAATCGAGTTCAGGAACGCCAGCCTTCTCTAGTGGTTGATTAATCGTTTTGTTCGACTGCATACTCTGTTCATACTTTTGCTTCACTTCTACCATCTTATCCTTTACTTGTTGACGACGCTTTTCATCTTTAAGTACATATGCAGATGCTACAGTAGCAGCCCCTATAGCAGACAAAAAAAGCCCTTTCTTCATGGTATTCCTCCTCCTATCTATTTCTATTCCTCTATTTCCCATAGGTGACAATCCTTAAACATAGTTTATAAAATTATTTTTGAACTTACTTCTTAGTTATTGAATTAATTTGCGCCATGCTCATTATGCGTTTCTAAAAATTACAGAGTGCTGTCCATCAAGCTCACCAATAACATAATGGTATAGCAGTCATTCCTATCATGTCATCCAATCTATAGTTTTTTGGAAAATGTATCGAACGGAATAAGCAAATCATGCTATAATAAATAAGCAAAGAGCACAAAATGAGGTGAAAGTATGCGAGTAAAATGTGTTTTATGCGAAGATGTCCATAATATAGACAGTAATTGCTTAAAAGCGAAACGCATGAGAAACAGAAGGATTCACACGTATATGTGCCCCCCTTGCCAAGAGCGCATACGCGAAAGAACGAATGAAAGAAAAGCAACAGGGAATTTCAAACTATATCGAGAGCCTGTCAAAGAGCAGCATTTATCATAGAAAAACAAAACGTATATAAAAAGGAGACTCCAGCTAAAGAGTCTCCTTTTTACTTTATGAAACGGAATTCCTTTCTTTCCTCTCCCGATGCAAGCGTAAACGATAAATAGCAAGCACAAGTGTTGAAACGAGCAAACCTTCTGCAATTGGTAATGATATACCTAATGGAACCGTTAAAATAATACACCCTAATGCAAGAAAAGCATACACGATAATACTTTTAAAGATTGGTAATTTCTTCGCAAATCCCAGCTTAAACGTTATAATAGATAACGTTAAAATAATGACATATAAAATGAGTGCGCCACGAATAGCTATCGAAACTTCACTCTGATCATTCAAATTAAATTCTTCACCTAGCCCATTAAATAATAATCGAGCAAAAAAAGACAAATCATTTGGTACTGGTATGGCATCTGTTTGTTCCATTCATGTTCCCCCTATTTCTCCCCATATGTAGCATATCCATTCTAATAATACTAAATCTGTTTCCATCCTGCCACCCTCACATATTTTCGTTGTTCAAATAGAGAGAAATACTGTAAACTATTTATATATTGATGTAGTAGAGGTGAAAGAATGAAAAAAGAAAATATCCCATTTATTATCATTGCCATTTTAGCCGTATTAAGCTTCATGCTTGTTGGAGTAGCAATTGGTTATCGTTCTGTCATTGGCATGCTCTTCTTCCTTGTATTAGGATTCGCTATGATGGGAATCGGTTTTTCCATCAAGCGTAAACAACGTGTATCTAATACATAGCATATTAAGTTGAAGTAATAAGTACGTGTAGCGATATCCACATGTACTTATTGCTCTTTCCTTTCTTAATACTTCTTCAGTGTAATGTATTGCTCCATTATTTCTTGATGTATTGCTTTGTTCGTTGCGACGATTGAATTCGTCATCAACATATTCACCGCCTTACCATTTGCCTGCGTTGTCATACCACCTACCTCTTGGACTAATACCATTCCAGCGGCAATATCCCAAGGAGATAGTCTCATCGTCACATACGCATCCATAATGCCTTCAGCTACATATGCAAACTCCAACGCGGCTGAACCGTAAGAACGTGTACCACGAACTTTACGAATTAATTGTTGTATCCCTTCTTTATGTACACGAGTATTCTCTGTTGCCCAAATACCGTTCACTCCAACTATAGCTTCTGCTAGACTTTTCTCCTTTGATAACGGACGTAGGAGATCACCATTTTTATATGCACCTTCTCCTCGTTTAGCATGATACAAACAATCCGTCATCACATCGTAAATCAATCCAATTTCACCAACGCCATCCTGATAAACCGCTACAGAAATAGCGAAATTACGCTTTTGATGGACGAAATTCATCGTTCCATCAATAGGATCGACTATCCATAAAGTACCTTGTAAATCTTTCACATGGTCTCCCAATCCCTCTTCCCCTAACAGACGGTGTGTTGGAAATTCACTACGTATACGCTCCGCAAAAAAACGCTCCGTATCTTGATCTATCTCTGTAACTAAATCATTTGGATTGGATTTCGTTTCAATTACAAAAGGGCAGTGCATTTTTTGCCGAATTCGTTCACCTGCTTCGAGCACGAATTCTTTCGCTTTATAGTAAATCATTTGCTTATCTTTATTATTCATTATATAGAACTCCTTTAACGTATAATTTCTAAACGCCATAAATAAAAGTTAATCATAGTAAGTGTATCAAATTTAAACCTAAACTTCACTTCCTGTTCCAATAAATGAAAAAGGAGCAAGGTTATCCTGCTCCTTTTTCATTTATTGGAAAGCGATCCATTCTTTCCGTAAAGCTTCTAATCTCTCTTTTATTGTTTCCATTTCCTCCTCGTCCTCTTTTTCTATTGCTTCAAATAACCGCATCAGTTCATAATCAATCTCCATCTTCACGACTGGCAAGCGATCCTTCCTACGCTTTTCTTGTAAATTTCCCATTAAACGTTTCATTTAACAACTCACTCCTTAATGAGCTCTTTTTTTATCTATATGCTCCAATCGGTTAACATGATAAATGTTTTATTACTTTTATTTATCCAAGTAGTCCCTCATTCAAACCTTGTACATAGAATTATGTAATTCATGCGTATTATGTTAAAATTTGAACATTGCTTAAAAAGAAAGGGGTATATATATGAATTCATTTACTGGTTTTACACAACAAGATTTCGATGTTTTTTCCATTCCTGGGTTAGAACAAAGGATGGAAGCACTTAAAACGAATGTGTCTCCTAAATTACAATGCATAGCGGAACAAATAGCACCTTCTTTAACAGCTATGACAGGTGATGAAATGTTTGTTCACGTTGCTAAACATGCTCGGCGCACAACAAATCCTCCTAATGACACATGGGCAGCAGTGGCTAGTAGTAAACGAGGGTACAAAATGCTTCCTCACTTCCAAATTGGCATGTGGGAATCCCATCTGTTCATCTGGTTTGCTATGATTTATGAAAATCCAATGAAACAGCACTATGCCAACACATTGAAACAACATATTACCGAAGTACGAAATCATATTCCAGATTCATTCGTCTGGTCTAAAGATCATACCAAACCGGATGTCATACACAATAGTAATCTTACCAACGACAGCTTCTTACAATTGCTTGATCGGTTAGAAAACGTAAAAAAAGCAGAGCTATTGTGCGGCATCAATATAGATCGCCATGATCCATTAATAGCAAATGGGGAAGCCCTCATACAAAAATGTGAAGAAACCTTCCAAACGCTTGAATATTTATACCGTCTGACGAAAAAATAAATAATGTAATAAAGCACCATGCGAGAAAGAAAAGAACAACCTAACAAGGAATAATAAAATCTTTGTAAATTAATTAACGTAGTTCTGTGTTCTTTTCTTTCTTTCTATATATTTATGTTATAATAAGCAAGTTCATTAACGAACGAGATTTGATTTGATAGAGGAGAGTATAGACGAATGAATATACGAGAAGACCTTCGTAATATTGCAATTATCGCACACGTTGATCACGGAAAAACAACTTTAGTTGACCAAATGTTACACCAATCTGGTACCTTTCGTGAAAATGAACAAGTAGACGAGCGTGCAATGGACTCGAATGATATTGAGAAAGAACGCGGTATTACTATTTTAGCGAAAAATACAGCGATTAATTACCATGATAAGCGTATTAACATATTAGATACACCAGGCCATGCTGACTTCGGTGGTGAAGTAGAGCGTATTTTAAAAATGGTTGATGGCGTATTACTAGTTGTGGACGCTTATGAAGGTTGTATGCCGCAAACACGCTTTGTGCTCAAAAAAGCTTTAGAACAAAAATTAAAACCAATTGTCGTACTAAATAAAATTGACCGCCCTAGCGCTCGACCATCAGAGGTAGTAGATGAAGTATTAGATTTGTTTATCGAATTAGGTGCTGATGATGAGCAATTAGAATTCCCCGTTGTTTACGCATCTGCTTTACAAGGAACTTCTGGTCTAGAACCAGAGGACCAACAAGAAACCATGGATCCAATTTTAGAAACGATCCTCGAATCTATTCCAGGCCCAATTGATAACATCCAAGACCCATTACAATTCCAAATCACACTATTAGATTACAACGAATTTGTCGGTCGTATTGGTATCGGCCGTATTTTTAGAGGGAGTATAAAGGTTGGCCAACAGGTTGCTTTACTGAAGAAAGATGGTACTTCACAAAACTTCCGCATTTCGAAATTATTCGGATTTATCGGGCTTAAACGTGTTGAAATTACAGAAGCAAAAGCTGGTGACATCGTAGCTGTAGCTGGAATGGAAGGCATTAACGTTGGGGAGACAGTAGCAGATATCAACCAACCAGAAGCGTTACCAATCCCGAGAATTGACGAGCCGACCCTTCAAATGACCTTTTTAACAAACAATAGTCCGTTTGCCGGAAAAGAAGGTGACTATGTAACTGCACGCAAAATTGAGGAACGCCTTCGTACCCAATTAGAAACAGACGTTAGTTTACGAGTTGAGGAAACAGAATCTCCAGACAAATGGATTGTAAGTGGACGTGGGGAGTTGCACCTTTCTATTCTTATTGAGAACATGCGTCGTGAAGGATATGAGCTGCAAATCTCCAAACCACAAGTAATTATTAAAGAAGTAGATGGTATGTTATGCGAGCCAATGGAGCATGTACAAATAGATGTTCCTGAAGAATATACCGGTGCAGTGATGGAAGCGTTAGGTCATCGTAAAGGTGAAATGCTCGATATGACTAATCACGGCACAGGACAAGTCCGTATCGAGTTTAAAGTTCCTTCTAGAGGTCTTATTGGCTACTCAACAGAATTCATGTCTCAAACACGTGGCTATGGTATTCTAAACCATACCTTCAGTGGTTATGAGCCAGTTGTCGAAGGTAATGTCGGTGGTCGTCGTCAAGGTGTACTTGTTGCTCTTGAAAACGGTAAAGCAAGCACATACGGTATCATGCAGCTTGAGGACCGCGGAACAATTTTTGTTGAACCAACAACAGAAGTGTATGCAGGAATGATTGTAGGAGAACACAACCGTGATAATGACTTAACTGTAAACATTACCAAAGAGAAACATTTAACTAACGTACGTTCTGCTACGAAAGATCAAACGAATACAATCAAAAGTACTCGTAAGTTAACGCTTGAAGAAGCGATTCAATATTTAAATGACGACGAGTATTGTGAAGTAACACCAGAAAGCGTTCGTCTACGCAAGCAAATTCTTAACAAAAATGAACGTGAAAAACAGGCAAAGAAAAAGAAATAATAGCTCATTTAAAAGCGGGACTATCTCAAATGAACTGAATCCTATTAAGTAGACACTAAATAAAAAAGAGATCTGGCTTTTTAAACAGCGATGAGATGACTTCGATAAGCAGCCGGAGTCATCTTTTTTTAAAATCCATTGCTTTCTACCTTGTGTTATAGTGCTCCATATATTCATTAATCATATTCTTTAAGTCTGCTATGTTTTGCTTAAAAGAATAACCCCGAATAGGTCCACTTTTTTTAAAGTGTCTACTATTCGGGGTTTCCGTTCATACGATAGTCCCTCTTTTTATTACTTTAACGATACGATAGCTTGAGCTGAACTATTCTTCGCCTCTTGCACCGCTTTATAAATAGAATAACCTGATTGTTGTGCAAATTGCTTATCTAGTGCCTTTTCTTCGCTTTTTGAAGGAATAATTTGTTTAAATCGTCGGTATGCTGACAAAAAATCTTCTTTCTCCACACCTTGTTCATACATCTTCTCGACTAATTGATAAAAATGAACTACATTAATAATTTCTTCTGTATTCCAATGCTCTGTATCAATTGGGTAGTTATAGCTATTTTCTTCACTCACAGATAAAACGCTCCTTTTATGACCACTTATTTCTTATTTGATTCGCTTCTTCTATCATTCGTTTCATTAATTGCTCTGTCGTTGGAATATCCTTAATGCGACCAATAATTTGACCAGCCCAACCAAAGCCAACTTCACTATTGCCATCATGTATATAACGTTTATTCGCGTCTCCACTAATATATGATTTTAACACTTCATACCCAGGGTTGTCCCGCTCCAAAGCGACTATTTCATCCGTCCAATTATTTTTCAAGGCTCTTGCCGGAGTTCCTAATGAACGTTTAATAACGATTGTTGCTTGCTCATCCCCTTCTACTAAAGCTCGTTTATACGCTTCATGTGCGTGCACACATTCCTTTGTCGCGATAAAACGTGTTCCCATTTCAACTCCTTCTGCCCCTAATGCTAATGCAGCCATTAAACCACGACCGTCTCCAATGCCACCTGATGCAATTACTGGAATTTGTACCGCATCAACCACTTGCGGCGTAAGTACAAACGTACCGATGTCTCCTCGTCCTAAATGACCACCACCTTCTTGCCCAACAACCATTACAGCATCCGCTCCTAATTGTTCGGCTTTAATAGCCTGTCTCTTAGCAGCAACTAATACGAGTGTTTTTATTGGATGATTACGAACCATATCCAATATAGGCTTGGGATTCCCTCCCGTAATGGATATGACAGGAACTTGTTCTTCTATCGCGACCTCTACCATATGCTCAAAAGGACGACCATGCTGCCCTATCGCAAAGTTCACACCAAAAGGCTGCGATGTTCGTTGTTTAACTTGACGTATTTCCGTTCTCAACGCTTCAGGAGAAGGTAAACTCATCGCCGTGATTTGCCCTAACCCACCAGCGTTAGATACAGCTGCAGCTAATTCAGAATAAGCTAGATACGCAAGTCCCCCTTGGATAATTGGATACGTTATCCCTAATAAGTCCGTTACTCTCGTTTCATAAGCCATTTAAAGCACTCCTTTTCTTTATGTACATTCCTTTAAGGTTATGCTATCAAATAATAACAATTATATATAGTAACTAGCCAACCATTCTTCTTTTTGCTATAATTTTTTTGTTTTTAAGATAAATGATAAGAGGTGTTGTAATTGTCGCAACAAAAAACGCCATTATTCACTAAATTAATGGAGCACGCTCATACGAATCCTACACAATTTCATATTCCTGGCCACAAAAAAGGAGCAGGGATGGATGAAACATTTCGACAATTCATTGGAGAGCAAGCACTTTCCATTGATTTAATTAATATTAATCCTTTAGATGACCTGCATCACCCACATGGTGTTATAAAAGAAGCACAAGATTTAGCTGCTGAAGCTTTCGGTGCTGATCACACATTTTTCTCTGTCCAAGGAACAAGTGGAGCTATTATGGCGATGATTCTTTCTGTTTGTAACCCTGGTGATAAACTAATTGTACCAAGAAACGTCCACAAATCCGTTACTTCAGCCATTATTTTTTCTGGAGCTACGCCTGTATTTGTTCACCCTGAACTTGATGATCAGCTTGGCATCTCTCATGGTATTACACCTAATGCAGTACACAAAGCATTAAAAGCAAATCCTGATGCGAAGGGGGTATTCGTTATTAACCCTACCTATTTCGGGATTGCTGCTGATTTACGAAAAATTGTAGAGATAGCTCATCAATACGATGTTCCTGTCCTTGTAGATGAGGCGCACGGTGTTCATATCCATTTTCACGATCAACTGCCACTTTCAGCGATGCAAGCAGGTGCTGATATGGCGGCAACTAGTGTTCATAAACTAGGAGGGTCTTTAACACAAAGTTCTGTATTAAATGTAAAAGAAGGATATGTGACCCATAAACGAGTACAAACTGTGCTGTCCATGCTCACAACTACTTCTACTTCTTATATTTTGCTTGCCTCTTTGGATGCAGCAAGACGTCAACTCGCTACGAAAGGATACCAACTCATCGACGATACAATACAGTTAGCCGAGAAAACACGTAGAGCGATTAATGCAATTCCTAATCTTTATTGTGTCGGTGGAGAAATCATTGGTAATGCTGCAACGTTTGACTATGACCCAACCAAACTCATTATTTCGATTAAACAGCTAGGTATGACAGGATACGATGTGGAAATATGGTTGCGGGAACACTACAACATTGAAGTAGAGTTGTCCGATTTATACAACATTTTATGTATTATTACACCTGGGGATACGGAAAAAGATACAAACAAGTTAATAGAAGCACTAAGAACACTCGTACAAGCCATTC
This sequence comes from Pontibacillus litoralis JSM 072002, assembly GCF_000775615.1. Taxonomy (GTDB): domain Bacteria; phylum Bacillota; class Bacilli; order Bacillales; family BH030062; genus Pontibacillus; species Pontibacillus litoralis. The sequence continues at coordinate 10,720 of NZ_AVPG01000001.1, forward strand.
AACCAAACACAAATGGTATTCGTCCATTACAAGTAAAAGTTCCTGAAATACCTTTATTAGCCGTCTCACCACGAGATGCTTTTTATGCTGATATAGAAACGATTCGCTTAAAAGAAGCCAGTGGTCGTATTTCTGCAGAATTTGTAATGGTATACCCACCAGGAATTCCCATTTTCATTCCAGGAGAAATTATAACAAAAGAGAATATCGCTTATATTGAGGATAATTTAGATGCAGGATTACCTGTTCAAGGTCCAGAAGATAGAACACTAGAATATATTCGCGTTTTAAAAGAACATCGAGCCATTCAGTAAAAAGCTATTTAAAAAAGCTGTTGCTTCGTTTGCAACAGCTTTTTATAATTGATTATTTCTTATCATTACATTCAGGACAAGATCCATAAAGTGTAGATACTTTCTCATCTTCAAAGTGTTCGATTACTTCTTGACAATCTTGACATACAATTGTACCCATTCACATTCATCTCCCTTTATATAATTGATAAAACGGTTTCATTTGTTATGTTTTTATTATAATGTGACATACTAATGATTGCAACCCCTTTTTAGTATGTCATAATATTTTATTTAATTACTATTTCCGAGTCTAATTGTCGAATATCCACTAAATAATGCAACACTTTATTAATAAAAGTCATAACTGTAATAATGTGTTATACTATTTACCATTAAACAACACAAAAGAACAGCAATGTCGAATTGCTGTTCTTTTTCTCTTAAGGTGTCTTTATTTTTACCGGATCAATGAATGTGTAACCTTTATCTCTCAATCCATTTACAATGTCATTTAAAGCCGCAGCTGTCCATTCTCGATCGTGCATCAATAAGTTCGCACCGTTATGTAAATATTCCGTATGAACCATAATATCTGCTAACGCTTCTTCGTTTTGGTATTTTGCTTCCCAATCATATCCATACGTCCAATTCATAACGAGCATCATTTCCTTTTTCGCTAATTGCTTTGAATAATCAGTATTTGCCCCATGTGGTGCACGGAAAAATTTCGGGCGCTCTCCTATAATTTCCTCTACTAAATCATTTACTTGAACGATTTCCTCTTGTTGTTGTTGTTCCGATATCATCTGTAAGTTCTCATGAGTCATTGTATGATTTCCGATCACAAATCCCATTTCATGAATTTTCTTTAACGCTTGTTTTTGTTCTTCTGTTTGTAAGAAATGACCGTTGACGAAGAAAATAGCTGGAGCATCTAATTTTTTCAACGTTTTCGCCATTTCTAATGCGTATTGATCAGGAGCATCATCAATGGTCAGAAGTACAGATTGCTCTTCACTACCATCAATTGGTTTCACATCAAACGTATCTGTTAGTTCATATGTAGGCTCAATCGATGGAGGCTCATCTGTCTCTTCTTGCTCGGAATTCACTTGTGCTTCTTCCGTTACTTTTTCCTCTTCCGCCTTATCTAGATTATTTTCTTCCTGATTCTTCTCTTCTTTCATACTAGCTTCTTGATTATTTTCTTCAGTAGATCCACAGGCAGCTAGTACGAAAATTATGAAACAAAGTAAAACAGTAAGCTTCTTCATAATATCCTCCTTAAATTATTCTTTCATGTTTCCATTATAGTAGAATAACATCATTTCTCCTATTGTTTTCCTGTATTTACTCACGATAAAATATAAATTAGGCCTAAAGAAATATTTCAGATATAATGAATAGATAACGATATAAAAGGTGAGGATTATGGTTCAAAGTAAGAAACGCGGAAAATTATTTGGGGGACGTACATTAAAAACTGGTATCTCTGTATTCCTGACAACATTATTTTGTACTTTACTAAATTGGCCTGTTATTTATGCTGCGATTACAGCTATAGTTACGGTTGAGAATACAGCATCTGATTCTATCAAGAAAGCGAAAATTCGATTTCCTGCCGCTGCAATTGGTGCTTTCTTCGCAGCTGTCTTATATATGATTTTCGGACAAATACCTTTGACCTATGCTTTAGCCGCTATGCTAACAATTGCCATTTGTCATAAATTGCGATTAGACGATGGAATCATCGTAGCTACCTTAACAGCGGTTGCTATGATACCAGATTTTCAAAACGATTCGATTGTATCCTTTTTGATCCGACTTGGTACTACCTCTATCGGTATTATCGTATCAACAATTGTTAATTTCATCATTTTACCGCCTGATTACTCGAAGCAAATTTATCGCAATGTGCATCAATTATACGATGAAGCGGCAACCGTTTTAGAGAAAACGGTTAGGCAGTGGATTGAGCCTGCTACAGATTCTAAACAAATCAGAAAAAGGCATCGTCAATTAACAGCCAAATTAGAAAGAACTTATCAACTATCTACTTTCCAACGCGAAGAATGGAAATATCACCGTCATTCTGCACAAGAAATGAAGGCATTCCAATTTGCTCAGAAAAAGTTACATATGCTTCAACAAATCGTCTATCATTTAGGGAATTTACAATTTGTTGAGCTTGACCAAGAAAGCTTTACACCTAAAGAGAAACAACTTATAGCGACGACTATTACGACGATATCACAAATTTTACGAACATCAAACCACTTTATGTCTACTGATTACTTTAAGATAATTGAGCAACTGGACACAGAATTTTGGCAATGGAAAGAGGAGCACATAGAACAACATGGTAAGTATAGACATCACTTCCCTGCACAAACCATTGTTTATTATGAATTACTTTGCTTACATGATTTGTTAGAGGAATTAAGGTATATGGCACAAGATCGTTATCAACTCATAGAAATAGACGAATGATCCCCCCTCTATTTGCCTCTCGCCAATGGAGGGGGATTCATATACCATCCACCGAAATAATACATGACCCCCATGAATTATACTAAAACTAATGACACTGTGAAGAATACATTCATACTTACGTATAGAAAAACGAGAAGCATATTGGGTTACAATGACAACCCAAAAAATAGCTAACAAAGCTTCGAAGGTCCAATGATCTTTATTAGATAAGTGTATTATGAGCAAGTATAAACTCCATTGAATGAATAAAATATTGTACAAAAGAACATATTTCATCCTCTCTCCTCCCTCTCAAAAAAGTATATGAAAGGAAAGGGACAAGTATATCCTTTAAAACGTACAAAAATCCCCTTGCTTAAGTGGCAAGGGGATTTATTATTATTGTTATTACATAGAGTGAATTGGTTTACCTAAAGCAACTTCAGCAGCTTCCATTGTCATTTCACCTAATGTAGGGTGCGCATGAATCGTAAGTGCTAAATCTTCAGCAGTCATACCAGATTCAACAGCAAGACCGATTTCCGCGATTATGTCGCTTGCGTTTGGACCTGCAACTTGACCACCAATAATAAGGCCGTCTTCTTTGCGAGTAACTAGCTTCATGAATCCTTCACTGTTGTTAAGAGACAGTGCACGACCATTAGCAGCAAATGGGAATTTAGCCGCTTTTACATCATAACCTGCTTCTTTAGCTTCTGCTTCTGTATAACCTACAGTAGCTAATTCTGGTTCCGAGAATACTACCGCTGGAATACCAAGGTAATCAATCTCAGATGCATGTCCACTAATTGCTTCAGCAGCAATCTTACCTTCATAAGATGCTTTATGTGCAAGAGGTGGTCCAGCAACAATATCACCAATAGCATAAATGTTATCCATGTTTGTCCGACATTGCTTATCAATTTTGATAAGGCCTCTTTCGTCTAACTCAATACCAACTTGCTCTAAGCCGATTTCTTCTGTGTTAGGCTTACGTCCAACAGTAACTAGCACGTAATCAGCTTCAACAGTGTGCGTTTCACCTTTTGCTTCATACGTAACTGTTACGCCGTTTTCTGTTTCCTGAACACCTTGAGCCATTGCTTTCGTTACCATTTCTACGTTCTTCTTCTTAAGGTTCTTCTTAACAAGCTGACGCATTTGTTTTTCGAAGCCCATAAGGATATCGTCTTGACCTTCAAGAATAGTAACTTCTGTGCCAAAGTTTGCATAAGCAGTACCAAGTTCCGTACCGATGTAACCTCCGCCGATTACAACCATCTTCTTAGGAATTTCTTTAAGGTTTAGTGCACCAGTTGAGCTGATTACACGGTCTGTGAACTTAAAGTTAGGAAGTTCAATTGGACGAGAACCTGTAGCAATAATACAGTTGTTAAATGTGTATGTTTGTGAGTTCTTTTCGTCCATAATGCGAACAGTATGCTTGTCTACAAAGTAAGCTTCCCCACTAAGGATTTCTACTTTGTTACCTTTTAGAAGGCCTTGAACACCACCTGTTAACTTCTGTACGACTTTCCCTTTCCATTCTTGAACTTTAGAAAAGTCAATCGATACGCCTTCTGTTTTAATACCCATGTCATCTTCACCATGAGCATGCTCATAACGATGACCTGCTTGAATTAATGCTTTTGAAGGAATACACCCTACGTTCAAGCAAACGCCACCTAGAGTACCTTTGTCAACAATGGCTACTTTTTGACCTTCTTGAGCAGCACGAATAGCAGCTACATAACCGCCAGGTCCCGCTCCTACAACAAGCGTGTCTAATTCAATTGGAAAATCTCCTACTACCATACGATTACGCCTCCATCATAATTAGTTGTGGATCATTTAGTAAACGTTTGATTTGGTTCATTGCATGTTGAGCAGTTGCACCATCAATAATACGGTGGTCAAAGCTTAATGAAAGTGCAAGAACCGGAGCAACTACAACTTCACCATCTTTAACAACTGGTTTTTCTGCAATGCGACCAATACCTAAGATAGCTACTTCTGGATGGTTAATAACTGGAGTAAACCATTGACCACCTGCAGAACCAATGTTTGTAATTGTGCAAGATGCGCCACTCATTTCCCCACTTGTTAGTTTACCATCACGAGCTTTTCCTGCCAATTCATTAATTTCAGCTGAGATATCAAAGATTGACTTACGGTCTGCATCTTTCACTACAGGTACTACAAGACCTTTATCTGTATCAGCAGCGATACCAACGTTATAGTAATGCTTATGAACAATTTCATTCGTTTCATCATCAAGAGAAGCATTTAAAATTGGATGCTTCTTCAATGTTGATACAAGAGCACGTACGACATATGGCAAGTAAGTAAGTTTAATACCTTGATCTGCAGCGACTTGCTTAAATTTCTTACGATGTGCAACAAGTTCTGTTACATCGATTTCATCCATTAACGTTACGTGAGGTGCAGTGTGCTTAGAGTTTACCATAGCTTTAGAAATAGCTTTACGGATACCACTCATTTTCTCACGAGTTTCTGGATATTGTCCTTGAGGCGCAACTGGAGCACTTGCAGCTGGCTGTTCTGCTTTCGCTGCTTGTGTTTGTTCTTCAGCTTTCGCTTCTACAGTTTGATCACCATTCATAAACGCTTCTACGTCTTCTTTTGTAACACGACCATTTTTACCAGTTCCAGTTACACTTGTAATAGCTACACCGTTATCACGTGCAAATTTACGTACAGACGGCATCGCAATAACGCGCTTGTCTGAACCCTCATCCGCTTTCACTGGTGCTTCTTGTTTCTCTTCTGCTTTTTCTTCTTTAGGCGCTTCTTCTGTAGTAGTTGATTCACTATCATTACCTTCGTAGCCAGGAGCATCTATTGTAATAATAACAGTCCCTACAGTTGTTACTTCTTCTTCATTAACGTGTAGTTTCTTTACCGTACCTTCTACTGGAGAAGGTATTTCAACTACTGCTTTATCGTTTTGTACCTCACAAAGGACGTCATCTTCTTTAACAGAGTCGCCTTCTTTTACAAACCATTTTGCTATTTCACCTTCATGGATACCTTCGCCGATATCCGGTAACTTAAATTCATAAGCCAATGTCATGACCTCCTATCGTTTCGTTATAATTAAAAGTTTACAACTTGGTTAACTTTTTCAATGATATCGTTATAGTTTGGTAACCATACTTCTTCTGCTTGAGAGAACGGATACACTGTGTCAGGAGCTGCAACACGTAGAACTGGTGCTTCTAGGTGAAGAATAGCACGTTCTTGAATTTCAGCAGCTACAGAAGCAGCAATACCAGCTTGTTTTTGTGCTTCTTGAACGACAACAGCGCGATTGGTTTTCTCAACAGATTTAAGAATTGTTTCGTAATCAACTGGGCTTACAGTACGTAAATCGATTACTTCTGCTTGGATGCCGTCTTTTTCTAGTTCCTCTGCTGCTTTAAGAGCAGAGTGTACCATTGCACCGTATGCTACTAACGTTACATCAGTACCTTCACGCTTAATATCCGCCTTATCAAGATCAATTGTGTATTCACCTTCTGGCACTTCACCACGGAAAGAACGGTATAGTTTCATGTGCTCAAGGAAAATAACTGGATCATTGTTGCGAATAGATGAAATTAATAAACCTTTCGCGTCATATGGCGTGGAAGGAATAACAACACGTAGTCCAGGTTGTTGAGCCACTAAACCTTCTAAAGAGTCCGCATGTAATTCAGGAGTATGTACTCCACCACCAAAAGGAGAGCGAACTGTAATAGGCATGTTGTAAGTACCACCAGAGCGGTAGCGATAACGTGCCATTTGACCACTAACCGCATCCATAACTTCATATACGAAGCCGAAGAATTGGATTTCTGGAAGTGGGCGAAAACCTTGTAATGCTAGTCCAACAGCCATACCACCGATACCAGATTCAGCTAGTGGTGTGTCAAAAACTCGGTCTTCGCCAAATTCAGCTTGCAGACCTTCAGTAGCACGGAATACACCGCCGTTTTGGCCTACGTCTTCACCGAAGATAAGAACATTTTCATCGTTTTTAAGCTCTGTGCGCATCGCATCAGTAATAGCTTGAATCATTGTCATTTGTGCCATGATCTACTTCGACTCCTTCTCTTTATATTCTTCCATTTGCTCTTTTAAGTTTGCTGGAAGTTCTTCGTGCATAATAGAAATAAGGTCAGTAACCGTTTGTTTTGGCTGCTCATCTGCTTTCTTAATCGCAGCTTTGATTTCTTCTTTTGCACTTTCAATTACTTCATTTTCTTTCTCTTCAGACCATAGTCCTTTGTTTTCAAGGAACTTACGGAAACGAATTAGTGGATCCTTCTTGCTCCATTCGTTTTCATCATCTTCTGTACGGTAACGAGTAGGGTCATCACCAGCCATTGTATGTGGACCGTAACGATACGTTAATGTTTCAATAAGTGTTGGACCTTCGCCATTAATTGCACGCTCACGAGCTTCTTTAGTAGCTGTATAAACTGCTAATACGTCCATACCGTCTACTTGGATGCCTTCAATACCAGCAGCAACTGCTTTTTGTGCAACTGTTTTTGCCGCAGACTGTTTTTCAACAGGTACAGATATTGCATAACGGTTATTTTGTACGACGAAGATAGCAGGAGCTTTAAATGCACCAGCAAAGTTCATCCCTTCATAGAAGTCACCTTGTGAAGCACCACCATCACCTGTGTACGTTAATGCAACGTTTTGCTTACCACGTTTTTTCATACCAAGAGCAACACCAGCAGTTTGTGTTATTTGAGCTCCGATGATGATTTGTGGACTTACAGCATTTACATTGTCCATTTGGTTACCGTGGAAATGACCACGAGAGAATAAAAATGCTTGGTACAATGGAAGTCCGTGGAATATCAGTTGTGGTACATCACGATATCCTGGAAGTAGAAAATCTTCTTTCTCCATCGCAAAATGGCTTCCTAATTGGGATGCCTCTTGACCTGCTGTTGGAGCATAGAAACCTAAACGTCCTTGACGATTTAATGCAATAGAGCGTTGATCAAGAATACGTGCATACACCATGCGACGCATTAATTCCTGTAGGTCTTCATCAGATAAATCAGGCATAGCGTCAGCGTTAACGACTTCGCCGTCTTCATTTAAGATTTGAAACGTTTCAAACTCATTTTCAAGCTTTTCAATAGTTCGTTTCAATGTTCTTCACCTCTTCCTTTCCACTAACAAAATTTTTGTTTTCTTTTATTAGCCTTTCCAAAAAGCTAAAAATTGTGTACCGATTTGCTCATGTTGTGTTTACACTAACTTAATGAAATAATCACGTATTTAATAAACTCATCAACCTGTTACATAAATTAAGCAAAATGAAATGGTACAACTTATAACCAATTAGTAGTTTAGCTCAAAAGTGAGCAGTTCGTCAAACACTTTGTTTAACCTAGAAAACTAATACAAAAGAGTTCAGCTATAGACAATTACATCTTTTTAACAAATAACTGTATTAGTATAATTTAATTACTGTAACATTTTTGTCATCACTAAAAACACAATGGGATAGATAAGCTTCTACCATGTTTCATTCAAGCTTTATCTTCCTCATTATCATTCCTTTACATACAAAAAATAAACTGCCCAGAGGACAGCTTATTCGGTATTGTTTTAATTTTCTTTTGACTGTTCTTTATCCTTTTCACCGGATGGTTGTTGATCGTCATATTGCACTTCTAAACTTGCCGCTTCATAAAATTGTTTCTTTAGGTCATTGTACTCTTTTGTATATTGATTGAAATCTTTATTAGCCTTCATCACTTTTTCATAACTTTTATTTACTTGCTCGATTTGCTTTTCTAGTGCATCTTTTTCTACATCTTCTTTTTGCAGCATTTCATATAATTCTTGATCTAGTTTCAAGGAAGCTTTATACTTCTCATTCAACTGTTGATAGGCATCATAACGATTTTGAAAGGCTTCAATCATTTGATTTGCTTTCTCTTTAGACGTTTCGTTTTCTAAATCCTCTACTAAAGACTTTACATTATCAAATTCTTCTTTTGCTGCATCAATGCTTTCTTTCTCTACTTTCAATTTATCTTCACGCTGCTCAATGAAAGAAATAGCTTCGTCAGATTTATTTTTTATTTTTTCTAGGTCTTCTAAGCCTAATTCCATTATTTCATCATATATTTTCTTTTCCTTTTTTTCTAATTCCACCATAGATTTTTGTTGATCTTCAAAAGCAGCCTCTAATGTTACTGCTTCTTCTAAGTGATTATACATTTTCTCTGCTGCTGATGGCCCGCCAATACACCCGCTTAACACGAATATAACAGAAGTTAACACCAATAGTAATTTCCCTAATCGCACCTACATTTCCTCCTTACACAATTTACAAGATAGCGTCTATCCATCATTACTCATTCCAATGTAAATGTGGAAAGACTTAGCTTTTTTAATCAACTTTTACAAGTATGCACTATTGATTCTATCATACCATTTATACACAAGCACTGAATAATTTTATGTGTTCTAAAGTCATTGATTTATTAATAAGATTCCCATAAATATATGGTGTATGATAAACTTAAATTTATGAATGGGATTGAAAAAGGATGTGAGAAATTTGATTACAATGGATCATATTATAAGAGAAGGGGATACGGTATTACGAGAAGTTGCTGATGTTGTCTCTTTACCGCCTTCCGAAGAAGAGAAATCTATACTTAAAGACATGCTACAATTTTTAAAAAATAGCCAAGATGAGCAAATTGCAAAGGAATACAACTTACGTGCTGGCGTAGGACTTGCAGCTCCTCAAATTAACGTTTCAAAGCGGATGCTCGCTGTTCATTTTGAAGATTTCAATGGGAAGCAATACAGCCACGCTTTATTTAATCCTAAAATAGTAAGCCATTCTGTAGAAAAAACATACTTATCTACAGGAGAAGGTTGTTTATCTGTTGACCGTGAAGTGCCAGGTTACGTACCGCGTTATGCTAGAATTACAGTAAAAGGAATAGGTTTGGACGGCTACGAAGTAAAATTGCGTTTAAAAGGATTTGCAGCTATTGTATTTCAACACGAAATAGACCATTTAAATGGCATTATGTTCTATGATCATATTAACAAAGTAAATCCGTTTCAAGAACCAGAAAACGCAACTCCTGCAGATTAAAAAAATAACTAACAAAACGAGCAGCCTAGTACTAACTAGACTGCTCGTTTCTATGTTAAGACATTAATCCAGCGAGCTTAAATCCGTAAGCAAGCCCTTCTTCCTCAACATCTTTTGTAATGACATCCGCTACTTCTTTCAACTTGGGATGTGCGTTCCCCATTGCAACCCCTGTTTGAACATACTGAATCATCTCTATATCGTTTAATCCGTCACCAAATGCATAGGTGTGCTCATGAGCAATTCCTGCTGCTTTAATAAAATTCTCTATTCCAACTGCTTTCGATCCACCTAATGGCAATACATCCATGGAGTATGGGTGCCAGCGAATGAAGTCTAAATCATCATGGCTACCTAAATAATGCGTTTCATCGTCTGCTTCGCAAAACAATAATGCTTGATGAATATTATTATTCATAAAGTATCTAGCATCAATGTCAGGATAATTAAATTTTAAGCTACTTAAGCTATCTTGAATATGCGAATGTCCTGATTGAGTAGCCCGCATACCAGATTCATTCAAAAAGACCATTGGATGCCCAGCTTTTTCAGCTTTTTGATATAATTCACTAATAAAATTGGTCGTAATAGGGTTTTGATATACTACTTCTCCTTCAAACACAACGTATTGTCCATTAAAACTAATATACGACTGAATATCTAATTCTTCTCGAATGTCTTCAAACATGAACGGTGCTCTTCCAGTCGCAATCGCCACGTAGACATTATTTTGCTTTAACTGTTCAATTGCTTCCTTTGTAGCACTAGGTATGTTTTTATCGTGATCTAATATCGTACCATCTATATCTAAAAATGCAATTTGTCTTGTCATATTTACATCCTCCTATGAATGTTCATTAGCATAAAGCCTTCTTCCATTTATAAAATAAGGAAGGTACTCTATGTTAAATCCCTTATTAATGTAAACGAAAAAGGAGAATCGTGCAATTGTTTGTATCTTTTGCAGACAGGTTACACAACGTATGAATAGACCATCAAAACAACCTTCCTAAGGTGCAATTTTGCAAGCACGAGATAAGAAATTTAAATTCTCTTCCTCCTAGCTATTCAATTCTTTCGCAAAAGGTACTATACTATAAGTAAGAGGGAAATGAACGGCAGGACGTTTTTTATACAGCTTTTCTTCGTATAAGGAAAGGAGTTGTATGATATAATGTTAAAACGTTTGAAGGAAAAACTAAAGAAGCGTTTGAAAGATATAATGAACCGAAAATCATTAGCTTAATTCTTCATGTAAGACTTCAACTATACTTTAACCTTCTCTTGCAAGCATTATATCGTTACCATACAAAGCCAAAACATGCTATCATAAAATGAGGACAAGAATACGGAAATTACCAGGATGTTAGGAGAGATCGAATCATGATATTTAAAGTACTCTATCAGGAGGAGTCCATGGAAGCACCTGTTCGTGAACGTACAACAAGCATGTATGTTGAAGCACAAACAGAACGTGAAGTACGTACTAAACTAGCCGATCGAAATATAAACATTGAACTTATTCAAGCATTGACGGAAAGTCACCTTGAATATGAAAAACAATCTGAAGCTTTTCAAGTGGAGAATCTATAGTTCATGAAATTTGTTAAGAATGACCAAACAGCAGTTTTTGCTCTTGGTGGTCTAGGTGAAATCGGTAAAAATACGTATGGAGTTCAGTTTCAAGATGAAATTATTCTGATTGACGCTGGGATTAAGTTTCCTGATGATGAACTTCTAGGTATTGATTACGTTATACCTGATTACACGTACCTAGTACAAAACCAAGACAAAATCAAAGGACTATTTATTACACACGGACACGAGGACCATATCGGCGGGATCCCGTTCCTATTGAAACAAATTAATATCCCTATTTATGCAGGGAAACTAGCGATCGGTTTAATTAAAAATAAGTTAGAAGAACATGGTCTTTTACGAAATACGAAACTTCATACCGTACACGAAGATGATGTCATCAAATTTCGTAAAACATCTGTTAGCTTTTTCCGTACTACACACAGCATTCCTGACGCCTTAGGTATTGTCGTAAAAACACCTCCAGGAAATATCGTACACACTGGAGACTTTAAGTTTGACTTCACCCCAGTTGGTGAACCAGCCGACTTGACAAAAATGGCTGAAATCGGAAGAGAAGGTGTGCTTTGCTTATTATCGGATAGTACAAATAGTGAAGTACCCGGGTTTACCATGTCAGAACGTGTTGTTGGAGAAAGCATCAATGACATATTTAGTAAAGTAAAAGGAAGAGTCATATTTGCTACATTTGCCTCTAACATTCACAGACTCCAACAAGTTGTAGAAGCATCTGTACAAAATAACAGAAAGATAGCAGTATTTGGCAGAAGTATGGAAGCATCCATTAATATTGGAATTGAATTGGGTTATATCCAAGCTCCAAAAGGAACGTTTATTGACCATTCGCAAATCAATCGCCTACCTAGTCATGAAGTGACCATATTATGTACTGGTTCTCAAGGTGAGCCAATGGCAGCTCTATCTAGAATTGCTAATGGAACACACCGCCAGATTCAAATTATCCCAGGAGACACTGTCGTATTTTCTTCCTCTCCTATTCCGGGTAATACGGTAAGTGTGAGTCGCGTTATTAACATGCTTTATCGCGCAGGAGCAGACGTCATTCACGGCTCATTGAATAACATTCACACTTCTGGACATGGCGGTCAACAAGAGCAAAAATTAATGCTACAGTTAATTCAACCAAGATACTTTATGCCTATTCACGGTGAATATCGCATGCAAAAAATGCACACGAAATTAGCTAACGAAATGGATATAGATCCAAGTAATTGCTTTATTATGGATAATGGTGATGTTCTTGCATTAGGTAAGGATAATGCAAAGATTGCAGGCAAAATACCTTCTGGTTCCATTTATGTTGACGGTAATGGAATTGGTGATATAGGTAATATTGTACTTCGAGATCGACGCATTTTATCAGAAGAAGGCCTTGTTATTGTTGTCGTAAGTATCAATATGAAGGAATTCAAGATTGCTTCTGGTCCAGATATCATTTCCCGCGGATTCGTTTATATGCGTGAATCAGAAGATCTTATTAATGAAGCGCAAAAGCTTGTAGCAAAGCATTTGGATAAAGTAATGGAGCGTCGTACTACTCAATGGTCCGAGATTAAAAATGAAATCGCGGATACCATCGCACCATTCCTTTATGAAAAAACAAAACGTAAGCCAATGATTCTACCTATTATTATGGAGGTATGATCACAAGGAACGTTTGCCTAACCTCTTAACAACTTTATTTTCCTTTATACGAGCAATCCCCCCTAGTCTTGTTTATGACTTAGGGGGGATTTTGTTTATGTTATGAATAAATCAATCATCATCATCAACTAAGTTCTTCTCAAACCTTGATAAATCACGATCTTCACCTATGATAATTAATATGTCTCCGTCTAAAATTGTCTCTGTTGGCATTGGAGAAACATCAATGTCTCGATTCCGCTTTATGCCTACGACGTTACATCCGTATAGAGCACGAATATCTAAATCAACGAGCGTTCTACCAATTAACTTCCTTCCCGCTTTAACTTCCACTACCGAATGGTCATCGGACAACTCTAAGTAGTCAAGAACATTATTCGATATAATGCTGTGTGCTATCCTCTTTCCCATATCCCGTTCAGGATGTACCACTTGGTCCGCACCAATTTTGTTTAGCACTTTCTCATGATAGTCATTTTGCGCTTTTACAGTGATTTTCATAATTCCTAACTCTTTTAACATTAACGTAGTAAGTATACTTGCTTGAATATTATCTCCAATCGCCACGATGACATGGTCGATATTTCTAATTCCAAGCTCTTTTAATACTTTTTCATCAGTAGAATCTGCTATTACTGCATGGGATGCTATATCTTTATATTCATTTACTTTGTCTTCATCTAAATCAATAGCTAACACTTCCATCCCTTCACGGTTTAACTCTTTACAAATACTCCCTCCAAATCGACCTAAACCAATTACTGCGTATTCTTTTTTCATCTATTCGAACCTCCAACCTACTTAAACTTATTCAATTATATAATTCCAACTACTAACAACATAATTTTATCACAAAATCACAAAATAGAAAAAAACCTATTGGCACTCCTGTAAAGGCTCCAATAGGCTTTTGTAACGTATTATTTCTTTCCTTTCACATAGTCAGCATCAAACAAAAATAGACGCATTAATAAAATGAGAGAAGGGATTAACAATAACAGCCCTAGAATAAAGGAAATTACTAATGCAAGCCCCATCGTATCATTTGTTACACCACTTTGTATCGTTACAAACGGTTCAATTAAGTATGGTAAGTGGGATGCCCCATAACCGAAAAAGGCAAAGAAGAATTGTAACATAACAAAGATAAAGGCAAGCCCAAATTGCTTCTTCTGATAAACAAGATATAATGCTGCTAAGAAGAAGGCAACAGATAAACCGAACATCCACCATAAATCCAACATTTTCTCAAAATGACGTTCATTGTGCTGACTCATGAAAATAAACGTCGTTAAACTAGCAATAATTGTTGGTGAACTCCAGAATAGCATGTACTTTCTTACTAGATCTCTTGCTGGTAAATCATTTGCTCGATTTGCATAAAACGCTAAGAAGGCCGAGCTTATATAAAGGACAGACACGATTGCTAGAAATACAACACTCCAAGAGTATGGACTTGTTAATAGCTCCCCTGTGAGTAAATGCACTCCATCAGCCGTTTCTTCAATAAAGCCACCTTCGGAAATCGTTAATGCTGTTGATAACGCTGCTGGAATGAATAGCCCTGTTGCCCCATAAAGAAACATATACACATTACTTTGTTTCGATCCATAATTTTCAAAGGCGTAAAATGATCCACGAATCGCTAACAAAATGATCGCAATACTCCCTGGCACAAGTAACGTTTGACCAAAGTAATATGCTGTATCTGGGAAGAAACCTACTAATCCAACGAAGAAAAACACGAAGAATACGTTCGTCACTTCCCAAACTGGTGATAGATAACGAGAAATTAATTTATTGATAATATGATCTTGCTTCGTTCTTTTCGCATAATAAGCAAAGAAACCGGCTCCAAAATCAATAGATGCAATAATTAAATATCCATAAAGAAATAACCAAAGGACAGATATTCCAATTATTTCATAGCTCATGATTGGCCACCTCTTTCTTTCCAATCAGGATAACGGTGCTCTAACTCTACTTCTACTGGGTTGTTCTTAAACAATTTACGTAAAACAGTCACACAAATTACACCTAGTAAAATATATAGCAGTAAGAACAAGAAGAAAATCCAATCAACATGAGGAGATGTAGTAGCTCCATCCGTTACTTTCATAAATCCTCTTAACACCCATGGTTGGCGACCAACTTCAGCAAACACCCAACCAAACTCTGTTGCTAACATTGCTGCTGGACCATTGATCACAACTAACCATAATAACCATTTGTTATGTTCGTTCCAGCGCTTCATTTTCGAGAATAACAGGAACATAGAGGAGACAAATAAAGCATACATGCCTAGCGTTACCATTAAATCAAACATGTAATGAATCCAAAGTGGCGGCGTTTCATCATCTGGAATTTGATCTAACCCTATTACTTCACTTTGAAAATCATTAAAGGCTAAGAAACTTAAAGCATTCGGAAGACGAATTTCATTATGGATTTCATTATTTTCATCTAATGTACCATAGAGAATAAGGTCTGCTCCTTCTTCTGTTTCAAAGTGCCATTCTGCGGCAGCTAGTTTCTCTGGTTGTTCTTTCGCTAAAAATTTAGCAGATAAATCACCCGCTACAGCGGTTAAAATAGCAAAGATAAATGTAATGGTTAACGTTAATTTCAATGCTTTCTTATGATAATCTGTAGACTTCTTCTTCAAAATAATAAATGCTGTAATAGCTGCTAATATTGCTGCTGATGTTAAATAACTAGAAGTAAGAACGTGAAATACTTTTGACGGCGTTGCAGGATTAAACATCGCTGCAATCGGATCTACATTCGTAAACTTATCTCCTTCTAATTGAAACCCTTGTGGTGTATTCATAAAGGAGTTAACTGTTGTAATAAAGAATGCGGACATACCTGCCCCTATAACGACTGGAAGCGATAATAACCAATGATAGATTGGCTTTTTAAAGCGATCCCACGTGTATAAATAAATACCTAAAAAGATAGCTTCAAAGAAAAATGCAAATGTTTCTAAAAATAGCGGCAAACTAATAATATTACCTGCTAGTTGCATAAAGCTAGGCCATAGCAAAGATAATTGTAAACCTATTGCAGTACCTGTTACTACCCCTACTGCTACTGTAATTACAAAACCTCTCGCCCACCTTCTTGCTAACAACGTATAGTGAGGATCGTTTTTCTTAATACCAATAAATTCAGCTATGGATATCATTAACGGAATACCTACACCAATCGTTGCAAAGATGATGTGAAATCCTAACGTTAATGTCGTCAATAACCTACTCATCAGGACACTGTCAAATTCCATCATTCTTGTTGCCTCCTTTTCTTTGTATGTTCACAAATTCATAGAATGATCACATATGTCATAAATCTTTCACTTTTTTTACCCTCTATCATTGACTATAAATCGTTAAAATGAAATAACGTTGAACATACAGTGACAATTTTGTGACATAATTCACAATGTAAGATTCATCATATAGTTTAGCTAAGATTAATTTGGGATACAAGATTTTTGCACCAAGATATTTGTGAACATTACGTGAATGCAATATATGGAAAGTAAAACCGTTTTTTATAAATGGTAACCTAACAAAAAAACTGCTTCTTCTGAATTAGAAACAGTTTTTTTGTATTATTTACATGTGATGGCTGTGCATCATCGCATTGATTACCCAAATAGAACCACCGACGATGACAATTCCTATAAAAGCACTATAAAGCATTGTAATAATTTGTGTCATACTTTCTCCTTCACGGATGTGCATAAACATAATTAATTGTACACCAGCTTGTAATATCGCAAGGAATACAATAAACCAAATTTTTATATTGGTTGCAAAGTCTGTGTACAAGGCCCCCCAAACAGCGAGTAAAGTTAGTGCAATAGAAAATATAAAGCCTATGATATGTTTCCACGGGAAGTTATGATTGTTTTCCGCCATTTACATCACCATCCCTGTTAAATACACGCCTGTAAAGATAAAGATCCACACAACATCTAAAAAGTGCCAATATAAAGAAATAATGAAGGCCTTACGTGCAGTTGTTGCATTCAATCCACGACGTGCTAGTTGAATTAGAATGAACGTCATCCAACCGACGCCAAGTGCAACGTGAGCACCATGTGTACCTAAAAGCGTAAAGAAACTA
Organism: Pontibacillus litoralis JSM 072002; assembly: GCF_000775615.1. Classification (GTDB taxonomy): domain Bacteria; phylum Bacillota; class Bacilli; order Bacillales; family BH030062; genus Pontibacillus; species Pontibacillus litoralis. Next base: position 28,036 of record NZ_AVPG01000001.1, read on the forward strand.
GACCAATAGGCACTTGTTTGTATGCTTGCACCTTCGTGAACATAATGAATAAACTCCATTACTTCAAAGTATAAAAAGCCTAATCCTAACATTAAGGTAAACAAAAGCCACGTCATAAGCCCTTTCTTATTGCCACGCCTCATTTCATGAATGGCTAGCCCACAAGTAAAACTACTTGTTAAAAGGATAAACGTTTCAATGAGTACATCTTTTATTGCAAATAACTCTTTTGGACCTGGTCCATCAGCTATACGACCAGTTAACACGAAATATGCGACGAATAACGTACCAAATAACGCAATTTCCGCACCTAAAAATATCCAAAATCCGAGAATGTTCATTTGATTTTTCTCCGTTTGATATTCTAATGGTTTATTTGGATTAACGGAATGTGCATGTCCCATTGATTACGCCTCCTTCCTACGCGCCTTGCGTTCTATTTCTTTTATTTCATCTACTTCTACATGGTACCCTTCATCAGGGTCGAATGAACGAACAATCATCGTAATAAGAACACCAATGCCACCGATAATGCCCATCCACATCCATTCGAAAACTAATCCGAAACCAGCAATAAAGAACAAGATAGACATAATAAACGGTACTGCCGAATTGTCTGGCATATGAATTGGTTCAAGCTCTACTTGATTAACATCAAATTCCGCTTCTCCTTGCTTCTTCATTTCCCAATAAGGATCTAATCCATGCACTTCAGGAACTTTCGCAAAGTTGTAATAAGGTACAGGTGATGGTGTAGACCATTCTAGAGTTCTACCATCCCAAGGATCACCTGTTGTAAGCCTTTCTGCATAACGAATACTATAGTAAATGCTATACACGAACACCATAAAACCAAGTGCCATAAGCAATGCACCTATAGAAGCTACAACATTTAAATCAAACCAACCGGATTCTTCTGTATACGTGTGCACACGTCTTGGCATCCCAGCGAATCCCAAGAAATACATAGGGAAGAAACAGACGTTAAAACCAACAACGAATAACCAGAAACTAATTTTACCCAGTTTTTCATTTAACTTATGACCAAATACTTTCGGATACCAATAATATAAACCCGCAAAGCAAGCAAAAACAGTACCAGAAATTAATACATAATGAAAATGAGAAACTAAGAAATACGTATTATGATACTGATAATCCGCAGCCGCCATGGATAGCATCACACCTGTAACGCCACCTATTACGAAGTTTGGAATAAACGCAAGTGCCCATAGCATGGCTGTGTTGATCTTAATTCTTCCTTTATACATCGTAAATAACCAGTTAAATATCTTTACACCAGTTGGTATGGAAATGGCCATCGTTGTAATAGAGAAAAACGAATTAACAGAAGCCTCTGCTCCCATTGTAAAGAAGTGGTGTACCCATACGATAAAGCTTAAAAATGCAATAACCACCATGGAGTAAACCATTGCTTTGTAACCAAATAGATTCTTTCTAGAGAATGTACTAATCACTTCTGAGAAAATTCCGAATGCCGGAATAATAACAATATAAACTTCAGGGTGTCCCCAAATCCAGAATAAGTTGGCCCAAAGCATCGGCATACCGCCATCCATCAGTGTAAAGAAATGGGCTCCAAATAAGCGGTCAAATGTCATCATTGCTAACGCTACCGTCAACACTGGGAACGCAAAAATAATTAGAATACAAGTGATTGCCGTTGACCATGTAAACATCGGCATGCGCATTAATGTCATACCTGGTGCACGCATCTTCAAAATAGTAACCAAGAAGTTAATCCCCGTAAGTAGTGTACCAATACCAGAAATCTGTAAACCTAATAAATAATAATTCTGACCGATACCGGCACTTAATTCATCTCCTGCAAGTGGAACGTATGAAGTCCAACCTGCTGATGGAGAACCACCAATAACGAAAGAAATGTTAAACAACATTGCCCCCATGAAAAATGTCCAGAAACTCACCGCATTTAAAAACGGAAAAGCAACATCACGTGCACCTATCTGTAATGGGACAACAATGTTCATTATCCCTATTAAGAAAGGCATTGCCATAAAGATAATCATGATTGTTCCGTGCGTTGTAAATATTTCTTGATAATGAGTGGAATCTAAAAACTCAGCATTGGGCATTGTTAATTGCACTCGCATTAACAATGCATCTACTCCACCTCGGAATAGCATCAGAACTGCTGAAATAATATACATAACACCTAATTTTTTATGGTCAACTGTTGTTAACCATTCTTTCCAAAGCCATGTCCATTTTTGGTATTTCGTTAAGACAAATACAATACCTATAATGGTTAAGACAATGGAAATCTGAGCTCCAAAAATTAACGGATCCCCAGTGACAAAAAATTCATCCCATGCCATATTCATTGCCTCCTTGCATCAGTGTGATCCTTCTTTTTCGGGATCGTATCCTTGACGTTCATACGCTTTGAGCGTGTACTCTGCATCCATCGCATGATTTACATATTCTAAGTGTGTAGACGAGTATGCTTGTGTTTCCACATGACCTGGCAACAGTAACTCATCATACTTATCTTGCGTTAATTTAGGTGCTTCCTGCCTAGTTTCTTCTACCCAAGCATCAAATTCATCCTCTTCTTGCGCATATACTTTAAAGGTGTGTTCAGTAAATCCTTCCCCTGTAAAGTTTGCATTCCGACCGTCATAAACACCTGGCTCATCAGCTTGTAAATATATCTCCGTCATCATTCCTGCCATGTTATACTCCTGTCCTCCAAGTTGAGGAATCCAAAGCGCCGCCATGGAATCAGCAGAAGTTAATTTAAACAAAATAGGTTGATCTTCAGGAATGTGCAAATAGTTAACTGTCTCAATATCTTGCTCAGGATAACTGAAAAACCATTTCCAATTAGCAGATGTTGCGTGTATGACAAGAGGCTCTTTATCTCTCGTACTCTGCGGAGGTTCTTCTAATTGATAAATAGTTCGAACAGTTGGAACTGCTAACAAAATAACAATAATAATCGGGATACCAGTCCAAATCAACTCCAACCATTTATTCCCTTCCATCTCCTCCGGTTCATGGCTATCATAACCAGGTCGCTCTCTGTACCGCACAAGTATAATGGTAAACAACACAAATACAACCATAACTACGAATAACATAAGAAAAATAGACCAGAAAATAAGATCTTTCTGCGCCTCACCTACTGGACCTTTAGGATCTAACACAGGCAATGCGCTACATCCGCTCAGGAAAAGCAAAAGCGAGCTAAATAAGAACGAATGCTTTACAAACTTCATATATCGTCACCTACCTCTTGTATAATTTTAAATCACTACTAATCGTCTCGAGAATTGTTCATTTCATCACATACATGGACGTAATATATAGTCACTCTCTATTTTTGACCCAAACTATATTATCAAAATTTTTTACTATCGTAAATAAAAATTCACAAATATATCATAAAATCAGCGTTTTTTGTGTGTTAAAATTCTCAAAAAAACCACCTTATTCTCTTTCAGGAATAAGGTGGTTTTCATTATATCGCATCTAACATATTAAATTGTGTCTGCACTAAACGGAAATAAGCGCCTTGTAATTTCATTAATTCTTCATGTTTTCCTTGCTCTAATATGCGCCCCTTTTCGAGTACAATAATATTATCCGCTTCTCTTATGGTGGATAGGCGATGCGCGATAATGATTGCTGTTCTTCCTTTCAACAATTTCTTTAATGCTTGTTGTATTTTCACTTCTGTTTCGGTATCAATGCTAGACGTTGCTTCATCTAATATAATAATTTTCGGATTTGCTAACAAAGCTCTAGCAAAAGATAGTAATTGGCGTTCCCCTGCTGAAAGAACACTCCCTCTCTCCTCAACCTCTGTTTCATAGCCATATGCTAGACGTTGAATAAAATCATCTGCACCTACTACTTTAGCAGCTTCTTTTACTTCTTCTTCTGTAGCTTCTGGTCGACCAAAACGAATATTCTCCATAATGGTTCCGGAGAAAATAAATGTATCCTGTAAGACGACACTTATTTGTTGACGGACACTATTTAAGGTCACATCACGTAAATCATATCCATCAATTTTTACGCTGCCTTTCGTTGGGTCATAAAATCGACAAATTAAATTAGCAATCGTTGATTTTCCACTACCTGTATGGCCTACTAGAGCTACAGTTTGACCTTGTTGCATTTCTAACGATACATCATGCAACGCTAACCGATCTTGATCATAAGCAAACTGTACTTGTTCAAACATAACTTTACCTTTTATGTCTTTCAACTCACTAGCACTTTGCTTTTCTTCCACGTTCGGCTCTTCATCTAGAAATTCAAAAATTCGTTCAGATGCTGCCATTGCCATTAGCAATTGATTGTACATTTGTCCTAATCGAGAAATCGGCTCCCAAAACATGCCAAGGAAAAACGCAAAGGAAACAAATGTCCCAATTTGAATCCCACCATTTTCAGGGCCTAAAATGATTAAATGTGCTCCGTAAGAGATTAAAATAACGGTACCAATCGCATTGCTCATTTCTACGAACGGCCTAAACATCGCACTTTTCTTTGTCGCATTTCGCCAGCTCTCAAAATTATCTTGATTTACTACATCAAAGTACTCAGTATTCTCTTGTTCTTGAGAAAATGATTGCGTAATTCGAATACCTTGAATGCTTTCATTTAAATGAGAGTTTAATCTAGATTGCTGAATTCGAACTTGTTGCCAAGAACGCCGAATACGCTTACGAATCTTCGTCGATATAAAGAACATAATCGGCAATATAACGAGAATTGCTATCGCTAACTTCGGACTTAAAGCGAACAATATAACAACGATTCCTACTAACGTAATAACGTCCATTAACAGGTTGATTATCCCATTTGTAAACAATTCTTGTAATGAATTTATGTCATTCATAATTCGTACTAAAATCGACCCGGCTGATCTTGAATCAAAAAAACGATGGGATAGACGCTGTATGTGGGAGAATAAATGTTTCCTTAAATCATAAATTACATTCTGTCCTAATATATTCACCCACCGAATACGCAAAGCGTTCGCAACATAATTAACTAAGTACATCAACGCAATGCCGACAACTAGCTGCATAAGCAACGTTGTATCCTTTTGTTGAATGGCGACATCAATCACAACTTTCCCTATTAAAATCGGAACAATCAAGCGGATAAGCGTCGATACAAGCATAGCTGCAATACTCAGTGGAAGAAGGTTCTTCGAATATGGCTTCACATATTGTAGCAATCGCATCATTTGCACCCAATTAAACGGTTTATCGATTGCTTGATCTTGTGTATATTTAAACCGATATAAATGCTTGCTTTCTTTTCCTTTCGTCACTATATACGTCCTCCTTTCATGATGAGCTTTTCACTGTATTTAAGACCATCTCTTTATCTTGGTATTGAATATCATAAATTCGCTGATATGGCCCGCCGTTCTGTAATAACTTTTCATGTGTACCTCGCTCCGTTATGACCCCATCAGCTAACACGATAATTTCGTCCGCATGTTTCAAAGAAGAGATGCGGTGAGCAATAATAAATGTCGTCCTCCCTTTCATCACTTCTTTCAACGCTTGTTGAATTCGTACTTCTGTTTCCATATCTACCGCTGACGTTGCATCGTCTAATACAAGAATGCAAGGATCAATTAATATTGCCCGGGCAATAGCAATACGCTGTTTCTGACCACCAGATAAACCCATTCCTCGTTCACCAAGTAATGTATCATATCCTTTAGGCATCGCCATGATAAATTCATGCGCTTGCGCCCGTTTAGCTGCATCCATGATGTCCTCCATGCTCGCTTCAGGGTTTCCATAAGCAATATTTTCTTTAATCGATGTGGAAAATAAAAATGTTTCTTGTAATACAAAGCCAATACTACTCCTTAACTGTTTTAATCCATATTCTTGTACAGGCTTACCATCTATCAACACTTCACCTTGTTGCGGTTCATAAAAACGTGTCATCAATTGTGTTATACTCGTCTTCCCTGAGCCAGTAGAACCAATTAAACCAATCGTTGTTCCCGGTAGAGCTTCAAAGGAAATATCTTTTAATGCCGCATCATCACCTTCGTCGTATGCAAGGGTAACGTCTTGAAAGGTGACATGCCCTTCGATAGCTGATGATTGAAATGGCTGTTTTATTTCCTGTATCTCTTCCTCCGCCTGTAATATTTCTAACAGCCGCTCACCTGAAGCTTTCGATTGGGAAAATAAATTAATCACAAAGCCTAAGTTCATTAGCGGACCAAGAATATACCAAACTAAGCTAAAAAAAGCGACTAACTCCCCGTACTGCAAAGATCCTTGCATCACTAAATAACCACCATAGCCTAATAACGCTACAACACTCACATTCCCAACAAACTCCATCAAAGGAAAGTATTTAGCCCATATATTCGATGTATCAATATAATTGGTGCGATATTCATCGTTACGATCAGTAAATCTTCCTACTTCATAATCTTCTCGTGATAAAGACTTAACCGTAGTCATCCCACTAATGTTCTCTTGCACACGGGTGTTCATATTACCAAAGGCTTTTCTAATACCACGGAAAGCTGGGTGTACCCGTTTATCAAATTGAAACACAACAACTAGCAAAAATGGCATCGCCGCCATCGTAACAAGCGTTAAAGATGCAGAGTAAAAAAACATAACACTTAAGCTTACGACGATTAATAATGCAATGCGAATTAATTCAGCAAACCCAAAAGATAAGAAAAAACGAAATGCTTCCACATCTGCTGTTAATCGTGACATTAAATCACCTGTTTTAGCATTATCATAATAACGAAATGGTAGACGTTGTAACTTTCTATACAATCCATCCCTTAACGAATAGACAGATTTAATGCCGAATAAATCCCCCAAATACTGTTGTAAATACGTCGATATACTCTTTATCAACATTAAAATGATAAAGACCCCTGCTACTACAGGGATTAACGCATATCGTTCTAAATAAACCACTTCATCGATGGTAACTTGAAGCACAATTGGATATACGATAGTAATGAACGTTACAACAACAAGAAAAAATAAAGATAGAAAAAAATATCTTTTAAATGGCATATAGTAAGCTTTTAATTTGAATAACGTGTTCAAGTAAATCCCTCCCCCTTCTTGTCATTTCTTCTTTTTGTGATGTATACATAAATATATCGAGTATCGAAATAATTTTCCACTGTTTCGACCTATTTTTTTAAATTTTTTAAAAATTCATTTTTGCACACATGATATATTTCCAATGAATGTTAACAATTTAAAAACCCCTACTTCTAAACAGAAATAGGGGCTTTTGATTAACTTATTTATTTTTCTGATTCACCTAACACGCGATTTACACGTTTTTCTAGCATCTTCATGCCACCGCCACCTGCTTGAAAGTGGCGAAGGTTACCTTCTTTATCAAAAACATAGTATGCAGGGACGTATTCATTTTCAAATGCATCTGTCAACGTATGCTTATTGTCTACAAAGATTGGTTGTGAAATGCCATGTTCTTCTGCTACCGCTTTAACTTGTTCAATATCTAAATCTTTCTCTGAGCGCGGCATGTGTACTGCAATAACGTTTAGTTGCTCGCTATGACGATCGCGAAAATCATTTACATTTGGCATCGCTTCTTTACATAATCCACAGCTTACAGACCAAAAGTGAATAAGCGTTGGCTTCTCACCAAGTAATTCTTCTTTCGTAACTTGACCGTTCAACCATTCTGTTGCTCCTGTTAATTCGGGCATTGGTGCTCTTAATTTCATTAAATAATCCTCCTTATTGTTCAACGATGTATCTTGATAGTGTAAAAGGCCTAACTGCATTAGTTAGACCTTTATCCGCTCTTCTTATAAAGTATCTTGACCTGGCTTCCAGTTAGCTGGGCATAGGCTTCCAGTTTGAAGTGCTTGTAATACACGAAGTGTTTCGTCTACGTTACGACCAACTTCATCTGGGTTAATCGTAGCATGCTTCAATTCGCCTTCCGGGCTAATGATAAATAGCCCACGTAACGCGATTCCCTCTTCTTCAACAAGAACACCGTAGTCTTTAGAAACTTGGTGATTAGTATCAGCCGCTAATGGATAAGTTAAATCGCCAAGGCCATTTTCGTCACGATCTGTGTTAATCCATGCTAAGTGTGTGTGTACAGTGTCTGTAGAAGCACCAATTACTACCGCATCAAGGTCTTCAAACTCATCGTATCGATCAGAAATTGCTGTAATTTCTGTTGGACACACGAAAGTGAAGTCCATTGGATAGAAAAATAGTACTGTCCATTTATCGTTTTTCATATTTTCTTCAAGGCTTACTTTTGCAAATTCTTTGTTAGGCATTACTGCTTCCATTTCAAAGCGTGGAGCTTGTTTAGATACCATACGTTCTGCCATTGTAATCCCTCCATAAATGTTTAATTAAGTATTTTGAGTAATCACTAAGATGTTCTATCGGGTTTCTATTATAACCACAATTCCTATTATAACGAAGGCTCACATTTTAGTCAATGTTAAATTAAAATTAATGTAATCTGGATGGAAACGCTATTAGGAAAAGGCTAACGGTTATATTGTTACCCCTGTCTATTCTCATTAAACACTATTTTGATAGAAATGAGAAGTAATATGCCTTTAGAAAAACATGTAGAAGCTCTTCTTTTTAAAAAACAAGTTTATACATAAAAGGTAACGTCTAAACATAATCTGACGTTTCTTCACATTATTCTTATTGCAATCCATTTCAAGGAAAGGTATAGTGTTAAAAGTGAACAAAACGTGACAACGAAAGGGGTATAGAAGAATATGAATTTGGATTGGTCCAACATGTTAGACAATGTGATAACGGTAGGATGGAAAGTAGCATTTATCGTCATCGTCTACATGATCGTTTCTCCACTTGGAAAGAAAATCATCCAATCGATTATTGGAAAAGCAGGAAAGAAGCAAAAGCTATCCGAAGGACGTACGAAAACATTAGAACGATTAATGATGAACATATATGCCTATGTATTAGGATTCGTTTTAATTGCGACACTATTCGGGTTATTAGATATTGAGATTGCTCCTCTTATTGCTGGTGCTGGTATTGTCGGGTTAGCTATCGGATTTGGAGCACAAGGACTTGTCAGTGATGTAGTGACTGGTTTCTTCATCTTATTAGAGAAACAAGTCGAGGTAGATGAATACGTAACAGCTGGTGGTATGAATGGGATTGTTGAAGAAGTAGGATTACGCACAACGAAAATCCGCGGATTAGATGGCACATTAAACTTCGTACCAAATCGTTACATCACAACGATTAGTAACCATTCCAGAGGAAATATGCGTGCACTTGTGGACATTGGTATTTCTTATGACGAAAACATTGATGAGGCTATTAAAGTATTACAGCAAGTATGTGAAGAATTTGCCCAAAATGATGAACGTATTAAAGAAGGTCCAGATGTGATTGGTGTTAATAGCCTAGGTTCTTCTGATGTCGTTATTCGTGTATTAGCTCAAACAGAAAACATGGAGCAATGGGGCGTTGAACGTGATATTCGCAAACGCTTGAAAGAAGCATTAGATGAAGCTGGTATTGAAATCCCATACCCACATCAAGTGAATATTACGAAACATGTAAATCATCAATGAACTACATTTGACCATTTGCGGAATAGAGAGCGACACTAAAAGGATGGCTTCGGTGTGTTAAACCGGGTCATCTTTTTTTTAGGAATGAATCCATTTAACCAATTACGTAATTGGCTATAAGATCCTCTAACGAAAAAATGACCACACTGCCGCACTAAAAAGCCAAAAAGCTGCGTATACAAAAATACGTCAGCTCTTTGGACAACACTTTATCTATTGTTTCGTTCATCTACAACTTGACATACTTCATCTGCCGTCATTCCATGCGCGCTAATAACCGCTCCTTGAGTAACAACATCCGCCATTCCCATTACGTTTTGATCCTGTCCAGAGATGACGCAGCAATCGCAGCCCCTCGCATCTTCCTCATTTCTCAAATCAACTATATCATAGCCTTTCTCTTGTAATGCTTGACGAACATCTGTTAATGTACCTTCTACCCCTATTTTTTCCATAAAACATCCTCCTTTTAGTTGAACTTCTACTTTAGTAGTTTATCCGGTCTTAAAGAAGGTATGCACCACGTCACTTTAGATTTCTTATGGTGGCTTCTACTACATCTACTCCTACTCGAAGCGCCTCTTCTTTCGGTTGCAATTGATTATGATGCAATCCGTGTGGCGAATCCACACCTAGCCAAAACATAAACCCTGGTATATCCCTCAACATATAACCGAAATCTTCCCCAGTCATAGCGGGTCTCGCCTCTTGATACACATAATCTTGTTGCTCTACGATGTGACGGAAGGATTCCACCAAATTCCCACTATTGTACACTTGATAATAATTGGAACCGTAATCAATCGTTATAGAACAGTCATGAATCATTTCATTACCTTCTACTAGCGCTTCTACTCGTTGCTTTAACCGTTCCATCGTTTCAGGCAGGAACGTTCTCATTGTACCTTCTAAACGAGCAGTTTCGGCAATACCATTTTGAACATGCCCTGCTGTCATTTTTCCAAATGTAAGAACTGCCGAATCTAATGGATCGACATTTCTAGCAACAATTTGCTGTGCTCCAACGATTAAGTGACTCGCTGCAACAACCATATCCTTTGTCATATGCGGAAACGCAGCATGACCACCTTTTCCTTTAAAATCCATAAACAACTCACTCGTATTGGCAAATAATAATCCTTCTCGTGAAGAAATCGTCCCTATAGGTAACTCCGGAGCAATGTGTAAAGCAAATATTTTATCAGGCCACCATGCTTTCATTTCCTCACTTTCCATCATCGATAACGCACCACCTGGACTCTCTTCTGCCGGCTGAAATAGAAACAGCACGTTTTGTTCAGCTGGATGGGTCGCTAAATTCGTTAACGCACCTATGGCAATCGTCATATGAAAATCGTGTCCGCACGCATGCATGTTGCCTGAATGAACAGACTGAAAAGAATAATCCGTTTGCTCTTGAATAGGTAATCCATCCATATCTGCCCTGTATGCAATCGTCTCATAAGGGTTTGTCCCAGCTACTTTCACTAAAATACCAGTACGCCACGTTTTCACTTCTAAATGTTGTTGCGGTAAGGAAGCAATATACTCTAACAAGTAGGCTTGTGTTTTTGTTTCTTGAAACCCCAACTCTGGGATCTGATGTAAATCTCTTCTTATATTTATCAAGGATTGTAATTGCATCTTGTTCCCCTCTTCCATATTAAAATGTAGAAAAAGCAGGAGGGGTTAGCTCCTGCTTTTTCTTAATTATCCAATTTACGTAATTCTTGTTTGATTTCTGTTTTTCCTTTTGTTTGTTCATCAATTTCTTTAATAACCTTTGCTGGTGTTCCTGCAACAACGGTGTTAGGTGGTACGTCTTGAGTTACAATCGCACCAGCAGCAACAACTGCTCCCGCACCAACAGTAACACCTTCTAATATGACTGCGTTCGCTCCTACTACTACACCGTCCTCTACAACAACAGGGCTTGCAGAAGGCGGTTCAATAACACCGGCAAGCACAGCACCTGCACCAATATGACAGTTTTCCCCTACAGTTGCACGTCCACCAAGAACAGCATTCATATCAATCATCGTACCTGCACCAATAACAGAACCAATATTAATAGACGCACCAAGCATAATAACTGCTCCATCACCAATTTCTACTTGATCACGAATAATTGCACCAGGTTCAATCCGGGCATTGACATGTTTTAAGTCTAATGTAGGAATAGCTGAATTACGGCGATCATTCTCAACTACATAATCTGCAATGCTCGCTTCGTGCTTAGATAGAAAAGCTTCTACCTCTTTCCATTCACCAAAAAGCACACCACTTTCTTGTTCAACAAAGGCTTTTATATTCTCACCAAAGTCCAAATCTTTAACATTATCCCCTTTGATATACACTTTGACCGGTGTAGACTTTTTACTATTCGAAATAAAAGAAATAATCTCATTTGCATCCATTTGTTTCATATGTTATCCTCCTTGGTTATGTAAAACATTACATGTATGCTAATACTTTAACAAATATAGGCTTGCAATGACAAGAAATATCCACCATTATTTTTGTACGATAAAAAACGCTAACCTTCAACATTTTAGGTTAGCGCACTATATTACAAATGTTGGTTATACGTGTGCAAATGACGTTTTAACCTTTTTAAAATTGCTCTCCTCGTTAAGATGCCTTCAAAGAAACCTTCGTCATCTACGACACAAACAAAGGGATGGTTCGTTACTGCATCCAGTCCCGTCGAAAACGTATCTTCAAGATTTAGTAATGGTATGTCCGTCTTCATTACTTCTTGTACAGTGATGTTGGACAACCTTTCTAACTCAAATTCCTCTATGCCTAACATATTATCTAATATAATAGTCTTACTTATACTTCCTTTTAACTTATATTGTGGGTCAAGAACCGGAACAGCTGAATACCCAGATTTAACCAACACTAACAACGCATGTTCTAACGGATTCCCTCCTTGAACATGTGCTACTTTCTCAGACGGTATAATTAAATCCTTTACCGTATATTGCTCTAATTCTTCTCTTTGCAAACTAATCATCCATATACACTCCTTCTTCTTTCACACATAGAGGAGTCAAGCAAACCACCCATATGATTGTTACGTTGCCCACCTTTCATCATACCATGTTTTCCGTAAATTTCAACTCAGCGCATGTTATGCTCCCCACCTTGCATTCTTTCTTTCATACTATGTTGTATGTTGATTTGTATCGGATGTATAGTGAGATATCCACAAACCAGACATGATTGCACATTCTCTTTAAAAAGCGCACAACAATAAAGACAATAAAAACGCATTAGAACACCTTCTTCCTTAGGTTGTCGTGATACTATTCTATCTTTAAAACAACCTTCATGGCGCATGATTCGTTCGGAAAATTCGGACAAAAATAGACATCTAAAATAATCTCATAATTGCTTCGTTCAAAAAACAGCCAAACGAATGAATTACATTTTACTATAAAAAAGACTCATGCTGCGATTTGAAATGGATTTTGATTAAGCATCATTTCTTGCTTTGACAAAAAACGAACCCATAATGGATTCGTTCTTCCTTCATATAAGCAAACATTCATGCTCAAATATGTAAGCGTATTGAATATCAATAAAAATAGAAAAATGATCGGATAAAGGAAAACTAAACGTTCGAACCATTGCACGTGTGTCTATATCAGAATACAGATCTGATAATCTCCCTTTGTTCCACGTTCGCATTTGTACAATGTTCTCAAGAAAGTAAGGTCGAAATGCCCAATTCGTTCCTATTATTTCTGGTTGCTTCACCCATTCATTGTTATATTTACGAAAGTTGGATGAAATTTGTTGTCCGTCACTGTTACACACATACATACGAAAACTTTCCTCATCAAAGTAATGGGTTACTCTTTCAATAAAGGCATCTACTTTTTTAGCCCCTTCCCAGTGATCCAATAGTCCTCTCATTCGCTGATCCCAATTTAAAATAAAGGCAATACGATCTTCAATCAATTTCTTCTCTCGACGAATAAACCCATCAAATTGGTTTTTCATCAATGTTGCCGTATTTTGTGTTGGGGGAAAGCTAAAGCATGGTTTCTTTAAATAAAAACCTTGATAATATCTTCCACCGTGCTTCCAAGCGTAATAAAGTTGAATATCATCTTCAATATTTTCAAACAATAATGCTGCACCAATTCGTTTGGCTAACATGGATATCGAATACAGAATATCATGATGACTACTCAAATCCGCATCATGCAAAATTTTGGAATCAATTTTCAATATGTGAGGTTCCAGTTGGCGTAGCCGATCTAGATTCGAACTTTTTGCCCCGACATGATCGACTGCAATTTGAATACCAAATGTTTTGTAATACAATAGTAAATGAGCTAAGCTTTCAAAGTCCTCATCAAAATCATGTTCCGTAATCTCTAACACAATACGATTGTATGAAAACCCCTGTTCCACTAAAGGAGATAATGTTTGTATAAGTTGCTCCCCATTCCACATTAGCTGCTGAGCGCTACGGTTAATAAACAACAAGCTTTTATCATCTTGTTCTTTCCATAATTGCTGAACTGCTTGTGTTAACAAGTAATCATCCAATTCTAACTTAAACTCTTCTGGCACTTGAGGATCGACAAAGAAAGGTCCTAAACTTTCATATTCCCCTTCTTCCTCAATTCTACCTAACACCTCATAACCGATAACATCATACTTAATAGCTGTGAAGATCGGTTGAAAAGACGGTTTTACTTTATCAATTTGCTCCATTACATCTATCGGGTCCATATACGAGTACCTCCTAACAACCAGGTCTTTACCATTCTATTCTATTGTAGGTAAACGCACAAATATGTGACATGCACCTAATTAATATCAGTATACTCGAAAATCATCATTAGGGTATACGGAAGAAAAGATGTATAATAAATATAAATTATTTCACGAAAGAGGTTATCATTAATGGAAACCCATACGTTTACCAAAAAAGAAGAAGTCGTAAATGCAATCACTCACGGTTTCGGCGTGTTGTTAAGTATTGCAGCGCTTAGCTTATTAGTTGTATTTGCAAGCATGAGTGGTGATGCCATTGATATCGTTTCTGTAACGATATACGGATTAACGATGGTATTTCTATACACTTCCTCTACGCTCGTTCATGCCTTTCCACCTGGTAAATGGAAAGATCGGTTTGAAATATTAGACCATGCCGCCATTTACTTATTTATTGCAGGAACATATACCCCAATTGCTTTAATCTTACTAAGAGGTCCGCTGGGCTGGTCTTTATTTGGCCTCGTTTGGTTTATCGCTATTGCCGGTGTAATATTTAAAATGTTCTTTGTAAAGAAATTCGTCGTTCTATCTACAATTATGTATATTATGATGGGGTGGATAATAGTATTTGCTTGGAATCCACTTGTTGCACAAATTGCATTAGGTGGTGTCGTTTTACTTATTATAGGAGGACTATTGTATTCCTTCGGCTCCATCTTTTACGTATGGCGAGGCTTCCGATTCCACCATGCAGTTTGGCATTTATTCGTTATTGGTGGGTCAGTTATGCATTTTCTAGCTATTTTCTTTTACGTCCTTTAACGACAAAGACTGCTAACATTAGGCTAGCAGTCTTTCTTTTACTTTTTAGAAAGGAAACTTGTTCAACCATTGACCTCCATCAAGGGTAACAACCTCTCCATTCATGTATGAAGCTTTATCTGATAATATAAAATGGGCTAAGTCAGCGATTTCCTCAGGCTGACCTAATCGGCCTAATGGTACAGATTCCAATGTTCGTTTCGCCGCTTCTTCAGACTCAAACAATTTATCTGCTCCACCTGTTCGCTCAATAGGTCCTGGAGCAATCGCATTGGTTCGAATATTATATTTATACCCCCACTCTACGGCAAGTGTTCTCGTCATCGTTAACACTCCGGCCTTAGCGCATGCCGAATGCATAACTCCAGCTCCTGCATTCCAAGCATATGTAGCAACAATGTTCAAAATATTCCCTTTAATACCATTTAGAATCCAATAGTCACCTACCTCTTTGCTACAATAAAAGGTCCCATTTAACACAATATCAATAACCGAATTCCACCCGTTTACAGACATTTTGTCAGCTGGGCAAATGAAATTGCCTGCGGCGTTATTGACAAGATGATCAATACGTCCAAAATAATCTACTGTTTGTTCTACCATACGCTGAACATCTTCTATCTTCCTTACGTCCATTTCCACTGTAAGTACTTGATCATGCTGCCCTTGTGCAATTTCCTCTTTTGCTGTTGCTAATCGTTCTGCATTACGACCAGTAATGACAACTTTAGCACCTTCTTGTACGAATTTCTTTGCCATATACTTTCCCATTCCACTAGAACCGCCCGTTACGATTACAACTTCCTTTTCCATCTTTCATCACTCCTTATATATTCCCATTCTGCACACCTCTTTTTATTCCCTTTATTTTCGGAAAATTTGTTATAATCTAAATAAAATAATTTACTATGTACAAAGGAGCTATATCTATATACAAGGAGGGAACAACGATGCAAAGACAAATAAATCGGCGCTCCTTTTTACAACGACTTTGGAAAAGTGCGCTAAGTGTAATAGGGCTAAGCGGAAGTACGTATTACTATGCTAAATACATTGAACCTAATCGCTTATCCATTCAACAGGAAACCATCTCATCCATAAAAATACCCCAAAGCTTTCATAACGTAACCATCCTGCAATTTTCAGATATTCATATCGGTTTTCATTATACAATGCAACAATTTGCCCAGTTAATAAAAACGATTCAGCTCCAACAACCAGACTTGCTGTTGTTTACTGGAGATTTATTTGATGTACCTAATACCGTTTCCGTCGTTGAACTACAGCAAGCCTCCCAACTGTTAGCTACTGTGCAAGCACCTTTAGGTAAATACTGGATATACGGGAACCATGATCACGGTGGATATGGAACAGATATCATCGCTCATTATATGGAGATAGGCGGCTTTCAATTACTGCAAAATGAACATCAATACATTGAAAAGAATGGACAATGTATTTGTCTTGCTGGAATTGATGATGTGATACTTGGACAGCCTGATGGGAAACGAGCATTACAACATAGTGACCGGAACCTATTTACGATTATGATGTGTCATGAGCCAGATTATGCCGAAGAAATGAAAGAACTTCCTATTGACATTCAATTATCTGGACATAGCCATGGCGGACAAATTCAGCTACCATTTATCGGCCACCTCATCACACCTCCCTATGCACAACAATACGTCGAAGGATGGTATAACGTGCCGAATAGCTCTTCTTATTTATACGTTAGTAGAGGGATTGGTACGACAAGACTTCCTTACCGTTTATTATGCATGCCGGAGTTTACGATTCATACGCTACAATCGAAATCAAAATAAGTATCACTTCATGGACACGCTCACTTAGTCATTCTCATCATAGGATGTTAGGAAAGTCTATAAATAAAGGAGAGAAAATGATGCAACCTTACCAAATTTCACCCTATAATAGTCCTATTCCCGCCCTTCCACAAAGACATGTCCCCGTTAACAACCAACGCTTTTTCGGCGGACCCTTCTTACCGTTTGCTCTCGGCGGTCTTGCAGGTTTAGCTATTAGCCCATTCTTCTACAGACCACCATATCCGTGTTATGGCTACCCTTGTGGTCCGCGCCCCTATTACGGACCTTATCCATATGGCGGACCAGGATACGGCGGATCTTATTATCCAGGATATTATTAGTTTACAAGACATGGTACATGAGCAGGAAAAGCTAGCCGAAATGGTTAGCTTTTTTTCATTTAGATATGTCGAAAAAGAAAAAAACGTGCTAGAATACAAACATAAGCTTGCAAATGAATGGAAAACCATTGTAAGTAGATGAGTCTGTCATTGGTCATTCACACATTAACTATTAGAAGAATAATTAGGAGGAACCATTTTGACTACGAATGATTTCCAATTAACAACGGAAATGATTGCCCAAGCTATCTTTGTCGTAAATAAACACGCAAAAACAGCTTCAGAACCGAAACAATTGTATACAGTAAAGAAAAAAGCTATCGAAAAACTATTAAAACAAAATCGAGCGAAGAAAGTAGGTCTCCACTTTTCTGATCATCCCAAATATAGCCATCAGCATTCGACACTTCTCGTGCAAGTGGATAACTTTTACTTCCACATCCCCCCTAAAAAAGCGGATTTCGACACCATGAAGCATTTAGGAAAAATAGATCAATCCTTTCGAAATCCAAAAACAACCCTTTCCCTTACGAAAGCAAAAAAAATTCTTTACACTTTTTTAAATTGGGAAGACCCTGAAAAAAGGTCGAAGAAAAACGGTCAATACCAACGATCGCATCAGTATTATAATCACACTTCTCCATTTTCTCCTTGGGGCCAGTTTACTACGTGGAATCATAAGTCTAACAAACATAAATAAACAGCAGGAATAGACATCTACCTGCTGTTCTTCTTTTACAAAACGTATTGGTCAATCATTTGCACTAATTGTACAATTTCTGGTTTAGAAACTTGTGCATTTGCGCCGACTCTTTCCCCTTTATGGCGCAAATCTTCCGTAATCAACGAAGAGAATATAATAACTGGTAATATGGAAAGCTGTTCATGATCCTTCACTCTTTTTGTTAAATGGTGCCCGTCCATTTGAGGCATTTCTATATCTGTAATCACTAGCTGTACGTGCTCTTGTAACGTCTTCTCATCATCTGATGCACAAGACTCTAAATAGTCATATGCTTCCTTGCCATCTTCAAATAGACGAAGATCCGTATATCCTGCCTCATGCAACGTTTCTTTTAACAACTCTCTTAATAGTGCGGAATCCTCCGCAATGACAATTCGCTTATTCGTACGCTCTCTTTCTCCTAATTGATTCATAGATTGAACGTTAATGCTTGATTCTGGGTTTATATCAGCAACCATTTTCTCGAAGTCTAATAATAATAACATCACTTCATTCATCTTCACTACACCAGTGATTTGCGTTTCTAACCCTTGATACATTTTATTTGGCTTTTCGATATTTTCCCAGGAGATGCGATGAATTTGCGTTACTGTATGGACGTGAAAAACAATTTTCTGTTGATTAAATTCTGCTACGATAAATTTATCTTGCTGCGGATGATCAGAAGGTGGAAATCCTAAAGCATGAGCTACATCGACGACCGTTACGACTTCTCCACGAATCTCAATGATCCCCTCTACAGAAGGATGAGAATGCGGAATCTTCGTCACCTCCGTAGGATTAAGTATTTCTTTCACCTTGATAACATTAATTCCGAAATGGTTCGTGCCAATTCCAAACTCTACTATTTCTAATTCATTCGTACCGCTCTCTAATAAAATACCTTTATCTTGTTGCATCATATGTATAAACCTCCTAAGCTTGTATCAGTTACTCATCATACATTCCTTCTCTATAGTCATATCGGATATTTAGACAACTTTTCAACTACAATTCAATGAAAAAAACTCCACTATTTCGTATAGTAGAGCTTCCTTATCTTATTATGGTTGCTTATTTTTACGTGTCGGTACAAATAAAAATAAAATTATGGTTTGTAACACTAGCATGATACTTAAGCCTAGTCGAACGTATATATAATCTAAATAATAGATGGAAATGCCTACAGATATATATAGAAAAATAATGATTTTAATTTTACTACTCATTGGAACGGAACGTGTATCTATAAATTCTTGTACATATTTCTTATATATTTCCGTTGATAATAACCAAGCATGAAATTTATCTGAACTCCTGGAGAAACATACTAAAGACAACAAAATAAAAGGAGTAGTTGGTAAAAGTGGTAGGTAAACGCCAGTAAATCCTGCTGCTAATGAACCAAACCCTATCGTTAATAAAATTGTCTTTCTTACCATCCCTTCACCTCCATACTTATTCTACAGTCCATTTAGAGACTACAAGGTACTTAGACCAACTTATAGTATATCAAAGAATACCTTCTTCATCTTGTAAAATGCTGATAAACTTTGTCTAAAATATGTCCTCCTATAAAAGAACCAGCTATTTTTCTAGGTGCAATTAAAAAAGGAGCGTTCGCATTACGCTTACATTCTTCTCAATCTTCTATCCAAAATAAATCATGCAATATGAAGAACCTGCCCCAACTCCAGCAGTATTATAATGGAACCGTTAATTGTGAATAAGGATCATGACAAAAATGACCTTAGCAAATCTTGCTAAGGCCATTTTTCACTTAATAGATTGAAGTATTGTCTTTCGTCATATTCTCTAATATTTCTTTTACTCGTGCTAGGAAATTACCTGCTACAAGTCCGTCTAATACACGATGGTCAAGTGATAAACATAAGTTCACCATGTCACGAGCAGCAAACATACCATTCATGTAAACTGGTCGTTTTACAATCGATTCAATTTGTAAAATTGCTGATTGTGGTGGGTTAATGACTCCCATTGACTGCACGGAGCCAAACGAACCAGTGTTATTCACTGTAAATGTGCCACCTTGCATATCATCGTTTGTTAATTTACCGTTACGAGCTTTCGTAGCTAATTCCATAATGTCTTTTGCAATACCTTTAATTGATTTCTCATCTGCATCTTTAATGACAGGTACGAACAATTCGTCATCTTTTGCAACAGCAATATTTAAGTTAATGGCTTTACGTTGAATAATTTTGTCGCCAGCCCATGTGCTATTTAGCTGCGGATATTCTTTTAATGCTTGCGCAACTGCTTTAACGAAGAAAGCGAAAAACGTTAAGCTGAAGCCCTCTTTTTGCTTAAAGTCATTTTTCATCGAATTACGGTATTCCACCATGTTTGTTACATCAACCTCGACCATCATCCACGCATGAGGAATTTCCGTTTTGGATTTCACCATATTATTAGCAATCGCTTTACGAACACCAGTCACAGGAACTTCTATATCACCAGCTTGAACTGTTGGTTGCGGACCTGGTGCAGATTTTGCTGCTGGTTTAACTTGTTGTTCGGCTTTAGCTGCTTGCTTAGGCTGTTCTTTCACTGGTTTCGGAACATGACCTGATACGATGACTTTCTCTATATCTTTACGAGTAATACGTCCACCACGACCTGATCCTTGTACTTGATTTAAGTCAATGTCATTCTCTTGTGCCATTCGCATAACAGCAGGAGAATAACGTTTTTTCATCGATTGATCGGCAGCTTCTTCTGGAGCTTCTGCTTCTGGAGCTGGTGCTTTTTCTTGTGCCTTGTCTTCATCTGCATTTGCTCCGCCAGATTGTTCGGTTTCAATATAGCAAATCAAGTTGCCTACTTCAACCGTCTCTCCTTCTTGAGCTACTAACTCTACTATTTTACCAGTGAAAGAAGATGGGACTTCAGCATTTACTTTATCAGTCATTACTTCTGCGATTGGATCATACTTTTCTACCGTATCCCCCACAGATACTAACCACGAACTTATTGTTCCTTCTGTTACACTTTCCCCGAGCTGGGGCATGTTAATTTTCTCTTTAGCCAAGCCTTTTCACTCCTTCTATCTTAAAATTCTGCTAAGTCGCGCATTGCTTGTTCTACTTTATCCGGATTAACCATAAAGAATTTCTCCATCGTTGGTGCGTATGGCATAGACGGTACATCAGGTCCTGCAAGACGTTGAACAGGAGCATCTAGGTCAAATAAACAATTCTCTGCAATAATGGCAGACACTTCACTAATAATACTTCCTTCTAAATTATCTTCTGTAACTAGAAGTACTTTACCTGTTTTCTTAGCCGCTTCTATAATAGCTTCTTTATCTAACGGATAAACCGTACGTAAGTCAAGAATATGGGCGTCAATGCCGTCCTCCGCTAATTTCTCAGCTGCCTGCAAAGCAAAATTAACACACAAGCCGTACGTAATAACCGTAACGTCAGAACCTTCTCGCTTCACATCTGCTTTACCAATCGGTAGTGTATAATCCTCTTCTGGAACTTCTCCTTTAATTAAACGATACGCACGTTTATGCTCAAAAAACAATACCGGATCTTCGTCACGTATTGCTGCCTTTAGTAGTCCTTTAGCATCATACGGGTTAGAAGGCATCACAATTTTCAAACCAGGTGAATTAGCAAATACTGATTCTACGGATTGTGAGTGATACAACGCTCCGTGAACCCCACCACCATATGGAGCACGAATCGTAATCGGACAGCTCCAATCATTGTTCGAACGGTAACGAATTTTCGATGCTTCTGAGATAATCTGATTGACAGCCGGCATGATAAAATCAGCAAACTGCATTTCTGCTACTGGACGTAAGCCATACATAGCTGTACCAATACCAACACCCGCAATCGCCGATTCCGCTAATGGCGTATCGATTACGCGTTGTTCCCCAAAGGTTTCATACAGCCCCTCTGTCGCTCGGAATACACCACCACGCTTACCGACATCTTCCCCTAATACATAAACTTTCTCATCTCGTTCCATTTCTTCATGCAACGCTTTTGTAATGGCTTGAATGTAGGACATTACTGGCATAATATCGCCCCCTCCTTACTCTTTTTCAGCATATACGTATTTCATGGCACTTTCAGGATCCGCATATGCTGCATTTTCTGCATAGTCTGTTGCTTCGTTTACGATTTGCTTTAATTCTTCTTCTAGTTGCTGTTCTTTTTCCTCTGTAAGGATACCAGCTTCTTGTAAATAGGCTTTGAATGTAATAATAGAGTCTTTCTTTTTTGCTTCTTCTACTTCTTCTTTCTCACGATACGTACGATCATCATCATCACTCGAATGAGCCGTTAGTCGGTAAGAAACGGCTTCAATTAAAGTCGGGCCATCTCCTTGACGGGCACGATCAGCTGCTTCTTTAACAACTTCATATACAGCAAGCGGATCATTACCATCCACCGTATATCCAGGCATGCCGTAACCTTGAGCACGATCAGATACCTTTTCACATGCAAGTTGCTTTTCTACCGGAACAGAAATCGCATATTTATTATTCTCAACCATTGTTATAACCGGTAGTTGATGAACCCCAGCGAAATTTAACGCTTCATGAAAATCACCTTGGTTAGAGGAACCTTCTCCTAACGTTACAAACGAAATGAAATCCTCTTTTTGCATTTTAGCGGCTAAAGCAAAGCCAACTGCGTGCGGTACTTGTGTTGTTACAGGTGATGAACCAGTGATGATCTGGTTTTTCTTCTGCCCGAAGTGTCCTGGCATTTGACGACCACCAGAGTTCGGGTCTTCTGCTTTAGCAAAACCTGAAAGCATTAACTCTTTTGCAGTCATCCCGAATGCTAGAACAACTCCCATATCACGATAATATGGAGCTACATAATCTTTTTCACGATTTAACGCGTACGCTGCTCCTACTTGCGCTGCTTCTTGTCCTTGACAGGAGATAACAAACGGAATTTTACCTGAGCGATTTAATAACCACATACGCTCGTCAATCTTTCTAGCGAGTAACATCGTTCGATACATATCTAATACTTGATCATCTGAAAGGCCTAATTGTTGATGGCGAGTGTTTGCCACAAAAACCCCTCCTTATTTATCCATGAATTTGTTTTCCATCTACTGCTAGTGCTGCTTCTCCCATTACTTCTGAAAGCGTTGGGTGTGGGTGTATGCTATGTGCGATTTCCCACGGTGTTGCATCTAATACCTTGGCAAGTCCTGCTTCGGAAATCATATCTGTAACGTGAGGCCCAATCATATGCACACCTAATAAATCGTCTGTTTGTTTATCGGCAATTATTTTAACGAAGCCATCTGTTTCACCGAATACAAGTGCTTTTCCGATTGCTCTAAAGGAGAATTTTCCTACTTTCACTTCAAAGCCTTTCTCTTTTGCTTGTTCTTCTGTTAACCCGACGCTAGCGATTTCAGGGTTAGAATATATACAAGACGGTACTTGTTCCATATTCATCGGCATTGGTTGTTGGTCTGCCATATGCTCAACAGCGATAATTCCTTCATGGGAAGCTACGTGAGCAAGTTGCATACCACCAATTACATCGCCAATGGCATAAATATGTGATTCTTTCGTTTGATAAAATTCATTCGTTTTAATCGCACCATTTTCGAGTTGTATGTCGGTATTATCAAGTCCGATATTATTCACATTCGGCGTTCGTCCAACGGAAACGAGCATACGGTCTGCTTGATACGTTTGCACATCTCCTTTTATTTCTGCTTGTACTTCAATACCATTTTCTTTCTTCAACGTATCTCCCATTACTTTCGCACTTGTGACAAGCTTGACCCCTTTTTTCTTTAACAAACGGGTCATTTCTTTAGCAATTTCATGGTCTTCTGTAGGAAGAATACGATTTGAATATTCCATTACTGTTACTTCAACGCCGAAATCAGATAACATAGATGCCCACTCAATACCGATGACACCACCTCCGACAATTAAGATGGAAGCAGGTAAGTTCTCCATTGAAAGTGCTTCATCAGAAGTCATCACATATTGTCCATCAACTTCTAGACCTGGTAGCGTTCTCGGGCTTGAACCAGTTGCAACAAGAACATTCTTTGGTATCAACATCATATTCTCATCACCATTATTCATCTCAACAGAAATTGTCCCTGCAGTTGGTGAGAAAATACTAGGCCCTAAAATGCGACCAAATCCTTCATAAATGTCGATCTTGCCTTTTTTCATCAACCCTTCGACGCCTTTATGCAAAGTATCAACGATGGATTGTTTACGTTCTTGTACTTTAAAGAAATTTAAAGTAGGTTCAGACGTTTCTATACCGAACGTATGTGCTTCTTTCGTTTGACGGTACACTTCTGCACTTCGTAGTAATGCTTTAGATGGAATGCACCCTCTATGTAAACAAGTGCCTCCTAATTTACCACTTTCTACAATGGCTGTTTTTAAACCGAGTTGTGATGCTCGTACAGCAGCTACATATCCTCCAGTGCCGCCTCCAAGTACTACTAAATCATATTCTTCTGCCAATTTTCTCTCTCCTTTCAAACAACTGGGTTCGGATACGACTTTGGTTCTTCCTCATTTCGTAACACTCGCAAAGCACCTTCATTTAAAGCTTGTAGTTCGTCCTCCCCAGGAAAAACAAGACAATCAGCAATCCAATGTACACGCTCTTTTATCATAGCAACAAATTCTTTACCATAAGCTAGTCCACCCGTTAAAGCAATCGCATCTACTTTACCATGAAGCACCGCACTCATAGAGCCTATTTCTTTAGCTATTTGGTAGGCCATCGCTTCGTACACTTGGCGAGCTTCATCATCTCCAGCTTCTATTCTTTTCTCTACCTCAATCGCATCGTTCGTTTCTAGGTAAGCCATGATTCCTCCATGACCAACTAATTTCTTCATGATTTCTTCGCGATAATACTCCCCTGAGAAGCATAACGATACTAAGTCACCTGCTGGAACCGTTCCTGCACGTTCTGGTGAAAATGGACCATCGCCATGAAGCCCGTTGTTCACATCGACTACTTTGCCGCCATGATGGGCACCAATTGTAATACCGCCACCCATGTGCGTAATGATCATATTCATTTCTTCATATTTGCGTCTATAGTGATCAGCCACTTTACGCCCAACAGCTTTCTGATTCAATGCATGAAAGATACTTTTTCTTGGGATTTCTGGCACACCAGAATAACGAGCAACACTTTCTAGTTCATCCACCACTACAGGGTCAACGATAAATGCTGGTATGTTTAAGGATTTAGCAATTTCATTCGCAATCATCCCACCTAAGTTTGAAGCATGCTCCCCGTTATAGCCTTTCCTCAAGTCTTCTAGCATCACTTCATTCACTGTATAAGTGCCTCCCTTAATAGGGCGCAACAAGCCACCTCGAGCACAAACAGCATCGAATTTTGAAAGATTAATCCCCTCATAATCGAGCGCATCAACTATCATTTTTTTCCTAAATGTGAATTGATTGACGACATTAGGATAAACGGCTAAGTCCTCTCCTTGATGACGTATGGTTTGTTCAAACACACACTGTTCATTCTTAAAGACGCCAATTTTCGTCGATGTGGAGCCTGGATTAATAACAAGTGTTCGAAAAATTTGTTCTTGCAACACTTCACCCTCCATTTCTTGCTTTATTTTAGCGTCGGCTTAATATATGATGTTCATTTTGTAAAAACGTGCTTTTCGTTTGTAAACGCTGCTCTATTCTCTCTTCCGCCATGCGATCTGCTGCCACATAAGATGGAATATTATCACGATGAGATATTTCAAATACGCGTGCTACCGTATCATACACACCTTCTACTCGTTTCATTGCACGTTCTTCATTGTAACCGTTCAGCTCATCTGCTACGTTAATAACGCCACCAGCATTAATAACATAATCTGGCGCATAGACGATACCCATTTCATGAATTTGATCGCCGTGACGATTTTCTTTCAATTGGTTGTTTGCAGAGCCAGCGATTACTTTCGCTTTCAATTGAGGAATTGTTTCATCATTAATCGTTGCACCTAAAGCACAAGGAGCATAAATGTCACAATCTACACTGTATATGTCATCTGGTTCAACAGCTTTCGCACCAAACTCTTCTACTACACGATTTACCGCTTCTTTGTTTATGTCCGTAACGATGAGTTGAGCTCCTTCTTCATGCAAGTATTTACATAGACTATAAGCCACATTTCCCACGCCTTGTACTGCGATAACTTTCCCTTCTAAAGAATCAGATCCATAAGCTTCCATTGCAGCAGCTTTCATTCCACGATAAACACCATAGGCCGTAACTGGAGACGGATTTCCTGATGAGCCGAATGCTGGCGAAATACCTGTGACGAAATCTGTCTCTTCATGAATCGTATCCATATCTTGTACCGTTGTACCTACATCTTCAGCTGTAATGTAACGGCCGTTTAACCCTTGAATATAGCGACCGAAAGCACGGAACATTTCTTCATTTTTGTCTTTTTTCGGATCACCGATAATAACTGTTTTGCCACCGCCTAAATTTAATCCGGCTGCAGCGTTTTTATATGTCATACCTTTTGCTAGGCGCAATGCATCTTCAAGTGCTTCTTCTTCCGAATCATACGTCCACATACGCGTTCCACCAAGAGCTGGACCTAGAGTCGTATCATGAATAGCAATAATTGCTTTCAAACCAGATTTCTCATCTTGACAAAAAACAACTTGTTCAAAATCGTATTCCTTCATATACTTAAATAATTCCATTTCCATTTCCTCCCTTAATATCTTTCTGATGTTAATAATGCTAAAGCTAATGAATATAGTTTACTCTCCGCTGAATCAGCTCGAGAGGTTAACACAATTGGAGCATTTGCACCGCTAATAATACCTGCTACCTTTGCATTAGCGCAATAAACAAATGATTTATATAAAGCGTTAGCTACCTCAATTGTAGGAGCTAAAAGAATATCCGCTTTACCAGCAACATTGGATTCAATGCCTTTTTGCGTTGCTGCAACTTGAGAATATGCATTATCGAAAGCTAAAGGGCCATCTACTTCACACCCTTTAATTTGTCCTCTTCTTTGCATTTGCGTCAATGCTGCTGCATCTAAAGTTGCTTGCATGGCAGGATTCACTACTTCTACTGCCGCAATTGGAGCAACCTTAGGCTCTTCAATCCCAATCGCTTTTGCAACACGGACCGAATTATTGAGTATTTGCACCTTTTCTTCTAATGTTGGTGCAATGTTCATTCCAGAATCAGTTAACATCATCAGTTCTTCCCGGTCTGGAATTTCAAAAACAGCAACGTGAGATAACACATTTTTAGAACGAATACCGTATTCTTTATGTAAAACAGCCTTTAATACGGTTTTCGTATCAATATTCCCTTTCATCACTACATCCGCTTCTCCGTTTGCTACCAATTTAACGGCTACAGATGCGGTTTCTTTCTCATCTGGCACATGGTGGATATTTAATTCTTTACGATTAAGCTGAAAAGATAGTTTAGCCGCAATTTGTTCGATTTTTTCTTGATTTCCAACTAAGCGAAATTCGGCCAGCTCATGTTCAAGTGCGTGTTGTACAGCTTCCAATACACCTTCATCCGCAGCTTGAGCTATGGCCACTTTTCTTTTTTGTTGTTTATTTACTCGATTTAATAATGCTTCTAAATTCATTTCATTCTCCTTTCTAGCCTTCACCCTCTATATATGCAAAAACCATGCCAACTTAATTATTCCATGAAAGCGCTTCAAACCAACGATTCAAACCTTGCAAGGGATTGCATATATGAATATTATTGCATGCTATTCTTGTCAATTTGATATTTATCTAGCTTATAATACAAATTTCGAATCGATATTCCTAGACTTTGTGCAGTCCTTGTTTTATTGAAATGATGCGATTGATACGCTATCGTTAACACATGCTTTTCATATGCATCCATTGCTTGTTGCAAGCTCCTTCCTCCCCATTCTTCAGGGTATCGGAACTCCTTCATATCATCTGTTTTAGGATGGTTTCTTAACTCAGGAATATGTGTTAATTTTATTTCTTCTTCATTAATCGCCATGTAAATCATCGCTCTACCAATAATATTTTCTAATTCCCGAACGTTACCAGGCCAATCGTATGCTTGTAAATAAGAAACGGCCTCTTCATCCATTCGTTTCACTTCACGCCCATATTCCATGTTCAGCTTTTGAACGATGCGATCAACTAATAACGGAATATCAGACCTTCGTTCACGTAAAGAAGGAATGAAGATCGGCAAACGATTCAATCGGTAATAAAGGTCTTCCCGAAATGTACGGTTCACAATAGCTTTTTCTAAATTAACATTGGTGGCAGCTATAACCCTAATGTTGATTGGAATTGGCTTGGTACCGCCGACACGAATAATTTCCCTTTCTTGCAGTACTCTTAACAGCTTAGCTTGGATAGATAGAGACAATTCCCCAATCTCATCTAGAAATATACTTCCGTTGTTCGCCTCTTCGAACAAACCACGCTTTCCGCCGCGCTTCGCCCCAGAGAAAGCCCCTTCTTCATAACCGAACAACTCACTTTCTAAAATTGATTCTGCGATAGAAGCACAATTGACACGAATAAACTTGTTATGACGGCGATCACTTTCATTATGAATAGCATGCGCAAACAACTCTTTTCCCGTTCCCGAATCTCCTCTTAACAAAACGTTTGCTGGTGTTTTGGCACATACTTTCGCTTGTTCAAGGGCAATCACCATCTCTGTCGAATCGCCGATAATATCATTAAATGTATATTTCGCCTCTAAACTTCGGATAATCTGTCTCGCCTTCTTCAATTCGCTCGTTAACGATTGAATTTCTGATACGTCATGGAGAATACCCACACTCCCTTTTAAATGGCCGTCTACGATGACGGGGGCAACGTTAACAAGCACTTCTTTGTTCGAAGGTCCTACACTTAAACGAACACCTCGAACCGGTCGCCGAGTTTTCAAGACACGCATATGCATGCTTTCTCCTTGAGAAATATCAACAGTTGCAGGTTTACCGACTATATCTTCTTCTTTTAAACCAGTAATTCTCGTGTATGCTGGGTTAATCATGATTCCCATGCCATGCTCATCTACAACTGATATTGCTTCTTCGGACGATTGAATAATGGCTTCAAGCATCGTCTTTAACTCTTTTAAATCTGTGTTCTCTTCTGCTAAATGAACGACTTCAGTAATATCTTTAAAAACAGCAAAAGCACCCATCAATTCTCCACTTGTACCAATTAAAGGAATTCTTGTAGTGACAATTTTCCTACCATTTTTCAAGACTAGTTTCTGGTTTACTTCTTTACGGCGCACTTTGAGAATGTGTGGTAACTTAGTTGACGGTATTAACTCGTGTATACTTGTATACGTAACGTCTTCCCTTTTCACATCTAAGATACGCATGGCACTACGATTAATAAAGCTAATTTTCTCCTCTTTATCAATAACAATCATGCCGTCATGTATAGAATCTAATAACAGTTCTTGATTTTTTGATTGTGCTTGTATTTCTTGTAGCAACTCTGTTTTTTCTTCGAGCAATTCAGCAGTAATATAGGCTACGGTTCCTGGTACAACAACCGTCTGATGATTGCTTTCCGCCATTAATTGTTCAAATAGACGCTCATCACCTGTAGCTTCCATGACAATATCAATATCTTGATGAATCCACTCCTTCCAGTCAAATCCTGTTGGAATGTTGTGTTGTTTGGCAAGTTGTACACCTGGTGC
This sequence comes from Pontibacillus litoralis JSM 072002, assembly GCF_000775615.1. Lineage (GTDB taxonomy): Bacteria > Bacillota > Bacilli > Bacillales > BH030062 > Pontibacillus > Pontibacillus litoralis. The sequence continues at coordinate 57,864 of NZ_AVPG01000001.1, forward strand.
ATTCTCTTTTAAATCGACTAGTGCAACAATATCCATTCGATCTGTTGCCCTTAGTAGCGTTAATAATGCTGTGCCACCTTTGCCTCCCCCAACTATAAGCACTCGTTTCATTTACATCCTCACCTTGCAAGTATTTGCACGTTTTCACTATAAAACAACCTGCATGAATTAGCAAGTAATGGTCGCTTTGCGCTTTTTGTTTCATTTGCTATACTACAGAGGGAAGATTGCAAAGGAGAGAGGAACGATGTCACGATTAATTGCAGTCATTATTTTATTCATTCCAGGTGCCCTATCGGTATTAGGAATTAAAATGATGCGAGACACTTTGTTCATGATTGAATACCCATTCTTTATTGGACTTTGGCTTCAATTTTTAGTTGGGTTATTATTTTTCTTATTAGGTTTATTTTTCATCGGTGGATTCATTTTGTATAGAGATAAAAAGCGAGGCAAAACACAAGAACGTTTTAAATAAGAGGGCAATAGGGCGTCATTAAGGTAACGTCCTATTTGTTTTTTTCATTTCTTGTTTTGATATACTGAGTGTACACACGATAAGTAAAAAAAGGAGGCACTATCTTGGAGAAATATATCGATATGTTTAAACATCAGCATCCCTTTAATATGTTAACCACTCAACAATTAGAACAACTATTTACCGGTGCTTCTCTAAAAGTATTTGAGACGAACGAATTTCTCTTTCATGAGGATGAAGAGGAAGATGATATTAATATCCATTTTGTCTTAACAGGACTTGCGAAAAACATAATGCACAAATCCAATGGAAAGCAAATTTCCGTACGATTTTATTACCCTGGAGATATTGTTGGCATTATGATTATTTTAACGAGTGGGGAAATGAAATTCTCCGTTCAGGCAATTGAAGAAACGAAAGCGCTTCGTTTTCAAAAAGAACAATTCATGGCTATTATGTCTGAAAACCAAGCGTTCTCAAAAATTGTTATGGATGGCATTAGCAATTTAATGAAGAGCCTTTACCATGAAGTAAAGTATAAAGCAAAAGATGGAGAAGATGACTTCCATGACCGGAAACTGTTTAAACAACGGGTTGATAACTACGTGGAACTTCCTTATTTTATCTCTCCAACTGCGACGTTAACAGAAGCCGTTTATAAAATGCAGCAATATAAATTAGGTGGCTTGATTGTTAGCACAGATGACCTTGAATTAATTGGTGTGCTTAATTATCAAGATATTTTTAAAGCATATGTAAACCATGATTTTGATAGTTTAGTCGATGATTACGTGAAAGAGGAACCATATACCGTTACGGATCGTGACTTTATCTATAATGCCATATCATTTTTAAAGCACAACCCGGCTAGTATTATTCCCGTTATGAACAAAACAAAGGTCGTCGGACAGCTTCGCCAAACATCTCTTCTTACCATTGAAGATTCCATATACTTTGATTTAAGATATCGCATTCAAAAGGCAAACTCCATCGAAGAAGTAAAACAGTTAGCCCCAAAGTACAACAGATCATTCCAACACTTCGTAGCTCAGCTATTAGAAGATCAAATGTTTGCCTATGACGTATGCGAATTAATTTCTAGCTATAATGATGAAATTCACCATCACATCATCCAGTTAGCTGAAGATGATATGATTCAAGAAGGATACGGAACACCTCCAATTAATTACTGCTTCATCGTCATGGGAAGCGAAGGCCGGAAAGAACAAGCCTTTAGTACAGACCAAGATAACGGAATCATTATTGCGGATTACAGTCATTTACACAACAAAGATCAAATTGATAGCTACTTTAAACAATTTACGCACAAGATTAATACCAAACTTCAGTATTGCGGATATCCTTTATGTACAGGCGGAATTATGGCTAAAGAGGACAAATGGAGAAATTCTTTACAAGCGTGGCGTATCTCCATCGATACATGGTTAGAAAAATTAGATGCCCAAGAAATACGAGACTTCACAATTTTCATGGATTTCCGGCCGATTGTAGGGGATTTTTCTTTAGCGTACGAATTAAGAGATTTTGTAACAAAACGCATGCAACGCTCCCTCAATTTGCAACAATTACTAATGAAAGACACTTTACGTTTCCGAGTTCCTATTCAACCCTTTGGTAGAATTATCGGAACAGGTCCTTCGCGATCGCTAGATTTTAAAAAAGCAGCCATTATGCAAATCATTAATGCCTTGCGTATTTACGCGGTGAAATATGGGGTAGAAGAAGTGAATAGTATGAAACGATTAGAAAAATTAGAACAAAATGAACGCTTTCACCCTCGCGACGCAGAAAATGCACGATTAGCCTTGCATCGATTATTGAAGTTTCGGCTTGAACAAAACTTACATCAACTTCAAAATGGCAAACCTTTATCGAATGAAATTATGCTTACTCAATTAAGTAGAGGTGAACGAAAACTCCTAAAAGAAGCGCTCCATGTTGCAAAACGGCTACAACAAGTGTTAGAGATAAGCTATAACAGAAATCGGGTGGTTTAAATGCTTCCTATTGATATTGAATTGTTACGCTATTGGTTATTCGAAAAACATATATACGCTTATAAATTACGCTCATTTAAACAAACCGACGCCTACCGAAAAGGCAAGGAAACCTTAAATGCCTTTCATCGAAATCCTAATCTGTTACTCGCTGATTTAGAAACAGCACCTTTTACAATTTTTGATTTAGAAACAACCGGATTGCTCCCACAAATAGGTCATGAAATCATTTCCATTGGTGCTGTTCGTATTGTCGGGACAAAGCATATTTCTTATAAACGTTTCCATCAAATCATTAAACCCATTCGTCCTGTGTTAAATCGAACTTTACAATTAACCGGAATTACACGCGAGGAAATAAACGATGGCATGACATTTTGTGATGCGTACCAACAATTTTTAGAGTTTAGTCAAGATTCCATTTTAGTTGCTTATCCAGCCGCATTTGATATAGGTTTTATTGAAACATTACTAAAACGATGGCACTTACCGAATAGGACACCATATTATATTGATGCACAAGCACTCGTAAAAAAGCTATACCCTAAGCATAAGTCACAATTAGATACGATGATTGCTGAGTTAGGAGTTACTCCATTGGAACGGCACCACGCCTTAAATGACGCCATTATGACTGCTGAATTATTCCAAACGTTATTACATGATTGCTTACATCGTGATATTCGGAATGTCCATCAATTACTTCATTACACTTTATCACAGCAAAGAAGCTGAAGCGAGTCTATTTCGCCCGTTCAGCTTCTTTTGATACTTGAACAAAAAAAGTTTCATATAGAGATTGGACAGCTCTACTTAATCCTTCTTTTTTCACACCGTACATCATGGATACTTCTGAAGAACCTTGATTAATCATTTCAATATTGACGCGAGCACGTTCAAAGGATGCCGATGCTTTGCTCGTTACTCCAATGGTACTATTCATCCCTTCCCCAACAATCATTATCATCGCTAAATCTCGTTCAACGGAAACAGTATCCACTTTCAGTTCATGTTGAATCCGCTTCAGCACAAGTTCTTCTTTATGAGGGGGTAATTGCTCTTCCCGCACAATAACAGACATATCATCAATTCCTGAAGGAGCATGTTCAAATGATATACCCTCTTCTTCTAAAATTTGCAGCAAGTGACGCCCAAAACCGATTTCTCTATTCATTAAATATTTGCTAACATAAATACTTAAAAAACCATCATCACTAGCAATCCCTACAACTGGTCCATTTGTTAAATTGCGCTCAGCTGAAATCATTGTTCCAGGTTTCTCAGGCCGATTCGTGTTCTTAATACAAACAGGTATTTTTGCCTGAAAAGCTGGATTCAATGCTTCATCGTGAAAAACCGAAAATCCAGCATAAGACAATTCTCGCATTTCTTTATACGTTAACGCATGAATTTCTTTCGGATTGCTTACAATCATTGGATTCACACAGTAAACAGAATCCACATCAGTGAAATTCTCATATAAATCTGCCTTAACCCCTGCTGCTACAATCGCCCCTGTAATATCAGAACCACCTCTTGGAAGCGCCATTAACTGATCTTTCTTCGTATAACCGAAAAATCCAGGGATAACCACGATTTCTTCTCGATTTCGCAACTCATATAATTGCGCGTAACTTTCTTCTAACACTCTCGCCTGTCCTGGTTCATCACTTACCATAATTCCTGCTTCTTTCGGATTAACATAAGCCGCTTTATGGCCTATATCGTTTAAGTATAAACTTAAAATTTGCGCTAATGTATCTTCCCCTACTGCTTTTAAAGCATCCATGCGATACGCGTCATCGGACTCTCCTCGAACAATTGATACAATATGATCGCGAACACGCTCTGTTAGTTGCGTAGATAAAGACAAACCTTCTAATATTTGTTGAAACCTTCCTATCACGGCTTGTAACGTTTCTTCAAATTCCTTATTTTCTTCCTTTTTCTTTCCTACTTCAATTAGTAAATCTGTCACTTTCCGGTCACTAGAAAAACGCTTTCCTGGTGCAGACACGACTACCAACTGACGCTCCTTATCTTGCAAAATAATGTTAGCTACTTTTTTCAATTGGGTCGCTGATGCAACGGAACTTCCTCCAAACTTTACTACTTTCATATTCCAACACCACTTTTCTTACTTTTCATATAATTCATAATGTTATCATGAAAGTGTGCTTTCGATAAGTATTTTTTTATTTTTCTTTCAATAAATTTTTAACCAATTAAAAAATCTCCGTTTGTTTTAACGGAGACTTCTGTAAATATATATTTATGAAACCATATGCTCTAACCGAAGTTTATCTGCCACCATTGCGATGAACTCACTGTTCGTGGGCTTTGCTTTAGTCATGGAGACAGTGTAGCCAAACATGGACGAAATGGAATCAATGTTCCCTCGACTCCATGCGACCTCAATTGCATGACGTATCGCCCGCTCTACTCTTGAGGCGGTTGTATTGTATTTCTTCGCTATGTCTGGATATAACACTTTAGTAATAGACCCAAGCAAATCGATGTCATTGTAAACCATTGAAATAGCTTCCCGCAAATACATATAGCCTTTAATATGAGCTGGAACGCCAATTTCATGAATAATACTCGTAATGTTAGCGTCTAAATTCGGCTTTTTGTCTTTACGATCTTTCGCAGAACGCACTCTCTGATCCAAATTTGAATCCATGCCGTTTACTTGCCGGATATGATCTCGTAAATTCTCTAAATCAAATGGCTTTAATATGAAATAGGATGCCCCTAAATCTACCGCTTTCTTCGTTACTTCCTCTTGTCCGAAAGCGGTTAACATGATGACATTTGGTAACGATTCCTTCTCTAGATCTTTCATGCGGCTAAGTACAGCAATTCCATCTACGTGTGGCATAATAATATCTAACACAAGTACATCTGGATCTAATTCTTCCAACATTGTTAAACAATCTTGACCATTATATACGGAGCCAATCACTTCAATATCAGATTGTTCGTCAAAATATTCCTCTAACATGGATACTAATTCACGGTTATCATCCGCTAAACAAACTTTAATCTTTTCCACAAAACGTCCTCCTCATTAATTTCGATTTTCTCCCCTATCCTTCCACAATAAACAGTTCTACAATTGTTCTAAAATTCCTTTAATTTTACGATTTTTATTACTTTATATTGCTTTTACTCATTAAATCGATTGATTACGATGAATTACTCCATTTTTCGTTATGTTTTGTCGAATCCGCTTTATTTCAACTAATATTTTCATTATAACATGATGGATAGGTTTGACAATGAGAACAAGGTGGGAACACTTAATTATTTTTAGAATTTTCTAACTAAATAATATAGGGAACAGTTGATTACCGCTTTTCCTAACAAAAAAAGACAGGTTTTTTCCTGTCCTAACTTGCCTTTTTTCGATTTTCTTTATAGATATTTATGCCAGCCTCGTTTAACATCCACTCAATATGGACACCATATCCTGAGGTCGGATCATTAACAAAAACATGCGTTACTGCACCGATAACTTTTCCACCTTGAATGATTGGGCTTCCACTCATTCCTTGTACGATACCTCCTGTTGCTTCTAACAATTGAGGATCGGTTATTTTCACAATCATTCCTTTAGTAGCAGGATACTTCTGTGGAACAGAACTAACGATTTCCACATCAAATGCTTGCACTTCTTCCCCATTAACAACGGTCAATATTTGAGCTGGCCCTTCTTTTACTTGGTGGGACAATGCAATTGGCATCGGCTCATCCATAATACCATTGTCTACTTTGCTATCTAATGTACCAAATATCCCAAAAGGACTATTCTTTGTAATATCTCCTATTCGTTTCCCTTCTTTAGAGAATTCTGCTCTTTTTTCACCTGGTACACCATTACTTCCTTTATTAATAGAAGTAACATCAGAACGATAAATCGTACCATCATGGATCTCAATTGGTTTCTTTGTATCCATATCTGAAATAACATGACCTAATGCACCATATTTGCTCGTTTTAGGATGATAAAAGGTCATCGTCCCTATTCCAGCCGCTGAATCGCGAATATATAAACCAATGCGATACTTTTTGTCCTGATTATCATAGATCGGTGTTAATGTCGTTTGAAATGTTTTATTTTCCCGTTTCATTTTTAATTTTAAAGATTGTTCCTTTTTACCTGCTTCTTTTACAAATGGCGCTACATCTTTCATGTCATTAATTTTTTCACCATTTATTTCGAGTAATATATCACCGACTTGAATATTCGCTTCTTCGCCCGGAGATGCTTGGCCTGAAGATGTTTTTACTAAATGGTGTCCTACAATTAAGACTCCTTCTGTATGCATTTTCACCCCAATGGATTGACCACCAGGTATGACGTTAAAATCATCTAATATCTGTACATCGACTTGCTTTACTGGAAAGCCGGCCATTTCGTACACTATGGAACTTTCGCCAACTTCATTCCCAATAAATGCATTCTCCTCTTCTTTAACGATTGTATCACCAGCTTTTATCTTTATTGCTGAGGAACCTAACGACGGGATGCTTTCACTTTGGTGTTTAAACATCGTCACGTTCTTTGGAATAGATACATACGTTTGAACCGGTTTGATAAAGGGCAAACTAATCATCACCAGTAGGAGCAGGAGCCCTAACGTTTTTCGAATATATTCTTGCATGCTCAATAACTTCACTCTCCTCGCTCCTAACCCATAACTTTTTTTTATTTGTCTGTACCTTTAATTTGACCTTACATCGTTTATTTTAAACCTTGCAAACTTGAGAAAAACAAGGGAAGTTTTCCTATATTGTCGTTGTAATACCATAAAAAAACCACCTAAAAAAAGGTGGTTTACTTTTATTTATGTTTCATTTTTTCCGCGAGATCTAACAATTCCTTCGCATGAACACGAGTAGTTTCTGTTAATTGTGCACCACTAATCATACGACTCAATTCATCCACTTTATCTTCCTTTGAAAGTTGGTGAACGATGGTTTTCGTGCGGTCCGCTTTCATCTCTTTCTTAATATATAAATGCGTGTCAGCCATTGCTGCTACTTGTGGCAAATGAGAAATACATAATACTTGGGAAGATGATGAAATGCCGTAAATTTTTTCTGCTATTGCTTGAGCAACGCGTCCACTAACACCCGTATCCACTTCATCGAAAATAACCGAAGTGACACCTTGATGCTTAGAGAAAATGCGCTTTAATGCCAACATAATACGAGATAACTCCCCACCACTAGCTACTTTGTGAATATCTTTTAATGGTTCTCCAGGGTTCGTCGTAATCATAAATTTTACTACATCGTACCCATTCATCCCGATTTTCACATGACATCCATTGACTTGGGGATCTTTAATTGTACCGTCCACATACGAAAAATCCACACCAAAGGAAGCCTTTTCTAAATATAAATCCTGTAATTCTTCATGAATTGCACTAGTCAAGTTAGTTGCAGCCTGAAGACGAAGATCGTGCAAATGCTTAGCTTCTAATGCAACATCTTCCGCTTTTTCACGTAATTCTAATTCCAATTTTTCAATATGCGTATCCTTATGTTTGATTTGATCAATTTCATCTTCTATTGTGGCAGCGTACTCTAATATTTCGTTCACGGATTGACCATACTTTTTCTTTAAGCGATTTATTTCATTTAAACGAGATTCAATGGAGTCCAATTCTTCTTCATTGTACTCTAATTGATCTAACTGATTGCGTAAATCATAAGTTAATTCTTCGACTAAATAATAATGATTCGACAATTCCTCCGTCTTCTTCGCAATATCTTGATCATATTCATTCGCATGTTCTAAAGACGATAAAGATAAGGACAACCAGTCTAAAGCCTTTTGTTCTCCATGAAGCGCATGGTAAGCATCGTGTAACGCCTTATAAATACGTTCATAATTCGCTAATCGACTACGTTCTTCTGTTAATTGTTCATCTTCATTTGGTTGTAAATTTGCCTCTAATAACTCATTGCATTGAAATTGTAATAAATCTAGGCGTTGAGCCATTTCTTGTTCATTTTCACTTAATTCTTTATGTCGCTTCTTTAAACTTTCGAATTGTTTGTACAACTTCATGAAATCATTTTTTGCTAGCTGTATACGTTCCCGATCATATAAGTCTAACAATTCAATGTGTCGGTCAACGTCCATCAATGATTGCGTTTCGTGCTGGGTATGTATATCAATCAACGTTTGACCAAACTCCCGAAGAATAGCAAGTGTTACCAATTTCCCGTTCACACGACATATGCTTTTGCCATTCGCACTAATGGTTCGATTCAATATGAGCATGCCGTCATCCATTAACTCAACACCAAACAACTTCGCCTTTTCATATGCTCGGTGATGCTCGTCGTCTATAAAGAATAAGCCTTCGATTTCTGCTTTTTTCGTGCCATAACGAACAAATTCTGCCGAGCCTCGGCCTCCTGTCAATAATTGTATCGCATCAATAATAATGGATTTCCCTGCGCCAGTTTCCCCAGTGAGAACCGTTAATCCTTCTTGAAATGAAATGGTAACTTCTTCAATAATCGCAAAGTCTTTAATGGATAATTCAGCTAACACGAGCTAGCACCTCAACTTTTCTTTAGTTTACAACATGTTTAGAAAACGATTCTGGGTCTGGACACTCTCATCCTCAGAACGGCAAATAATTAAAATGGTGTCGTCTCCACAAATCGTACCTAATATTTCATCCCAGTCTAAATTATCAATCAGTGCACCGACAGCATTCGCATTTCCGGGTAACGTTTTCATCACGATTAAGTGACCTGCTGTATCCATTCTTATGAAAGCATCCATCATGAGTCGCTTAAGTTTCTCTAAAGGGTTGAAGCGTTGGTCTGCAGGCAAACTATATTTATAACGACCGTCCATCGTTGGAACTTTAACGAGATGCAATTCCTTAATATCGCGGGATACGGTTGCTTGCGTGACATTATAGCCTAACGATTTTAATTGATAGACGAGATCATCTTGCGTCTCTATATCATTATCGGCGATCAATTCTCTTATTTTTATATGCCGTTGACCTTTATTCATACAAACTCCCTCGTTTCGTTTAAAATAATCCATGATGAACGTGTAAAAAGGAGCCACCAATGTAGCCCCTTTTTCCCTTAATGTGCATCATGTGCTTGTTGAACGATGTCATTTATGTCTACATTAGGGTTCATCATTCCTTCTCCATTCTCACTTAGTTGCAGATGAGCCAAAAATTCAATATTTCCATCGCCTCCAGTGATAGGAGAATAGGTTACATCCTTTACAATGTACCCAATTGATACTGCAAATTGTAGTATATCTTGTAACACTTGCTTATGCACTTTCTTGTCACGAACAATTCCTTTTTTACCAACTTGTTCTCGTCCCGCTTCAAACTGAGGTTTGATTAACGCTGCAACATCACCTTGCTTTACCAATACAGTCGCCAATACTGGTAAAATCAACTTTAAAGAAATAAAGGAAACGTCAATAGAAGCGATAGAAGGAACCCCATGCTGTAAATCTTCTGGAGTTACGTAACGGAAGTTTGTCCGCTCCATCACAATAACTCGATCATCATTTCGCAGTTTCCAATCTAATTGATTGTAGCCTACATCAATCGCATAGCTTTTCACTGCCCCGTTCTGTAATGCACAATCGGTAAATCCACCAGTTGATGAACCAATGTCAATTAATGTTTTTCCTTCTACCTGAAAATCAAATGTTTGGAGCGCTTTCTCTAACTTAAGTCCTCCACGGCTTACATATGGAATGGCTTTGCCTTTCACTTGTATAGTAATGGTTTCGTCTACTTTCATACCTGGCTTATCCAATTTCATATGATCAGTACAAACTAAACCAGCCATAATCGTCCGCTTAGCCTTTTCTCTCGTTTCAAATAGTCCACGTTCTACTAATAACGTATCAAGTCTTACTTTCCTCGACATATGTCTTAAGCCCTCTGTTTCTTATTTGGTAAAATATCTTTCACTTTTGCTTGTATATTCTCTTTTGTTAAGCCAATTTCATTATACAGTTCTTTCACGCTTCCATGTTCAATAAAGCGATCAGGCACTCCCATACGTTCGATGATTTGGCCGTGGTAGTTATTCTCTTCAGCAAATTCTAATACGCCACTTCCAAAGCCACCTTTTAGTATACCTTCTTCGACTGTTAGCATTGGAATTTGTTGCTTCATCAACTTGTGGAGCATTGACTCATCCATCGGTTTGATAAATCGGGCATTCACAACACTAACAAAGATTCCTTGTTTCTCTAATTCCTTACTCGCTTCTAACGCCATTGGAATGGTCGTCCCGAACGTTAAAATAACAGCATGATTTCCTTCCTGCAACACTTCCCATGAACCAATCGGTATCGTTTTTAAGTCTTGATCCATCGGAACACCTAAACCGTTACCCCGCGGATATCGAACGGCAATCGGACCTTCATTATATTCTAAAGCAGTATGAACTAAATGCTGACCTTCATTTTCGTCTTTCGGCATCGTGATCACAATATTCGGTAAAGCTCGTAAAAAAGAAATGTCGAATACACCTTGGTGCGTTTCGCCGTCTGCCCCGACTAGACCGGCACGATCCACCCCAATCATTACATTTAAGTTTTGACGACAAATGTCGTGAACAAGTTGGTCGTATGCTCGTTGTAAAAATGTGGAGTACATTGCTAAAAATGGCTTCATTCCTTGAGTAGCCATTCCAGCAGCTAAAGTAGCGGCATGCTGTTCAGCAATTCCGACATCAAATAATCGATCAGGGAATTCTTCACCAAATTTCTCTAGTTTAGATCCTAAAATCATCGCAGGAGTAATAGCAGCAATTCTACTGTCTTCTCTCGCTTTTTTAATAACCGCATCACTAATAACCTCGCTCCAAGCAGGAGGAGCATTCACAGGTTTAATTTTCTCACCTGATTCAATCTTATACGGTCCAACACCGTGCCACTTATCCTTCTCATCTGATTCAGCTGGATGGTATCCTTTTCCTTTTTGTGTCATCACATGGACAAGTACAGGCCCTTTTGTCTTTTTGGCATATTGTAAATTCTCCAATAGGTCTTCAAAACTATGCCCATTCACAGGACCAAAATACGTAAACCCTAATTCCTCAAAAAACATTCCAGGAACTACGAAATATTTCATACTATCCTTCATTCGTTCTGCAGCGGCTGCCATTTTTCCACCAACAGCAGGAATCCGCTTAAGTAACCATTCCATTTCATCTTTCACCCAATGGTACTTTCTTGCACTACGCATTCTTCCTAGTATATTGTGAATAGCTCCAACGTTATTCGCAATAGACATCTCATTATCATTCAATATAACGATAACATTCTTTTCTTCATCGCCAATGTGATTTAAAGCTTCAAGAGCCATTCCTCCGGTCAACGCACCATCGCCTATAATGGGAAGAATTGCATGATCCTCCCCTTTAAGGTCACGAGCAATCGCCATACCCATTGCTGCAGATAAAGAAGTAGAACTATGCCCTGTCTCCCAAACATCATGCTCGCTTTCGCAACGCTTTGGAAAACCGCATAGCCCTTGATATTGACGTAATGTATCAAATTGGATTGATCTTCCTGTTAGAATTTTATGAATATAAGCTTGATGACCAACATCAAATAAAAGCTTATCTTTAGGACTGTCAAATACTTTATGAAGGGCTAGCGTTAATTCAACAACACCTAAATTAGCTCCTAAATGCCCACCTGTCGTCGATAATTGTTCTATTAAAAATGTTCTTATGGAATCAGATAATTGTTCTAACTGTTTATTAGAATAGCCCTTTAAAAAGGAAGGATCTTTAATCTGCTGTAATTCCATGCTTTGTCACTCACCTTCATTGAAGTTTCTTCGAGCTCTTCTTTTTCTTATTGTTTCGCGAAACAATATTCACCTTCAGTTTACGCTCAATCAGAGATATAACACGGGCTGCAAAGAAAATGATTTCTGTTGAATGATGCACGGCAAAATATTTACCTAACGCTTTGCCCCCTACTGTTATTGCTGCGACAAGACTAGTAAAAACTACGGATATAACAAAATATAGCGTCGATTCGTCTGTTTGCCCTAACATAGAGGTAATTCGTAATACAACTAAAGTAGACGCTGTTCCACTAATAACCCCTGCAATATCCCCGATTACATCGTTACAAAAACTCGCAAATCGATCTGCATTTCGAACTATCGTAATGGATTGCTTTGCACCATTTACTTTCTCTGCTGCCATGGCATGAAAGGGTACTTCATTTGCAGCGGTAGCCGCTATTCCTAGCATGTCAAATATTACCCCAATAAATACAATTGTAAACACGATGATGATACCTACTAAATAATACACATCATTTAATAACATAGTGGAAATTACTGAAAAAATAGCCGCTAACACAAATGTGATAACGGCAATACTAACACTAAACTTTATAGACTTCTGTAGTTGTGTTTTCATCTATTTAACCTCTATTTGTATTCGTTCATTTGTGTTATATAACCATAAATACAGAATGGTCACTTAAAAGGTAAAAACTACGGCTTAGGTCCAGTAGGTTTTCCCAAGTGGATACCACGTGTTGCCACGTCGGCGGTTCCCCTTTAAATCCACCTTAGCTCCGTCACCGAAAGCTAGACTAGATTACCACTTAGTCCGCACTATAATCCCTTTGAAGTGTCTGACAGAACAGTCTAGGAGATTTCCTCAACAGTCTTTAACTGATTCCTAGCCTCTTTTGCAACACTGATTTCATATAGATGTTAAACATTATTGTAGTGGCCACCCACAAGAATGTTTATAACCATAATCCCCTCAGGGTCACTCAAGGCAGGCTACGCTACGCGTAATACTTCCCATTAAGCACCACCACATAGGTTCATACCCCATTTCATAGAAGACGTATGAGAACAGCCTCCCACAAGAATGGGCCTCCGCGGAAGCAGGGTCAACGCCCACATGCCATTGTGGATCGCCCTTCAACCTTAACTCCCAGCATCGACCCAAGGCTGGGCGCCTCAAGCCGACACAAGGAACTTCATCGATGTGCCCTTTGGCGGATTTTTAGGCCCGCCTTCAGAATCAGAGGACCGACTAGAATACTGCACCATCCTGATTTTATATTTACAATATACCATAACACGCTGCATTACTCAACGAATATGAATGATCTATTCAATTGTTTCGATTGCTAATGTAGTCAATTAATTCTACTAAAAGTGTATCATCTCCACCAGATTGTTGAAGAGCCTCTTTTGCCTTTTGCGTATATTTATCTTTCTGGGCAATAGCTCCTTGTAAACCAAGCAATTGAGGATATGTACTTTTTTCATTTGTTACGTCGCTTCCAACCGGTTTACCAATTGCTTGCTCATCACCTATAACATCTAATATGTCATCTTGAACTTGAAACAGAAGTCCTACATAAGTAGCATACGTTTCAATCTCTTTTCGTTGCTTTAACGTTGCCCCACCTATGTAAGCACCAGCTACAGCAGCGAAACGCAACAATTCGCCCGTCTTATGGCGGTGAATGGTTTCTAATTGTTCTAGGGTTAAAGACGTTTGTTCCCCTTCCATATCTAGCATTTGCCCAGCGACCATCCCCTCTGGGCCACTTGCTTTCGACAACTCTTTTGTTAAAAATACTTTTTCTTCGTCGTTTAATTGCTCCGCATTAGCAATAACATAGAACGCCGTAGTTAATAAAGCATCTCCAGCAAGAATCGCCGTAGCTTCATCAAATTGTTTATGATTAGTTGGCATTCCTCTTCGCATATCATCATCATCCATAGCCGGCAAATCATCATGAATTAATGAATACGTGTGGATCATTTCTAATGCACATGCAACTGGAAAGGCTCGCTTACTGTCACCACCGAATGCTTCACACGTTGCTAGCATTAGCGTAGGCCGGATTCTTTTTCCACCAGCATGAATTGAGTAAAGCATGGAACGTTGTAGCCGTTCAGGGATTTGAAGAAGTGTCAATTGATGTTCTAGCTGATGATTTAATTGTTCCATTTTACTTTGCATATATTCTTTTAAAGTAATCGGCACGCTATTCTTCCTCCTGAACATTAAATGGCTGCAACTCTCCTTGCTCATTCATAATTTGTTGCATTTGTTTTTCTACCTTCACTAATTTGTCGTTACACAGTTTAGAAAGTTTCATTCCTTCCTGATAAAATGTAATGGCTTTCTCTAAAGGGACATCACCCTCTTCTAATTTCTCAACAATTTGCTCTAACTGCTTCATCGCGTCCTCAAAACTTATTTGTTCTTGTTGATTAGTCATCGTATTCCTCTCTTTCCATCCCCGATATTTGACAATCTAATACCCCATCTTTCACCTTTACCTGTAAAACTTCACCTAGTTCCACGTCATCAACAGACTTCACAACATTACCCGATTCATTAAAAGGAATCGCATAGCCTCGTTTCATAATAGCTAATGGATTTAACAATGTTAATTTATTCAACATTTGATTGTATGAATGAACCTTATTTTGAACTTGAGACTCCATGCCTCTGTCAAGACGTTTAGTTACTTGATTTAGCTTATCGCTAGCACGGTCTTTGGCTGCTTGTGGCTGTTGTTGTTGTAGGCGATTGATCAATGTTGTAAACTTATCTTGTTTATTTGTACGCGTAATTACGTGAACGCGTTGCAATTGTTCGACGAGCTTATCTAACTCTTGTTCCTTTTGCTTTACCATTTGTTCAGGATAACGGAAAGCGTAAGACTTCTGGTAGCGGGCGATTTGTTCTTTTCCTTGTGACAACTGCATGCCCATCACTCGGTGTAATCGTCGCCCTAACAGCCTTACTTGATTTGTAAGTTCCACTTGAGAGGGCACAGCAATTTCCGCGGCTCCTGTAGGGGTAGGCGCACGATAATCTGCAACAAAGTCACTAATGGTGAAATCAGTTTCATGTCCTACAGCGGAAATAATCGGAATATGCGATGCCGCGATAGCACGGGCGACTATTTCTTCATTAAATGCCCACAGTTCTTCAATAGAACCACCGCCCCTCCCTGTAATGATCACGTCATCACTTTTTAGTTGATTAACGTAACTTATGGCTTGAGCTATTGAGTCAGCAGCATTTTTCCCTTGAACGAGTACAGGATATACCGTTACTTGGGCTAAGGGATAACGCCTCTCTACAGTAGTGAGTATATCCCGTACCGCTGCCCCTGTTGGAGAAGTAATAACTGCAATGCTGCTTGGAAAATCAGGTAACGGTTGCTTGCTTGCTGAATCAAACAGCCCTTCTTGCGTTAATTTTTTCTTTAATTCTTCGTAAGCTAAATACAAAGCGCCTACTCCATCAGGCTCCATTTGTTTAATATACAATTGATATTGCCCAACAGGCTCATAAACGCTAATTTCCCCACGAATAAAAACATTCATCCCGTTTTCAGGTGTGAATTTCAACGATCGGTTGTTACCAGCAAACATGACAGCATTAATGCGAGACTTTTCATCTTTAATCGTTAAATACATATGCCCACGACTATGAAGCTTAAAGTTTGATATTTCTCCTTTAAGCCACACTTCGTTTAAATGACGGTCTGTTTCCAATTTACGCTTTATGTATTTCGTTATAGCCGATACCGTTAAATATTTATCCGTCACGAGATGTACTTCCATTCGTTACTTGGTTCATTTGTCTTGCTGCTTTAATTGTATTTTGCAACAACATCGTAATCGTCATTGGACCAACCCCTTTTGGAACAGGTGTAATGTAGGATGCCTTTTCTTTAGCAGAATCAAAATCAACATCCCCTACTATGGAGCCATCCTCTAAGCGGTTAATACCGACATCTATTACAACTGCATCTTCTTTTATTTGTTTGTCTGTAATGAAATGTGCTTGTCCTATTGCAACAATTAAGATGTCCGCTTGTTGTAAATAACGATCTAATTGTTTCGTTCTAGAGTGACAGTACGTTACAGTTGCATGACGGTTGAGAAGCATTTGTCCAATTGGCTTTCCTACAATACGACTACGACCTAAAATGACAGCATGCTTTCCTTCAACCGTAATCCCTTTCTCATCTAACATAGTCATAATGCCATACGGTGTGCATGGAAGAAATGTATCTTTTCCCGCAATCATTCTACCAATACTGATAGGATGAAAACCATCAACATCTTTTGCTGGAGATATTGCTTCAATGATAATATCTTCTGAAATATGACTTGGAAGAGGAAGTTGAACTAAAATGCCGTGTACAGTAGTGTCGTTATTCAACTGATCAATTAGACCCAATAGTTGTTGTTCAGAGGTGCTTGCTGGTAACTGAATTAAATTAGAATGCATCCCTATTTTTTTAGATGCCCGCTCTTTCCCTTTTACATAAGATAAAGACGCTGGGTTTTCCCCAACTAGAACAACCGTTAAACTCGGATAAATACCCTGTTCATGTAACTTAGACACTTCATCTTTCATTTGTGCTCGTAAGTCATCTGCCAATTCCCTTCCATTAATGATGTGTGCAGACATGTATGAACCCTCCTATTTTCATTAATCTACTATTTTACTTAATACGCCATTTACAAAGCTACTTGACTTATCATCACCGAATACTTTCGCTAATTCAATGACTTCATTTAATGTTACTTTTTCAGGAATGTCTTCTTCATAATCTAATTCATAAACTGCCATACGTAATAACGTTCTTTCAACAGATGCAATGCGGTTAAACGACCATTTTTCTAGATGGGTGGATATTTTTTCATCAATTGTTTGTTTATATTTTTCTACCCCGTACACGAGCTGATTTACAAACGCATCATGAACTGGCAGCTCCTCACTTTCCATAACACTTTGTATTGCTTCGTCACTCGTAATATCATTCATATCCATTTGAAATATAGCTTGGAATGCCTTTTCTCTTGCTGTATGACGCTTCATAATCAATCTCCTTTAAACGTATGATTCCGTAAGATGATACCATTTTACCAAAAGAAAAGCTACTAAGAAAAGTGAAAGTGCTATGTTTCGAACCACTTGCAACGTTCATCATAAAAAAGCAAAGAAAGCAGAGGCTATAAGTGATAACTTAATAACCTCTGCTTGGACTTTATTCGTTTTCTCCAGCTTCTTTATCCGCTGTTGGTTCCATTTGGATGCCAACAATATGGACATTGATCTCCTTAATTTCAAGCGCCGTCATATTTTTCAATGCTTGACGAGTATTGTCTTGAATCATTTGTGCTATTTTAGGAATAGATACACCAAAGTCCAAAACTACATACGTATCAATGACAATACCTTCTTCTGTCAAATCCACTTTAATCCCTTTTGCATGGTTCACCTTACCTAACCTTTCGGCTACATCTGTGGCAAAGTTACCTCTCATGCTAGCAACTCCTCCAACTTCAGAAACGGCAATACCAGCAATCACTTCAATTACTTCCGGTGCTATTTCAATCGTTCCTAGCGCGGACCCTTCTCCAACATTTAACAGTGGTTTATCGTTCAAAATAACATCTCCTTTCCATTACTCCTCTTCCATTATAGTATAATGTTCGAGGAATTTCGTATTAAAATCACCTTCTCTAAATACATTGTGTGACATCATTTTATAATGGAATGGAATGGTGGTATGAACGCCCTCTACAACAAACTCGTCTAAAGCTCGTTTCATACGATCCATCGCTTCTTCACGTGTTTGACCATACGTAATTAATTTAGCAATCATCGAATCGTAATAAGGTGGTATATTCCATCCTGGATATGCTGCCGAATCTACTCGAACCCCATATCCTCCAGGCGGTAAATACATTTCTACTTTACCTGGTGAGGGCATAAAGTTTTTAAATGGATTCTCCGCATTTATACGACACTCAATAGACCAACCATTAAAGGTAATTTCATCTTGAGTGTACGTCAGTGTATCATTATTTGCAACATGTATCATTTCTTTAATTAAATCGACACCTGTTACCATTTCCGTTACAGGGTGCTCTACTTGAATACGCGTATTCATTTCCATGAAATAGAACGTTTCATTGTTTTGATCAAAAATAAATTCTACCGTACCAGCACCAGAGTAATAAACGGCTTCAGCAGCTTTAACAGCAGCTTGTCCCATCTCCTCTCTTAGTTCTGCGCTTAACGCCGGAGATGGCGACTCTTCTATTAATTTTTGCAGGCGACGTTGGACTGTACAATCACGCTCCCCAAGATGGATAACATTCCCGTGATTGTCAGCTAATATTTGGATTTCAACGTGACGAAAATCTTCAATGTACTTTTCAATGTAAAGTCCAGGATTTCCGAACGCAGTTTCTGCCTCTTTTTGCGTTACACGAATTCCTTTGACTAACTCATTCTCATCGCGTGCCACACGAATTCCTTTACCACCACCACCAGCAGTCGCTTTAATAATAACGGGGTAGCCAATTATATTTGCAATTCGCTTTCCATCTTCTTCGTCTTTAATTAATCCTTCAGAACCAGGAACTACAGGAACACCAGCTGCTTTCATTGTTTCTCTTGCGACATCTTTCGTTCCCATTTTACGTATAGACTCCGCACTCGGGCCAACAAAAATAATATTACATTCTTCGCATAGCTCTGCGAAATCCGGATTTTCAGAAAGAAAGCCGTAGCCTGGATGAATAGCATCCGATTCTGTTAACTTCGCCACACTCATAATATTCGTGAAATTCAAATAACTTTCACTACTTAAAGTCGGACCAATACAATACGCTTCGTCCGCTAACTGAACGTGTAACGATTCTTTATCTGCTTCTGAATAAACAGCTACTGTCTCAATATTCATCTCTTTACATGCACGAATAATTCGAACAGCAATTTCTCCTCTATTTGCAATTAAGAGTTTTTTAATCATATTTGCAACTCCTTACTTGGCTTTCACTAGGAATAATGGCTGACCGTATTCTACCAATTGTCCATTCTCCACTAATACTTCAACGATTTCTCCGCTTTGTTCTGCCTCAATCTCGTTAAACAGTTTCATCGCTTCTACAATGCAGACGACTGTATCTGCTTGCACAGCATCTCCTACTTTTACGAAAGGATCTTCTTCTGGGGAAGAAGCTTCGTAAAATGTACCCACCATTGGAGATACGATTTCGAAATCATAATCTACATCTGCCTTCGCATTCACTTCATCTTGAACAGAATTAGAAACTTCAACTGTTTCCGCAGGAGCTGGAGCTACTTGTTGTGGCGGCTTAGCTTGTACTTCTTCTTTTGTTTGCGTTTGTATGCGTTCTACTACTTGTTCCTTTTGCTTCTTCATCGAGATGGTTGTCCCATTGCTTTCGTATGTAAATTCATCAATGGAGGAATCATCAATTAGTTTAATTAATTCACGAATCTCTTGAACTTTTAACATATATGTGCACCCCTTTATCTAATTATAAACGTAATAATAACAGGTACTAATAACACCTCTTAATATTTTACGACAAATTTAGTACAAACTTCAACCTTTCATCATCTACGTGTCTGTGTATGAGCCATTCTATTTACGCTATTTTTTGTTTTTAACCGTCTTATAACAAGGGATTACACCCATATTATAACGTTGTAAACTTTTTTAAAAAAGAAAAAACCAGATGCGGCATACACCTGGTTATTGCTCATATGGCTGAAATTCTACTTCTACATTGGATACATTGTCTGTACCAAATTCATCATATACCATTTCCATTATTTGAACGGAATCTTCACGAGAAAGTTCATTTGCTTTAACTGTAACAAACACTTTATCCTCTTTTGACCGAACGAGTACATCTGGATATTCTGCTTTCGCTTGTATAGTTTGTTCGACGACATCTTCTTTCATGCTCCGCTCCTCTAATTGGCGTTTTTGTGCTACTGCTTCGTTAACTTCTGATGCGGAAACATCTCCAGAGGAAACAATTTGCTCTAATTCTTCTAATTGCTTAGATCTATTATCATCAATTTGCATACGCATCGCTACAAAATACTCATCACTCGACATGCTAGAAGTCATTTCTTCTGTTTGTTCCCCTTGTGTTTCAACAACATCCTCTTCTGATGTAGCTTTCTCTTCTTGTGTACCTTCTCCTTCTTTCTGTTCTTCTTGATCATACAATAATGCAACTTGATCTTGAGATGGCGATGTCATGTAATACACACTTAATACAATCATTAAACTAAGCATTGTTAACAACCAAACCGTTTGTTTCTTTAACATCATACAATTTCCTCCCTTTATTTTTTCGGCATTACAGAAATACGATGTGTTGGTACATCCATACTTCGTGATACCGCTTCTTTAATCGATTGTTGTACTTTCATATGGTCTGCTCCTTTAGCCACGACGAGCACTCCTCTTACCGGTGCTTTCTCCGTCTTCACTAATACAGGTATCTCTTGATCTCCTTTTCTCGTTAAGACGACTTGACTTTCTTCCGTAACGTCCTCTACCGTCCGCTCCCCTCCATTACGATCCGTTTCTTCTGTAGTTTGGCGTCCATTTGATTCATTTTTTTCATATACTTTTACTTCTGTTGAATCCAAATTAACCATCACTTCAACCTCTGATACTCCCTGTACTGCATTTAACAATTCTTGTAATTGTTGCTCATAGTAGCTTTCTTTCTCCGTCAACGCGTTCGATTGTTTTTGTTCTTTTTGTAAAAAAGTTTCTTGTTCTTGAGAAGTTGTTTCCGAATTAGCTTGATTCGTTTCGTCTTGTATAAGTGATGGAGATGGTTTGGGAGTAGCAAACAAGTCACTTACGATAAGTAATAGTAAGCCAAATAACGCAATGAGAAGTACATAGGCCATTTTCGTTGGTTTGTTACCATCTTCTGATTTTAGTTTCAGTAAGGATTGTAATTTAGAAAATGGTTGCTTCATTCCACCCCTCCTTCCCACTGTATATCAATTTTTTCTTTCGGTATTTGCCATTCATCTGCAAGAAATTCCCTGACATGTTTAGTAGATGGTTGATTAACTTGTTGCTGATTACGCTCCTGAACGTTAATCGAAACATACTCTACATCCTCTACTCTCCCTTGCTGAGTTTCTCCTACATTAGAAGACAACACCACACTAAGTTGCTCTAACGTTTCAAAGCCTATTTCTTGATCCGTTGTAAACTGGAAGGAAAAGTCCTGAATAGCTACTTCATGTTCATTCATCAACCCCTCTTTCACCTTATTTTCCAATTGGACAGCCATTTCTTCTAAAATATATGCACGTTGAGAGGCTTGTATTTCACTTTTCTTTACTTCTATTAAATTTTCCATCTCTTCTACTTCCATTTCTTGATTCCAACTCATCATTTGCTCGGATAAAACTTGATTCATATCTGTTTGAAACAAATGAAAGATAGGCTGTAAAAAAATTAGAATCAATAGTAGGCCTACTACCATTTTTGTATATTTGCGAAATTGGGAGCTAGGAAGTAACAAATCTGACACTAAGGCTAACAGTAAAAATAATATGATTTGCGTTACCCAGCTAATCAAATAATCCACCCGTACACCTCCTTTATCTGATCATCATCGTAACGTTACTAGTTACAACTAATAGGACAATCGTTAGGAAGAACATGAACGTAACGACTAACAACGCCGCAAAAATAAATAATATATGTTTTGCAATAATATCCATAGAAGAAATGATTGGTGCTCCTCCAACTGGCTGGAGAACGGCTGCAGCTATTTTGTAAATCAAGGCGATTGCTAACACTTTAATCGCTGGAAAAAGGGCTAAAGCTAGAATAAGAACAACACCTACAATACCGACTGTGTTCTTTAATAACAGAGAGGCACTTAGCACAGTGTCCGTTGCATCAGTGAACATTCGTCCCACGACAGGAACAAAATTGCCTGTTACAAATTTCGTCGTTTTCATTGCAACACCATCAGTAATAGCGGTAGTAGCACCTTGTACAGAAATTACGCCTAAAAAGATAGTTAAGAACGCACCTAATATCCCCATCGCTCCGTTACGTAACAATTGAGCAAGTTGAGTTACTTTATATTCCTCATTGATAGAACTAACGATACTTAATAAAGCGGATAAAAATAGTAATGGGAGAATAATGGTAGAAATAAGAACACCACTTGAATGAATAAGAAAAAGAATAACTGGGTGAAAAAAAGAAACCGCCATCACATTTCCGAACGTCGCCATCAATCCGAGCATAAGTGGAAGCAATGCAACCATAAAGCTACTCATCATCTCGATAGCATCCTTCGCATAAGAAACGGCTAAATAGAAACTGTTTAACGCTAACATAATGAGCACCATATATACGATTGCATAAGCTACTTTACTTACCGCTTGTTGTTCGAAAGCATTTTGTAACGATTGCAGAATCATGCTAAACAACGTAAGAAACACTAACGTCCCAAGTAACTTTCCATTCATAACAAGTTCATAAAAGAAAAATTTCAGTAACCCCCCCACCCAACCTTGAATGGATACCGCATCGTGATTCTTCATAAATTCAGCAAACGAACCTTTCTGTAGTTCTGGTAAGTAGCCACCATAGTCTTCTACAACCTTTGTCCAATATTGCTGAATTTCCGTAAAAGAAATAGCACTCCACTGATCGCTTGTCCATTCTGGTTCAGAAGTCTGAGCATGCACGCTAATATCCAAGAAGAAAAAGAATGGAACAGCAATAAGTACAATAACAATGATTTGATGGATAGCTCTCATGCTCGAATCAATCCCCTTTCCTTTCTCACGCAGGAATAAAACGAAGAATGGTTTCAATAACAGCTGTAAGAATTGGAACAGCTAAAACGAGAATAAATACTTTACCAGCTAATTCAATTTTGGATGCAACACTACTAAGCCCAGCATCCCGAGTAATTTGCGCGCCAAACTCCGATATATAAGCGATGCCGATAATTTTTAATATCGTTTCTACATACATCCCATTTACATCTGCCTTTTGCGCAATATATTCTAACAACCCAAATACTTGTGCAATTGGTTGGATCAGTACTAAGAAAATAACAATTCCAGTAAATAACACGATGACAAACGCAACAGAAGCATGTTGATCCTTTAATAATATGAAAATGAAACTTGCAATCATTGCAAAAGATACAACCTGAAAAATAACCATTGCCCCACCATCCTGCTATCGAAATAAGAAGACAGATTTAATTTGTTGAAACAAATCCGCTAGATTGTCCATGACTATAAACAAAACAAGAATAAAACCTACTAATGTGGCCCAATGCGCAATGTCCTCTTTTCCCATTTGTTTTAAAACGGTATGGATCATAGCAATGACAATGCCGATTCCTGCAATTTGAAATAATATATACGTATCCCCCAACATATCTCGCTCTCCTTTCTTCTCCTCCTTATATGAGCAGTAAAATGAGCAGTAATCCAGATAAGAACCCTAAACTTTTTACCATTTTGCTATATCGTTGCTGTTCATCCTCCGCTTCTTGTAATTCACGCTCTAAGTGAGATAACGCCAGTCTAATATGCTTTTGTTGTCCAACAAAATCATGTTGTCCTAACGTTTGACCGAATTGTTTCATTATTTCTTTTTCCCCTAATCCCAAAGCACTGTTAGACCAATATTCCTGAAGTTGCTTTTCCCAGACGAGATGTAAAGGTGCATTGCTCTTTTTTAGCGCACTACTAAACGCGTCAAAGAACAACGATAACGGTACAGGAATTTGTTTTGCTACTTGTTCACAAGCTTCCTTAACTGGTGATTGTCCATACAATATTTCTGCTTCTAATACTTGAAGGGCATTTTTCAGTTGTCGTATTTGTCTCGGACGTTCCTTTAATCGTTTAGCAAATTCAAAACCGCCCCACGTTGTAGCGCACAGTAGGAGTAGAGCTCCGATCCATTTCATGTGGGATGCACCTCGTTTTCAGTGGGATTCGTTCACCAAATTCATTTAAAACCGTTCGTTTAAAACCTGTCTTGTCCCATCCTCCTAACACAACAAAACGGCTAAACACTTGGTGCTGAAATAACGGGTGTAAGGAAGGACGATGACGAACGTATTCATAGCTATCCCCGTGCACGGTTGATATGACCGTTACCCCCGCATATACAGCTTCCATTAACGCCTTCACATCCTCTTCACTTCCTATTTCGTCCACAATAAGTACATCCGGTGACATGGAACGTATCATCATCATCATTCCTTCTGCTTTCGGACAAGCGTCCATTACGTCTGTCCGCATACCAAGTGTATGTTGCGGAACCCCATTTATGCTTCCGGCTATTTCAGACCGCTCATCTATCACTGCTACTTTTTGCGATGGAAGGCTATCTGTCCCTTCACTAATTATTCTCGCTATATCACGTATTAGCGTTGTTTTCCCCGTTTGTGGAGGCCCAATCAACAAAGTGTTTACATAACGATGGTGATACATAGATGCCATTAAGTCATTGGCGACACCTATTTGTTCTCTTGCAATACGAATATTAAATGAACGAATATGGCGTATTGCTTTCACAGCACCCCGTTCCGTATTGACCTTGCCAGCTAAGCCAATTCGATGCCCTCCAGCAATCGTTATATACCCCTCTCTCAATTCATCCTCTAATCGATAAATCGAATAATCCGCCAATTGATTTAACACAAATTGACTTTCTTCTATACTAGGCAATACATCGTGTAGAAATGTAACGTGTTGGCTAAACAATAATTCAATCGGTCGTCCAACTCGAATGCGAATCTCTTGAAGATCTGCCCATTGATTGATAGAGAGTTGCTTCAGTTCATCCCTTATTCGCTCTGGTAGAATCGTTATAATTTCTTCCAATAAAACCCCACCATTCCTCGCATGCTTTTACTGTAATTTATGCGCGCTTAATCAATTTATGACCGTAAATGATAGAAGAGACATCTTACAAAAATAGATAGTAGATATGAATAGAGGAAATGACCTGGAAGAAGGAATTATACACTTCTGTGATTATTTAGGAGAGCAAAACAAAAAAAACTGCACCCGTCGTCTAATTCCGACGTTGGTACAGTTTTTTGCATTTATTAGAACGATTCTATTTGTTTGAACGTGAAACGTATTTACCGTCGCTCGTACTAACGATAATTTTATCCCCTTCATTAATAAAGAAAGGTACTTGTACGATTAAACCTGTTTCCACTGTTGCAGGCTTAGACCCACCACTAGCAGTGTCTCCTTTAATACCTGGTTCTGTTTCCGTAACTTCAAGCTCAACGTTGTTTGGCAATTCAACGCCAATCGTTTCCCCTTGATAAAACTGAATGTTGATTTCCATGTTTTCTTTTAAATAGTTTAGCTCATCTTCTATTTGCTTTTCATTCAGTTCAACTTGCTCATACGTATTGTTATCCATAAACGTATGCATATCTCCTGAAGCATACAAATATTGCATTTTACTATTTTCGATATGGGCTTTTGCTACTTTTTCACCAGCACGGAATGTTCTTTCTTGAATCGCACCTGTACGAAGGTTACGCATTTTAGAACGAACAAAAGCTGCCCCTTTACCTGGCTTTACGTGTTGAAACTCCAACACTTGCCAAATGCCATTATCTACTTCAATCGTTAACCCTGTTTTAAAATCATTTACTGAAATCATATGATGTCCTCCTTCAATAGGCTATAGCGTAATAAGCTTCTTCGTAGATGTAGATAAACGCTCGTTGCCACTTTCTGTAATAACCGTATCATCTTCTATACGACAGCCACCAATCTCTGGCACGTAAATACCTGGTTCAACTGTAACTACCATGCCTGGCTTTAACGTTTCTTGAGAGCGGAACGATAAACCTGGGCCTTCATGAACATCTAAACCAATGCCATGACCGGTAGAGTGGCCAAAATAATCCCCGTATCCCTTTTCCGTAATATAATCACGTGTTAAGTCATCCGCTTCTTTTGCTGTTATACCAGCCTTCAAGCCTTGTAATCCACGTAATTGCGCTTCTAAAACCGTGTCATAAATTTCTCTTAATGACTCACTAATTTCTCCTACAGCAACGGTACGGGTTATATCTGAACAATACCCTTTATAAAGTGCGCCAAAATCAAGCGTTACTAACTCTCCGGACTGTATTACTTTATCAGATGCAACACCATGTGGCAAGGCAGATCGATAACCTGAAGCTACAATAATATCAAATGAAGAGGAAGTTGCTCCTTGTTGACGCATAAAGAATTCTAATTCATTTGCTACATCAATCTCTTTTACGCCTGGTTTTATGTACGTCAGAATATGTTCAAAGGCCGCATCTGCTATTTGAGCCGCTTCCTTTAATATCTTAATCTCATCTTCATTCTTTATCAAGCGCAATTTTTCAATCATGTTTCCTGTAGGTACGAGTGATACATCCACGACTTTTTGGTAAGCTTCGTATTGCGCATACGTCATGTGTGCTTTCTCAAAACCAAGTTGATGGACGCCACACCGATTTACTTGCGTCGCAATTTCTTCGTGAATTGGTCCATGATGTTGAATAATCGTGAAACCTTTCACTTCATCAGCAGCTTGCTTCATATAACGAAAGTCAGTAATAAATATCGCTTCTTCCATCGTAATGAGCACAACACCGGCTGTTCCTGTAAAATTGGTGATATAACGTCGGTTTTTACTACTTGTAATAAGGAACCCATCCATCTCTTGTTCCTTCATCATTTCTCTTATGTTACGTATTTTCTCCATATTTGCTCCCCCTTATGAGTATTGATTAATGAACGCTTGAGTAGCTAACACATATCCCATTGCCCCTAATCCTACAACTTGTCCCCACGCAACCGGAGCGATGTACGATGTGTGACGAAACGTTTCTCGCTGATGCACATTCGAAAGGTGCACTTCAATTACCGGCAATCCTACACTGGCAATCGCATCCCGTAAAGCCACACTCGTGTGCGTATAAGCACCAGGATTAAAGACGATTCCCGCTACGTCATGACGAGCTTGATGAATTTGATCAATTAGTTCCCCTTCATGATTGGATTGAAATGCTTTTACTTTCCAACCGTGGCGCTGACATACTTCTTCTACTTGCTGTTCAATATCTTGTAGCGTTACTGCTCCATAAATATCTGGCTCCCGAACCCCTAGCAAATTCAAATTCGGTCCATTTAGTAATAATAATTGTTTCATCATTTCTCTCCTACACCCAATCAACCATAATATTCAGACACTTTTAAGAATAACATAATAAATGCCGAATACGCTATTTATTTCGCATTTTCTGCTTCGTACTGTTGATATTCGTAAGAGATGGAATATCCTATGAACGTACCATATAATAAGTATATACAAATGGTTGTTACGATTGTATTACTATCTAGCTCACTAAAGGAGGGTACTGCTTCAAAAACGGGATTCATAAAATAAAAAAAGACAAACCACAAAGCCACACCGAAAATCATAGCCGGCATCATGCCTACCATTTTCCGAAACAAGAAAAAGTACAAGACAGCGACGACAATAGATAATACACCAACACAAAGAATGCCAAGCAGTTCTCCTAACCAACTACTCGCCCATTCCGTTTGTATCCAAGATCGTATAACAAACGATGCAGCTGAAACCGTGCTAAAGCTAAAATAATACGTGACAGTTCCTATAAAGCTCCATAACACACCACCAACAAATCCAGTAACAATTGCTTTACTCAATGCAGACATAGGTTTTTCCGTTTTATTTTGCTCCAATTGTTGTGTTTCCATTTCACGTCGTGCCATTGCAATCACCTCTTTAAGTAGCATAGCCTAAAAAGGTAAATTCCATGCTTTTTCACTAAGGGACTAGAGGTAGAACACGTTTTCTAGTAAAATATAAAGAAACTAAGCAAGCTACATCATTTAGGATGGTGAAATATGAGTGAACAAAATCAAGCTGTTTATGGCGGGCAAGCTGTTGTCGAAGGCGTTATGTTCGCCGGAAAATCAAGCTACGTAACAGCAATTAGAAGAAAAGACCAATCAATTGAATATTTTGAAGTAGAAAGGAAAGACTCTAAAGGAGCACAACGATTAAAGAGAATACCTTTTTTGCGTGGTTTAGTAGCACTTGTACATGCTAGCGCCAATGGTACGAAACATTTAAACTTTTCAACAGAACGATACGATGTCCATCCTGAAGATGACGATACCATACAAAAGGAAGAAGAAACATCGAAATTAGCAATGATCATTGGCGTTGGAGCAGTTGGTGTTCTTTCCTTTATAGTAGGAAAGATAATCTTTACATTAACGCCTGCTCTTATTGCAGAACTATTTCGTGGTGTCGTACCTGGTAAAACAGGGCAAGTCATGTTAGAAGGGTTATTTAAGTTTATCTTTCTTTTATCCTATATTTACTTAATCTCCTTAACACCACTTATTAAACGCGTGTTTCAATATCACGGTGCAGAGCATAAAGTGATTAACACATATGAAAATGGTGACGAATTAACCGTCGAAAATGTCCAAAAAAATTCTCGACTGCATTATCGCTGCGGTTCTAGTTTTATACTTTTTACCGTTTTTGTCGGGATTGTCGTCTATTTACTACCTTTCATCGCCACGGAACCATTATGGTGGAGAATGGTCAATCGTATTTTACTACTTCCTGTTGTTATCGGAATCTCCTTTGAAGTATTACAATTAACGAATAAAGCAAGAAATATTCCAGGATTAAAGTTGCTAGGCTATCCAGGCTTATGGTTACAATTACTAACGACGAAAGAACCAACCGATGATCAAGTAGAAGTAGCCATCCACTCATTTAAAAAAGTTCTAGAAAATGATAAAAACGCTGGTAAAAGTGGTATATATGGTAGTAAGGTAATGTAAATCAACATGCAGAAAGGAGGAGCATTCATTGTTTCAAAAAGTTGCAAAACCGCTCTTTTTTACAATTATCGGTCTAGCCATTGTAGGTATAGCATACGAACTTATGACAAACGCAGGTGCCTTTTTCACCCAAATGCTCATTACTATCGGCATCGCTGTTGTCATAATTAGTATTTTGTATTTCATTATGAATAAATTCGTATTCAATCAATCGAATGATATGAAGCACTATCGCAAAGCTGTACGTCAATCGAAGATGAAATATGGCAAGACCAAATCCTCTAGCATAAAGAACAAAACAAAACCTACTACCTTCAAAAACAAAACAAGCGTAAAATCCGAGAAACTTACCAAAAATAGACCCCGAAAAAAACCGTCTCATTTACGTGTCATTGAAGGAAACAAAAATAAGAAAAAAGACCGGGCCTCACTATAAAAGAGATGCCTGGTCTTTTTTATGGAATCCAATTTTGTAAAAACTCATTTGCTTTCTTCTCACCTATCTCCATCAACTCTTCTTTCTGTTGATTCGTCATTTGAAAGTCTGTCGTATCCACATTTTCTATAGGAATAAATAGAATATCAGCCGTTTCTCCTGTCGAAATATGTCTCGCATCATGTGCTTTTTTCATAGTAGAGAATAGAGCATGGAACATTTCAATCGCGTTGTTAATTTTCCGCGGTGGAATGTTATCCATTGAATCACTTAACTTCATACCGAGTATAGGCCGTTTTCTTCCTCCATCACGGGACGTAAATACCCAAATAGGAAAGTTACTTAACAGACCTCCATCCACCATAACACTTTTCACATCCGTTTTTCCTTTCAACTTATCCGGTATAAAAAAGTATGGCAGGCCTGCACTCATCCGAACTGCTCTTGCCACACTGAAATGATTAGGATTTAATCCATACAACCGTTCTAAATCATCTGGCAACACAACCATACGGCCTAAGCTTAAGTCAGAAGCAATGACTTTTAATCGGCCCTCTGGTATATCTCCAAATGTGTATACTCCTTTTGCTGCTAATTGTTCATACAACCATTGTTCGAAGTTCTTCCCTTTATAAATTCCAAGTCGAAAGTATAAGGACAGCCATTTAGTAAAAGGAAACCAATTACCTAGCATAGGAGGGTCTAAAAACTTCTCCAAATGGACTTGATCAAATCGCTCCCGAATTTCATCACTAGTGTAGCCAGCAGCTAAAAAAGCAGACAATATCGCACCAGCAGATGTTCCAGCTACACGTTCATACTGATACCCTTTAGCTTCTACTGCTCGAATCGCTCCTAAGAAAGCAACAGCCTTCACACCCCCACCCGAAAAAACACCATCCACCTTCATTACAATCCCTCCCACACCATTAGTTTAGTGTATTTAAAATCAGATTAGAACATTTCTAACATAAAAAAATAGCAACTAAACTTCAGCTGCTATTTCTCCATCTGCTCTTCATTCTTTTGTTGAATACTTCTTAATTCTTTTATATAATCAGGGTTCGTTTCAAAAAATTGAACGAGATCACCAATTCGATCAATAGAGTTCCAACTTAAATGATGTTCAATTCCCTCTACATCATTATAAATATTCTCCTCATCCACTCCAATGACTTCCAAGAATTGTTCTAGTAAGTCATGGCGGTACACTAGGCGCTTACCGACTTTCTTTCCTTTACTTGTTAAAATAAGACCTCTATATTTTTCATAATTTAAGTACTCATCCTTGTCTAGCTTCTGCACCATTTTCGTAACTGAGGAAGGGTGGACTTGTAAATTCTCCGCTATGTCAGACACTCTCGCATACCCTTTGTCTTCAATTAATATATATATTTGTTCAATATAATCTTCCATACTAGGTGTTGGCATAACAATCCTCCAATTCTGCCGTTTCAGCAATACTCCGCCAGTTAAAATGATACACTAGAAAAGGGTAAATAACAAGATTTCTAAGTGAAGTAAACTATTTTACTAGTAGGAAAAAATTGTTCCACATATTTTTGGAACGTTTGTTGAATTTCTTCTTGTTGCTCCGTTTGATATACATATTTCCCAATACCATAACGACCCCATTTATACTTTCGTTCTTCTTCCCTCATCTCAAGTTTCGTTTTCGGATATCTTTGTAGAATGACTTTTTTGGCTGGCTTTGTAAAGCGATGCTGGATAAGTTCGAAAGTTAAATCATTTTCTCTTGCAAGTGAACCTGCCATTTCTTGATGCAAGTGCTTAAACAATTGATAATATCCTTCTTTCCAATCCTCTCCATACAAATAAATTGGCGCAACGATAAAACCTAGCGGGTATCCAGCATCTGCTACTTTGCGTGCTGCTTGTAAACGTTGTTGTAACGGAGATGTACCTGGTTCAAACTTCTTAATCACATAATCTGCATTAATACTAAACCGAAATCTTGTATGGCCATTATGAGCCGCGTCTAACAAATGGTCTACGTGATGGTATTTCGTCACAAAGCGTAAGCGTCCTTTTTCTTGCTGACCGATAAATTCAATTGTTTTCTTAAGAGAATGGGTTAAATGATCAATTCCCACGATGTCAGACGTACACGCCGCCTCGAAACGTGTCGGTTCCTCTCTTTCCTCTATATAAGATAATGCTTGCTCGAAGATGTCTTCTAAATTTACATACGTCCGTATATACGGTTTTTTTCCTAACGTCGTTTGTAAATAACAATAGTGGCAGTGTCCCATACATCCTGTGGCCAATGGAATCGCATATTCTGCCGAGGGTTTAGAGGTATCAAATTTCAACGTCTTTCGTACACCTATAACAAGCGTTTTCTTTGCGTTAGCATATTTTCTTAACTCTGTATCGCCTGGAATTCCGCGTACTTGATTATGAGAAGTTGTTTCTCTAATTTCAATACCTTGTTGCTTAAACTTTTCATACAATTGCTTACCTAGCGGATATTCCATAGCTCTTGGTTCAATATATATAAGATTTGGTGTAAATGGTTCCACACTATCACTCCTTTCGAGCTATAGTGTGTACCAATTCTAATTACACATGTATGAAGCATTTTTCACCTTCATACTACAATAAAAGCTTAGAGAGGCATGTTGCTTCCCTAAGCTTTTATTCATTACAAACCGCATTTCAGTTGAGCACCACAATTCATACAAGTGTTACATCCACCTGCGTCATGAATCTCGCCTTCACGACATACCGGACACGTGTTCCCAACTTCAGAACCAATGGTAACATCCGTTTTTTCTAGTTCGTGAACGGTGTCCATTAATACTACTCTCGGCTCTTCATCTTGGAATAGCTCTTGCTGCTCCTCCATGTTGTTATCTTCAGCCGTAAGGGTTAACACTTGAGCATCACGACTACCGTCTACGTACACGGTCCCGCCTTTTGCACCGCCACGATATAGTCGTTGATATACTTCTTCTACTTGTTTAACGCTATACCCTTTAGGAGCATTTACCGTCTTGGAAATGGAGCTATCTACCCAGCGTTGGATAACACATTGTGCATCTGCGTGTGCTTCTGGAGATAATGTCATCGCCGTCACAAACCATTCCGGTAAATCGTTAGGATCTTGGTCCGGATGACGCTCTAAATACTCTTGTACAATACTCGCCTTAACTTCAATAAACTTACCTAAACGCCCACTTCGGAAGTAAGAGAAGGAGAAATAAGGCTCTAAACCAGTTGACACGCCGACCATTGTTCCTGTAGAACCAGTAGGAGCAACCGTCAATAAGTGCGAATTACGTATGCCGTGTTGCAACACTCCTTGACGAATATCTTCTGGCATCTTTTTCATGTAACCTGTGTTAATAAAGTTTTCGCGAAGCTGTCTTGTTTCTGCATCTGTGTTACCAATTAAGAATGGGAAACTCCCTTTCTCTTTCGCTAAATCTATGGAAGCTCGATAAGCAGTCGTCGCAATCACTTCAAAGATTTGATCAATTAACTCATTACCAGCTTGTGAACCGTACGCTGTTTCTGTGTAAATAAGTAGGTCATGTAAGCCCATAACTCCTAAACCAACGCGACGCTCACCTAACGCTTGTTTCTTATTCTCCTCAAGAAAATATGGTGTTGCATCAATGACATTGTCCTGCATTCGTACACCAGTTGTAACAATTCGCTTCAACTTATTATAATCTACTTGCTTCGTTTCTTTATTTGCAACAGAGGCAAGGTTTACAGCAGCTAAATTACAAACAGAGTAAGGTGCCAAAGGTTGTTCTCCACAAGGGTTTGTTGCAACAACTTTATGTCCATAACTTGTTGCATTCGTTTTCTCATTCGCATTATCAATAAAGAATATACCAGGTTCTGCTGAGTATGTTGCGCAAATGTTAATTAAATCCCATAAATCGCTTGCTTTCATACGACGATGCGTTTTAATGGCATACCCCATTTGTTCCCATTCTCTTACATCACCAATTTCATGCCACTTATCATTGTAAACAGCCACCTCTTCGGCACTATAATTCTCCACATCAGGGAAACGTAAATCGTAATAGTCATCGTTTTCTACCGCTTCCATGAATTCATTTGTTAAACAAATCGAAATGTTTGCACCTGTTAGGAATTCTGGGTTATGCACATCATAGTTCCCACCTTCACGTAGGCGCTCCTCTGCCTCCGCAATCGCTTTGTTCGTAAAGCCACCTTGCCCTTCGATTGTTTTATAATTTACAATTCCAGTATATAAATCACGCTCTGTTTCGGTCAGTGGCGTAAACTTCAACTTTGCTTGTGCTTGTCGTTTTATTTCTTCATCATTCGTCGTATCCATCAAGAAGCGAAGAATACGGGGGTTCTGCATTTTTGAAATAATAAATTCAATAATATCTGGATGCCAGTCTGCAAGCATAATCATTTGTGCTCCCCGTCTTGATCCACCTTGTTCAACAAGATGAGTCAATTTAGCGATATCATCTAACCACGAAACAGATCCAGAAGATTTACCGTTCACACCACGAGCAAGAGCGTTACGAGGACGAAGTGTTGATCCGTTCGTTCCAACACCACCACCACGAGACATAATTTCCATTACTTGCTTACGATGATCCGAAATCCCTTCACGAGAATCTTGCACAAAAGGCATAACATAACAGTTAAAATACGTTACATCCGTCTCTGCACCGGCTCCATACAACACACGACCAGCAGGAATAAAATGCATGTGCGCAAGTTCTTCGTAGAAGTGTTCAAACCATTGCTTGCGCTTCTCTTCGTCTTTCTCTACTTTCGAAAGTCCAGTCGCATTGCGCAATGCAATTTGTTCATAATAAACTTCCAAAGGCTTGTCCAACACATCAATAGAGCGCGTAATAACACCTGTTTCCGCTTCGTCTTCATTATCTAACACTGCTAAGAACTCTTCCTCAATTGTTATACGTGCTTTCCTAGTCTCCCAATCAATCGACTCAATAAAACCAGTCCCTCTTGCAGGAAACTTCGGATCTTCTTTGACAGTTAATACGACAAAGTCTCCAGGTGCTAGCGTTACTTTCTCCGTGTCTTTAAATGCATAACGATCTAACATAACTAATCTCGATACACCAGAATGAGTAACCTTCATATCATCGGTAACAGGATGAACCTGTGGAAACATTCGAATATCTTTGTTTAATTGTTCTATGTTCACTTTATTGATGGATTGTTTTAAGCCTTGCATCATACATCTCTCCTCTGTCCTCTATAATTCCGTTGAGTTCGATGCCCCTTACGATCGATCAATCATCTTAAGCCACTCAACAAAATGCTATGTATAATAATTTATCATAGTCTCTTCTTACTTTTCAATATATAGTGTGCATTTCATGAAAAACGAACTATATATTGTGTTTCGAGCAAAAAAAGATGACTTTGTCAATTTTTAAAAAGGGAGAAAAACCGTGTAAAAAGAAGATTTACATCGAAAAAACTCTATATTTGAATGCATTACTCTTTATTCAAATTTGCAACATACGAAAGAGTGTTCTCATAACAGAAACTATCATAGCACGATACGTTACAATATACTATAGTAATTACATTTCCATCATGTGTAAAGTACAGAAAGAAAGATTGTCGAAAAAACCCTTTGAAAGTTATTCACGACAACACTATAATAGAGAAAGATGCTTCAGAGAATTAGGGGGAATTAGGTATGTTGTGGTTTATTTTAGTAGCAGCCGCACTTATTATCGGCTATGCCGTTTTAAAATACGTTCGACAGCAGCAATATTTGAAAACATTAACATCAGAACAATTTCGTGAAGGGTATCGTAAGGCACAACTCATCGATGTAAGAGAACCTAACGAATTTAAAGGCGGTCATATTTTGGGCGCTAGAAATATTCCCGTCACTCAATTAAAACAGCGTTTGCAAGAAATACGCCCTGATAAACCGGTTTACTTGTATTGCCAAAATGCTGCCCGTTCTACTCGAGCGGCCAACATCCTTCACAAAAAAGGATACAAACATTTACATCAACTGCAAGGCGGCTTTAAAAAATGGGATGGAAAAATTAAAAAAGGATAGAACGCATCAAAGAACAGAACTCCTAGCATCCAATAGCTAGGAGTTCTGTTTTGCTTCACTCTTGATTTTCTTTTCTATACCGCAAGATCGGTTTACGAGCGGCTGTTGTTTCATCCATGCGACCTACAACAGTTGTGTGCGGTGCTTCTTGCACTTTCTCAGGCTGCTGCTTAGCTTCTTGAGCGATTTGCTTCATAGCTACGATAAATTCATCTAACGTTTCTTTAGACTCTGTTTCTGTAGGTTCGATCATTAACGCTTCCTCTACATTAAGTGGGAAATACGTTGTTGGTGGGTGATACCCGAAATCTAGCAATCGTTTGGCCATATCTAACGTTCTCACACCTAATTTCTTCTGACGTTTACCAGAGAGAACGAATTCATGCTTACAATGTTGGGTAAATGGTAAATCGAAATCTTGTTGCAATTGACGCATCATATAGTTCGCGTTTAATACAGCATATTCACTTACTTTACGAATACCTTCAGGACCCATTGTTCGAATGTAAGTGTAAGCACGAACATTAATACCGAAATTACCGAAATACGGCTTTACCCGACCAATAGAGTCTGGACGCTCATGTTCAAACACATACACATCGTTTTCTTTTTTCAAGATTGGCTTCGGTAAAAATGGCGCTAGTTCTTTAGACACACCGACTGGTCCTGATCCCGGACCTCCGCCGCCGTGAGGACCTGTAAACGTTTTGTGCAAATTCAAATGCACAACATCAAAGCCCATATCTCCAGGACGTGCATAGCCCAAAACAGCATTTAAATTCGCTCCGTCATAATACAAGCGACCTCCAGCATCATGAACAATTTGAGCCATTTCTACGATATGCTCTTCAAATAACCCTAATGTATTCGGGTTCGTTAACATAAGCGCTGCCGTATTTTCATCCACAACACGTTTTAAATCTTCTAAGTCCACTAAACCACGCTCATCCGATTTTACGGTTACGGATTCAAAACCCGCTACAGTTGCAGACGCCGGATTGGTTCCATGAGCAGAATCAGGGACAATCACTTTCGTCCGATGATGGTCACCATTCTTCTCATGAAAAGCACGAATCATCATTAAACCAGTCCATTCACCGTGTGCACCAGCGGCCGGCTGTAGCGTTACCGTATCCATACCAGTAATTTCTTCTAGTGACGTTTGCAAGTCATACATTAATTCAAGTGCACCTTGAACAGTTTCTTCACTTTGTAACGGGTGAATATGACTAAAGCCTGTTAACCGTACAACGTCTTCATTTATTTTCGGATTATATTTCATTGTACAAGAACCAAGTGGGTAAAAACCAGAATCCACCCCATGATTTCGCTTGGACAAAGCTGTATAGTGACGCATAATTTGTAGTTCACTTACTTCTGGTAATTGTGCATCTTGTTGACGTACATATCGTTCATCAAGCTCGATAGCTACTTCAGGTACATCTAAAGTTGGTAAGCTATACCCAATGCGCCCAGGTTGACTATGCTCAAATATTACTGGAAAGTCTTCTTTAAACATGTACATCCCCCAATTCTTTAATGAAGCCATCTATTTCTTCTTTTGTACGTAATTCTGTCACAGCTAATAACATACATCCTTCTAACTGTGGATCAACGCTCGCTAAATCATAACCACCAATATAACCTTTTTCATACAGTGATTGGTTGATTGCTGATACAGATGCGGGACATTGTACCACCACTTCGTTAAAGAAAGGGCCTGTAAATGTTACTTTAAAGCCAGCTTGCTGCAAAGATTGGAAAGCATATCGAGCTTTTTGCATATTCTGATACGCCATTTCTTTCAGCCCCTCTTTACCAAGCGCTGACAATGCTACAGAAGTTGCTAGCGCATTTAATGCTTGGTTCGAGCAAATATTCGATGTCGCTTTATCACGACGAATGTGCTGTTCACGTGCTTGTAACGTCAATACATATCCTCTACGCCCTTGTTCATCCTTCGTTTCACCAACTAGCCTTCCTGGAACTTTACGCATTAGTTTTTTCGTCGTTGCGAAATAACCGCAATGAGGTCCGCCGAATTGTGCAGGAATGCCGAAGACTTGCGTATCACCTACTACAATATCCGCACCAAATTCTCCAGGAGGCGTTAAATATCCTAACGCTAACGGATTACTTGATACAATAAACATTGCCTTTTTCTGCTTTGCCATTCGCTCCTGTACTTCTGCTAATGGCTCGATTTGCCCATAGAAGTTAGGGTATTGAATCACGACACTCGCTGTTTCTTCATCTAATTGTTTCTCTAACGCATCTAAATCTGTAAGACCATCTTTCGCAGCAATTTCAATTACTTCTAAATTTTGACCTTTCGCATACGTATAAATGACTTGCAATGATTGAGGATGAATAGTTTTCGATACGAGTATTTTCTTCTTTTTCGTTACACCTGCACTTAACGTTACCGCTTCTGCTAAAGATGTTCCACCATCGTACATGGAAGAGTTCGCTACTTCCATTCCAGTTAATTCACTAATCATCGTTTGAAATTCAAAAATAGCTTGCAATTCCCCTTGAGAGATTTCTGGTTGATAAGGTGTATAGGCCGTATAAAATTCCGACCGAGAAATGACATGGTCTACAATCGATGGAATGTAATGATCGTATACGCCGGCGCCTAGAAAAGAAACATACTCTTTCGTGTTTGCGTTCTTGCTTGCCATTGCTGAAAGTTCTTTCATTAAGGCAGGTTCGCTTTTTGCTGGCTTAATATTTAGCTCTCCTTGAAAGCGAACCGTTTCAGGTATATCTTCAAACAGCTCATCTGTTGACGAAACGCCAATGGAATCAAGCATGTCTTGTTTATCTTTATCAGTCATTGGTAAATAACGAAATGACATCGTTTCTCCCCCTTGCATAAATTAAGATCGTTTATAAAAAGGTGTTGGTACTACTTTAGCACGTAGTAATCGTTTTCTTACTTGAATAACAACTTCCTGTCCTTCTTCAGTGAAC
Organism: Pontibacillus litoralis JSM 072002; assembly: GCF_000775615.1. Lineage (GTDB taxonomy): Bacteria > Bacillota > Bacilli > Bacillales > BH030062 > Pontibacillus > Pontibacillus litoralis. Next base: position 96,644 of record NZ_AVPG01000001.1, read on the forward strand.
TCTGTAGCAATTAAGGCTAAGCCAACACGTTTATTCAATGTAGGTGATTGCGTTCCTGACGTCACAAATCCAATTTCTTCGTCCCCTACAAATACAGAATAACCGTGACGCGGTATACCTTTATCTATCATTTCAATTCCAACTAATTTACGTTTCGGACCTTCTTCTTTTTGTTTCGCTAATACAGATTTTCCAATAAAATCCGCTTCTTTATTTGGTTTAACCGCAAAACCAAGACCTGCTTCAATAGGACTAATCTCCGGTCCTAATTCTTGACCATATAAAGCTAGGTTGGCTTCAAATCGCAACGTATCACGAGCCCCTAGTCCAACTGGTTCAATGCCATACGCTTGACCCGCTTGCAATATTGCTTGCCACAATGCTTGAGCAGAAGCTGGGTTTAAATAAATTTCAAAACCATCTTCACCAGTATATCCAGTTCTAGAAACAAGTGCTTGATGCTCAATCCCTTTAAACGTAACGTCTGGTTGAAAACGGAAAAATTTAATAGCTGATAAATCATCCTCCGTTAACTGCTGTAGGATGCGCTCTGCCTCAGGACCTTGAATTGCTAGTTGTGCATATTGATCTGACCTGTTCTCCAGTATAACGTCTTCTGTTACGTGCTGTTTTAAATATTCAAAATCTTCATCCGTATTCGACGCGTTTACAACGAGTAAATATTGTTGTTCTGCTAGTTGATACACGAGCAAATCATCTACCGTACCACCATTTTCATTACACATAATCGTGTATTGTGCACGTCCTGGCGTTATTTTAGAAATGTCGTTCGTTAGCATTTTTTGTAGAAAGGCTTCCGCACCATCTCCTGCTACGTACACTTCTCCCATATGCGATACATCGAATAAGCCGGCCTTCGTTCTTGTTGCATGGTGTTCCTCTATAATAGAAGAAAATTGGACAGGCATCTCCCACCCACCAAAATCAATGGTTTTCGCACCATTTTTTTTAAACTCAGGATATAACGGTGTTCGTTTTAATTCAGTCATTTCTATCTATACCTCCTTCAATAAAGTTCATTTTCAAACTAAGTCACCTTTATAAACAACGCCATCATATCTTAATTTTCTGAAAAAAAGACGAAAAAAATAGAGAACTACCTATCCAAACGTAGTTCCCTGTCCATTAACCAGAAAGTTTCGCAGTTATGTAAACTGTTTGCTTCTTGGGTGGCCTCTACTTAAAGGCACTCTCCAGAGATGCGTCCTACAAGAGTCTTTTTGCCTGAGAGATTCGTGTCATAACTTGCTCCTTCGGCGTCACTTCGTTCGTGATCTCTCCCCTTGTAATCATTCGCCATTATAAAATTGTCGAGATGAGCGAAACCGATATTATAAAATCTTGAAGATATGTGAACAATAATCTATAAAGTTAAACACATTATATCATATGAATATTATCGTGTGTACTACAAATCATAGAAGTTGCACACCATACGTAAAGAATAGAGGTGAGGTATTCATGACAAACGACATCCAGTTGCATGTAAGTTTAGATCATGATTTAACTAATAAGATTTCAGATGATAGTCTTTTTTGTTCTTGGAATACGTTTCAACTTGCCTATGAAACAGCGAATCAATTAGCTATTCCAGCGTTTAAAGGATTACAATCACCACAACATTTGCCACAAGTTTCTTTTTTACCACACCAAATCGCATGTGCTCAAAAGGTTATTGAGCACATGAATGGGCGTGCCATACTTGCTGATGAGGTTGGCCTCGGAAAAACGATTGAAGCTGGACTTATTTTAAAAGAATACATGATTCGCGGTTTGGTGAAAAAGGTACTCATTTTAGCCCCTGCCTCTTTAGTCAATCAATGGGTAGTAGAGATGAACGAAAAATTTTATATTCCTGCTTCTGCTCAACGAAAGTCCCCTATTTGGGATTATGACGTTGTCGTCTCTTCCATTGATACTGCCAAACGTCCTCCTCACAAGGACGTTATCCTTAACACGGAATACGATATGGTCATCATTGATGAAGCGCATAAACTGAAAAACCATAAAACAAAAAACTATCAATTTGTTCAAGAACTAACGAAGAAATACTGTTTATTACTCACAGCTACACCTGTCCAAAATCATTTACTCGATATATTTAATTTAGTCTCTATTTTAAAACCAGGTCATTTAGGAAATTATGAGGATTTCACACAACGATTCGGCAACAACCGGAATAAACTATCCAATGATGATCATTTAAAAGCGCTTGTTAACAAAGTGATGGTACGTAACCGTCGGGAAGAAACAGGAGTAGAATGGACGAAGCGTATCGTGGAAACCGTAGACATTGATTTCACGCAAGCAGAGAGAGATGCTTATAACTTTTTACTAGATATCGCAAATAGCCCTATGGCGTTCACAAACATAACTTTGTTACGGGAACTATGTTCTAGTCGAGAAGCATGCTTTTTATCTATTCAGAACATGCTAAAAAGAGAAGAATTACATGACGAGCGAGCAAATCAGCTCAAGCAAATGGTAACGTACATCGAGAAAATGCCCCACCATGCGAAAGCACAAAAAGTAGTGGAACTTATATCGAAATCAAACGAAAAATTCATTATTTTCACAGAGTATCGAGCAACGCAATACTATTTGCAATGGCTATTACAACAACATGGTATTTCATCTGTACCATTTCGAGGTGGATTTAAAAGAAGTAAGAAAGATTGGATGAAGCAACTGTTTCAACATCATGCACAAGTATTAATTGCTACGGAAGCCGGAGGAGAAGGTATTAATTTACAATTTTGCAATAATATCATTAATTATGATTTGCCATGGAATCCGATGCGTTTAGAGCAACGAATCGGACGTATCCACCGATTTGGGCAAACAGAAGATGTACACATATACAATTTCGCCATTCGTAACACGATTGAAGATCACGTACTCACCCTATTATATGACAAAATACGCTTGTTTGAACGAGTCGTTGGTAATCTAGATGATATTTTACAGAAACTAGAAATAAATGATGTAGAAACAGAATTGCATCATATATACAAGCAGTCAAGCTCAATTGGTGAAGCAAAAATTAAATTAAATAACCTTTCATCCGTTATTGCTTCTGCTCAAGAACAGGAGGATAAAGATGGAACAAGCGGAGCTTCATAATTTCTTAACACGTTATTTTACAGCGAACCAATGCAACATAATCCAAGACAAAGATGGCATGATAACGGTGCAATTAACCGAGCAATTAGATGAGCAATTAATGAACCGCCCCTTTTACTGGAATTACGTTAAACGAGTGGGAGGGCGAGGCATGCCAATGAAAGTCACCTTTATTACGAATCCAGCCAAAAAAGAAGAAGAAGGAGAATGGATTCATTTCGGTTCCCCTCGCCTTCATCAAATGTTTCACACGTTAAAGCAAACGGGGAAAATAACAAGACAATACGAAAGCAAGACAGGAAATACGAATCAGACATCGCTAATACCATGGCTCATATTGAACGTTTCTGTCCACTACCAAGGAGTTCAAAAGAGAAATGAGCTCCTATCATTAGGCATCAACCTTATCAATGGAGCAATTTTGCCTACATTTATGGATCGAATTCAGACCATTAGCTTTTCTCCCATTATTCATGATTACTGTTTTACATTAACGCCCATTATTAGAACAACAAGTGCATTAAATCGTTTAGAACGTTACATTCAGAACGATATTCACAGCCAAGACGATGCATGGGTTCAAGAAGCACATCAAACCTACAAGGAAGAAAAGGAATTACTCGATTATTTTTTTCAGCTGGATACACATAGTAATGCAACGGATGAATGCACAGAGGAAGAACGACTAGTAAAAGAGCGTTATAAATCGGAACTCGCAACGTTACAAGAACGATTACTCCCTACTATTTCTACAGAAGTGATTAATACCGGTATGCTATACATTTCTCAACAAACAACCTCCCAATTATTGCAACAATAAAAACAGGGAATGTGTCTTTTCCCTGTTATAGCTTTACTATTATGATTTACGTCTAAAGACGAAGGACAGTGCCAACGGAATGATGCCGAACAATGTTATCGACCAAGGCTTTCGTGCAGCCTTTTTTCTTTGCTTTCGTTCTTTTTTCTTCTCTTTAGGTAATTCCATGTATTTGACTACTTCTTCTGTCATAAATTTCACGTAATCATTAGGGGACATGCTTTCACCTCTTGTTCTATTCATCTATGTGTAGTATCCCCTTTTTACACTTGTTTTATTACATTCATTATGGTTTGTACGGTTTCTTCTAGCCCCTTGTCATCCGTTTCAATGACATGTTGTCCCCATCTACGGTACACTGGTAAGCGTTGTTCATATAATGCATGTCGCTTTTGCAAATCTTGATTCCATAACGGGCGACTACTATCTACTTGTAATCTATTTGCAATCGTAGCAAAGTCCGCGTGCAAATAAATAACTACGCCATTTTCATCCATAATTTTTTGGTTTCTTTCTCTTTCTACAATTCCTCCACCTGTTGCAATGATGCTCGGTTCTCTCGATATATTTTGCAATACAGCTGTTTCTATATCTCGAAATCTATCCTCCCCTTGTTCAGCAAAAATGTCTGAAATAGATTGTTGTGCCTTCTGTTCAACCAATGTATCTGTATCAATAAATGGAACAGATAATTGCCCGGCACACATTTTGCCCACAGACGACTTCCCGCTGCCCATAAATCCTATTAAATATACAGGTCTCACTGTGATTCCTCCAATCAGTTATTAACACATCATTATAACGAAAAAGACGCAAAATCGGTTCATATAAATTTTTTTATTTTTTTTTATCAAAAAAAGAAGGATTCACAAAGTTCATGTCGAAATAGAATAACGCACCAAAAAAGGAGGTGTTATGGAATACATGAATGCTGCTAATCAATCTCACATGATATTAGCATCTGCGACTTCTCTTCACGCTTCTGATATCCACTTTTGTCCTTACGGTGATTACGTTTATATTTATTACCGTATCCACGGTGTTCGTCATCCCAGGCAAACCATTACCCTCGCCCAATATACTCCACTGCTTTCTTACTTAAAATTCATCTCTGGCATGGATATTGGCGAGATGTTAACACCGCAAAATGGTGTCACTACCTTTCATCAAGGAGAGAAAGCCTATGCGCTACGCCTTTCCACATTACCAATTCAGGAAACCGAAAGTCTAGCTATACGAATTTTACCTCAGCAACAAATCCCTAATTTGGACGATTTATTTTTATTCCCTTACCAATTGCAACGCATGAAAGCCTGGATTAGCCACACTGCTGGATTGATTCTCCTCACAGGGCCGACAGGGTGTGGGAAGACGACCACTTTATACGCACTACTCCAAGCGATGCTGAGAGAACGTTCCTTTCAAACCATTACATTAGAAGACCCCATTGAAAACCAATTAGAAGACATTTTACAAGTGCAAGTTAATGAAAAAGCAGGTATGGATTATAACGCTGGTTTAAAAGCAGCACTAAGGCATGATCCAGACATTATTATGGTTGGGGAAATTAGAGATGCCGCTACTGCTCACTTCGCCATCCGAGCAGCTCAAACAGGGCATTTAGTACTCTCTAGCCTTCATGCAAAAAACGCGTATGGAACTATTTTTCGTTTGCTTGAAATGGGAATTAAGAAAACCGATTTACAACAAACATTGCTTGCTGTGGCATCCCAACAACTTATCCCATTACTTCCATCTGGCAATAAGGAAGGTCCTCTTCACCGTGCAGCCATTGCTGAATTGTTAGAAGGTCACCATTTAGAACAAGCATTTCAAGGGATATCACCTTATAACAATCCGCATTACCCTTCTTTTGACGCATTGAGGAGGAAAGCCTATGCACTTGGCTTCATCGATCAAGCAACACTTTAAAACGGTACGCTCTTCTACCATTTCCGTTGACCGACAAATTTTGTTGTTACAGCGTCTATCTCATTTGTTAAGAAGAGGATATTCGCTCGTCGATGCCCTACACATATTACACTACGATCCGAAGCTCCAAAGCATTACCTTCACTTTAAAAGAAAAACTATTAGCTGGATTACCCCTTCACTCTGCTATGGAACAATTACACTTTTCTAAGTACGTCATCTCTTATTTACAGTTCTCCAATAGCTATGGAAACTTAGAAGAAGCATTGCGACAAAGTAGTATACTATTAGAAAAACAACTAACCTTTAAACAAAGAGTGCAAAAATCGCTACAATATCCAGCCGTCCTCCTATTTATTATGGTAGCCCTGCTCATCTTCGTTAAGTCCCTTTTACTCCCTTCTTTTATCGATTTATTTCACTCCATAGACATAGGAGATAATTCCTTACTTCCTATATTAAGTGGCATAAATATCATTTTGTACACCCTTTTGTTCACAATTCTTTTTATCACACTTGCTGCGATTACATGGAAATACGTCTCTCCACACTTATCTTTACACACTCGTCTTGACCTTTACGAACGAATCCCCTTTTGTTCTACCTTTATACAATTACAAACAACATTTATGTTTTCTTATCATTTAAGCACCTTATTAGCTACTGGTTTATCCATCCAAAAAAGCTTACGCATCATCCAAATGCAAAACCATTTTCCTATTTTACAATGGTATGCAACATCATTGGAGGAGCAACTACTAGAAGGAAAGCCACTTCACACGCTCATCTACCAATACCCTTTCTTCAAACAAGACTTAGCGTCTATTTTTGAACGTAATCAAAGTGAAGGAAGACTTGAGCTTGATTTAGAAATGTACGCCCAATGGATGATGGAAGAATCACAACATAAACTTTATTCTTTCATCAAGTGGATTCAACCAACCATGTTTGCTTTTTTAGCCTTATTAATTATGGCTATATATGGATCCATTATGATGCCACTTTTTCAATGGATGAATCAACTATAGGAGGATGTCTCATGTTAAAAAATGAACGAGGTTTTACCTTAATTGAAATGCTTATCGTGTTAATGATCATATCCTTGCTACTTCTCATTACTATACCAAATATTACAAAAAACAATAATGTCGTGGAATCTAAATCATGTGAAGCTTATATCCAAATGGTTGAAACACAAGTTCAGACTTACAAAATGGATCAAGGACAATTACCTACTACAATTGATGATCTTGTTGACCAACAATATTTAGACCAAGCAACATGCCCTAGCGGCGAAGGCTTACAAATTGATGAAGATGGAAACGTCACGATTGTTGCTACGCCGTAGAAATCAATATAACAACCATAGAGGATTTACTTTACTCGAATTACTTGCCGTATTAAGCATTGCTTCCCTACTCTTGGCCATTTCTATCCCTTTATCGAATCATCTTCAAATGAAGCATGAAGAAAAATTATTTCTTAAACAATTTCAAGCAGATATTTTATTTATACAGCAACAAACAATGACAACAGGTATAAGGCATTCTCTAACATTTGTTAATGATCATACGTACAAATTATACACATACCAGCAAGGACAGGAGATTATTGGGGAAGTTGTGCTACCTTCACATATGACCGTTCAAACACTAACTTCATCTTCAACCATACAATTTAACGAAAAAGGGACGGTTTTACGGCCGGGTACCTTATACTTTCATTCCCCTAACACAACTTATAAAGCCGTATTTACAATCGGAAAGGGACGATGTTATGTCACAAAACTATAATGGGTTTATATCCCTGACTAGCTTATACTCTTTCTCCCTCTTTCTTATCCTATCGTTAAGTTTATTACCGATTGTTGCTACTATACAAGCAGAGCAATCCTTTTTACAAGAAGAACGACACGTAGTACATGCGTTAGCCAACGAACTACAACAAGCGTTATATTATAAAAAAGAAGCATTTCCTTTTGTCATATCAACCACTATTTCCTCTGAACCTGTCACCATATCGTTTACAATCGATGGTGAAATGATAAAGGGGTGTGCACACTGGAGTACGATACGCCATGAAGAGAGGAAAGAGTGTTTATATGGAAAACTCTATGTACAATAATGGGTTTACGTTAATAGAAACATTATTCGCTTTATTCGTGACGACTCTCATTCTTTTGACCTTACCTTTATATGTAAAGCAAATTTCGACCTATCAACCTTACGAAACCATTACAGACTTCGAAGTGTACCAATTGTTTCATTTTATTTCTTTAGATTTAACAAACACCGCTTATTTTATTGAAGGGGAGGAAGGGATCGACTTGTATCAAGTAAATGGAGATGTCATTTCTATTGAACAATACGGGACCTCGATTCGTAGAAGAGTCAATCGAAAAGGTCACGAATTGCTAGTTCATGGCGTAGCAAACTTTCAAGTTCATTTGCCACGCCAACATGTGATGAAATTAACAGTAACCTCAGAAAGGGGGATTACGTATACTAAATATCACTCAATCCCACCGAAAAGAGAAAGGATTCGCACTACCTTTCGTTTTGTCCATCCTCGCTCTTCTCTTTCTGCTCCTTTCCTTTATGCTGCATGAATATTCCACTAACCAAAAATTAACGGAAAATGAAAAAGAACAAATTACCTTATCCACCTTATATCAAATGGCCGAGGTCGATGCTATGAAAGAAATGGAACGAATCGATCAAGAACAGTCGTTTCAACGCACGTTTCAATATCCTTCTGGTCATGCGCAAATAGATGGAACCTTACTAAGTGATCAGTGGGCAATACAGTACACGCTTATAACGCAGCAAGGTTCCAAAAAACGCATGGTTCAGCACATCCCTTTATAAGCAAACATAACGATAAAAACTAAATTATGTATAACTTGCTAAGAGTGAAGCACAATATGTTTGTAACCTATTTTGGGCTATAGCCAAGCGGTAAGGCAGCGGTTTTTGGTACCGTTATTCGCTGGTTCGAATCCAGCTAGCCCAGTTACAAACAATTCTTCGAAATTAGGATAAGCGATGAAAAAATAGCATCCTTGATGATAAGGTTTTCATGAACACATTTACAATTTCGCAACAGTCGTATATAATTACCATGATAAGTAACCTTGTTATTAAAGGAGGGGGATTGGGATGGATCGCATGTTTCGCGTCCTTGCCTTTTGGACAGGTATCTTCACAGTTATGTTTTTTGTAGGAGAAATGATTGACGCAACCATCATATTCTTAGTACAAACCGTATTCTTTCTTGCGGTAAGCTATCTTAAACTGTCTGAGCGTATGTACATGTACATATTTGGAGGTTATTTGACAGTGTTCTTTATCGGTTTTACCGTTTATAGTTCTTTTTTCTTAACTCCATCGTTCGGACACTAAAAAGAAAAACATCGACATCTTAAAATAGATGCCGATGTTTTTTTATGTTAAAAATGGGTTCGATTGTTTTTCTATTTCAATCGTCGTTTTTGGCCCATGACCAGGATAGATAGTCATCCGGTCTTCTAGTGAAAAAAGCTGTTTTTCAATACTTGTAATCAATGTAGCCGTATCTCCACCTGGCAAATCTGTTCGCCCAATTCCACCAGCAAACAACGTATCTCCCACAATGGCAAAACCTTCTTTAGCAAAAATGAAAGAAACACTACCGGGTGAATGACCTGGTGTATGGCGAACCTCAAAATGGAATGGACTTATTTCCATTTTTCCTGGTTGAAGAAGGTGCTCCGCTTTATTTGCTGAAATGGTTGACGTAACCATACTAAACATGGCTGAACCATTTAAATCAGGGTTACTAAGCCACTCTTGCTCCTCTTGATGCACATACACTTCAATCTGATAATGATTTCTTACTGCATCAACTGCTCCAATGTGATCAAAATGAGCATGCGTTAATAAAATAGCGACAGGTTTTACATTTCGCCGTTCAATCATTCGAATTAGCTTATCTGCTTCATCCCCTGGGTCAACAATTAATGCTTGCTCCCCTTCCATAATTAAATAACAATTGGTTCCTAATGTTCCTAATGGTAACTGTTCGATTTCCACCTAAATTCCCTCCTAATATGTACCTTCGTCATGTTTGGAAGCGATTACTCCCTTTGGTACCAGTTCATTTCTCTCTTTCCCATATGTTCACAATTAAATTAAGAAATCTCTCATTAATAACTCGACAAACTGGAAAAAGTCGTTTAGAATGTATGAGTAGAAAAGAAAAGATACATATTATTTATAATAGTAAACAAGCTTGCCGTTTTCAACGGTAGATATACAAAAGGGGGTTTGGAAGATGGTATTAGCTATTATGCTGTTACTTGTTACAATTCTTTGTATCATTGCATTTTTCCGTGAGCTTAAAACAAGAAATTTCTTTGCAGTTGCGTTTGCAGGTGTATCAACTTTAGCATTCGGCTTCTTCTCCATTATGACGCTTATTTCTCCATTTATTGGTGGAGGTCAATAAAAAACTATAAAAGCATAACATCTGTATGTAAATCCTAGCTATTGTACTAGCTAGGATTTTTTACATTTATCTTTGCTTTTTCCCTTATCTCTATTTACTGAATACTTTCTAGGCAAATCGATTCAACCTCTTTATACAATTGTGGGAACGTTGATATTGGTAACGGATTAATACCTTTTCCTACTTCAACAGTATAACCTTCACTCGAATATTCATGTATGATCCAGTCCTTGTATCCACCGTGACTATCCACTGTTTGAATTGGTACATACCCACTCTTACTCGCTAAAGCATGTACGGTATGAAGTGAAGATGCTGGTTCTTTTCCATTATACCCCCAATAAATTACATTACCTTGAGTATGAAACGCTAATACCCGGTGAAATTTTTTTCTCCGCATTAATTGATACATAGCAATCGATTCTGGTTCTGATAAAGGAGCGTAACCTGGAAAATCGCGAAATGTCGGTGCTTTAGGTTTTCTTCGTTGCTCTAACTCCCACTGGGCCGGAAACTGATTATTCAAATCCACCCCGCGAATATTAGCTTTCCAAGACGTAAAGGTACGATGATTATGCCTGTTATTGATCTCTTCGACAAATGATTGATACGCTCCTGCAGCAACCGAACCATGATGAACTAAATCCACACCATCAGGATTTACCATAGGCACTACAGAAAGGCTTATGTGCTCGAGTAGTTCTTCATTTTCCGTTAACGCTCTACCAACAGTCCGTAATGCTTTCATGAGTAGTAATGAGGTAACCCACTCATTTGCATGAAAGGAGCCGTTCCAATGAATTAGACGAGCCCCCTTTCCTATACTCAACTCATAGATTGGTTTATGTAAAATAGAATGGCCTATGTCCTGTACATGGATATTAGGAAATGTAGTGACTAATTCATCAATTTCTGTCCGTAATGCACCAAAATCATACACGTATCATTCTCCTTTCCTGTTTCTTTCCATATATATGACGAAGCAAACTATTTAACTACAAGAAAACTCACCACTTCATGTGATGAGTCTTCTAAAAAACGTTTAATTCGCTTTATTCTTTTCTTCAAATTCCTGATACCCAGTGCTGTAGAAACGGAATAAGTCTCCATAAATTAAACTATCAGAGTACCTTAATTCTGATTGGGCTTGTGACTTCGTTGGCTCACAAGTCTCCATATCTAACTCTTCTCCTGTTTCTCGATCATAACATTTATCTGCAGTATACACGACGTCTTGTGTAATAAAGCTGCCGTTACGTAATACAACGAGTGGTTCGATATCGTTGGTGAACAAATCAGTACCGAAATCGACATCATGAATTGTTTCAATACCCAACATACTTAAAATTGTAGGCTTCAAGTCCATTTGACCACTTACTTTAGTTATTGTGCTAGTATCTTCATAACCTGGAATGTGAACAATTAAAGGTACACGCTGAAGCTGCACATGCTCATAAGGTGTAATTTCCTTACCTAAGAACTGACTCATAGCTTTATTGTGATTCTCACTAATACCGTAATGGTCGCCATATATAATAATGATAGAGTCTTCATACTCACCAGATGCTTTTAAGTCTTCAAAGAATTGCTCAATTGCTTCATCCATGTATCGAACAGTCGTAACGTAATTGTTTAACGTTTTAGAATTTGAATCGTACTTATCAATGCTCTGCTCTTCTTCTGGCAAATTAAACGGATGGTGGTTCGTCAACGTAATAAATTTGGCATAGTAAGGGTCTTCCATCGCTTCTAAATACTTAATGGACTGTTTAAAAAATGCTTTATCCGTTAATCCCCAGCCAATCGAATTTTCATCATTTACATCATACGCTTCCTCTGAATAAAAATGGTCATAACCTAATGTATCGTACATTACACTGCGGTTCCAGAAGCTTTTGTTATTCGCATGAAACACTGCAGATGTATAACCATAATCACTAATGATCTCAGGTGTAGCACTCGTTTCATTCTCAGAATTCGTAAAGAAGACCGCTCCACGAGACAACGGATATAAAGAAGTATCTACAATCCACTCGGAGTCCGATGTCTTCCCTTGTTCTGTTTGATGGTAGAAATTACTAAAATAAAAGCTATCTTCAACTAAATCATTTAAAAATGGCGTAATTTCTTTACCATTCACTTCTTCATTCAAGACAAAGGTTTGTAATGATTCAGCGGAAATCAAGATAACATTTTTATCTTTAGCTATCCCCTGTAAATCAGATGGTTGTTTACTCTTATTATTTTCTTCTGTATATTGCTCAATCTCTTTCACTTCGCTACCGTCTGCCATAACACGTTGTGCTTTCGACTTAGAATGCAAAGCAATATCGTATAAGTGGTAATTAAAAACACCAATATTCTTTACTAAGTATTCACGGTCAAACGTTCGAACGAATAGCATAGGACGTTCCATCTCTGCTAATACAACGTTACCAACTAATAGAGCAATAGATAGAACGGCGGCACGGAATTTTGCTCGTTTCAAGACTGGTTGTGCATCCAATGATACACGTTTGCTTAATACATAAATAATCACTACATCGATAAATAATAGTGGATCTATAATCGATAATAATGAAAGGAAACTGGATCCTAAGTCTCCTACATTACTCGTTTGGAACAATACTGGCACTGTTATGAAATCCGAGAAGAAACGGAAATAAACAACGTTAAAGTACAATATGAAAGAACCGATTAACGCCATTCTTCGTGTGTACTTCACTTGTTTCTCTGGTTTAAACCAAACAACAAGACTAAAGAAGAAAAGCGATGTCGCTATCGGGTTTAAAGCAAGTATTATTTCTTGTAGTCCATTCTCAATATCTAAATCAAAAATAAATCGATACACTAAATATGTTTTCACCGCAAATAACATAGCGGCAATCGCATAAAAAGGTGTTTTTCCGATTATACGGTTCATTATTCTTACATCCTCCCCATTTGTAAATAATTCGTTAAGTATCCTTTAATGTCATTTTCATAGTTTCATTAATTTGCTACACAGTAGTTCTTTGGGTATTAGGACAACCTACTCTATATAAGACGGTAAATCCATTTAAAAGGTTTCACAAATTCTTAACTATTTTTTTACACAAATATAAAACATAATTCATTTTAATCAATTATACACAAAAAAGAAACCCTTAAAAGTGTATTTTATAAAATCTGTTTATTTGTAAGCTATAAACTATACTCTTTTCCAACAGTTGTTCACCACAAAAAAACTCCCGCTACGAAAGCGAGAGAACATACATATAGAATCATTTCACTGCATTTTTAGCCAAATAAGCTGCCCCGAGGACACCTGCATCATTACCTAAAGAGGCAATAACAAACTCTACAACATCACTCGTTCGCGTTAAAGCATGTTGATCAAAAACTTTTCGTAATGGGGTTAGTAAACGGTTCCCCGCTTTAGAAACGCCACCACCAATAACAATTTTTGCTGGATTTAACGCAATAGCTAAATTCGCAATAGATACCCCTAACGTGTTAATAACATATTCTAAAATTTCGTTAGCAACTTTATCATCTTGATCAGCTGCATCAAAGACATCTTTCGCTGTGACAAACCCGTTCTCCTTCATAAGTAGCGCAAGACTAGTCGTTTTGCCTTCTTCAACCGCTTGCTTTGCTAACTTTGCAATAGCCGTCGCCGATGCTACTGTTTCCAAGCAGCCCATCTTCCCACAATTACACGGCATCGGGTTATTCATTTCTACTGTCATATGACCGATTTCCGCTACCGTTCCATTGGTTCCGTGAAGCAATTGGCCATTTGCTATAATGCCTCCACCCACTCCTGTTCCAAGTGTAACGGCTAGCATGTTCGTTGTTTGTGAACCAGAACCCTTCCAAAATTCCCCTAACGCAGCTAAATTGGCATCATTTTCTAAAAATACCGGATATCCTGTTGCTTCTCGTAATCGTTCTCCTAAGGGATAGTCTTTCCATCCAACGTTTACGGCTTCATAGACAAAACCTCGCTGAATATCCATAAAGCCTGGAGCCCCTACCCCAATTGCTACAAAATCATTGGCGTTATACCCATTCTCTTGTTGCTTGGATTGAATAGACGATGCAATATCTGCTACTACATTGCTTGCCCCGTCCGATTTATCTGTAGGTATTTCCCACTTATCTATTATGTCACCTGTGTATGTAATAAAAGCCATTTTCACTGTTGTTCCACCAATGTCAACGCCAATCAAATCATGTTCTGCCAACTACATTCACCTCATCTATTCTTTTTTCCACTTGGATGCTTCTTGTCTCAACAGCAATATACTCATTTGATAATCCTCTGCTGTTATACAGTGGGAGCGATATAATTCGCGTACTTCTTGTTCCATTAATTCAAGATCCGCTAAACGATCACCGATATAAATAAACGTCCCAAATTTTTTTAACATTTCTTGTATATCTAATATTGTCTTCATAACATCACCCATTCTAATTATAGCAAGCGTTTAAGACAAAATAAATACAAGACCCGATAAGTTTATCTATCAGGGTCTTGCGGATGTAAAAAAGTAGGTCGTTCATTATTTAAAGGAACTGGCGAGCGGAGCATAACATCACGTAATGCTTTCAAATCAAACGGAAGAAACGGCCATAAATACGCGGTATTAAAGGACTTCATGCGCGCCAGGTACAAAATCCATATCGTCGTTCCGATTACTAATCCCCCCACACCAAATAATGCTGTCAATAGCAGTAAAGTTAATCGTGTCAGTCGATTGGCAAGGCTCAATTCATAACTTGGAGTACAATACGTTCCGATAACAGCCACTGCCAAATAAAGTACTACTTCATTACTAAATAATCCAACCTCGATGGCTACTTGTCCGATTAAAATGGCTGCAACTAACCCGAGGGCAGTCGCTAAAGAAGATGGCGTGTGGATGGCGGCTAACCTTAACGTATCAATTCCAATTTCCGCAATAAGAAATTGAACAATAATCGGCAGAACACCGATCTCTGTTGGGCCAATAAAGTCTAATTTCCCAGGTAATAATGATGGCTCAACAGAAAATAAATAGTAAAGAGGAAGCAAAAATAAAGATGCAAAAACAGCAAAGAAACGAACAAAGCGCAAATATGCTCCTACCGCTGGTTTTTGTCGGTATTCTTCTGCATGTTGTAAGTGATGCCAAAATGTTGCTGGTGTAATCATCACACTAGGCGATCCATCAATCATTAAAATGATGTGTCCTTCATATAAATGTGCCGCCGCTGTATCTGGTCGCTCTGTATATCTTATTGTCGGATACGGGTTCCAATGCCTACCACTCAAAAACTCCTCTACTGTTTTTTCTGCCATTGGCAATGCATCTGTATCGATTAATTGTAAATGGTGTCTTAATTCTTTAACTCGATCCATGTCAGCTATATCTTCTAAATAACAAATACATATATCCGTTTTCGATCGTCTACCAATTTGTAAATATTCCATTCGTAAAGAACGATCGCGAACTCTTCTTCGAGTAAGTGCCGTATTAAAAATAATTGTTTCTACAAAACCATCTCTTGAACCTCGTACAACACGCTCTACATCCGGTTCTTGTGGGCCACGAACAGGGTATGTACGTGCATCTATTATAATGATTTTGTCATTAATGCCTTCTACAAATAATGCAGTTGGCCCAGAAAGCACTATATCGGTCGCTTCATTCAAATCATCTACATAATCAAGCTCAACATACGGAAGATATGTCTTTAATAACTGTTCAAACGGACGAGGCTCGAGTTGCTCTGGTTGTAATTCTGATAAGAACTTCATTAAATAATGAAGAATGTCATCTTTGACGAACCCATCCACCATGAACAACGCCATGCTGCGACCTGCATACTCTAAATCCAGGTGGATAATATCAAAGCTTTTCCCCACACCCATTCGCTCTTTCATATATGCTATATTTTTATCAAACTTGGTAAACATCGGTTGTTTTTCCGTTTTTTCTATCACCATTCTCACCTAGCTTTACATAAGTACTTAAGCTAAGTGTTTGCTATCTTCTTCATATCCATGCATGCTAATCGTTTACTATTGCTGATTGTACATATGCACATAGCAACTGATAAGTATTCTCTAATGATGCGTAATGTGTACGTTCAAATGCATGAGAAGCATCTATCCCAGGGCCAATAAGAGCGTGTTTGACATCCACTCCCGCTTTCATGGCTGCTGAAGCATCAGAACCATAATAAGGATAAATATCTATTTCATAATCAAGTTGGTGCTTTTTCGCTAATTGGACTAAATGGTTTCTTAACCCAAAATGATAAGGACCTGTTGAATCTTTCGCACAAATAGAAACGACATATTCATTCGTTGTTTGCCCATCGCCGATTGCCCCCATATCAACAGCTACATACTCCACTGTTTCGTCTGGAATGTTGGCATTACCTCCGTAACCAATTTCTTCATTGTTTGAAATATAAATGTGTGTGGTATATGGTAGGGAAATTTGCTTAGCTTTCCATTGTTTTACTAGATGAAGCAATATAGCTACACTTGCTTTATCATCTAAGTGACGAGACTTAATAAAACCCTTAGTTGTAACTTGAAAACGAGGATCGAAGGACACAAAATCCCCAACTTGGATGCCGAGTGCTTTGGTTTCATCCGCACGCTTTACCACCTCATCAAGACGGACCTCTATATTGTCAGCATCTCTCTTTGCCTCCCCAGCATTTTTATACACATGTACAGATGTTTGGTGCATCAAAATCGTTCCCGAATATGTATCCCCATTCGAAGTATGAATCGTACAATATTCCCCTTCCACACTATTCCAACGAAATCCACCAATCATCGACAATTTTAATGTACCATCCTGCTTTACTTCCTTCACCATCGCTCCAAGTGTATCGACATGCGCCGTTAACAAACGATGATTGCTATTGTCCTCCCCTAGAAGTGTCGCAATAAGCGCTCCTTTATTTGTTACACGCGTAGGAACACCAATACCTTGAAAAAATTGTTGACAAAACTCGATACAATCATGTGTAAATCCTGATGGACTTGCGATATTCACAAGCTTCTCCAATACTGGCGTAATTTTTGTGGCATTTTCAAATTCCATCGTAATCCCTCTTTTCATAAGTTTTCTATCTTCATCATACACATGAAATAGAAAGGATGTCCAAAGAAAAAGGAGAAAGCATATGAGCAAAAAACAGTTGATGTATATCGTAATAGGTGTATTAGTCACGCTTATAGGAAGCACGTATGTGGGATGGAAACAGGATAACACTACAGCTGTAAAATATTTCCCTATTGATACGGACCGAAACTTTGAAGAAACATCTACATCCTTAACACTATTATCCGAAAGTGACCAAGACGAATATACGATACAATGGTCTGCTACTTCCTCTTTAGCAGAACCAATTTATTTAAGACAAGATGTTTCATTGCTTTATGAAGACGGTCGTTTACACGGAATCTTAAGTAAATGGGAAGAAAACGGACAAAATATTTCTCAAAAAAAAGATGTACATGGGGAAGATAGTAGTCATTATCAAGCCGTTACGTTTCATCACGGGGAAGTGCACTATCCTGATGACAAAATTAAGAGCATACAGAACATGAGTGAAGCCGAGTTATATGTCATTGACTCTCCTCTCACTCCTTTAGAGTCCTTCGTAACACCAGGAAATGCAACACAACAAGAATGGAAGGAAACATTAGATCACGCAACAGAGCAACAATTAATGTATGAATGGAACCAATTAATCAACCACTTTCAAATTCCGAAGAATAAATATGAAGCTATTCCACTTACATCATTACCAGCATACGAAACAAAACCACTTCCTTCCTTAACCAACGAACAAACACAACAAGTAATCGGCCAGTTATGGGAAGGTTTGTATAAAAACTATATACTAGATTTTTTAAGCTTTCAAAACAGCAATCAGAAGGCTATAAAAAGCTATGTTCCCCTTCTACTAGCAGATCGAGAAGGGAAACATTTACTCGTTTTATATGAAAATAGCCGCGGAGAAAAAGAAAAGCTAATTCAACGTTATCCAGACTTCTCAATGGATTGAATTATTTGTTGAACATCTTGATTCGCTGGATCTATCTCTAACGCTTTGTTCGCATGGTAAATCGCTCTCTCCCGATCCTTATCCACATTCCAATAAATAATGCTCAAATTCTGATGTGCTTCTAAGAAATCAGGCGATAAACGAATCGCTTGTATATAATCTTCCTTAGCACGATTGTATTCACTTAGCCCAACATACGCATTACCACGCACGAAATATAAATACTCCTGTTCCTTCGTTACGTGCGTTAAAGTATCATTGACAAGTTGAATCGCTTCTTCATACGCTTCCTCCTGTACATATGTGCTACCAATTTGCGCTTGTAGCTTAGCGTTATAATGATTCGCGGAATATTGCACTCCATACCATCCTAAACCAATCATTAGTATCGTAACGACAATTAAACTTACTACTTGCCTAGCTACTTCTCTTTTATGAGGAAAATGAACAAAGCTAGTAGCTAAGAAACCACCTATCAAACCACCTAAATGAGCACTATTATCGACTTGAGGAATTATCATGCTAAACCCGATGTTCAGCAAAAGGATGAAAATAACGTTCGACCCAATCGTTTGAAAAAATAACTTCCTATAAACAACTCCAAAGAACAACAATGCTCCAAACAAACCATAAATAGCTCCTGAGGCTCCTGCTGCTACATTTGGGGTAAAAGCGAAACTTGCTAATCCCCCAACAATACCGCCTATAAAATAAATAAACAGAAAACGAATACTACCAAACATCTTCTCTACTGCTGTTCCTAGTACGTGTAAGGCTAGCATATTAAGCGTTATGTGCAAAAAACCAATATGAATGAACATGGAAGATAAAATACGCCACCATTCCCCATCCAGTATTGCGGGATTATATTTAGCTCCAAATTCAATTAGTGTCAGAGTATCCGTACTCGCCCCATTCCACTCTATGTACGCAAAAAGAAACAAATTAATCGCTATAAGCAAATACGTCATCATTGGTTTGCCGTACGAGAAGACTTGCTCTTTTTCCTTTTTTCTCTTTTGATAGCTACTTTTGATGGATTGCTTTAAATATGGTATTAGTTGTTCCATCTCCGCTTCACTTGGTGTAGGAAAATGAGGCTCCAATAAAGAAAGCTGTTGATATAACTTTTTTATTTCTTTCAACCTTGATTGCTCATCCATGTAACATGTATGTACAGTGCATGATTTTCTCTCTGATATTGTTCTAGTTTCCAACCAACCTTCCCAATCATCTACAGGAGGATATTTCGTAATATATACATTGAATACAACTACTTTTCGACCTGCTACATGCTTTTGCACACGTTGAATTTGCTTATTAAGTTTCTGTTGGTCCTGTTTTATTTGATTCGCCCAATTAAACGATTGATGTGAAATACGAACAACATAACTAGTAGCCTTACGTTGCTGCTCCAACCAAATTTCTTGACGCTCTTCGCTAATATCTAACATCTCAAATTGGTGGTTTACTATCAAATCAGCGGCGATTCGCCAGAAATAATAAGACGCTTCTATATACATCGTCATCCCCTTTCATTTTCATAACCTATAACAAGGAGCTACATGAGTCAATTTCTAAATTCAAATATCCTTATTGCAATATTAAATGCATGCGTTCAGATATGCTGTTATGAAATGGATTTACATATGAAAATCCTAGCACATATCGTATTGTACTAGGATTTAAAGTGTCTTTCTATTTTATTTTACCAAAGAACTCGGAACTACTTGCGATAATATTCTTTCCCGTACTAGTGGAATTTCCATGCTCCATCTCACCGCCATTTTACGGACGGCTTCTATTGTAAATAGCGCATTTAACAGTTTGTATTTATACTTGCTAACTGCATACAAAACTGTAATCAACATAAAAAGCCATACAATCATTCTCATATACATCCTCCTAATACCATACATTTCTTATAGTATGTGAGGAAGACTGAACTTTATTCAGTTTAATATTTATTGATTACTGGCTCCATTGTTTTTCTTAAAACTTCAGCAGAATGATGGAATTGCTCTGCTTCTTTACCATTCAACTTAATATTCATAATTTCTCTAATACCTGAACGATTCACAATAGCAGGAACCCCGATGTAAACACCTTTTTCCCCGTACTCGCCATCTAAATAAGCAGAAACCGTTAAAACTGAATTTTCATCTTGAAGGATAGCTTTTGTCACACGAACTAAGCCCATTGCAATACCGTAATACGTTGCACCTTTACGCTGAATAATATGATAGGCCGCATCACGAACATTTACGAAAATATCATCTAAATCTGCTACATTATAGCGCTCTGGATGATCAGCAATAATATCATAAATAGAGCGACCTCCAATGTTAGCATGGCTCCATACCGGAAGTTCAGAATCACCGTGCTCTCCCATAATGTACGCGTGGGCATTACGAGAGTCAACGCCAAAGTATGAACCTAAGCTATAACGTAATCTCGCCGTATCTAAAATGGTTCCAGAGCCAATCACTCGATGGCTAGGAAGGCCAGAGAATTTCCACGTCATTTGTGTTAATACGTCAACTGGATTGGTTGCTACAAGGAAGATGCCATCAAATCCTGAACCCATTACTCCATCCACAATACCTTTAAAAATCTTCGTATTCTTTTCAACTAAATCTAGGCGAGTTTCTCCAGGTTTCTGATTAGCTCCTGCAGTAATAACAACTAAATCCGCATCCTTACAGTCACTATAGTCACCAAACCATATTTTTAAGGAAGCTGGAGCAAATGCTAATCCGTGATTTAAGTCCATTGCGTCGCCTTCAGACTTTTCCTTATTTAAATCAATCATTACCAATTCATCTGCAATACCTTGATTTAACAACGCAAATGCATAACTTGATCCAACAAATCCTGTACCTATTAACGCTACTCGATTTACTTTTTTCATGACTTTCATCCTTTCAAAGGAATTATTACACTTTTGATTGTACAGCATTTCACAAGTCATAAAAACAAGTGAAAACGTTAACAATGTTGCAATTTTGTTAACAAAAGTTAGAAATTAAAATTGTAATCCACTCTCCGTAATAAGATGTTGCACAGGAATATCATAACTATCAAAGGGAACTTGTTCAATCAGTTGATGTTCCGTACATAAGGAAACGGTCGCACCATTATACCCCACTAAATAGCGATCATAATAACCCCCACCATATCCTACTCGATAACCTTTAACATCAAACATTAAACCAGGTACAATCATTAAATCAATATGTTCCTTGCTCCATTCAGTAGTCTGCTCGATAATGGGCTCTTTTAATCCGAAATAAACCGATTCTAACTCATCAAAAGATGTTATTTTATAAAAAATGAGTTGACGCTCCTTTGGATAACATTTTGGAACAACAACTTTTTTCCCTTCCTTCCACGCCCTCTCAATAATCGGCCGTGTATTGATTTCATGAGCTTGAGAAATTGTACAACCTATCACATTTGCCTCACGCCACAAAGACGTCTCCATTAAGGTACAGTGAATGGAGGCTGTTTGTTCATCCGTTATGTCACTCATCACACATTTTCCATAATTCCTTAATTCTTGTTTCATGGATATATCACTCCTCTATCCACTATAGTACAACGACGAAAAAAACAGTAGGAATAAAAATCCTACTGTTTTATTTCGTTTCACGATGAAGAGTATGCTTCTTCAAACGTGGGCAATATTTCATTAGTTCTATACGTTCTGGGTTATTACGCTTGTTTTTTGTAGTAATATAATTACGGTCACCAGTTTCGGTACAAGCAAGTGTAACATTTACGCGCATTGATATCCCTCCAGTTCATTGCTATCTGTAATTTCCTTTTATCATCAGACCAATTAATAATACCAAACATAACGAGTTATTTCAATAAAAAATAGTATTTTAACATCCCTAAAATCGTTCATTTCTATATGTTTCCACAACGCCTATCTTATGATATAACTAAAGGAGAACGAATAGAGGTGATAAAATGACGTATACATTCTTAACATTATTTGTAGTTTCCATAGCACTATATCTTCTTTCATTCCCTATGAAGAGTAAAATCAAGGATTTAGAACAGCAAATAGATCAACTATCATTGAGGAACTTACAAGATAATTATCAGCTAAAAAAGAAGATAAAAGTGATTGAAGAAGAATTACTCATCAATGATTGGGGTACTAATCTAACTTCAAGCAACAAAGTAGAGATGACCAACACATCAGCAATGGCCGAAACGATGAATCAAGCTCCACTAGTCAACAAAGTTCTACACATGTTTGAAAATGGTTATACAACTGCTGAAATTGCCCAAGCAACTTCTTTGAAAGAACATGACATCCTAACAACTTTAAAGCAGTATTCTACAAAGGAGTTTAATTAAGATGAAACATACCGTTCGAGCTTTTGCAACCGGACTTTTTATTGCTACTTCCATATTAGCTTTTACATATTCCCAACAAACAAAAAAATTCACTGAAGACGATGCAGTTACGATGTTAGAGGAACAAGGGTATCACGTACTCACTGAAAAGCAGTTACAAAGCTATACTAATAAAATAAAGCAAGAGGAAGAGAAAGAGAAACAAAAAGCAGAGCAAAATAAGAAAGAACGTCCAAAAGATCAGCAAGCGACAATCACATTTACCATTGAAAGTGGAATGACTCCTTCTCATATTAGCGCAGCATTACATGATAAAAGCGTGATTGAAGATGAAGAAGCCTTTATTCAATATTTACAACAAAATGATTTCGCTCGTTACATTCAAGTAGGAAAATACAAAATATCTAAAGACGCATCATACAAAGAAATTGCACAAACCATTTCACATGCAAATTAAATAAATAAAATAGCCAGCATCCTGTACAAAAGCGCAGGTGCTGGCTATTTTTATTAATCATTCAAACCATATGTTTGACCTTTTACAATATAAAAAATTTGTTCACCAATGTTTGTAATATGATCAGCAAAGCGTTCAATGTACCTAGCCACAATAGCAAGTTGCATCATAGTATGCATTTGTTGTGGATTGTTTACAGTAGTCTCGAAGTTACTTTCAATTACTTGTTTGTAAAGATGGTCAACTTCATCATCCATTTCTGCAAGCTTCTTTGCAATCGAAATATCTTCAGATTTCAAAGCCGTTATAGCTACATTCAGCATTTCCACAGCCTTATTAGTCATTTCACGAACGATTGGATTAATTTCAGTATCATTGCTAGAACCTAAATATAAGGTGCTTTTAGCAATATTAGACGCATGATCTGCCATACGCTCTAAATCAGAAGAAATCTTAATGGCAACGATGATTCTACGCAAATCTGAAGCTACAGGTTGCTGTTTAGCTATTAAAAGTATCGCATCTTCATTTATACGCAACTCTTCCGCATCAAACTTACGATCATTATCAATAATTTGTTGTGCTTTTTCTACGTCATTTTGAAAAAGAGCGTCAACTGAATCTTGAAACACATTCACACAATCATTTGCAAGATTTTCAATGTCACTTGTCATCTTATTTAAATCGTCTTGAAACTGTTCACGAGTTACCATATTCTATTCCTCCTTCTGAAAAAAATTATTTATTAACCAAATCGACCAGTAATATAATCTTCCGTACGCTTATCTGCAGGCGTTGAGAATAACGTATTCGTATCTGAATACTCTACCAATTCTCCATTTAAGAAAAACGCCGTTTTATCTGAAATACGTGCTGCCTGTTGCATATTATGTGTAACAATGACAATACTGTATTCTTTCTTAAGTTCTTGAACTAGCTCTTCTACCTTTAGTGTTGAGATTGGATCTAGTGCGGATGTAGGTTCATCCATTAAAATGACATCTGGCTCTATAGCAAGACAACGAGCTATACATATACGTTGTTGTTGTCCACCAGACAAACCGTACGCATTCTCATGTAGACGGTCTTTCACTTCTTCCCACAAAGCAGCGCCTTTTAAACTCTTTTCCACAATATGATCTAACGTTTCTTTGTCTTTAATACCATGAATTTTAGGACCATATACAATGTTCTCATAAATAGACTTAGGGAATGGGTTCGGTTGTTGGAAAACCATACCAACTTTTGTGCGTAACTCTTCTACACTATAGGACTTATCAAAAATATTAGAACCCCTATATTTTATTTGACCAGATGTTCGTACAATTGGGACAAGCTCAACCATACGATTTAATGTTTTTAAATATGTGGATTTTCCACAACCTGATGGACCAATAATCGCTGTTACTTCATTTTCCGTAATATCCATATTTATATCGTAAAGAGCTTGGTCATCTCCGTACCATAAGTTTAAATTTTCGACACTAAATACTGCGTTTTTATTGTTCTTATTTGCCATTGGAACAAAAGCCTCCTCGAATCTTTAAGGTCGTACCTGTCATTTTAGTAACGTTTTGAGAATTTGTTTCGTATGATTACCGCAATAGAGTTCATCAATAATAGGAACACTAATATCACAATGATACCCGACGAAGCAACAGCCTGGAAATCAGGGTTTGGTTGCTGTGTCCAACTATAAATTTGAATTGGCATTGCAGTGTATGGATCAAAAATACCGCTCGGTAATGTGAAGATTGCTGTCGACGCACCAACTAACAATAGTGGAGCTGTTTCTCCAATTGCTCGAGATAATGATAAGATACTTCCTGTCAATATTCCTGGAATCGCCGCTGGTAGCACAATTCTTCTAATCGTTTGCCATTTAGTTGCTCCCATAGCATAAGAAGCTTGTCTTAAACTATTCGGTACAGAACGAATCGCTTCTTGCGAAGATACTACAATTACCGGCAATACTAATAATGCCATCGTTAATCCACCAGCTAACACTACTTCACCAATGTTAAGAACATACACGAAAATTGTTAAACCTAATAAACCAAATACGATAGACGGAACGCCGGCTAGATTTTGTAAATTTATTTGGATAAAGCGTGTTAAACGACCTTGTTTCGCATATTCCTCTAAATAAATTGCTGTTGCAACACCTAATACAACGGTAACAGGCCCTGTAACTAGCATTAACCACATCGATCCTACAATACCAGCTAAAATCCCAGCACGTTCTGGATCATAAGAAGTGAAACCTGTTAAGAACTCCCAATCTAAATTGCCGATTCCTTGAGTCAATATTCTATAAGCTAACGCCGCTAGAAAGAATAAGCCTATAAGCGTTGCAAAGAAGAATAAACCTTTTGCTATTGTATTTCTTGTAATTCTTCCACCCATACGTTTTTTTACTTTTTGAGAATCAATATACTTCATAAATTAATACTCCTCTCTAAAGCGACGAGTAATGTATTGAGCTAAAAGGTTCATTACAAGTGTAAACAAGAACAATGTTGTACCTACTGCGTAAATACTATAATAAATCGTTGTTCCATAACCTGCATCACCAGTCGCGACTTGCACTATATAACCTGTCATCGTTTGGATTGATTGCGTAGGATCCGCTGTAAACTTCGGAGTTGCACCAGCTGCAATCGACACAATCATCGTTTCTCCAATCGCTCTTGATATCGCTAATGCAAAAGATGCAATAATACCAGATAACGCTGCAGGTAGGACTACTTTGAACGTAACCTCTAAGCGAGTCGCCCCTAATGCTAATGCACCGTATCTTAAATGGTTTGGAACAGAACTCATAGCATCTTCCGTCAATGATGCTACCATTGGAACAATCATAATACCTACAACAATACCAGCACTTAAAGCATTAAAGAAAGATAAATCTGGAATTATTTTACTTAGTACAGGAGTAATAAAAGTTAAAGCAAAAAAACCATATACAACTGTTGGAATTCCAGCTAATATTTCTAAAATAGGCTTTATTATTCTTCTAACTTTATCTGTAGCATACTCACTCAAGAAAATTGCAGATGCAACTCCAATCGGAATTGCCACAATCATTGCAATTACTGTAATTAATAATGTACCGCTGACAAGAGATAGAATTCCGAATGAATCTTGCCAAGGTTGCCATCTAGTTTCGGTAATAAATTCAACAATACTTACTTCTGCGAAGAAAGTAAAAGTTTCTGAAAGCAGTGTATATAATATCCCTACTGTTACGAAAACAGAAATAATTGCGCATAGTAATAATAATTTAGGGACTATTTTCTCAATAATATTTAAAGACTTTCGTGTTTCCTTATTTTTTTTAATCCTTTCACTAATAGAAAGGTTTTTGTTTCCATCCTTTGATGAAGCCATGCTTGAAATCCCCTTTCATCAACATAGCAAAATGAGGGGGGTATTCCCCCTCACTTCAGCTAATCCATTCATAACTGTAAGTTTAAGTTAAATTACTTGCCAGCCCACTCGTTAAGTTGATCAAGTTGTTCTTGATACTTATCATCTGGAAGTGCAACGTATTTAACTTCTTCAGCAGCTGCTCCTGCATTTTCTAGAACGAATTTAGTATAATCATATACTTGTGCTTTTTCTTTTATTGCATTCACGTTTGCATAGGTGAATAGCGGACGAGAAAGTGGAGAATAGTCTCCGCTTTGAATCGTATCATTGTTAGGCTCAACTGGTTCTCCACCATCTTCAGCAATAGCTAAAGCTTTTAGAGAATCTTTATTTTCAAAATAGTAAGCATAACCAAAGAAACCAATTGCATTTGGATCATTCTGGATACCACGAACTAATACGTTATCATCTTCAGAAAGTGTTACATCTTCATCTTCACGCATTGGATTTTCTTCAAGAATTACTTCGTTGAAATAATCAAAAGTACCAGAGTCATGTCCTGGAGAGTAAATTTTGATTGTTTCTTCTGGCCATTCTTCATTAATGTCGGACCACTTTGTTTTACCAGAATCAGCTAAGAAAATTTCTTTTAGTTGTTCAACAGTAAGACTATCTACAAAATCATTTTCTGCACTAACTGCAACAGTTAATCCGTCATATGCAAGTGTTAGTGGCTCAAGTTGAATACCATTTTCTTCTGCAATTGCTTTTTCTTCATCTTTAATTGGGCGAGAAGCGTTACTTAAATCAATTTCACCTTTTGTAGACTTCTTGAATCCACCGCCAGATCCGATAGAGTCAACAGTAACACTAACATTTGGTTGTTCAGCTTGATATTTCTCTGCAAGGTAAACTTGCATTGGGAACACTGTAGAAGATCCTGCAACTTTTACGTCACCAGAAAGTTCTTCGCCTTCAGCAGCTTCTTTTCCGTTTTCTTCTGTCTTGCCTTCATCAGAACCTGTGTCCTCAGTATCTCCGCCTTCGCTTCCGCAAGCAGCAAGTGCTGTAAGAGCGAAAATTAGAGTAAGTAGAAGTGCGAGTTTCTTTAAGCTCTTCATTTTCTTTTTCCCCCTAAATATGTTTGATATATCGCGTTGACTAATATTCCCTGCCAACTCACAATCATATAATAACGTTCATTTTTTAAGCGCATATGAACAAAATGTAAAGGTTTTGTAAATGAATTTGCATTTTCTCTTAACATTCTACATTTTTCGCTTCAAGCTTTGTCGAATAAATTGTGGTACAGCAAGCTTTTTAAAACAAAGAATTATCCATTTAACTCCAACCCACAAATGGAATGGCTAGAAAAAATATTTTAACCAAATAAAAATCCGAACTTTAATGAAAAATTCTATTGTTAGAATTCCATTCGTTCGGATTTTTCTCAAATTCTTATATTTCTTTTTTCTTCGTTAAATGTTTTAACGCCCTTCTTTTAGCTTAAAATACCCATCTACTAAATCTCTACCGATTGCCTTATTCACAGGATATTGACCTGTTACTACTCCTGTGCTAGGAACAACGACAGAAAATGCGATCTCAGGATTTTCATACGGAGCGTAGCCAACTAACGTTAAATTCTCAACATCTTTCCCTACATATCCTGTAACATTGCCTTCCTCATCTTTTTTTGGAATCCAATGTTTTGTTTGAGCAGTACCCGTTTTTCCTGCTATAGAATAATCTACATCACTAAATCCGTAGTATCCTGTCCCACCTGGAGTAAATACTTCTCGAAACCCTTTTTGCACTCGTTCAATTTCTTGTTGCTTCATCGTAATTTTATTTAAGACATTTGTGCTATAATCCTCTGCTACAGGCCCTAATTGATTTCGTTCATTTGTAGGCTCATGTACTTCACTAACTAATCTCGGTTGTACACGATAGCCATCATTTGCGATCGTAGAAACATATTGCGCCAATTGAATGGTTGTGTACGTATCATATTGGCCAATTGCTAGATCCATTATATTACCACCTACAAAATCATCACTTTGTTGACCAACGCCCTCTGTTTCGCTCGGTATATCTATCCCTGTTTTTACACCAAGACCGAATTGGCCATAGTAATTACGTAATACTTGAAAGCGTTCAGGATAAAATGTTAATTTTTCATATGGTTGATAACTCTCATCTCCACCAATTCTCATTCCAATGTGATACATGTACACATTAGAGGATTTCTTTAATGCTTCCACATCATCAATGGTACCTAATCCTCTATATGAGCTCTTTGGTGGTGTTCCAGCTAAATATATCGTTTCATCCCGAAAAGTTTGTCCCGGCTTAATAACACCATAATCATAACCTGCTAATACAGTCGCTCCTTTTACAACGGATCCCGGAACAACAGGAGCATTAACAGCTCTTATACCAGAGTCCACGTAGGCTTGTTCGTTATTATCCCACGTTTGTCCTGATATAGCTAATATTTCTCCTGTATTAGGATCCATTGCTACCGCCATGGCTTCTGTCATATATTTATTCTCTTCGGGATACTTCTCCCTGGCATTGGTAAGGTGTTTCTGAATCGATTCATCGACAATTTGTTGAAGTTCCATATCAACACTTAATTTTAAATCTTTTCCTCTTTGCCCATTTTGAACTACTTGCTCTTCCGTTAATTCTCCATTACGATCTGTTGTGTACTGGATTTGTTTTTTTTGTCCTTTTATCACAGCTTCATATTCTTTTTCTAGTCCACTAACCCCTACGCGATCATTCCGACTATAATTTCTAGCTGTGTAATAGGATTCCTCTTCCTTAGGTAAGCCATCGCCAGACACTTTCCCCAAATAGTCCCTTAACGATTCGCCATACGGATAGGTACGTTTCCAATCTGTAGACACGTTAACTCCTGGTAGTTCATCTAAATTCTCTGCTACGGTTGCATATTCTTCTTGAGTCACACCTTCACTTTTAATCACGTGAGGAGTTAAAGAGTATGCTTCGTCTAACTCTCTTTTTATCGAAATAACTTCAAGCTCCTCTTTCGAAAAATTTAAATCTTCTTCTGGATTTATTCGTTCCAACAATATATCATAAGGCGATGGTTCCCCTGCCTGTTTTTCTTCTTCTGTCCTTTGTTGTTCATCTTGAGACAGGCGCTCTTCATATGGATCATCTTGTGTTAAAATCCAATAGTCTTGTTTATCTCTTAGCGATACCTCCTCCGTGTCCATTTCAATCATCGCAGCTAATTTACGTGCTAGTTCAAGATGATCTTCAGGGCTTGGATTTTGAGGAGGAGTATATGTGATTGAGTATAACTGTTCATTATCAACGATAACCTCACCATTTCGATCATACATTTTCCCCCGAGGTACAGGTACATTCGTTGTCTGATTTGTTGTTTTATCGATTTCTTCTTGCGCATCTTCCCCATATAAAATTTGTACGACACCTAATTGCAAAATGATGGTAGAAAACAGCAAAAAAACGATGAAAAATAATATATTTAACCGGGATGGCAAATGTGATTTCTTTTTATGAAGTTTTTTTTCCATGGATGTCTCTCCCTGATTCAAAAGTTGCAGCTACATCAAAATTATATCACCTCTTTTTACATGTTACTATCGAACAGAATTCCTGCTTATTTATTCTCATTATCCGTTAACTCATTCCTTATGAATATTGCTTCATCCCCTGTTGTTACAGGAATTTGAATGTCCTTAATAAAGAAATAAATAATGAAGTGGCCTGCTCCGACTATCATTAATATATATGGAATAATAAATTCAGGATCAAATAACGTAACGCCAATTAAGAAACAAGCAATGGATATAACTCTGCCAAAATTTAAAAAAAGCTCCCTTACAACAATATATTCTACTCTCATCTCAGCTGCCTGTTTTGCTTTACCAATCACATCATAAGTCAATGATAAATAGGGTACGTAAATTATCGGATAAGCTATCCCAATCACCGCTGCATACAAAAGCAATGTAACGTAACTTAACTCAATTAGTATGAGCAATAAGGACACATACAACATCAATCCTCCAATAAATATGGCCCACTTTCTCCAACTAGGCTTTACGAACCTCGTTACTAAGTAATAAAACAAAAACGCGAATCCAGAAAACATTAAGTTAAAGGTTCCTAACGCTAGCTCACTTTGGGTTGTGATAAATACCCATATAGAAATTACAAATATAAACGTTCCTTCTCTCAAGCCTTGAAACACATTAGCATATAATATCCGTCGCCAATTTTGATCACGCTTGCGCTCATGCAAAATCGTCTTAAACGAAAAAGTACCTTCAGCTGAACGTCTATATAAAAAAAAGCTAGCAATAACCGCAAAAATAAACAAGATTAAAGAAATCGAAAATATAATGGTATAACCTGTATTAGCTGACATTTGAGAAATAATATATCCCGCTAATATTGGTCCCACCATCCCTCCAAATGATTGAAGCAACCCTAAAAAGCCGTTAAAAAAGTCTCTCGTATCAGGTTCTGTAATCTCAAACGTAAGCACGTTAAAAGCAAGCCAATAAAACCCATAACCTACTCCTAGTACAGCACCTAGCAATAATTTATACGTTGCCGCTTGATCACCTACGATTAAAACGGTCATAAAGAAAAAGGATAAAAAGATTACACCTAGTCGCAGTACAATCACTCGGTCTATTTTCTTAGCCCAACGTCCCGCCAATATAAAGGTGAGAGGTTGCATTATGTAAACAGCTAAATTGTATAAAGCAATATCAATATAATCACCAGATTGTTTCCACAAGTAAATATTTACAAAAGTATTGGATAAATAGATCCCAAGCGCATATAGACCACCTATCGTTAATAGCAAGATAAGATCACGATTTACTTCTACTTCTCCTAATAGAACATTTGCTTTTTTCTTCAACTTTAACGCCTCCTATAATCTAATCCTTATTTTTTTCAAAAAGGAGGTAGTTATACTATAGAAGAAAAAGATAATCATTTATCCTTATTAACCTGTTGACATTTATCATTAAATGGTTTATATTTTGCATTAAGTAAACTTTTATAGTTTAGGTGAAATATGTTAGTGCGCACGCAAAAAAAGGCGCAGATTTTATTCTGCGCCTTCACCGAACAATTATTATTTTGCATCGTTATAACGACGAGCTACCTCTTCCCAAT
This sequence comes from Pontibacillus litoralis JSM 072002, assembly GCF_000775615.1. Taxonomy (GTDB): domain Bacteria; phylum Bacillota; class Bacilli; order Bacillales; family BH030062; genus Pontibacillus; species Pontibacillus litoralis. The sequence goes on from NZ_AVPG01000001.1 coordinate 128,478, forward strand.
TAACGACGTTCCAGAATGCATTCACATAATCTGGACGGCGATTTTGGTAATTTAAATAGTAAGCATGCTCCCATACATCAAGACCAAGGATTGGTGTTTTACCTTCCATGATTGGAGAGTCTTGATTTAAAGTATTCATTACTTCTAATTCACCATTATTCACAACTAGCCAAGCCCAACCAGAACCGAAACGACCAACAGCTGTTGCTGCAAATGTTTCTTTAAATTGAGCAAAGCTACCAAACTTTTCGTTAATTTTATCAGCTAGTTCACCTGTTGGCTCACCGCCACCATTTGGAGACATTACAGTCCAGAACAGACTATGGTTTGCGTGGCCACCACCATTATTACGGACAGCTGTACGAATATCTTCTGGTAATTCATTAAGGTTAACAAGCAAATCTTCTAAAGACTTCTCTTGTAACTCTGGATGTCCTTCAAGAGCACCATTTAATTTAGTAACATATGTGTTATGGTGTTTCGTATGGTGAATATTCATCGTTTCCTTGTCAATGTGTGGTTCTAAAGCATCGTAAGCGTATGGTAGTTCAGGCAGTTCAAATTTAGCCATTATAAATCTCCTCCTTATTATATGTAAGCTTCTAAAGCCGATTGATTGCTCCTTTAATAATGGTTATAGCAATCATCTAATGTAAGATTATCAAACAGTGACCTGCGTTGCAAATAAAATGCAATGATTTTTTCTATTACTCCACACATAATATATCCTAATGAATTTAACAGTAAACATCTATTTAACATTTTCAAACAAACGAGGCTGGGACATAACTAGCCAAAATGAATAAAAATGGTTCCGTTCATCGGTTTTGGATGATCGGAACCATTTTTATGTGAATTATTTTCATCATCTATTGGTGGATTGTTATTTATGGCGGTATACTTCCTTAAGTTTACCGCCATAAAGGCAAATCCTAATTCATTTTTTACTTTCTCTTTGTTCCTGACAGACAGTCGAGTGAAACCCAAATTAGCCTTCAAGAATCCGAAGACTGGCTCCACATCTGTTTTACGTTTCCCGTAAATTTCACCAGTTTTCTCGTCTGAAAGCTTTGCTCGTACATATTCTTTCTGAGTTTCCCACTTTTCATTGTAGTAAACTTTTCGATGGTTTCCTTCCTTTGCTTTCGTACATAAATCACGAAGCGGACAGTCGGAACAATCCTCACATTCATACACTTTAAAATCACGAGTAAAACCATATCGGTCGGTTCGTTTGGAATGATGGCTAAACCATAATTTTCTATCATTTGGGCACAAAAAAGTATCGTCTGCTTCATTGTATTCCCAGTTATCTACATGAAAAGCGTTCTCTTTATGTTTCTTTTTCTTTTCCTTACGATATTGATTGTATGTGATAAGCGGTACCTTGTTTCGATGCTCTAGAATGTCCCCATAATTTTGTTCACTGCCATATCCTGCATCAGCCACGATATAATCTGGTAGTTCAAAGAAATTTTCTTCTATATTATCGAGAAAAGGAATCAGCGTACGTGTATCAGTTGGATTGGGAAAAACATCGTAAGCGAGTACATATTGTCCCTCTGTCGCAGCCTGTACATTATATCCTGCTTTTAGTTGGCCATTCTGCATGTAATCGTCTTTCATCCGCATGAAAGTGGCATCTGTGTCTGTCTTCGAATAACTATTACGGTCACCAAAAATCTCCATATCGTTCTGATACTTTTGTTTTCGCTCGATGAAATCTTTAAACTGCTTCCGAGTCTGTTTTGGGAATTTACGCTCTGAACGAATTTTCTTTCGCTCACCACCAATATCACAAGCTTCAATCTTTTTATCATATTCCTCTACCTTTTCGTCGAGCTTTTCAACGACTTCTTCCATTTCTTGAATGGACAGTTCTTCTTCATTATCTCGTTCGATTGCCGGAATAATTTCCTTTTCCAATAACTCATCGTATATTTGATTGGACCTCTCCATTAAATTATCACTATGCTTCTCCACAGATTTGCGCCAAACAAAGGTGAATTTATTTGCGTTCGCTTCAATCTTTGTCCCGTCAATAAATATCGCTTCTTCCTTAATTAAGTTTTCTTGAACGAGTTGGCTACGAAACTGCACAAAACATTCACGAAGGATTTCTTCAACTAATGGATTAGAACGAAAGCGATTGATGGTCCGGTAGCTTGGTTCATAACCTTGTGATAGCCACATCATGCGTGTACTATCTTCTAATAATCCTGCGATTTTTCTTCCAGAGAAAACAGATTGTGTATACGCACATAAAATAATTTTCATCATCATTCGTGGATGATATGGGGGACAACCAATTGGGTGAATAAATCCTTCGAAAGCTTCACCAGGTATACTTTCTACCAATTCATTTATGGAAAAGGCAACATCATCTTTTTTTAATTTAACTTCTAAATCTAAAGGCAAAACTACTTGATTCATGTTATAATCTTTGAACATAAGGACACCTTCGTAAATTATTGTTTGGTCACTTTAATTTTATCAAAAGGTGTCCTTTTGTTCATTAAAATAATAAATAGAAATAGAAAAATAAGCGTGATACCTTTTTTCCAATTTTCATGGAATGGTATCACGCTTATTTTTATTTACTGGGGTTTTGTCCCAGCCTCTTTTTGATGGCTCGGGACGGAATCGAACCGCCGACACACGGATTTTCAGTCCGTTGCTCTACCGACTGAGCTACCGAGCCATAATTATTATTCTGTTATAAAAGTGGCGGAGGAGGAGGGATTCGAACCCCCGCGGGGCGTTAACCCCCTGTCGGTTTTCAAGACCGATCCCTTCAGCCGGGCTTGGGTACTCCTCCGTATTAATAGTTAAATGGTGGACCCTGCAGGACTCGAACCTGCGACCGATCGGTTATGAGCCGATAGCTCTAACCAGCTGAGCTAAGGGTCCTTTTTATGGGGCGATTGATGGGGGTCGAACCCACGAATGCCGGAGCCACAATCCGGTGCGTTAACCACTTCGCCACAACCGCCATAAAAATTAATATGTATCATGTATAAAATAATGGTAGCGGCGGAGGGAGTCGAACCCACGACCTCACGGGTATGAACCGTACGCTCTCGCCAGCTGAGCTACGCCGCCATCATTTGGCTCCAACGGCAGGATTCGAACCTGCGACCGATCGGTTAACAGCCGATAGCTCTACCACTGAGCTACGTTGGAATAATTTAAAGACAAATAATATTCTATCATAATCTTTGTGTTAAATCAACCTTTTTTTATAAAGTTTCTTTTTTGACGACAAATACTATAATAACACATAGTGAAATTCTAGTCAATATTTTTTCTCAAAAAAGAAGCAACAGGAATAATATATCACTTTTATCACAAATGTTCAATATAAATATTAAAAAAACACTTTTATTTTTCGTAACTTTTCATGCTACTACTAATCGTTCATCCAAACTAAATTTATATATTAACCTCCTAGCACCATAAATGTGTACTAGGAGGTTAATTTTATTAAGGCTTATCTTGGCTCAGTACTTCTCCTGCAATGTTTACAGCGTGATCACCAATGCGCTCTAAATTGCTTAATATATCTACAAACACTATTCCAGAAGGACCTGAACATACCCCTTCATTCATACGTAAGATATGTTTTTTACGGAAAGATCGTTCATATTGATCAATTTGTTTCTCTTTTTGAACAACAGATAGTGCTTCTTCTCGATCCATATTATCTAATGCTTTCATTGCTTGTTTCACAGTAATTAATGTCAAATTAAACATATCATTCAGATCTTCACGAGCCTGTTCTGTTAGTTCCATTTTATTCGTCAATTTATAATCAATAAGTTCGATTATGTTCTCGAAATGGTCCCCTATACGCTCGACATCTCGAACAGAATCCATTAGTGCTGAGTGTTTGGCACTTTCAGCATCAGACAAAGAAGTACCTGATATGGTTACGAGGTAATCAGTTATTTTACGATCTAAATTGTTTAAAGCTTCTTCAAATTGCATTGCCAAATCAGCATGTTTACGCAAATCACTATTTAAGTAATGACTCGTTTCTTCTAATCCTCGATAAGCAAATTCTCCCATTCTCATCACTTCTTTCTTCGCTTGTCCTAGCGCTAAAGATGGTGATTGTTCAATGAAGATTGGGTCTAAATGCTTTGGTTTATGATCAACAGCCATATCTTCCCCAGGAATTAATTTCGTAACTATATACGCTAATACCCCTATAAATGGTAGCTGTATGAGAGCATTAGAGATGTTAAAAATACCATGCGCAAATGCAATCGTCATTGGTTCATTTAACGACAGAACCGCTTGCATATATACGATTAATGGAACATACAGGTTTAAGATTAGCAAAAACACAACGGTACCAACGACATTAAAAATAACATGAGCAAATGCAGCTCGTTTAGCTGCAACGCTTGCACCTATTGCTGCTAATACTGCTGTAATCGTTGTCCCAACATTATCTCCAAACAAAACAGGTAGTGCAGCTTCTATCGTAATGGCTCCTTGTTCATATAGCCCTTGCAGTATTCCGATAGTTGCACTAGAACTTTGAACAATGACAGTAAATAGTGTACCAATCACAACACCTAAAAGAGGCGTATCACTCATACTTACCGTTAAGTCTTGGAATGATTCTAGTGTTCTTAAAGGTTTCATACCGTTACTCATTAAATCTAGTCCATAGAATAACGCACCAAAACCAAACAATGCTTGGCCTATGTAAGTGATTTTATTGCTCTTAAAGAAAAATATCAAAAGTGCACCTATTGCTAAAATTGGTAGAGCGTATTCCTTAATTTCAATCCCTATAATGAAAGCTGTTACGGTTGTACCAATATTTGCACCCATAATGACTCCGATTGCTTGTCGCAACGTCATAAATCCTGCATTTACAAGTCCAACAGTGAGGACTGTAGTTCCAGAACTACTTTGAATTAAAATTGTCACAAGTATTCCTGCAAGTACTCCCATTACCGGATTAGTGGTAAAACGGTCTAAAATATCACGAAGACGATCACCTGCTGAACGTTGTAATCCGTCCCCCATATATTTGAGCCCGAACAGGAAAATACCTAAACCACCGACAAATTGAAAAACCATTTCTTGCACATTTATTCCTTCCAATGGTTATGCTCCCCTCATCCAAGTTTTTTGTCTTTTTGTGTAGAATCTTAAAACCCTTATCCATTATTAATTATATCTAAAGAATTTGTAAAGACATTTCTCGTATTTACTAATAAATTTACATTATCTTAACATTTCTCTTCATTTTCGTTGGTGTTTTAAGTAATTCATTGCGTTTTTGAAAATAAATCAGCTAATATAGAATAGATACTACTATATAGGTGGATGATGATGAGAAGATTACCGTACTATAAACAATTTATGTATAGTTTCTATTCTATTAAGCGTGTTTCAGCTTTTCGATTGATGCCGATTGGTAAAGTAATTACTTATTTGTTTTTACTCATGGCGCTTAGCTTCTTGCCAAATGTTATCAGTGCTATGTTAGGCAATAATCCTAGTGGTGACTTGACATCGTTACCAATACCTTTACCTATTTCATATGCTCTCGTTTATCTGTTTGCTACTGGTTATAAATTTGTTGAAGTATCCATCTTAGCCGTATTGGGGTTAATGTTTGCGAAAATGTTACATAAGCCATTAACCTACATTCATACATGGATTTTAGCAACTTACGCGACGACCGCCCCAACATTGATATTATCGATTCTAGATTCGATAACTACCCTATCTTCAAATGTTGCTAGTCTACTTTGGTTTGTTGCTGCAACTTATTTATATTTCATTATAAGAGCAATCCCAAGTCCTAAGAAATAACAGTATCCTCTAGTATGAGCTAAATAACGCTCGTTATGTATTATGTGCGTCACCGGATTTTGCCCGAAATGTACTGACATAGAAAAAGACTGCGTCGATGCAGTCTTTTTCTACTCATTATTTGTTAGTTCTGATAACTGTTGCGATAAAATTACTAATTGCTTCCTCACTTCATCCGTTTCATTCAATTGCTTTTTTTGTTCTTGAGCTTTGTCAAATAATTGTTTAGTAGAAGCTAACGTTCGTTGTATGACTTCATGGAATTGAGTAAATGCATATTCCATTTTAGGTATCATTTGTCCCGCATTCTCGATTTCTTCTTTTGATTGATTCAAATTATCATTAAATATATAAATGGTAGAAGCTAATTGATCAAATGAGCTTTTCGATGATTGAGCATGATGCAATTGTTCTGTTAGTTCGTGATACATGTGATGAAATTCTTCGGATAAGTAATGACTAATTTGTAGCGTATGATTCATTTTCACATTAATGTCTAACGCGGCTTCCTTTGAATTATCTGCTAAATTTCGAACCTCACTTGCAACAACCGCAAAGCCTTTCCCATTTTCTCCTGCACGTGCCGCTTCAATGGTTGCATTTAAAGCGAGCAGCTTCGTTCGTTCAGCAATATCTTGAATCATTTGACCCGCTTGATCAATATTGACTGTATTTTGTTCTAACTCTTGGATTTTAGCAGTCATTTCTTTAAACCCTTGATAGTATGTTTCTAATGCATTCATAATAGAAGAAACGCTTTCATTGCCATCTTTAACAGATTGATTCATTTCCTCTTGCTTTTTGTACATATATGCAAAAGAATCCATTAGTTGTTTCAAGAAAAATTTCTGTTCTTCAAAGATTCCGTTCTGCTCATTATACGTTGTCTCGGCATCTTTCGCTCCATCAATAACGTTATGCATCTCTTGCTTCATTTCATTTTGATAATCTCCCAGTTTATCTGAGGATACTGCTAATTCTTTACTAGTCGTAGTCAATTGATTCGTTGCCTCTTTAATATTAGCTAGCATATGTATGATTTGATCCATTAAATCTTGATAACTTTTCGCCAATGATTTAATTTCAGGTATCGAAGTGTTAACCGAAGATGCATCTTCAAAATGACCATGCCGCGCATTCTTCATAATTCGACGCAATTCCATTAAAGGCTTGAACATTCGCTTAATAAGGAAATACACTAGAAAAATAATTAATACGAAACTTAGCGTACCCATTGTTAAAAAATATTTTGCTAATTGATTGGCGGTACTTAAAAATTCACTTGCTGGTACCCCAATGACGTAAATCCCTTTGTATTCTTGAATCGCTGCGTATGAAAACAAATATTGCTCTCCATTCCACATGCCCATCGTCGTACCGTCTTCTTCGCTAGTAATGATTGCGATTAAATCTTGACTGATTGTTTGATCCATCATCTTTTGTTCAGGTAATGAAACCATTTCCTGATCATTTTTAATTAAAAATGTTGATGCTGAATAACCGTCATAGTTTAATTCCGTTATTTGCGCATTGACGACCTCTGACATTTGTTCTTCAAATAAGTCGTTCTCTCCTACAAACGCATATTGCAATCGTTCTGATACATCTTTCATCATATACAATTCTCTTTCTAGTCGATCTTGAACTAAATCGAGTTGTGCATTTTTTGCTTTTAAATACGACAAACTCCCCATTGCGATGATAGAAATAAGGAACAACAATCCGACCATGACAGATAATCGCAATGTAAATGAACCTGAAAAACGATGATGACTTTTCTTAGCACCACGAAAAAAACGGAAAAACAACCGTACTTTAGAAAGAGGATTACTATTCGATTTCCGTTTGTAAGAAAACAAAAAAACACCCCATTACTTATGCATGATTTAGTACTATTATAGTGCATAATTGTTAACTGGGTGTTAATTTATACTTCTTTCTATCTTATTTGCCAATCTTTTTTACTAAGATTTTAGTACCATCTACCGATTCCACTACAATGGACTCCCCTTTTTGGATCCATTGTCCATTTGAAATAGCACTATATTCATTACCATCTATACGGATCGTTCCAACAGGTCTTAAATCTGTAAATGTTGTGCCTTCTTTACCGACTAAGTGCTGATACGATTCATTCATGGAATTATATCCTTCCTCAGATGTTAACTGGTCTCGCAATGCTATTTTTGACCACATCTTCCTTCTAGGAAACACTTTTAGAAATAAAAATGATCCTAGCGCACCAAAAATAACACCACTGATACCATAAAGACCTGTCACCCAATCTTCAGCAGCAATTCCAACAGTAAACAACATCGTAACGGCTCCTATGGTGGTTAGTGTACCGTCATTTAATAATTTCCCATCAATTAAAATAAGTAGTAGGCTAACTACATACAATGTAATCATAATAACGAACATGGAAGGTGAAACGCTTGACAAAAAATAGAACGAAATAAAAGCTAATCCTAAAATTCCAAATAGTCCTCTCATATTGACAAGGAGTTCCCCAAATAAAAACAGCGTCCCTAATCCCGTAATAAGTAAAGCAAGATAAGATGCATCCAGTGCAAACATATCCCTCACCTCTTTCTTTAATAAAGCCATTAATATACATACGATTCACCAACAAGTATTGTTTCAAGAAAAGCAGGAAAATTCATTTTTTGTGTGAATACATATTAGAGAGGAGGGTATACATATGAATCCTACACTAAAAAAAATGATAACGTTTCTCGTTGTATTTCTCTTTATAGCTAGTATAACAAATGATTTAACAACTGGTACATTTCCAGACTCCTCTCCTAAGCAAGATAAGGAGAACTCTAGTACTCCACATGCGAAGAGCCAAGCATTCGATAAAAATACTTCATCTTCTGAACGATATGATGTAATGAAGCATGAGGTAAACGCAGGGCAAACTGTTTTATCCATCATAGAACAAATAAACCACCCTAATCTCTCTGTTACCTATGAACAAATGCTTGAAGATTTCCGCACCTTAAACAAAGATCAAGATCCCCATCAAATCCAAGTAAATGAAGTTTACTTTTTTCCGGTGTATCGATAGAATAAAAATGATATGTAAAAATAATGCTCGTTACTTCATATTTTTTCATCGTACCTTTATAATATATATGGTGATTATAATAGAAAACGCATTATCGCAATTGTAAAAGGAGCGATTAAATTGAGTATGACACATCGTAAAGATACACGTCCCGTTAAAGTTGGCGACCTAGTCATCGGGGGCAGTAATAAAGTTGTTGTACAATCGATGACAACAACGAAAACACATGACGTAGAGGCAACAGTAAAAGAAATTCATCGTCTAGAAGAAGCAGGTTGCCAAATTGTTCGTGTTGCATGTCCAGACGAACGAGCAGCTGATGCGATTGCAGAAATTAAACGTCAAATTAATATTCCACTAGTTGTCGATATACATTTTGACTATAAGATGGCGCTAAAAGCTATTGAAGGTGGCGCAGACAAGATTCGTATCAACCCTGGTAATATAGGTAAACGACGCAAAGTCGAGGCAGTTGTAAATGCTGCGAAAGAGAAAGGAATTCCTATTCGAATCGGTGTAAATGCTGGTTCACTAGAGCGTCACTTATTGGAGAAATACGGTTACCCAACAGCTGATGCGATGGTAGAAAGCGCTCTTCACCACATTAAAATATTAGAAGACCTTAATTTCCATGACATTATCGTTTCGTTAAAAGCATCAGATGTTAAGTTAGCTATTGAAGCATATGAAAAAGCTTCTGAGGTGATTTCTTACCCACTACACCTTGGTATTACCGAAGCTGGTACACAGTTTGCTGGCACTGTTAAAAGCGCTGCTGGTTTAGGTGCTATTTTAAGTAAAGGAATTGGAAGTACTTTACGCGTTTCCTTAAGTGCGGATCCCGTCGAAGAAGTGAAAGTTGCCCGTGAATTATTAAAGACTTTCGGATTAGCAGATAACGCTGCAACGCTTATTTCTTGTCCAACTTGTGGTCGAATTGAAATTGACTTAATATCGATTGCTAACGAGGTGGAAGAATACATTCAAACCATTAAAGCGCCTATCAAAGTAGCGGTATTAGGTTGTGCTGTAAACGGCCCTGGAGAAGCGAGAGAAGCAGATATTGGTATCGCCGGGGCACGCGGTGAAGGATTGCTATTCAGACACGGAGAAATCATTCGTAAAGTGCCAGAAGAAACAATGGTAGAAGAATTGAAAAAAGAAGTAGACAAAATTGCAGAAGAATATTTAGCGAACAAAGCAAATAGCTAAACAAAAGATAACACGTCCTAGGGTTACGAACCTGGACGTGTTTTTGTATTTCTTCTTTATACAAATGGGGCAAAGAATAAAGATAACACAATGGAAACAATACCAACAAAAATAGCAACATTCCCTAATGTGTCTGCACCTCTTCGTTTCGAAATGAAACCAAGAATGATCCCTGCTGCCCCCATAACTACTGGTAAAACGAAGAACGAAACAATCGATACCACTAAAGCGACCCAGCCAAATCCGGTTTGAACATCGCTTTCCATTGATGTTTCTCTTTCGCTTGACTCCATCGGTTCACGTACAATATTTCGTTCTATGGCAGCTTCTTGGGCAAACTCTACATCATCAGTACCAGCATATAACTGGGTGTCGTCTTGATTTTGCCCACCTTCTAACTGACTTACTTTTTCATTCCCGTATTTAGGAGCATCTTCTATTTGTTCATCGTGATTGAAACGATTATCCACTAAGGATTCCTCCTTTATAAAGAGATGCACGTTTAGTATGTGATGAAAGACTAGTGATTATCACGGTGTTTTTTACCACATTGCACAATTAAGTCCAGCAACACTTCCCCATTTATGCACAAACTATGCAGAATGCACATAAGATTGCATATAAACTTATGTGAAAGGAATGATTGGCATGAAGAGGATGATTAAACAAGTCATTTATCAAAAAATGAAAAGCATTACACCAGGTGAATTGCTATCGCTTAGTAATGAGTACAATATTGATTTAACCATGGAACAAGCCAAACAAATTGCAGCGTATTTACATCAAACAGAATTAAATCCATTAGAAGAAAAAGATCGCATGCAAGCTTTAAAAAAATTAGCGCAAATTACTAACCCTAAAACGGCCCAGAAAGCTTACCGTATATTCCAACAAATTATACAAGATAAAGGACTGTCTCATTGGTTTTAACCCCAGGCTATACGCTGGGTTAACCTTATTAGTTGACCTTCTTCGCAAATTTTCTTATAGTATGATAAGCATACATTAAAGGGAGTAAAAAGGAGTGTACAACTTGATAACTTTAGGATCACACGTTTCCATGAGCGGTAAGAAAATGCTTGAAGGAGCAAGTGAAGAAGCCGTATCCTATGGAGCAAATACATTTATGATTTATACTGGTGCACCGCAAAACACGAGACGCAAACCAATAGAGGATTTAAATATAGCTGCTGGATTAGCACACATGGACAAGCATCAAATTGAAGAAATCATTGTCCATTCCGCCTATATTATTAATATAGGCAACACAATAAAGCCCCATGTATTTGAACTGGGCGTTGATTTCCTTACGAATGAAATCGAGCGTGTTGAAGCAATTGAAAAGGCGAAGCAAATCGTTTTACACCCTGGCTCTCACGTGAGTCAAGGAGAAGAAGTTGGCCTACAACAAATCATTAAAGGTTTAAATGAAGTATTTGCAAATAAACCGAACACGCCATGTCAAATTGCACTTGAAACTATGGCAGGCAAAGGTAGTGAATTAGGAAAAACTTTCGAAGAGCTAGCAACGATTATAGATGGTGTCACAGATAACGAGAAGTTGTCTGTCTGTCTGGACACGTGCCACGTTCATGATGCCGGCTATGATATTGTTCACGACCTTGATGGCGTATTGAATCATTTTGATAAAACAATCGGGCTCGATCGCCTTAAAGTACTTCATATTAACGATAGTAAAAATGAACGAGGAGCGAGAAAAGACCGCCATGAAAATATTGGGTATGGCTATATCGGCTTTGACACATTAAACGCTATAGTTCATCATCCACAATTGCAACACATTCCGAAAGTGTTAGAAACACCTTACGTCGGTGAGGACAAAAAGAACAAAAAACCTCCGTACCAATTTGAAATTGATAACTTTCACAACCAAACATTTACTGATTGGCGCTCTGAAATGCTGCTACGTGTATAATTCGTAAGCATGAGGCTAGAACACATTATGAAGAACAATAAAACCGAACTATCAAGAATCTCTAAATGAGAGTTCTAAATAATAGTTCGGCTTTTTATTGGCTGAAAACCTTTTGCTCTGTTATTTTCTTCCTTTATAATTTTTACGTTTCATTTTCTTCTTAATGGACTCTGCTTGCTTATTCATTTTCTTTTTATAACCTGGCTTAACCTTTTTTGGTTTACGAACTTGCTTCCATGCTTCTTTATCTAATTCACTTTCGGGACGCTTACGACTAGATCGTTCGTTCCAATCTTTCAAAGGGATAAAATGACCGTTTTTGATATCACATTGTTCAAAAGGTAAACCTTTTTTCTCTAACCTGGCAATGAGCTGTTCATCTTCATCTGTGTAAAGATTGATTGCTGTTCCTTCTAATCCAGCACGAGCTGTTCTGCCGACTCGATGAATATAAAATTCTTCTTCCTTAGGTAAATCTGCGTTTATAACATGACTGACACCTGGAATATCTATACCACGAGCAGCTAAATCCGTAGCAACAATGTATTGGTAACGAAGGCTTTTAATATCCTTTAACATCCGTTTTCGCTCACGTGGCGTTAATCCTCCGTGCAAAATGCCAGCTTCTAACCCTTTACTATTTAATTCTTGATGCAATTCATCAGCTCGTTCTTTACGATTGGCGAAGATGATAGCTAAATAAGGCTTAATGATATGAGAGACTTGAATGATCATATCTGCTTTCTTACGATGACGAAGTGGAATAAGCTTATGTTCCATTTTTTCTGGGGAAGGCTTATTCTCATCCGCAACGATAAAGGTTGGATTCTCTAAATACTTTTTCAAAAATGGACGTAGCTTGTCTGGAATCGTTGCTGAGAAAACGAGTAACTGCACTTGTTGGTCCATTCTTACTAAAATTTGATCAACCTCTTGTATAAAGCCTAAATCTAACATCAGATCCGCTTCGTCAACGACAAAAGATTTGGCCGTATGACCGTCTAGAGCTCCTTCTTTCATTAAGTCTAATATACGACCAGGTGTTCCAATCACAATCTGGGGTTGTTCTTTTAGTTTATCGATGGTTTTCTGCTTGTCTGTACCGCCTATCATGAGCATCGCTTTCCAGTCTTTTTCTTTGCCTGAAAATTGCACCATTTTACGGACTTCCTCATGAATTTGAATCGCTAACTCCCGAGTAGGGGCTGTAACAATAACTTGTACTTCTTTCTTTGCTTCATCAATTTTATTGAATAATGGGATTAAATAAGAATGGGTTTTTCCTGATCCAGTGTGGGCTTGTCCAATTAAACTTTCTCCTCGTAATACTGCTGGAATTACTTTACGTTGAATTGGCGTTGGCTGATGAAACTGTAATTTTGAAATAATATTCTGTGTCACTTGCGAAAGGGCAAATGATTGAAAGCTATATTTTGCCATAGTACTTACTCCTTTATTTTGCATATCGCTAATACATTATAGTAAAGATTGTCTCATTAATCTATCTTTCCCGTTATTTTTAACTACATGTTTTGTATTATATCGTATTTCCCTATATAATAGGTTAGAGAAACGTTTATCTCAACTAAAACTCGAGGATATAGAGAGAGGGGACCAATAAATGGAAGTCATTAAAATTGCTCCTAGAGGGTATTGTTATGGTGTAGTCGATGCAATGGTCATCGCTCGGAATGCCTCTAAGGATCCTAACTTACCTCGCCCATTATATATATTAGGTATGATTGTTCATAACCGTCATGTAACCGAGGCTTTCGAAAGCGAAGGTGTAATAACGTTAGATGGCAAAAACAGACTAGACTTGTTAGAAGATATTGAGGAAGGCACTGTCATTTTTACAGCTCACGGCGTTTCTCCTGAAGTTAAGAAACGCGCAGAAGATAAAGGGTTAACTGTGTTAGATGCTACCTGCCCTGATGTTACAAGCACACACACTTTAATTCGCGAAATGACCAATAAAGGATATGAAATTGTATATATTGGAAAGAAAGGACACCCTGAGCCTGAAGGTGCTGTTGGTGTCGCACCAGATCACGTTCATCTCATTCAAACCGAAGAGGACATTGAACAATTAAACATTACATCCGAAAAAATATTAGTAACTAACCAAACAACGATGAGCCAATGGGATGTATATGATATTATGCAACTGGTAAAAGAGAAATATCCACAAACAGAAATCCATCAAGAAATTTGTATGGCAACACAAGTACGACAAGAAGCTGTGGCAGAACAAGCAGGGGAGGCTGACTTAACATTAGTCGTTGGTGACCCTCGCAGTAACAACTCTTGCCGATTACAACAAGTTTCTGAAGAAAAAGCAGGCACGAAAGCATATCGAATAGCTGATGTGTCAGAAATTAAACTAGAATGGCTAGACGGTGTGAAAACAGTTGCCATTACAGCTGGTGCCTCTACACCCACTCCTTTAGTAAAAGAAGTAATTAAATTTATTGAAAACTATGATCCGAGCGATGAAGCAACATGGGATCTTACATCCAAAGTGGAACAACGTAAAATACTACCGAAAGTAAAAACGAAAAAAGCATAATAAATAATTGAAAAAGCAGGTGTCCTCCATAAAGACACCTGCTTTTCTATCTCCTATAAAAACTGAAATGGTTCCGTATTTGCTTCCGATACGATGACTTCCGTTTTCACATTGTTTTCGTTACATGCTTGTTGCAAATAATCATGGACGACTTGTTTCATCACTTTCTCCACGTGATGGCCTGGGTCAATGACATTTAACCCTATTCCCATTGCATCATGTGCAACATGAAAGTATAAATCCCCTGTAATCAACACGTCTGCTCCTGCTCGCTTTGCATGGTGGATATATTTATTACCGTCTCCTCCAAGCACCGCTATGCGTTCTACTTTCTTATCTAAATCACCAACAACGCGTAATGCAGGCACATCGTAAGACATTTTCACATGCTGCGCGAAATCACGTAGTGTCATTGGCTGCTTCAGTCTTCCAATTCGACCGAGCCCTTTCTTCGCCCCTTTATTTTCTAAAGGATATATATCATATGCCACTTCTTCATACGGATGCGCTTGTTCCATCGTTTTTAACACAGAAGAAAGCAGTTGTTTAGGAACAATGGTTTCTAACTTCACTTCTTCTACTTGCTCTAATTCACCTTGCATGCCAATATACGGATTCGTACCTTCTTGTGGCTTAAAACAACCTGTCCCTGTTGTATGGAATGTACAATGACTATAATCCCCTATGTGACCCGCTCCAGCATTGCCTAACGCTTCTCTAAGCTCATCAGCATGGGAAACTGGAACATAAACAGCTAACTTGTACAGCTTCTCTTCTTTTGTTTGTACAAGAATTTCTTCAGGTTGCACGCCTAGCGCTTCACAAAGTGCATCATTGACACCACCTTCTGCCACATCCAAATTCGTATGAGCCGCATAAACGGTAATATCGTGCTTAATTAACTTTTGAACAATCCGCCCTTTTTCTGTATCTGGATTTACTTGTGTTAACGGACGGAACAATAAAGGATGATGGGCAATAATTAAATCAACTTCTTTTTCAATCGCTTCATCTACCACATTTTCTAATACATCTAATGTTATCATAACCTTATGCACTTTTTTATTTAACGTACCGACATGCAAACCAATAGGGTCCTTATCCATCGCTAAATGCTTTGGAGACAGTTGTTCGAACCATTGAATAATGTTTTGTCCAGTTGCTACTTTATGCTTCACCTTGAATAGCCTCCTCTATCCAGTTTAATTGCTGCTCGAACCGCTTCAATTTCCCTTCATCGATTTGATCTGCTTGTTGTATAGACCTTATTACGCGCCGCAGTTTCATCGCCTCCGCTTCCCATTTTCGAATAAAAGCTTTCGAGCGTTGCTTCATAAGAAATGGACCTAAATACATCTCTTTGTCCTTCTCTGCTTCTGTATAGGGCTGATCAGCTCCTTGTCTATCTGCTACTAATATTTCATAAAAGTGCCCATCTTCTTCGACAATCTCTTCCGCTACTAATACATAATCGTTATGTACAAACCATTCCCTTAAGGCGATGGCATTAATATTAGGCTGGACAATTAAGCGTGACACTCGTTCTAATTTATGCTTTCCCGCTTCTAAAATGCTAGCAATAAGTGTTGCTCCCATACCTGCTATCGTTAGTTGCTCTACTTCATTTTCCTTAATGACTTGTAGGCCATCTCCTTTTCGTACATCAATGCGTGCTTGCAATCCTTGTTGTTGTACTTCGTGAATGGCTGATTGATAAGGACCCTCATTCACTTCTCCAGCTATTGCACGTGCTCTAGTATCCTGCAAACAAACATAACAAGGCAAGTAAGCATGATCCGAGCCAATATCAGCAAACTGGGCACTGTTCGGTAAATAAGAAGCTACTACTTGCAATCGTTTTGATAAGTGTAAACTATTCATTTCATATCACCACTTTACTTTTGTTTCTACTATTGTACTTGATAAACACTCCATAAAAAAAGTCTTCCCTTTCTTTCTCAGGAAGACTTTACGAGACGTTTATTGTTCTGATAACCATTTGGATACAGAGTCTTTTTCTTCACCACTAATTAAACCTGGTGGCATCGTGCCTTGACCGTTTTGAATAACGTTAGCAATGTCTTCTTCAGAAAGCTTGCTACCAACACCTTTTAAGGGAGGGCCTGCTCCACCGGAAAGATCGCTACCGTGACAAGAAGCACAGTTTTGTTGAAAGATTTCTTCAGGATCGCCGCTTGATGCGCCCTCTTCCTGTTGCTGCTCTCCACCATTTTCTTTTGCCTCTTCCGCTTTCTCCGCTTGGTTTAAAGCGACAAATGAAACAATAATCATCATTGTAATTCCTATTACCGCTATCATTACGTATGGTATGACTGGGTTTCGTTTCATGCCATTTTCCTCCTTATGTAATCCCCTTAATTGTCTAAAAATATAAAAAGACAAACTACTATTATTTTACTTGAAAACGCTGCATTAGAAAAGACTTAAACGATTGAAAAGTTAAAAAAGATATTAGCCACCCATAAAGTAAGGCCAATGATTCCTGAAACTTTTAAATATACGAGTTGTTTCGTGTATCCGATGTAAATCCACAAAGCACAATTCAATACAACCATACCTTGTACAAGCCAAAATGTAAAGGGCAACAAACTTGCTCCATAAACCGTTAGCAACAGTAAAATTAGAAAAAAGACAAGATAAGCTGCATGGATATAAATAGAAGTTTTATTTTTATAATAAAAAATACAAGCAAATGCTACACACAAAAAAATGGTTATAATCCCCATTTGCATTAAGGAATGGAGATTAGTAAAATATATGACAAGAAATGATACCGGTACCAAAAGAATGATTAGAGCAACGAAAAGAGATTGCCATATAGATGAAGAAGTCCTTGATGATGGAGAATAATCTTCCTCTGATGCTTCTCCTTCTGTATAAAGGGCTAACAAAAAGTTACAATACTCTTCTGGTAACAGATGATTCGATTTCCAATAATGTATTTCGTCTATAATTATATTTTTTCGATTACGGTCCATCCATTCACCTCAACGAAAAAGCGATTTAGCCTATTATAAAGTGTCAGCCATTAAATGATTGATTTTACTCCATTTAATGACTGCACTTATCCTTAATCTAAAAAGTCTTTCAATCGCTTACTTCGACTTGGATGACGTAATTTACGAAGAGCTTTCGCTTCTATTTGGCGAATACGTTCTCTCGTTACACCAAATACTTTACCAACTTCTTCCAAAGTACGTGTTCGCCCATCATCTAAACCAAAGCGTAGTCGTAATACATTCTCTTCTCGATCAGTTAATGTGTCTAGCACATCTTCTAACTGTTCTTTCAATAGTTCATAAGCCGCATGATCAGATGGCGAAGTAGCTTCTTGATCTTCAATAAAATCACCTAGATGAGAATCGTCCTCTTCCCCTATTGGTGTTTCTAGGGATACAGGCTCTTGAGCAATTTTAAGAATTTCACGGACTTTCTCTGGTGTTAATTCCATATCCTCTGCAATTTCTTCCGGTGTTGGCTCACGTCCAAGGTCTTGTAGTAATTGGCGTTGTACACGAATTAATTTGTTAATCGTTTCAACCATGTGTACGGGAATACGTATGGTTCTAGCCTGATCGGCAATTGCACGAGTGATTGCTTGGCGAATCCACCAAGTCGCATACGTACTAAATTTGTACCCTTTACGATAATCGAATTTCTCTACTGCTTTAATTAGACCCATGTTACCTTCTTGAATTAAATCCAAAAATAGCATTCCACGGCCAACATAACGCTTCGCAATACTTACAACGAGACGTAAGTTTGCTTCTGCAAGACGACGCTTCGCTTCCTCGTCACCTTCTTCAATTCGTTGAGCTAAATTTATTTCTTCTTCTGCGGACAATAAATCCACACGACCGATTTCTTTTAAATACATTCGCACAGGGTCATTAATTTTCACTCCTGGGGGAACACTTAAATCGTTTAAATCAAATTCTTCTTCTTTATTAAGTTGTTGCACACTCGGGTCTGCTTCTGAGTCTCCAACAACTTCAATTCCTTGATCACCTAGAAATTCATAAAATTCGTCCATTGCTTCAGAGTCTAATTCATAATTCGATAAACGCTCCGCTACTTCTTCATATGCTAAAATTCCGCGTTTTTTCCCTAACTCAAGCACCTGTTCTTTTGCCTGTTCTAGGGTTAGCTCATTTTCAGTTGATTTAGAATTAGATGGCTTCTGTGCCATGAGTCCCCCTCCTTCTAAACTTCCTTCTTAAATATTTTTTTCATCGATACGCTTTGTTCATTTCTATTATTTGCATTGCAATTTGCGCTGCACGGATATGATCTTGTCGTCTCTCTGCTTCTCTTTGTTCTGCTTGTAAGGAAGAAATTGATTCTTGCTTCTTCTTCTGCTGGATGCTAGTGATATAATCTTGAATTTCTTCATCACTTATATCTTGTTGCAATTTCAACATAGCTATTTCCGATACGAGGTTTTGAATACTTAAGTCAGGTATTTGTTCAATGAAATGACTTGGATTAGCGGAATGTCCCTCTTCATAAAAGGCGTATAAATACGTAACAATTACTTGATGCTCTGCAAGGTTAAACGCCCCGCCAAGCTGCTCTTGCACTTTATCCGCTATGGCATCGTTCAACATCATATGATGAATTAAATGACGCTCAGCGTTGTGAAAAGCTGGCAGAAGCTTTGCTTTCTTTTGCATTGGCTTTTTATTAATAGTATAGGTATTGTGTACGTTATTATCCTTCCCAAACCCTTGCTTTTTTCTCCGGTCTATGATTTCTTTCTCTAATGACTCATAAGAAAGGTCATGCTCCGTTGCTAATTCCTTGATGTAGAACTCTCGCTCAAGCGGTTTATCCATCTTAGAGATTTCATCTAATACCTTTTCGATATAAGCTAATTGATCTCCTTCATTGTTTAAGTTATATCCACGCTTGAAGTATTGCATGATAAAACCCATATATGTGGCACTCGCATCTAGCACTTCTTTCCGAAAAGCCTCCCCACTATATGTTCGTATATAATCATCAGGATCAAGGCCATCCTTCATGGAAGCGACTCTTACTTCACAACCCGATTTCTTTAAGAGTTGGGACGCTTTAAATGAAGCTTCTATACCAGCATCATCGGAATCATAACAAATAATTACACGTTCGACATAACGACGTATTAACTTGGCTTGATTATCTGTAATAGCAGTACCTAGCGTTGCAATCCCATGCTTTATACCCGCTTGATAAGCTGCAATAACATCCATTTGTCCTTCAAACAAAACAACTTCTCCTAGCTTTCTAATCTCTGATCGAGCTAAGTCGAAGTTGTACAAGAGCTTCCCCTTTTGGAACAAATCAGTTTCAGGACTGTTTAAATATTTAGGATCCTTCCCATTTATACTTCGTCCTGCAAATGCAACTGTTTTCCCTTGGTGGTTACGTATAGGAAAAATTACCCTTCCTCGAAAACGATCATGATACAGACCATTTTCGCTATAAGAAAGTAAACCACCTTTCACCATGGATTGTGGGTGAAATCCTTTGTTCTCCAAAAATTTCTTCGTGAAATCATTAGAGTTAGGCGCAAACCCTAACTGAAATGTATCAATGATTTCTTCCGTTACCCCTCGTTTTAGTAAAAGCTCGTAACCATCCTTCCCTTCTTTTGTGTGCCGGAGCAAATGATGGTATAATTTAGTTAACCAATTATGAGCTTCTAACACATTTTGCAATTCTGGATTTGTTGTTGAGCCATTTTGTTGACTTGCCACATCTGGTAGCTGATGACCACTTTTCTCTCCCAACAAACGAACAGACTCTTGGAAGGAAAGCCCTTCAATTTCACGAATAAATGTAAAAACATTACCACCTTTTCCACAACCAAAACAATGAAAAATTTGTTTATCTGGAGAAACAGAAAAAGAAGGTGTCTTCTCATTATGAAAAGGACATAATCCAAAATAGTTGCGGCTCTTCTTCGTTAGTTGAACATATTGACCGACGACATCAACAATATCATTGGCATTTCTAATGTCTTCAACTACCTGTTCTGGAATACGAGTTGACATACCTATCACCATGTTTTTTAGTTTATTCTATTATGAAAGACTAAATTCCTGCATGTTTCGACAATTTTCATTCTTTTTGTTTTGCCGAACATTTGAGAGAAAGAATCCAGCACCCTTGACGACACATAAGTAATTTGTCATCAAGGCATCTTTAAAAAAAGAATATGATATGAATATTCCCTATCCGCCTGGAACAATAAACATTCTATAAACCATCCTTCTTTCACTTCTAAGTCTATTCCCACGAATAGAATCGACGAAATGTGTCAGATTTAGAGATATACTCTACACATAACATTCTACATCGCATAACGGATTCCTTCTTCTCATTACAAGTTTAAACTTTCTGATAACTACTATTTACCTACAAAACGAAATAGTTCTGTAATCTACAGCATAACTTGAACTATAAACATTTTTTCACAAAATATAATTATAATACAAAAAAGTGCAAATTACCATGATTTTTTTGATTTAATCCGTACAAAATACGTCTTTGACTTACAAATAATTGAACAATTTTAATACATTCGCTCGGAAATTCAATTACATGCAGCAATGTTGAAATTGATATCACACAAAAAGAGAAACACAGGTAAAGGACACCTGTGCTTTCGCTATTTTTTCTTTCGTTTCAAACTTAAAATGGTGTTAGCTGTTTCTTCTACCGCTTTATTCGATACATCAATTACTTCACAATTAATGCGATTTACGATTTGATGAAAGTGATTTAACTCTTGTTTAATCCGTTCCATTTTCGCATAAGTCGCCTGATCATCTAATCCAAGTGCTTTAAGACGTTCTTTACGAATATCATTTAGTTTTTCGGCGCTAATTTTCAATCCGATACATTTTTTCGGATCGACTGTGTACAGCTCCTCTGGTGGGTCTACCTCTGGAACAATGGGAACGTTAGCCACCTTCAAACGTTTATGAGCTAAATATTGAGAAAGAGGTGTTTTGGACGTTCGCGATACACCAATTAATACAATATCCGCTTTTAAAATACCTCTCGGATCACGACCATCATCATATTTAACCGCGAATTCGATAGCTTCTACGCGTTTAAAATAATCTTCATCTAATTTATGCACTAACCCTGGCTCAAGGCGAGGTTTTTTATTGTATAATTTCTCCATTTCGTCAATCATTGGACCGACGATATCAATAGCAGGCACGTTGTGTAGTGCTGCTTCTTTACTTAAATGCGCTCTTAAATCAGGCTTAACAATCGTAAAACCTATTAAAGCTCGATGCTCTTTCGCTTGCAGTACAGCTTCTGTTAGCATTTGCTTATCTTCAATATACGGAATTCGGTGTATTTCGAAATTGCTATTACTGAACTGGCTGATGGATGCTTTTACTACAAGCTCTGCTGTTTCTCCAACAGAATCGGATACTACATAGACGATTGGTTTGCTCATAACGATACCCCCTATTCTTCTCATTACAACCTTTGATCTCTTCCTAATTCAACTAGTGCTTTGGTTACGTTCGTTTTCGTAAGCCTACCAATAACTTCAAATCCTGATTCAACCTCTTTCACTACTGGCAATGCATCAATTTGTCGTTCAATTAATGACTGAGCAGCTTCTAATAATAAATCGTCTTTATAACACATTGTAACATTTGGCATACGAGTCATGATAATATGTACGGGAATTTCGCGTAAATCTTGTTTACCAATACTTGCTCTTAATAAATCTTTCCGAGAAAGCACGCCGGATAAATTCGCATCGTTATTTACAACGAATAACGTCCCGATATCTTCAAGAAACATGGTGCAAATTGCATCGTAAACAGACACATCTTCATTCACTACAACAGGAATGGATTGAAAGTCATGCACAGTAAATTGTTTTAATTTCTCCGTCAACAGCTCTGAACCTGTTTTTCCTGTATAAAAATATCCAACTCGGGGCCTTGCGTCTAGAAATCCAGCCATCGTTAAAATCGCCAAATCGGGCCTTAATGTTGCTCTAGTTAAACTTAAACGATCAGCGATACTTTCCCCTGTAATCGGCCCATTCTCTTTTACTATATCGATAATTTGATGCTGACGTTTCGTTAGATCCATATGTTAAACACCCTCACTATATGTGACATACTAGTTGAAAATATTATATACTATTTAAGGCATGAATGAAAGCATGATAGCATACTATAGAAATGCGTGCTCAACTAGTCTAAAAAGAAAAAGCCCCAGCCCTTCTCATTTAATAAGAACGAAAAGGGCCGGAAACATCGTCTACTTTCCTTTGAGCAAATCTAACTGACTTAAAAATTTTTTTGACTTCATTTCATATCCACCATATTGGTCATAATACACATCTAACAACATTCGAATCCGCTGTTTATTTTGCGGCTTCACTTGTATGTTACCAACTCTTGTTACATCTAGTAACAAACACATTCGTAACAACTTGAGTATGGTGTCTGTTAATGATTGGGCCTCAGGATCATGATACTTGCATACTGGGCATAGAATACCACCTTCTAAAACAGAGAAAGCAAATGGTCCATTTACACGTCCACAATGGACACATTGCATCAATTGTGGTGCAAATCCGCCCTTTTTGTACATCTTTAATTCGTACATGTATAGCAATATATCGAGATCTTTATCTTCAGACATGAATTTCAATGTTTGCAGTAATTGTTCAAATAAGAATGGATCTCGTTCATTTTGTTCCGTTAACTTATTGGTCAATTCTGAGACATAAGAAGCGTAAGCAGACTTTTCAATATCTTCTCGAATAGGACGAAAGGATTGTACAATTTCTCCTTGATGAAGCGTCCCCATATTAGACCCAATTTGTATCAAATAATTCCCATATACAAATGGTTGTGTAATAGCTATCATTTTACTTTTCGGCTTTTTTGCACCTCGAGCCATCACAGCTATTTTCCCTTTTTCTCTTGAAAATAAGGTAACAATTTTGTGCGTTTCCCCGTAATTGTTTGTACGAATAACGATCCCTTCGACCTTTTCTAGCACATTCAGTTCACCCTTTAACTCATGATAACGGGTTGTCAATCTCAGCGAATTGGTCATTCAGGTCTAGATACATTGGATCCTTTGATGTTGTCTCCATTTCCTTCAATAACAAGTAGGTTTCAATGTTCCCTGTTTGACTAAAGACCTTCCAAGTAAAGTCGATCACAAGAAACCACACCTTTCTATATAATCGTAAGTTTATATGAAAACACCCTTAACCCTAGTTTTGCCGACTGTCCCATTACTATGTTACTTAATATTTACCATACCTTAATACTCTTCATTACTATAGCCGAAATCTTGTAGTTGATTAGCTCGATTTCGCCAGTCTTTTTGCACTTTTACCCATAACTCTAAATAAATCTTCGTTCCTAACAACACTTCAATATCTTTACGTGCTCGCTGACCAATTTCTTTCAACATTTTTCCTTGTTTCCCGATTATAATACCTTTTTGACTTGGTCGTTCTGTCACAATCGTAGCTTGTACATAGACTTTGTTCGTATCTTCTCTAGGTCCAATGGAGTCGATGACGACAGCAATCGAATGCGGAATTTCTTCCCGGGTAAGATGAAGCACTTTCTCCCTTATTAATTCACCAATGACGAAACGTTCAGGGTGATCGGTAACTTGATCTTCAGGATAATATTGTGGACCTTCTGGCATTTGTGCTGTCATCGTTTGTAACAAATGATCAACATTATTCCCTTCTAAAGCAGATATAGGAACAACTTCATCAAATTGATATTTCTTACGATAATCATCAATGATTGGAAGAAGTTCATCAGGGTGGACTTGATCGATTTTATTAATTACTAAATATACCGGTTGATTGACATTTTGCAACATATTAATAATAAATTCATCTCCACGACCAAATCCCTCTTCAGCATTAACCATAAATAAAATAAGGTCAACTTCATTAAGACTTTGTGTAGCTGTATTTACCATGAAATTCCCTAGCTTGTGCTTTGGTTTATGGATTCCTGGTGTATCAATGAATATTAATTGTGCGTTATCGGTCGTATAAACACCTTGTATTTTATTGCGAGTTGTTTGTGCTTTATCACTCATAATAGCAATTTTCTGTCCTAGTACTCGGTTCATAAACGTTGATTTTCCAACATTCGGCCGACCGATGATGGCGATAAATCCTGATTTATAGCTTTCTGACATGTTGTATCCTCCATAAGTTAGATTGCTTTGTTCTCTTTATTTTACTACAAATCGTTTCTCATTTCATGTAATCGACAAAAGCAGTTTGTATTAGCACTGTTTCTTGTCATTCGACAGAAAAAAAGAACCCTAGCACTTTACTAGGGTTACATCAATTTAGGAAGAAATAGAAAACACCCAATAACAACCGCTGCAATGGCTGTTACTAACACTGCTCCAGCTGCAATATCTTTAATTTCCCCAATAACCGGGTGCCTTTCTAAAGAAAGATAATCCATTACTCGTTCAATCGCAGAATTCACCATTTCCACTGTCATGACCAAAGCAATTGTTAAAACGAGTATGCACCATTCTATTGCACGAAGCTGTAAGTAAACCCCCATTAATATTGCAGAAAATGCGAAAAGGAGATGTATTCGAAAGTTACGTTCTGTTTTTATTACCGCAATCATTCCTTGAATAGCGTAAGTAAAACCTATACCTTTTTTCGGCTTACTTTCTTTCGAGTCCGAATTCATAAAGAATTTCCTCTTGTCGTGTAAACATTTCTTTCTCCTCGTCTTCTGTTATGTGATCATATCCTAGTAGATGCAGAAATCCATGTAATGCCAAAAATCCCAATTCTCTATCTAAGGAATGCTCGTATTCTTTTGCTTGCTCTTTAGCACGATCTACCGAAATAACAATATCGCCTAACAGAACGGGAAGCTCTTCACCAATAATCGGTATTTCTCCTTCTTCTTGTTCCTGCATAGCGAAGGAAATAACATCTGTCGGTTCATCTTTTTGACGGTAATTGCGATTAATGATTTGAATTTCTTTATTATCAACAAATGTGACAGACGTCTCAGCTTCTTTTGCAATACCTTCTTGCTCTGCAGCAAATTGTAAGATGCGATTAATAAGGTTTACATAGTCCTCACTTACTGAATTGGTTTCATCATGAAAATCAATCTGAATCATTAGTTAGCCTCCTTAATTGTCTTCATACTATCTGGATATTGAATTCTTGAATGGAAAATTCCTTTTAGTGTTTCACATATGGTAATTTGAACATGCTTTAAATCTTCTAATGTCAAGGAGCACTCATTTAGCTGACCATCCAATAGGCGATCGGTAATGATCGAGTTTACCAATTGCTCTATGTCTTCAGGCGTCGGATGGTCTAATGATCGAACAGCTGCCTCTACAGAATCACATATACAAACAACTGCCGCTTCTCTCGTTTGAGGTTTAGGCCCTGGATAACGAAATGTATCTTCAGAAACAGATTCGTCCTTTTCCTTCGCCTGATAATAAAAATACTTTAATAGCGTCGTACCATGATGTTGTTCAGCAATATCAATAATTTGTTGTGGCATATGATGTTTTCTAAGCACCCTAGCCCCTGCATATGGATGTTCAATAATCATTTCCGCACTCTGTTCTGGTGTTAACAACTCATGTGGATTTTGAGCACCCATTTGATTTTCGATAAAGTATAGCGGGTTATACGTTTTACCTAAATCATGATAATAAGCCCCTACTCTGGCAATTAATCCGTTCGCTCCAATCGATTCACAAGCTGCTTCACTTAAATTTGCAACCATCACACTATGATGATACGTACCTGGTGTTTCTGTTAATATTTTCCTCAACAACGGGTGATTTGGATTTGCTAAAGTAATTAATTTAGAATCTGACAATATGCCAAAACCTGTTTCAAAGAAAGGTAACAAGCCAAATGTTAATACAGATGCCAAGAAAGCCGATGTAATCGCGAACAGTATTTGTAGCCACAAAGCAGGTGTAGGAATTAACTCATAGGATAGAAACACGAGCATCACAACGAGCGTTACGTTCACTACAGTTACACCAAGACCCGCTTTCAAGATGTACGTTCGATCTTTCGAATTAGCTAAAAATAGCACAGCAAAAATTGTAGAGAATAGCACGTATATACCTGCTTCTAAATTTAGTGTTCCTGGTATTTGTTGATTAAAAAATACTGTAGCAAAAACCGCAGAAACAACCGATACTACTATAGCCATTCGTTCATCGATAAGAATCTTTAACAAGAAAGCAGAAGCGCCCAGTGGAACTGCAAAATAAACTTTAGCCCAGTCATCTTGAAACAAACTTCCGAACTTCATGAATACAAAAGACATCGTACATATAATAACGATGGCATATATAACACCAGCATGTAATTTCCTTTCACGATGTAATACGTACATTTCATATGCAATAATCGCCATGCTTAATAAAATGATTATACTTAGACCAATATACCGGTACATATTGCTCTTATTATCTAATAAGCCAACTAACTCTATTTGATGGAACACATCACTAGTAATACGTTCCCCTTCAGATACGAGCACTTGTCCTTGGCGAATCATAACAGGTTCCACTTCATTTGCCGCTTTATTCTTCGCTTGACTTGTCTTGGAGGCATCTAAAAAATTATTCTCCACAATCGCAAATGCTGCAATTTCATTGATGGCCTTTTGAAACTTGTCATCAAAGCTTGGTAAATGAAGCTGCTCTTGAATATTTTCTGTAGTTTCTTCTATTTCCGAAGCTTCTACGCCGGTCTCCATGACATCAGTAACTTCTTTAACTAATAATTCTTTCGCAAGATCCCGTTGCTCCTTTGTTGCTTTCAATAATTGTTCAAAAACGTCTGTATCTAGCGACGATGTAATGTCATCCGCTAACATCTTGTCTAACTGTTTGACTAGTTCTTCCGTCGAATCAGGCTTTACATCATCATTCTTTTCCTTTTCCTCTATTGTATTTACTGCCTTAAAAATATCCTCAATATAAGTTAACTGTTTCGCTAGTTTACTCTCATCAATCGTATAAATATTATCAACCGATTGGAAAGCTTGACTTTTCTTCTCATCCGTTTGTTGCTTGTCCTCAATCGTAATTGGAGACAGAATTGTTTCGTCTGCGATTTCAAATTGTTCAATATCATAGATTTTCGCTCGAACATTCGTAAAGGTTAATAGAAACAGTACAATCGCTAACATCAATAACGCCACTAATGCATGTATTCGTTTCTTGTTAAACCATTGAACAGATTTGATCCGTTGGTACAAGTTATTTAACATGAGTTCACCTCATTATTCTCTCAACATGCAGAAATAAGACCCACCTATAGGGCCTTATTCTTATTCTTCCCCTCCATTTCATAAGCCTCAATGACACGTTGCACAAGAGGGTGACGTACAACATCTGATTGCTCTAAATAATGAAAAGCTATACCAGGTACGTTCTTAAGTCTTGCTTCAGCAGTCTTTAAGCCGGATGTAATCCCTTTTGGTAAATCAACTTGGGTAATATCACCCGTTATGACCATTTTAGATCCGAATCCTAAGCGCGTAATAAACATTTTCATTTGTTCAGGGGTTGTATTTTGCGCCTCATCTAAAATAACAAACGCGTCGTCTAACGTTCTTCCCCTCATATATGCCAACGGCGCGATTTCAATAGTGCCTCGTTCGATTAATCTTGTCGTATGCTCTACCCCGAACAAATCATGCAGTGCGTCGTACAAAGGGCGTAAATAAGGATCCACCTTTTCCTTCAAATCCCCCGGTAAAAAACCGAGACTTTCACCAGCTTCAACGGCTGGACGAGTTAGGACGATTCGTTGCACATCGCCATTTTTCAAAGCTTGTACGGCCATGACTACAGCAAGGAACGTCTTCCCAGTACCAGCAGGACCAATTCCAAACACTAAATCATATTTTTTCATTCCTGCTACGTAATGACGTTGTCCTAACGTCTTTACTCGTATTTTTTTTCCTTTTGCATTTTTCGTAATCTCATCATCAAATAACGTTTCAAATTGTTCTATTTTATTCTTCTTCACTAAATCTATTGCATAAATGACATCTCGTTCAGAAATATTAATTCCTTTACGGATCACGTTGAGTAAAGCTGCGAATATTTTCTCAACTAATACAATTTGCTGAGGAGAACCAGACACTTGAACATGTTCCCCTCTCGTAATGATTGACACATGTAATTGTTCTTCTATCTGTTTTAAGTTTCGATCATTATTCCCAAATATAGCTAATGCTTCATTTGGATTATCTAATGTTATATTAATGGTTTGTAACTCATCCGTCATTCTTCAGTCTCCTTGAGTAATAGAGTGTGGTTTCACTATGTTTTCATGAACTTTAAAATATAGGATTAATTTTACTTTACCATTCTCTTTCCTTTCGTGCAAAATTTTTTCTTGAACAACTTGGGAATCTTTAGAAAGTTGCCTCATTAGTTCTTGTTTACCTTGCTCAATCCCTAATTGAACAGCTTGTTGGTCTGTCCTTTGTTGCTCATATAATTGTTGTTCCCATACATGACTGGTCGTTACAGATATAGGAAGCTTCCAATCCAAAAACTGTAAAGGCCGCTTCTTTTCTTCGATATAAGCCGTTTCATACCCGTTGTGCCAAAACCCCCAAACTGGAATCGAAAAGCCGAACAAAGAAACGCCGTATTGCTCCTCTTTATCTCCCGTTATAACTTTGTACGTCGCCTCTAACGGTACAGTAACTTCACTTTCATACCACGTTTCAGCAATCACTTTCCCTTTTGCTTGCACGAGTTGTTGATTATCCTCTTTTCCAATCAGTCCCGATACTAATACATCACCAGGCTGAACCATATCATTTACTTCTACTTGTGGCTCCCCTGATTCAACATACATATCGACGATGATTCCTTTCTTTTTGGCAATTAAATGTTGTGGTCTACCTTCTTTCTCTTGTTCAACGGTTGTTTTTTCTACTCCTTGTAGTTGATAGACTGTTCCTTTTTCTGTTATGCCAACCCATAATAGCTCAGGCACATCATTTAATAGTTGACGCTGCATATTACTTGGAGTATCTATACGAAACTTCCATGCCCCTACCTTCACTCCATAATCATGTAGTTTTTCTTCTATTTTGTATTCCACTTCAGGTGTAACGCCATCAATTTCTACTTTCCATACCATATTGGAAAGCGTAAATAACAAGAGAATCCCTAACAAAAAGCCGATCCATAGTGGTTTACGTTTCCAAATCGAGTGAATGATAAACGGTATCCCGATTCTTGATTGAAATGTAATCTTATAAGAACCATCATTTCTAAGGTGTTTGAGCCTGTGTACGTCTTGTAATTGAATATTGGCTTTACAAGAGAACTCGTCTACTTTTTGGATATTCCAAATGAGAATCCCTTCCTGAACACAACGATTAATAAAAAATTCCGGAAAACTCCCTTTCACAATAAAGGTTGTATATCCCTTTATAAATACACCTTGTAATCGCTTCATAACGGCCTCCTATTCCATCTGTTTCCTTTCTTCATGGAATACTTATCTAAACGTTGATTTATCTTCACCTCATTATGAAATAAGAAAAAACTGCTCGTTCATTTTCCTGCATTTCCTCCTATAAAGCATTCTTCTATTAGCTCGGAATAAATGAAATGTGCTCAATCGTTCCTTCTAACAATATTTCTTCTGGGAGCATCATGCGAAGGACGAAGTTTTTTCCTGTAATCTTCAATTGGCCATTTTTAAGCTGTAATCGAAGTTCTTGATCAGAGAAAATGAGTAGCCCTTTATGGTTTTCTATGTATGCATGTATTTGACCAATCGTTGTTATTCTAGGTAATTCCAATACGACATCAGAAGGTAAATTTAATTGTTGAACCATCCAGTTTCCGATCCGTTGCTGCCATTTATTCATCTGCTTCGCCCCCTCTCTCCTTTATATGTATGAAAAAAGCACGAAATGTATCACTACATTTCGTGCTTCCTGTAAGCTTTTTCTTTTATCATCGACTGATATGGCTTATGCGCGCGAGGTTTCCCTAACACTTCTGCCATCACAATACTATCGATAAACTTTTGCTTAGATATGTGCTTATTAAAATGATGTACTTTAGGCTTAGTGTCAAGCTTTTTCACATCTCTTTGTACCTTTTGGATATACCTCTCTATATGACGGTCTGGAAGTGCGTTGTGTTCTGAATTCGGCCCTGCGGGAGCGGCTGTATGTTCATAGCGCTCCTCAGCAAATGCTTCTTTTTGACGCTTCACTTCTTCATACCGTTCTACTTGCGATTTAGCTACTTGCTTTGCTTTTTGTTGCATATTTCTTTCAGCGCTAGTTGAATCTGCTGTCGTTTTACCTCCAAACGAAGGCATTGGCTTATCTTCATTTTTGAACAAACCACTAACCAAATTATACAAGCCAACAAGAACAACACCAATAATTACAATATTACCGAAAATGAAATCTAACAGTTGTTCCATTTCTCCCCCTCCTTTGGTTGAGAGAGTCGATTATAGCTTTTGATCATCTTCATGATCTTCTTTGTTCATTTTACCAATTACATCACGCATATCTGTATCTGCTTCAATGTTTTTTAAATTGTAATAATCCATTATACCAATGTTTCCCGAACGAAGTGCCTCTGCCATTGCTTGCGGAACTTCAGCTTCAGCTTCCACCACTTTTGCTTGCATTTCTTGAACTTTAGCAAGCATCTCTTGTTCTTGGGCCACCGCCATTGCACGTCGTTCTTCTGCTTTTGCTTGAGCAATATTCTTATCCGCTTCTGCTTGATCTGTTTGCAATATCGCGCCGATGTTTTTACCGATATCAATGTCTGCAATATCAATAGATAGAATTTCAAATGCCGTACCTGCATCTAAACCTTTACTTAACACATTTTGTGATATCATATCTGGATTCTCTAACACTTTATTGTGATCTTCAGAAGAACCAATTGTACTTACAATCCCTTCTCCGACACGAGCGATAATCGTATCTTCTCCAGCACCACCGACTAGGCGATCAATATTCGCACGTACTGTAATACGGGCTTTTGCTTTCACTTCAATACCGTCCATCGCAACACCAGCGATAAATGGCGTTTCAATTACTTTCGGGTTTACACTCATTTGAACGGCTTCTAATACGTCACGACCAGCTAAATCAATAGCAGCTGTTCGCTCGAAGCTTAATTCAATATTCGCACGATGCGCGGCAATTAGCGCATTCACAACGCGATCTACATTACCACCTGCTAAGTAGTGACTCTCTAATTGATTTGAATTTACGTCAATTCCCGCTTTATGAGCTTTAATTAACGGATTAATTACACGACTTGGGGATACGCGACGTAAACGCATTCCTACTAACGTAAAGATGCTAATACGAACGCCAGCTGCTAGAGCACTAATCCACAGCATGACTGGGATAAATGTAAAAAGTACAGCTAAAGCAATTACAATAATACCAATTAATACAAGTAACATCAGTTGATCTGGTGCCATTTGTTCATTCCTCCTAAAATGTTATTCTTCCTCTATTTCCTTAACTATTACCCGGTTTCCTTCTGTTTTCACAATTTTCACCGGCTTTCTAGCTTGTATAAAGCCTCCCTCTGTTACAACGTCAATTCGCTCTCCATTAAATTCCCCAGTTCCGGATGGACGTAATGGGGTAACAGCCGTTCCACATAAACCAATTAACTCTAATCTCGTTTGAGAAGAAACGTAGCCTTGATCAGTGGAAGTTGCATCACTTAGTATAATATTTTTCAAAAGACCGTTCTCAAATCCAATTTTCTTAAATAAAATGTATGACGCAACGATAGCTACACATAACGCAATAAGTAAGCTTAGCGCCATTTGAGAATTATTGTCTGAAGCCATAAATAACGAACTCACAATCCCTACGCCCCCTATGGCCCCTAATATGCCACCAGGAACAAATAACTCTAATATGATACATATAATCCCTAAAACGAATATAATAATCGTTTCGTATCCGGCTAATCCCGCAATATAATGCCCGTAAAAAAAGAGTAAAAGGGCTATAAGTCCCATTGAGCCAGCAACCCCAAAACCAGGCGTATATAGTTCTGCTATAAATCCAAGGCTAGCAACCGATAATAAAATGGGTATGACAAGTGGGTGAGTAATAAATCTAGCGATGCGTTCTGAAAGGGTTGGAGTTGTCTCCATAATTTCGGCATTTTCTAACTTTAATTCTTGCAACAATGCATTACGATCAGCAACTATTCCTTCCGCATAGCCAACATCAACAGCTTCTTTTGCACTCAACGTTAAATATTTACCCTTTCCAGCTTGGTACTCGGGTAAATCAATATCCGGATTGGCCATTGCTTCTGCATACAATGGATTTCTATCCCCGTTTTCTGCAGCGCTGCGCATTAATTTAACCCAATTTGATTGTGCTTTTTGACTAGCAGCGTTCCCATCAGATGTTATAACTCCTGCTGCTCCCATCGTTGCTGAGGATGTCATATATATATTGTCCGCATTTAATGATATGTAAGAACCAGCAGATAGCGCTTCATTTAAGACGAAAGCGGTGTTCGGTATTTCCAAATTCTGAAATAACGTTCCGATAGAACTAGCTGCATCCACTGCACCGCCTGGAGTATTCACTTCAAAAATAATATGATCCGCACCAGCATCACGCGCTTCATTAATGCTTCGTTCTAAAAATGAAGTCAACCCTTTCTCCACACTTTCTTCAACTGGAATCACATATACAGTTTGACGATCCCCTTCCTCCGCTTGAATCGAGTACGAGAAAACGACATGACAGGCAAGTAAAAATAAAGATACTATCCACATCATTCGTACTACTCGCTTCATAAGGTAACCTCCTTTCTAATATGGTATACGTTTTTAAATTAAACATGTTTCAAAAAATTTTCATTGGTCCTTCGATCCTTTATTGCCTCAACCTTAAGCATAGATAAACTTTGGGTTTATGTAAATAAAAAACCGCCATAATATGGCGGTTTTTTATTTAAGATAGGTGTTTTTGCACTAGTTGATTCACAAGTGAGCCGTCTGTTTTACCTTTTACTTTCAGCATAACAGCACTCATTACCTTACCCATTTCTTTCTTAGAAGTAGCTCCAACCTCTTCAATCGTTTCTTTTACGATACTATCAAGCTCGTCTTCTGAAAGCTGAGCAGGCATATATGTTTGAATGATATCAATTTCTTTTACTTGTTTTTCAGCAAGATCTTCACGACCTGCATCGCTAAATTCTTGGAGGGAATCTTTTCTTTGTTTTAACTCGCGAGATAAAACACTCAATTCTTCTTCCTCTGATAAATCATCCTTCCCAAGTTTGAAAGCTTCATTTTGTAAAGAAGCTTTCACCATTCTGATAACAGATAGCTTTTCCTTCTCTTTACTTTTTAAAGCTTGCTTCATATCTTGGTTCAGACTTTCAAGTAATGACATTCAGTTTACACCCTCTTATTTACGCTTTCTAGCAGCTTCGGACTTCTTCTTACGACGAACGCTTGGCTTTTCGTAATGTTCACGCTTTCTGTATTCAGATAGCGTACCACTTTTAGATACACTTTTCTTGAAGCGACGAAGAGCATCTTCAAGGTTCTCGTTTTTGCGAACTCGAGTAACATTTGACATGCTATTTCCCTCCCTCCAAAGCAACAGACAGTTTCAATATCGCATATGTATTAACATATGCCTTAACGTATTATAATATATTCATTTCATTTGTTCAACTTATTTCCTTTCATTATTATGAAAGAATCACAAAAAAATAAAGCACCGTACACTAAACGCCCTTCAGAAAAATTTTTTCAATCATGAATAGCGTTCTTGTCCATATGATGATAAAGAGGTGACGGACTATGGCAGATGTATTTACGTTATTTACTGTTTTTCTGTTTTTATTCTTATTTGGAATGACATTATTAAGAATTGGCCTTCATCAGTTTTCTTATCGCCATATGAAGAGGTTGATCATGAATTTCGTTGACAAGCCGTGGAAAGGCATGTTGATTGGCATTATCGCAACTGCATTACTTCAAAGTAGTTCAGGAACAATGATATTAACAGTTAGCCTTGTTGGCGCTGGCGTATTAACTTTTCAACAGTCCATTGGTATTATATTAGGGGCGAACATCGGAACAACGTTAACGTTAGAATTGTTCTCGTTCTTTTCACATATCCCACTATGGCCCATTCTCATTATCGGCACGATATTATTATGGTTCCCTTCCCCACTTTTATTTGGAATTGGTACGATAACGTTTGGATTAGGAACTATTTTCGTAGCACTTGATGGTTTCTCTACCCTTGCCTTGCCATTACAACAATTCCCTCTCCTACTTGAAACGGTTCATTATACGAATGAAGAACCGCTCGTTAGTATAATTATTGGTACAGTTCTCACGATGATTATTCAATCTTCCACTGCTTCCACAGGTATAGCTATGGCATTTTTGCAAGAAGGTGTATTCACTCTCCCAGCAGCTATCGGAATTATGCTAGGGGCAAATATTGGCACATGTATCACTGCTTGGGTAGCTTCTCTCGGTTCAAACCATGATGCAAAATTAGCTGCCTTCGCCCACATATGGCTTAACATCGCAGGCGTAGTTATATTTGCTCCATTTTTAGACCAATTAGCACATGTATCGACATTTCTAGCATCAACACCTGCACAGCAATTAGCACATATATCCGTTCTATTTAACATCGTTTCTTCACTGATGATTTTACCAATTATTCATCACTTTACAACGTTCGTTTTGTTTTTACACGATAAAAAAACACACGCCCCTCCATCTATTTGACGGATGTTCGTGTGTTTTTTTACCCTTCTATTAATATTCAGATGTTCCTTGACCACCTGATACGATTTCCATTCCAGCACTAGCTCCAATGCGAGTAGCACCAGCTTCGATAACTGCTTCTGCGCCTTCGCGGTCACGAACACCACCTGAAGCCTTCACACCCATTTCTGGGCCTACAGTTGCTCTCATTAAGCGTACATCCTCAACAGTTGCTCCACCACCAGAGAAACCAGTTGAAGTCTTCACATAGTCAGCTTTAGCTTGTTTCGATAACTCACAAGCTTTTACTTTTTCTTCTTCCGTTAATAAAGAAGTTTCTATAATGACCTTTGTCAATGCTTTGTCACCTGCAGCGTTTACAACTGCTTCGATATCTCGTTGAACGAAATCATAATCTTCCGTTTTTAATGCACCAACGTTAATCACCATATCAACTTCCGTTGCGCCATCTTCAATTGCTTGTTTCGTTTCAAATGCTTTCGTTTCCGGCGTTGTCGCACCTAACGGAAAACCAATAACAGTACAAACTTTTACATCTGTATCTTGTAACAACTCTGCACATAATGATACCCAATAAGGATTTACACATACAGAAGCAAAACCGTACTCCTTTGCTTCTTCGCAGATTTGCACAATTTTTTCTTTAGGTGTATCTGGTTTTAATTGCGTATGATCAATCATTTTAGCTAATTTAGCATCCATTCGTATCTTCCTTCCTTAAATTATGTTCTTAGTTGTCCGTACCTCTTATATCATAGCATTCTCATTTATAAAATGCTATAAAACGTTTCTATACGTTAGAGTGTACAGCACCTCCGTCGTTTCACACAATAAAGAAACCCTTCGCTTTACTAAACAAAGGGTTTCCATTTTATTATGCATTCATTTCAACTGTTTCATTACGACTTGGTTCATCTAAAACGCGTACAAATTCTCCAACATTGTACGGGTAACCAGCTTTCGTTAGTTTCACCCGAACGATTTGACCAATGACATCTTCATTCGCCTCGAATATAACTTTCAAATAATTATCCGTATAACCAACTAAACGCTGATCGTTTTCATCGTCTTTGAATTTCTCTTCAGGGATTACTTCTAACACTTCACCTTCATAAGAAGAAGCGTATTCCTTCGCCTGTTGATTAGAAAGCTCAATTAATTGGTGTACACGCGCATTCTTAATTTCTTCGTCGACTTGGTCGTCCATACGTGCTGCTGGTGTACCTGTTCGTTTTGAGTAAGGGAATACGTGTAGCTCAGAAAAGCCAATTTCTTGAATAAAACGATACGTGTCATTAAATTCTTCCTCGGTTTCACCAGGGAATCCAACAATGACGTCAGATGTAATTGCTAAACCTGGTAAAGCTTCCTTGATCCGATTTACACGCTCTTTGTAAAATTCTGTTGTATATTTACGACGCATACGCTTGAGCACGGTGTCTGATCCTGATTGTAGCGGAATGTGCAAATGGCGAACAATCTTATCTGATTCATTCAGTACATCAATGATTTCATCAGTAATTTGGCTACCTTCAATAGAAGAGATACGAATACGTTTCAAACCAACTACTCGCTTATCCAATTCTCGCAATAATTTAGCTAAATTATAGTCTTTACGATCCTCGCCATATCCACCTGTATGAATACCTGTAAGGACAATTTCTTTATAACCAGCGTCTACCAATTGCTGCGCTTGTTTAA
Organism: Pontibacillus litoralis JSM 072002; assembly: GCF_000775615.1. GTDB lineage: Bacteria > Bacillota > Bacilli > Bacillales > BH030062 > Pontibacillus > Pontibacillus litoralis. The sequence continues at coordinate 165,682 of NZ_AVPG01000001.1, forward strand.
CAACCTCTTCTGGATCTCTTGAACGTAACAGTCCGCGTGCCCACGGGATAATACAAAACGTACAGAAGTTGTTACATCCTTCTTGTATTTTCAAGGAAGCACGTGTCCTGTCTGTAAAAGCTGGCACATCCATTTCTTCGAACACTCTCGTTTTCATAATGTTGGATACCCCATTAATTGGTTGACGCTCTAATTTATATTGCTCAATATATTCAAGCATTTTCTTACGATCTTGAGTACCAACCACAACATCTACTCCAGGAATGTCCATAATTTCACCCGGAGAGGTTTGAGCATAACATCCTGTAACACATATAACCGCGTTATCATTTTTACGAATCGCTCTGCGAATCACTTGACGACTCTTTTTATCACCTGTATTCGTCACTGTACACGTATTGATTACATATACATCAGCTTGATGATTGAAATCAACTCGTTCGTACCCTTCTTCTTTAAACATTTGCCAAATCGCTTCTGTTTCATAATGGTTTACTTTACACCCTAACGTATGAAAAGCTACGGTTTTACAAAGTTCTTTACCCATATATATTTCATCCTTTCATTATATACACTAAATCAATTCCAAAAAATATTCTTATCGAAATCCGAACCAACCAATGTGATGAAGCACCGTTGATTTCCACGAGGGCTTTTTCCACAGGCATGGTCTCCACCTTACGTTCCAACGGTAGCATAAACGCCTTTTCCACAAACATTCGAATATTATTTAATGCACTCATTCCGATATTCTGTGGAACAAAGCAATTATGAAATTGATTCACGGTAAAAATCATCAATAAAATTAATAATATCATATTATTATACCCTCTTTCTAACTTAATTAACTAATATTAATTTTTCATAGGAGCGATAGGATTATCACTATGCTGAACATTGTAGTAAGCCATTCGTGATAGAGCGAAAATATTAGCTATTTAGCAGAAGTGTAAAAGGTATGAGCGTCACGTACACTACACTATGACATCATGATTTAACGTAAACTCTTTTGGCTATCCTGTTGTTTAAAATCTAAGTAACTTCCAAATATAAGGGCAGGAAGTGAAATGGGTTTATAGCAGAGAAATCACACAGTACACAGATTTCTAATTAAACGGACTATCCTTTACTAAAATATAGAAAACGAATGAACATCGTTTAAAGGATGCTCATTCGTTATTTTTGACTTATTTCGTTTGTCAACACTTTTAACAGTTCATTGTATCGCAGTGTGCCCTTACAATCCACACTCCCTATACAGAGAGTGACGCTGTAACAGCGTAATGACAGGAGGAATTAAAATATTTCAATCCACACTCCCTATACAGAGAGTGACCATTCGCTAAAATGAGTTCAGTGTGGATGGATTTATTTCAATCCACACTCCCTATACAGAGAGTGACCACCGAGCAACACAAACCAGTTTACTTCTAAAACCATTTCAATCCACACTCCCTATACAGAGAGTGACTCCTTTAGCCCAGCGTATCTACTATTTTCAAATGATTTCAATCCACACTCCCTATACAGAGAGTGACGCTATCTTTATATTAGTAGCTTCTTTTTTGTTACCAATTTCAATCCACACTCCCTATACAGAGAGTGACTATAAATTACGAGGGTTTAATTAAAAAATTAGGGATTTCAATCCACACTCCCTATACAGAGAGTGACAAATTTATAAAGCGATGGAAAACGTTAATGCAAATATTTCAATCCACACTCCCTATACAGAGAGTGACGGATGAACGTTAATAATACGTTCGTTGTAGGTAGTATTTCAATCCACACTCCCTATACAGAGAGTGACGAAATAAAACAATTAAAAGGAGAGTCCTAAAATGATTTCAATCCACACTCCCTATACAGAGAGTGACAGTAATTTCATAAACTCATCCTCCGAAAACGGAATTTCAATCCACACTCCCTATACAGAGAGTGACAGTTTATACTAGGTAGGTTGCAACAAATTCAATATTTCAATCCACACTCCCTATACAGAGAGTGACATTTAAATTTGAATCTTTAAAATCTGTGAAGGTTATTTCAATCCACACTCCCTATACAGAGAGTGACTTTTTAACGAAATATTTTGATGAAGATAAAATCGATTTCAATCCACACTCCCTATACAGAGAGTGACTCGTTTACTCATGTTATCACCCCATTATCTTGCATTTCAATCCACACTCCCTATACAGAGAGTGACGAGTTAAACGCATTAAAAGGAGAGTCCTAAAATGATTTCAATCCACACTCCCTATACAGAGAGTGACGAAGTACGGTGTTAATCTCAAAGACAACACTAAATTTCAATCCACACTCCCTATACAGAGAGTGACAGATCAAGTGGCGTTAGTCGAGCAACTAAGCACGATTTCAATCCACACTCCCTATACAGAGAGTGACTTATTCTAGACGACTTAGAAAGCGACGCCTCAACATTTCAATCCACACTCCCTATACAGAGAGTGACATATAAATGAATACATAATTGGAGGTAAGAGTATATTTCAATCCACACTCCCTATACAGAGAGTGACGGTATTGGGTCAGGCGCAAACAATTAACCGAGTAATATTTCAATCCACACTCCCTATACAGAGAGTGACCCATTTCTGGACTGTTCCATTTACGCTCAAGCTCCAATTTCAATCCACACTCCCTATACAGAGAGTGACAGATTGTGGCGGAGTTGAGCGAGGAGGCTAACGATTATTTCAATCCACACTCCCTATACAGAGAGTGACTTTATAAAGGGGTTTTTAAAATGGATCGTATTAAAATTTCAATCCACACTCCCTATACAGAGAGTGACAAACGCGGAGTTGGCTATAGCTGATTTGAGAGAGCGAATTTCAATCCACACTCCCTATACAGAGAGTGACGGTCGCCGCTTTACGATAATGTGCTTCCAGGTGTGAATTTCAATCCACACTCCCTATACAGAGAGTGACCGTATCAGCCGGCCACCCCGACGTTTCTTAACGTGGGATTTCAATCCACACTCCCTATACAGAGAGTGACCAATCGAAAATATCACGGTGCCGATGGAGGGTGAGATTTCAATCCACACTCCCTATACAGAGAGTGACGCAATTGACCCTCTACCCTTATTAGGTGATTGTATTTCAATCCACACTCCCTATACAGAGAGTGACGTATCTAAAAGAAGACGGTTCATGTGGGTATCATTTCAATCCACACTCCCTATACAGAGAGTGACTAAGAAGAGCGGATTTAAGAGGTGCAGATTTAAATTTCAATCCACACTCCCTATACAGAGAGTGACAAGGTTTATGACATTAGTGCAATTGGTGCACCAATTTCAATCCACACTCCCTATACAGAGAGTGACTGGTTGGTTATTGTATCAAAAACACCGCTTGAAATTTCAATCCACACTCCCTATACAGAGAGTGACTAAGAGGTGCAGATTTTTGCGGTACAAATTTTAGATTTCAATCCACACTCCCTATACAGAGAGTGACTGGTTTGGATAACAGATTATAGACGTTGGTTAAGTATTTCAATCCACACTCCCTATACAGAGAGTGACGAAAATTCAAAGGTGTGAGCGCACCAACTACAGGTATTTCAATCCACACTCCCTATACAGAGAGTGACTGCGATAAAAAAGCGCTAGAGCGCAAAGAACAAATTTCAATCCACACTCCCTATACAGAGAGTGACGAGAGTGTTGTTTACAGGCATTGTCAGACGTAAACCATTTCAATCCACACTCCCTATACAGAGAGTGACATCTACGTTATTTACGATAAAATATGTACCCTTCGCGATTTCAATCCACACTCCCTATACAGAGAGTGACGTAGAAGGGAATAGTTTTGAAGAGGTGACACAAATTTCAATCCACACTCCCTATACAGAGAGTGACGAGAAGCTGGAGCAAAAGAAACAAAAAAAAGGAATTTCAATCCACACTCCCTATACAGAGAGTGACGGGATATCTAAATCAAAAAGGAGGTCAAGAAGATGATTTCAATCCACACTCCCTATACAGAGAGTGACTCGAACAGCGCTCTGATTACATTAAATCAAGAACAATTTCAATCCACACTCCCTATACAGAGAGTGACATTATTACCTATCAAAAATGGTTAATGCGTTTTTATTTCAATCCACACTCCCTATACAGAGAGTGACAGTAATACGCATAGTCATTTTCCTTCCTTATTATAATATTTCAATCCACACTCCCTATACAGAGAGTGACTAAAAGAAATGTCGAGAGAAAGCACGCAATTACATTTCAATCCACACTCCCTATACAGAGAGTGACCATTTCATTTTCCTCCTAATAAAAATAGAGCAGATTTCAATCCACACTCCCTATACAGAGAGTGACACGACTGTAGGGTATGGGCTTACGGGTGGATGGGATTTCAATCCACACTCCCTATACAGAGAGTGACGTTATTCTGATAAGGGTGCGAGTGTGTAGGGCGATATTTCAATCCACACTCCCTATACAGAGAGTGACTGCGAAATATAGTGTTTTCGCATTATTAGTATACTATATTTTGTGTTTATTGGAAATACTTCATTGGATAATATACCAATAATGTACCAATTTTGCATGAAAAGAGGCAAAAAAAGAGTGCGAACCTCCCGAGGCTTTCATGTGAGCTTGGGGTTCGCACCGTGTTAAAATTATAGTCATTTATGTTGAGCAGCATTGACTTGCGACAAGATCGAATCATAACTATGTTTACGTAACATGTGAAAAGCTCTTGTTGACATTGGTATATCATCTTAGTTCTTCTAATTGGTAAGAAATGGCTGCCAATATATAGGAAGAAGCTGTCTCTGTTCGTAAAATTCTAGGACCTAGCCGAACAGATGTAAACTGAGCTGCTCGTAATTGTTCTACCTCGTGCTCACTAAATCCACCTTCAGGGCCGATTACTATCATTACATGCTCTGATGATTGAATTTCTGGAACAATATCCTTTAAAGATTGAAACGATGTTGTTCTCGCTTCATCTTCATACGCGAACAATTTCCAATCATATTGCTTACTTTTTTCAATCAATGCCGACAATTGATGCACTTGTTCAACGACAGGTATTCGATTACGGTGTGCTTGCTCACTAGCCTCTTTCGCAATTTTTTGGTAGCGGGCTAGTTTCTTCTGTGACTTTTTTTCGTCCCATTTTACAATGGAGCGCTCCGCTTCAAAAGGGATAAATTTACAAGCTCCTAATTCAGTTCCCTTTTGAACCACAAGCTCCATTTTATCCCCTTTTGGTAACCCTTGAGCAATTGTAATACATGCAGGGAGTTCTGAATTATCTTCTAACCACTCTAAAATGGTACACGTAACCTGATGATTAGTCATGTCGTTTATTTCACATAAGGCGGCATGACCATCAGGATTGCAGCAAAGTATGTGATCTTCTTCTTTCATACGCATTACTTTCGTTACATGATGCACATCATCGCCAGTTACGATGACGTGTTCATCATTCCAGCCTGATGCTGGGACAAAATAACGTTGCATATTCGTTCACTGCTTTCTATTCCATTATTCTTTAACGATTATGGACAGGCTTTCTTGCAATAATACAAGTCCAATCATCCATTTGATTGATTTCGACAATTTCAAAACCAGATTTCACCAACTCATCTTTCACTTCTTGTCGTTTGTTCTGGATAATACCTGATGTTATGAAATAGCCACCATCTTTTACGCAGTCATAAGCTTGATCAGTAAATCGAACAATGACTTCAGCTAATATATTAGCTACAATCATATCTGCTTGAAAATCAACGTAATCTAACAAATTATTTTGCTTTGCTAGTATTTGATTATCTACTTTATTTAATTTAGCATTGTTCGTCGCACTTTTGACCGCTATATCATCAAGGTCATACGCATGGGATTGCTTGGCCCCGAGCAAAATGGCTGCAATACTTAATACACCTGAACCCGTACCAACATCAATAATGACATCATCTTTTTGAACATACTGCTCAATCGCTTGTATGCTTAACACCGTTGTTGGGTGCGTACCAGTCCCGAATGCCATACCTGGATCTAATTCCATAATAATTTCGTCACTTGATACACGCTCATACTCTTCCCACGTAGGTATAATCGTGAATTTTTCGGAGATTTTTACTGGTTTGTAATATTTCTTCCAAGATGTTGCCCAATCTTCTTCATTCAATTCACTTATCGTAATGTTGTTATGACCTAAGTCAATTTCATAGACGAGCAACTGGTTAATAGCGCTTTTGATTGCTTCAACGGTTTCACCTAGAAAACTGTTAACAGGAAGGTATGCTTTCACATACACACCTTCCTCTGGATAGTCTTCAGGATTAAGTTCGTATATTTCTCCCATATAGGTTTCCCGTTCTTTGGATAGCTCTTGAACATCCTCAATTACAACACCGCTAGCACCTGCTTCATGTAAAATGTTCGAAATAGGCTCAATGGCTTCATTAGTTGTATGGATACATAGTTCAGACCATTTCATTGGGAATTCACTCACTTTACTCTGAATTTGTTATTCTCCTTTAAATGCACGTTTCACACGTTGAAAAATATTGTCGTGTTGTTCTTCTGTTGCTTCATTTCCACTAATATCATGGAATTCACGTAACAATTCTTTTTGACGTTCTGTTAAATTAGTCGGTGTCACTACACGCATTTGCACGTGTTGATCACCATGCCCGCGGCCACGTACATCAGGAGCACCTTTATCCTTCAAACGGAATCGTTTCCCATTTTGTGTTCCTGCTGGGACTTTCAACTTCACTTTCCCATGCACAGTAGGTACTTCAATCTCATCCCCTAATGCTGCTTGTGCAAATGTTAACGGCATCTCACAGAAGATATTGTCTCCTTCACGTTGGAAAAATTCATGTGGACGAATTTGTACTACAACGAATAAATCTCCTGCTGGACCGCCATTCTCACCAGGCTCTCCTTGGCCAGATACGCGGATTTGTTGGCCTTCGTTAATGCCTGCTGGGATATTAATGTGAATGGTTTTACGTGTTGTCACTTTTCCATTTCCGCCACACGTATTACACTTGTCTTTCACTTCTTTACCAGTTCCTTGGCAATAATGGCACACACGCTTGTTCACAACGCGGCCAAATGGTGTGTTTTGTTCCTGGTTCATTTGTCCGGCACCATTACAGTGTGAACATGTTACTGGTTTCGTTCCAGGTTTCGCCCCAGAACCTTGACAAGTGTCACACGTTTCTTCTTTCGGGATTTGAATATCAGTTTCTTTCCCGAAAATGGCCTCTTCAAATTGCAGCGTCATCGTATATTGAAGATCTGCGCCTTTTCTTGGTGCGTTCGGATCTCGACGACGTCCGCCGCCACCGAAAAACATATCAAAGATGTCACCAAAACCGCCAAAGTCTTCGCCACCGCCAAAGCCACCAAAGCCTTGACCGCCACCATTCATACCAGCATGACCAAATTGATCATATTGGGAACGTTTCTGCTCATCCCCTAATACTTCCCAAGCTTCTTTCGCTTCTTTAAACTTATTTTCTGCGTCTTCTTCTTTACTTACATCTGGATGATATTTTTTAGCAAGCTTACGGTATGCTTTTTTTATTTCATCCTTAGATGCATCTTTTGAGACACCTAGTACGTCATAGTAGTCTCGTTTACTCACTGACGATCACTCTCCCGACTCTATCTACATAAAATTCATCATAACATTGATTCACCACGTACACAAAAGGTTCCTTCATTTTTCTCCATCTATTACACCTGAAGTATAACGTTCTATTGCTCGTGCATACCTATTTTCGCCTTCACGTGTAAAAAAGTCAAAGCCAAGAATATCCTGACTTTGACTTTGCCTTTGAATCGTATAAACCCTTACTTCTTGTCTTCTTCGTTTACTTCTTCATATTCAGCATCTACGACATCATCTTGTGCATCGCCTTGAGCTTCTTGCGCCGCTTGTGCTTGCTGTTGTGCTTGCTCATACATCTTCACAGTAAGCTGCTGCACTAGTTCTTGAAGGGCATCTTTTTTCGTGCGAATTGCTTCTAAATCGTCCCCTTCAAGTGCTGTTTGTAATTCTTTCTTCGCTTCTTCAGCTTTTTGTTTTTCTTCTTCTGTTACGCTTTCACCAAGGTCTTTAAGTGTTTTATCTGTAGAGAATACTAGCTGATCCGCTTCGTTACGAAGATCGATCTCTTCACGTTTCTGCTTATCTGCTTCTGCATTTTCTTCTGCTTCTTTCACCATGCGCTCTACTTCGTCATCAGAAAGACCAGAAGATGACTTAATTGTAATAGATTGCTCTTTGTTCGTACCTAGGTCTTTCGCGCTTACATTAACAATACCGTTATTATCAATATCGAATTTAACTTCGATTTGAGGTACACCACGTGGAGCTGGTGGAATATCTGTTAATTGGAAACGACCAAGTGTTTTGTTATCTTGTGCCATTTCACGCTCACCTTGAAGCACGTGAATATCAACCGCCGTTTGATTGTCAGCTGCTGTTGAGAACACTTGAGAATGACTTGTTGGAATTGTCGTGTTACGCTCGATTAATTTAGTAGATACGCCACCCATTGTTTCAATTCCAAGAGATAATGGTGTTACGTCAAGAAGAACAACGTCTTTTACATCTCCTTGTAATACACCACCTTGAACTGCTGCACCTAATGCTACTACTTCATCAGGGTTTACACCTTTAGAAGGGTCTTTTTGAGTTTCTTTTTTGATTGCTTCTTGTACTGCTGGGATACGAGTAGAACCACCAACTAGTAATACTTTGTCAATTTCGCTTGGAGACATGCCCGCATCTTTAAGCGCGCGACGAGTTGGTACCATTGTACGCTCTACTAAATCTGCAGAAAGCTCTTCAAATTTAGCACGAGTTAATGTCATTTCTAAGTGCATTGGGCCCGCTTCACCAGCAGTAATAAATGGTAAAGAAATTTGAGACTGAGCTACACCAGATAGGTCTTTCTTCGCTTTTTCTGCTGCATCTTTTAGACGCTGTAAAGCCATTTTATCTTGAGCAAGGTCGATCCCATTCTCTTTCTTAAATTCTGCAACCATATGATCAATAATTACTTGGTCGAAATCGTCTCCACCTAATTTGTTATCTCCAGCAGTAGAAACAACTTCAAATGCACCATCACCAATGTCTAGAATAGATACGTCAAACGTACCGCCACCTAAGTCATATACAAGTAACGTTTGATCATTTTCTTGATTAATACCGTATGCTAAAGCTGCAGCAGTCGGTTCGTTAATAATACGCTCTACTTCAAGACCAGCGATTTTACCCGCATCTTTCGTAGCTTGACGTTCCGCATCGTTAAAGTAAGCTGGCACTGTAATAACAGCTTTTTCAACTGTTTCTCCTAAGTAATCTTCTGCATGGGACTTTAAACTTTGCAAAAGAATTGCTGAAACTTCTTGAGGAGAATACTCTTTCCCTTCAATTTCAACTTTATAATCTGTTCCCATATGACGTTTAATAGATTGGATTGTGTTCGGGTTTGTAATTGCTTGACGCTTTGCAACTTCCCCTACTTGACGTTCACCGTTTTTGAACGAAACAACAGAAGGTGTAGTACGGTTACCTTCTGGATTTGGAATAACCTTTGCTTCGCCGCCTTCCATTACAGCAACACAAGAGTTTGTTGTACCTAAGTCAATACCAATAATTTTACTCATGACTATTATTCCTCCTTAACGCGTTATGTAGTACTATGCTACGTTTTATTGATTTACTTTTACCATTGATGGACGGATAACACGATCTTTCAACTTGTACCCTTTTTGCAATTCTTCTACAACTACATTTGATTCATAATTTTCATCTTCTACTTGCATCACAGCTTGATGATATTGCGGATCAAACAGCTCTCCTTTTGCCGCAATCACTTCTACTCCTTGCTTTTCTAAGGCATCCGTGATTTGACGATACACCATGTTCATACCTTCTACAAATTTCTGAGCTGCTTCATCTTGAACGTCCATTTGTAAGGCACGTTCAAAGTTATCTAGCGCGGGAATTAATTCTTCCGCTAAGTCTTGCGCTTTATATTTTAAATCGTTTGCTCGCTCTACTTTCGTGCGACGACGGAAGTTATCATAATCGGCTTGTAACCGTAGAAGACGCTCATACATTTCATCCTTTTCTTGCTGTAACTGTTCTACTTCACTAGTAGCTGTCTCTTCTGTTTCTTCTACTTCCTCCACTAATTCTTGTTCAGGATGCTCTATTGTTTCTTCTTGTTCTGTTTGTAGCTTCTCTTCACTCATCATAGTCACCTCCTCCTTGACAATCATCTATTATTGACCATTTAAGAATATATCAGAAATTCACTCTAAACTAAACCTTAAAACGTTAGAAAATAGGGTTCAGCTTTATAAATTTGTTCAGGACGGCACAAAAGAAGGAGATAAATCCTCCCCCTTAAGTAACTTTATTATTGTTTCCCATCAGGTCCACTGTAATACCACGATTGAAACGTTTGTGACATTCGGTTAGACAACAAATTGAGTAGAGAAATAACTTTAGAATATTCCATTCTGGTCGGACCTAATAAAGCAATCGTTCCCATTTGATCATCACCAAGCGAATACGAAGCAGTTATAAGGCTACAATTTTGCATTGCGGAAACCTCATTTTCATGACCGATGGATATTTTTATATCTTCGGTATCGTTTCGAAGGAGATGTGCTATTTCAACTTCTTCTTCAATCATAGAATATAATGCCCGCACTTTATCAATATCCTTAAATTCCGGCTGCATTAAAATGTTCGTCTTCCCACCAACGTATAACTTAGATGATTGTTCTTCAAACAAGGCAGCTTGTAAATATTGATAAGCTTTATCATATTCAATTGTGTGCTTACGCAACAGTTCTAATATTTCTGTCCTGAGTTTACGATGCAAGTCAATAATAGCAACACCATACAGTTTCTCATTAAGAATGTTTACCATCTTCTCTAAATCTACCGGCTGAATCACAACAGGTATAGTAAACGAGCGATGTTCCACATGCCCTGTATTCGTAACTAATATAGCTACTGCTGTGTAATTAGATAAAGGGATAATTTGTAATTGCTTTAATTTCGTTTCATACACTTCTGGTCCTAAAATAATGGAAGTGTAATTCGTTAAATCGGATAATATGCGAGCGGATTGCTGTACTACCCGCTCAAATTCAAGCATTTGATACGTAAATGCATCTTGAATAAAGGTAATGTCTGCCTTTGATAAATCAAAAGGTGACATTAAATGATCCACATAAAACCGATACCCTTTCTCAGATGGAACACGCCCTGATGAAGAGTGCGTTTTCTCCAGATATCCAAGCTCCTCTAAGTCGGCCATTTCATTACGAATAGTGGCAGAACTATAAGTGATGGAATCTTTCTTAGCAATAGCTCGAGAACCTACTGGTTGTGCTGACTCGATGAAATCATCAATTATCACTTGCAATATAAGTAATTGTCTTTCTGTTAACATGATGATCACCTCTGTTAGCACTCGATTCCCTTGAGTGCTAAATCTAATAATAAGTTATCAAATGACTCATCCATTGTCAACAAATTTACCGCATCAAGTAGGAAGATTTTCATCTATTCTTCTATGCTTTCTAGTAGAAACTCTTGGAACACACTATTAGCGAATAATCGACCATTAGACGTCACACGAACGTAGTCTCCTTCTTCTTCCATCCATCCTTTTTCCTGTAAATAAGTCAATGGTTGCTCATATAATGTTTCGATTGGTCGCCCAAACCGATTAAAGAACTGACTTTTAGATACGCCTTCTTTCTTGCGTAATCCTAAAAACATTTGCTCTTCTATTTGTGCTTGTAATGTCACTTCTTCTTTATGCAAAATCGGCATGCCCGTTTCCTTGGCTTGCTCAATATATCGAGGTAAGGGGCGAATGTTTACGGTTCTATAACCCGGTACATACCCATGCGAACCAGCTCCGAAACCGTAATAGTATTCATTATTCCAATACGTTAAATTATGCTTACTTTCAAAGCCTGGTCTTGCAAAATTACTAATTTCATATTGAACATTCCCATTTCCCTCCATCTTATGAACGAGCATGTCGTACATATCCGCTTCTAGCTCTTCTACCGGCTTGTGTAATTTCCCCTTTTGGTATCGCTGATAAAAAACAGTCTTCGGCTCAATCTGCAAACAATACGTCGAATAATGAGGTAAATCTAATTGAATCGCTTCGTCCAATGTGTGCTGAAAATGCTCTAAGGTTTGATCTGGTAATCCATAAATTAAATCAATCGAAACGTTGTCAAATTGATGTTTCTCGAACAAGCGTAAATTATCATAAACATCTTGTACCCGGTGAAGACGACCTATTTTCTTAAGCATTTGATCATCAAACACTTGCACGCCAAAAGAAATTCGATTAACTCCATAGCGCTTTAAAAGCGTCAACTTCTGTTCGTCAAATTCACCAGGATTCGCTTCAAACGTATATTCTTCACAGTTGTTCACATCAAATGCAGAAGCAATTGTTTGCAGCAGCTTTTCTAATTGATGATAGTTTAAAGCGGTAGGTGTTCCCCCACCAACGAAAATTGTTCTCATATACGTTTGCTTTTTCCCAACAGCCGTCTCGATTTCTTTATCTAACGCTTCTAAATATTGATTCGCTAAATCTTCGTTATAAAAAAACTTCGTAAAATCACAGTAGTGACAAATTTGTTGGCAAAATGGGATATGAATATATGCGGAAGTTATCATGTTCGTCTCACATTCCTTTAATAAATTGTAAAAAACCGCAAGAAATATCTCCCTGCGGCTTGTGGCACTTTAATCGTTATCCGTATCCATTTCTAACACGGCCATAAAGGCTTCTTGTGGAACTTCTACAGAACCGACCATCTTCATTCGTTTCTTACCTTCTTTTTGTTTTTCGAGCAATTTACGCTTACGGCTTATATCTCCACCATAACATTTCGATAAAACGTTTTTACGCATCGCTTTAATCGTTGTTCTAGCGACGATTTTATTACCAATAGCAGCTTGCACAGGTACTTCGAATTGCTGACGTGGTATTAAGTCTTTCAATTTATTCGCAATTGCTTTTCCACGTTCAAAGGCAAAATCACGATGAACGATAATAGATAGCGCATCAATCTTATCATTATTTAGTAGAATATCCATCTTCACTAATTTAGATGCTTGATAACCGACAAGATCATAATCGAAGGAAGCGTATCCTTTCGTCTGTGACTTTAACTGGTCAAAGAAATCATACACGATTTCAGATAATGGAATTTCATAAATCACATTCACACGATTATCATCCATATACTCCATATCTTGAAAGATGCCGCGTTTGCGCTGACATAATTCCATCACTGTTCCAACATAATCGTTTGGTACCATAATTTTAGCACTTACAAAAGGCTCACGTACTTCCTTAATGGATTGAGCGTCAGGCATTAAGGATGGATTATCTACTCTCACTTCTGTGCCATCCGTCATTTCCACTTCATATATAACGCTAGGAGCAGTCGTTATTAACTGAATGTTGAATTCACGTTCGATGCGTTCTTGAATGATTTCCATATGAAGCAAGCCTAGGAACCCACAACGGAAGCCAAAACCTAGCGCTTGAGATGTTTCTGCTTCAAATTGTAAGGAAGAATCATTTAGTTCTAAACGCTCTAACGCTTCTCTTAAATCGTTATAATTACTAGCATCTACTGGGAAAAGGCCACAGAATACCATTGGATTTAGTTTCTTATATCCTGGTAAAGGCTCAGCAGCAGGTGTATCAGCATTCGTAATCGTATCCCCGACCCTAGAATCACCGACATTTTTAATTGATGCGGTTAAATACCCTACGTCGCCAACGGTTAATTGTTTTAAAGGCGTTGGTTTAGGGTTAAACACACCTACTTCATTTACTTCAAATTCTTTCTCCGTCTGCATCATGCGGATACGGTCGCCTACTTTAACAGTTCCTTCTTTCACACTAACCGAAGCTACTACACCACGGTACGGGTCATATAAAGAGTCGAAAATGAGCGCCTTAAGTGGTTCTTCTTTATTACCTACTGGAGCAGGAATTCGTTCAGCAATTGCTTCTAGTATGTCTTCAATTCCAATACCCGCTTTAGCAGATGCTAATATGACTTCTTCTTTCGTTACTCCTAGTAAATCTTCTAACTCTTTCGTCACACGTTCTGGATCTGCCGCTGGTAAATCAACTTTGTTAATAACCGGGATTATTTCCAAATCGTTATCAAGCGCTAAGTATAAATTGGCTAACGTCTGTGCTTCAATACCTTGAGCAGCATCAACGACTAGTATAACACCTTCACAAGCCGCTAAACTTCGGGATACTTCATACGTGAAATCGACGTGTCCTGGTGTATCAATAAGGTGAAACAGATAATTTTCACCCGATTTTGGTGATTCATAACGCAGCTGCACTGCATTTAATTTAATGGTAATACCACGCTCACGCTCTAAGTCCATCGCATCAAGAAATTGTTCTTTCATTTCTCGTTGCGTAAGTGCCTTCGTTTTCTCTAGAATTCGATCGGCTAAGGTGGATTTTCCGTGATCTATATGTGCAATAATTGAAAAATTACGCACGTTCTCTTGTTTCATCATGTCGCTTGTCACATTTATCACTCCTACTTTGATTCCCGACATTCACTAGCATTGATTATAGCAATGTCAAAGCGATTGTTCAACGAAAACTAATACCTCTATCGTTGATGAAGCGATTAGTCGTTCAATAATAACTACTCCCTTAAGCCACACTTCAATACGTTTCAATAAAAAGAAGCGGTTTACAAAAATCTATACGCTAGACTTTCGCGACCGCCTCTACATGCGTTATGCATAAAACACTTGCACGAGTTGATATACGAGATAAATGAAGGAATTGTACAACCACTGAACGAACCTTTCTAATCCGAATGCAAGCTTTAAAATTCCGTGCGACGTTTGCATTTCTTCATACGTTTCTTGTCTTTCTTCTACAGACACTTGCTCATACGGTTCACCAAGTACTTCCACTTCATATTCAGATGGTTGTGCTGACTCCTTCGTTTGAATCGCTTCGTGAAAGGACTGATTGGAAAAGCCCCTCATCTCTATCATGCTTAAACTCGCTTGATTCATCCCTAAGAGGACACCACTAAAAAAGAGAATGACTAATAGCGATATCGTCGTCAAAAAACGTAGCATGACCCCGTTCCTCCTCCAGCTTACTATCTTATCTGTTCTCTACTCTAGTAAATCGTATGCATCTTATAGATATACTAGAACCCGCCTTTTCTCTTATCTTGAAAAAGCATCCTGATTAGTAGGATCGACGATTTCATGTAAAGCAGCATTCATACCAGTAGCCACAACATGAGCCATATCCTCCATGAAGCCGTCTACTTCTTTAGGGGTTACCATTAAATTGTGTCCTAAAGGATGTAACACTTCATAAATAAGGGAGCGTTTCTCCTCGTCACTTAATTCACCTAACATTCCTAAAACCATTTTCCTTTTGTCTTCATCTGGTAAATCTTCTTCCGTTAGTTGCTTTCTTTCACCGAAATTCATACTTGCAGGGGTTAATGCTTTTGAAGGCTTCCCTTTTTCGTTCCACTCTCGTCCGAAGTGCTTCAAAACATAGTCAATAGTATCGCTCGTAATAGTCACTGCATCGACAACTGTGGGAACACCTACTGCAATTACTGGTATTCCTAACGTTTCAACACTTAATTCTTTACGTTTATTCCCAACTCCAGAACCTGGATGAATGCCTGTGTTGGACAATTGTATGGTTGTATTCACTCTATTTATAGATCGTGAAGCTAAAGCATCGACAGCAATAACGAAATCTGGCTTTAACTTTTGAATCACTCCTAAAATAATGTCGCTCGTTTCTATCCCCGTCACTCCCATTACACCTGGAGTAAGTGCTGAAATTGGTCGATACCCTTCTTCTACTTGCTCTGGCTGTAGTTCAAATAAATGCTTCGTAACTAACACTTTCTCCATCACCATCGGCCCTAGAGCATCTGGGGTCACATTATGATTTCCGAGACCTACTACTAAACAACTTGCATTAGGTGAAATTCCACATTTTCTTACCATCTCTTCTAACTCTTGAGCAAAAATTGTTGCTGCATGGTGTTGTAAAGCTGTGTCATGATTTCGTATTCCTTGAGATTCAATCGTTACGTATGTTCCTACTTTCTTGCCAATTCGTTTAGCCCCTTCTTCCCCCACATCAACATATGTAACTTTTACGTCCCCTTCTTGTTTTTCTTTTACGTTCACATCTTGTTTTTCTTTTACGTTCACATCTTGATTGGTTTGATTTGTTTCTTGCACCATCTCTTGTGCTTCAACTGCTAAATCTGTTCGAAGTTGATACTGACTTAAGTCCAGTGCCATTACCCACGCCTCCACTTTTTCCTTAGCATTCACCCTATTCTCTTCCAATATACATGTTGGTTCCAAACGTGATTCATATATTTATATTGAAAACTATTGTCCGCTTTGGTAAAATGGCTCTTGTTCGATTAAATGCTTTTTACTTTTATATAAAGTAGGCTTTACATACATAGGGAGGTGAATTTCATGGCGAATATTAAACAAACGAAAAAACGCGTAGGTACTCAAGCTGCTCAACGCGCTCAAAATCAATCTGTCAAATCAGATATGCGTTCTGCGATTAAACAAGTAGATACACTTGTTAACGAAAACAAAAAAGCAGAAGCTGTAGATGCTCTTAAAGTAGCAGTTAAGAAAATTGACAAAGCTGTTGGTAAAGGTCTTATCCAGAAAAACAACGGTAACCGTCAAAAAGCAAGATTAAGCCAAAAAGTGAACACACTTTCTGCTTAATTTGTCATCCATATGACCAACAAACGATCCGATTAGGGTCGTTTTTTTAATGCTTGAACTTGTCGCACAAAAAAAGGCAATCCTATCACGTAGATCGCCTTTTTGTTTATTTCTTGACATGTATTAAATTATATAGTAATAACTCGAACGATAATTTCTTATCCATTTTTCCTTGTTTCATAGCAGCGTCACCTTCAGCTAGCAATTGTGTAATGGCGTTGAGCTGTGCATTTGTAAACCCCTTCTCCCTTTTAAGTGCCATTTTTATTGCAAATGGGTGCGCTTTTAACTGCTGCGCAATGCGTTGTTGCGTATATCCTTTTTGACTTAACAATTTCGATTGCTGAATCATGCGAAACTGTGAGGCCAGTAGCGCAAGTAATGCAATTGGCTCCTCGTTCTGCTTCTCTAAATCTTTATATATCATCATTGCTCGTCCTATATTTTGCGTTATGACAGCATCTACAAGTTTTAATGCAGAAGCTTGTGCATTATGAGCAGCTAGCATTTCTGCTACTTCTATCGTTATCGTTCCACTCTCGCCAACAAAGAGAGCCATTTTCTCCATTTCATTTCCAAGAGCCATAAGATTCGTCCCATTTTCTTGAATAAGAATATCAATTGCTGGGGAATCTATACGTATGTGCAAGTCACTTGCTAAAGATTGAATCCAGTTGGTCATTTCGTATTCCTTCAATGCTTGACACGAAACTACTTTTCCAGATTTCTTTAGTTGTTTGACGATTTTCTTTCGCTCATCTACTTTTTCATAAGGAGCGATGAACACCATAATGGAATGGTCAACTGGATTGTCTAAGTAAGCTTGCAAAACATTTACATCATGCTCTACTTGCCCTTTATCTGGCTTTGCTTTAAAAATAGAAGCATTTTTACACAACAGTATTTTTTTATCACCAAAGAAAGGAAAAGTCTCCGCGTCCATGACAACTTCTTGGATAGGAAATTCTTCGAGGTCATAAACAGACAAATTAACTTCTTGTTCTTCTTCCGTTAATCCGTTCTCAATAATCGCTTGTTGTATATCTTGTATGAGGTAACTTTCTGTACCGTAGATTAAATAAGCAGTGTCTAATCTCTTTCTTTTTATGTCTTTCAACGCATCAAAATAAACCATGGCTTGTCCCTTCCTCTAACATTTTCTATGCTTATCGTATATGGAATTATGAAGGGTTTCAAGAGTAGAATACAGGAGAGAAGCATGATGCCCCCTCCCGAATCTATATAAACGTATAAACATCAGCCCTAGGACACTGTTATTTATACGATGTTGTTACTCACTTATAGCGTAGCCTAAATGAGTAAAACTATATGTGTTAACTCTTGTCAACAAAGCCAATCAAAAGGAGTAGAGATTTTCTGTACGAAGGATAGCTTTTTTTGGTATAATCATTTATACTAGAACTTGGCATAGGAGGGGTTAAAGTGAATAAATTTGAACAAGAAGTGCAATCACCAACAAACGACGTTGTCGATTCAGCTAAAGGGTTTATTTTTTCTTTCCTTTTCTTCTTTATTATTTTCGGAATTGGAGTAGGGGTTAACCTTATTAGCATTTTGTAAAGAAGGTACTTTAAGAATGTAAGCGCATCAATGATTAGAAGAGAGACTGTGCCATAGACAGTCTCTTTTTTTATGTGTTAAGCCGTTTCGCATAGTTATCTTATGGCAAGTATGTCTGAAACGTTCCTTTCTCACCGGAAAATTCATAAATGATTCCTCCATGGTTATCTGTTCGTAAAATAACCGGAATGTGGTTCTCTAGAGTTTCCAACACGCGATCTGTAGGGTGTCCGTACCTGTTGTTTTCCCCAACAGATAGAAGTGCAATAGAGGGTTGAATATGATCGATAAACGCCGGATCAGATGACGTTGAGCTTCCATGATGGGCAACCTTTAATACGTCAACTCGTAAAGAAGGGTATTGCTCGATTAGATCCCTTTCCATATCTGCACTTATGTCACCTGTAAATAGCCATGTCAAGCCACCTACTTCTCCTTGTACGACTAAAGAATTATCATTTTTATCTGCTGCTTCCTCTCCTGGGTGTAACACATGCAATGTATCACCCGCTAATTTTAGTTGGTCACCTTGTTCCACCCTTTGAACTTCTGCATCTTCTATCGGTTTCTTTAATAGAAAATAAGGACTGACAAACAAATGGCTCACTTGAAATTGCTCTATTATTTGCTTAGCACTTCCCACATGGTCTTGGTCATTATGGGAGAGCAGAAGTGTGTTGACCTCTTTAATACCTCGACTGTGTAAATATGGTTTAATATGATACCGAAACACTTCTCCTTCATCCCCAAACAATTTGCCAGCAGCATCTACCATCAGTACGTGTTCCCGATAAGGCCATTCAATAATAATTGTATCTCCTTGGCCTACATCCAACACCGTTACACGTCCATTGTCTGATACGTATGGAAGAGCACTATGAACCATTAATGTAGCTACCATCACGATACTTGCCAAAAAGGATTGTCGTAACTTCTGTCGCTCCCAGCACATCATAAATAAGACAAAAGCACCAAAGTAGAGAACAATGATATAAACGGATAGTTCGCCGATGACCCATTCTACGTATAGATGTCGATCTAACCATTGAAGAAACGCTTCTATATGAAATATAAGTGTTTGAAAAACTTGATCCAACAACGAATGAATAGAAGATGGCAACAAGAGGAGAAGAAATAACATCATGCAAAACGGAAGCAATACCACGGAAAATAACGGAACAAGAAAAATGTTCGCTACTAAAGAGAGGGGATTAAACGTGTAAAATTGATGCACTTGAATGGGGAGAAGAGCAAGTTGACTAATCATGCTTATACGAATGGAAATCAAGAATGGAGAAAGAGAGGGAGGCACTAATTTTTTTGATAAAATTAATGCAAAAGTAACTAAAAAAGAAAATTGAAATCCTAATTGAAAAGCAATTAAGGGATTGATAAGTAAAAATAAAATCATCGTAGCACTTAATACATCAACTAACGGGATGCGTACGTTAGTAAAAGTGAGTAATAGTGCCATTTCCGCCATACTAACAGCTCGAAGAACAGAAGGGGCACCACCTGCAATAACGGCATACATCGGAAGTAGAATAAGTAAAAAAATCTTCAGCCATTCTTTAGTTAGCCAACCGAAACGAATAGCGATAAAAGATAAGATTGCAATACTTAACCCTACATGCAGGCCGGATATCGCTAATAAATGGGATAAATTCCAACGTTGGAATAGCTCCACCTTTTCATCCGCTAATAGGCTATCGTCCCCTAACAATAACGTCATAATCCAACTAGCTGTAACTACGCTGTACTGCTCTTGCAACTCATTTAATCGCTTCTGTCTCCATTGATGCAACGGGGTAAGGAGCGACTGCCCTTCACATGCGATAGAAGATGTAACGCGAATAGAGCCTTTGTATCCTTTGTGCTGAAGAAAGGAGCGATAATCAAACTCCCCAGGGTTACGAGCAATCGATACCGGCTGTTCTATCCCTTTAAATGTGCAAGTAGCACCTGATTGAACATTTGCTGCTTCCAGCGAATCAGGCACATATACTTTCCACTTATGACCTGATTGTGCACTTTCCAAATCAAATTGAACATAGTCTTCTTCTACAACAGGGGAGGAAAGAATCGTTCCCTTAAAGGTGATGGGATGTTCTCCTTCTGCTACTACTGGTTCAGGTATAAGACGAGGTGTAATGATAGCCATATACGTCATGATTGCCAAACTAAGTAGCGAAACAACGGAAGAAATTCGAATCTTTCCACATAATAAAATAAGCAAAAAAGCAAGAATGGATAAAAGAACCGGTTGCTTTATAGTGACAAATACACCAACTAAAGCACCGATTGCTACGATATAAACGCTTCCTTTCAATTGGTTGCTCCTTTATTCGTGACCCCTATGAAAAAAGAGATGCCGCTTCTTGATGTAACGCTGCTATCTCATCCGCTGGTGCATCTAACTGCTCAAGGCGATGAATCAACCGTTGTATGTACATAAATTTATCTTGTAATTTCGTGTCTACGAGTTCGGATTGAAACTCCACTTTTACTGTTTGAACACCAGCATCATTAAACAATTCCATCGCATAGGGGTGATTTTTATAGTCTGATGCGTAGTAAACGACTTGTATTCCAGCTTGAATTAACGCTTTACAACAATGTAAACACGGAAAGTGAGTGACATATATTTCTGAACCTGCTGTCGGAACGCCAAATTTGGCACATTGTAATAACGCATTCATTTCGGCATGAATGGTACGAACACAATGGCCGTCAATGACATAACATCCTTCATCTATACAATGCACACTTCCAGATACACTACCATTATATCCTCCAGCAATAATCCGCTTATCTCGAACGACTGTTGCTCCTACTGCTAACCGTTCACAAGTACTTCTTAGAGCCAATAAATGACTTTGTGCCATAAAATACTGATCCCACGATATACGCTCCATGATGAAAGCTCCTTTACCCTTTACATTTTTCCCTTTTCAGTGTACTGCTTAGGCTATAAAGCGTCAACCACTATCCATTAAGGGACTTGAACTTCACTTTCAAATCCTTCAACCGTTTTCTCCCCAATGCCTTTCACGTTTTGCAAATCACTTATCGCTTGAAAAGGTCCATTTTCTTCACGGTATTGCACAATAGCATTCGCTTTAGATTCTCCAATGCCTGGTAATTTCTGCAATTCTTCAACAGCTGCTTGATTGACTTTAATTTTACTATTACTTTCTCCGTTTGGCATTGCACCAGATGCACCAGCTTCCCCAATAGGCAATACTGTAACTACCATTTCATCAACTAACTTTTGTGCTAAATTAATCGAATGTGGGTCGGCATTAGAAGCTAATCCACCCGCTTGTTCAATAACATCTTGCACACGTTTGCCATTTGTCATCTTATACACACCTGGCTGCTTCACTTCCCCTTTCACATCAATATACACGTATATTTCCTCTTCAGACGGTGTTTCTTCTAATTGCTCGCTTGCTTCGGTGGTTTCTTCAGAAGGAACGACGACTGGATTTGAGCTGTTTGCTTCTTTAGAACCCGTTTTACTAAACACAAGAAAGAGCATAATACCAACAATACCAGTAATCATTATGACACTTCGTATGATTCGATTCATATTTATTCGACCTTTCTTCATATAGTAAATAAAGAGATCTGTATCTTATCAATTGACAAGGGGGGAAAATCCTTTGAAATGGGGAGTAATAGGCATAGGTAACATGGGAGAAATGCTCGTTCAAGCATGGCTTGAATCCAGAATGGTCGAGCCACAAAATGTTGTACTTCATAATCGTTCCATTTACAAAGCAGAGCAAATCCAACAAATCTATCCAAGCGTCACAGTAGTAAGCGATCCAATTTCTGCTGCAAAGCAAGTAGACATCTTATTTGTATGTGTAAAACCATTAAGCATTCACCCTCTTTTAGGTGATATTCGAGAGCATTTAACAGAAGAGCAATGCTTAGTTTCCATAACAAGTCCATATTCTGTAAAGGAATTAGAACAATTGGTGCCGTGTCAAGTAGCTAGAATTATTCCAAGTATTACGAATCGCGCTGTAACAGGGGCAAGCTTAGTAACATTTGGGGAGCGTATTAAACCGATAATGAAGAGCTATTTAGAACAAAGCATCAAACATTATTCCAAGCCAATAGAAATTAAAGAAGACATTACACGTGTTTCATCAGATATTGTTTCATGTGGTCCTGCTTTTTTCAGTTATATCATGCAACGATTTATTGAAGCGACGTGTGAAGAAACAAACATCACCAAAAAAGAAGCTACGATGATGATGTCAGAAATGATGATTGGTTTAGGGAAATTAATAGAGGATGGGCATTATTCATTAGAGACATTGCAACAAAAAGTATGTGTAAAAGGAGGCGTAACAGGAGAAGGAATCAAAGTTCTCGAAGAAGAAATTGGCAATATGTTTCATCGACTCCTTCAGAAAACACATGAAAAGTATGCGGAAGATAAACGTGAGATAGCGGAACAATTGGAGGTATAAATATATTTTCGACACATTCACTGATTTTCCTTCAAAAACTTAAAATATTTTTCATATAAGAAAAACAAGAGGAAGTTTAAGTATTAAGCTTCCTCTTGTTTTTGTGACTTCCTACAAACAAAAAAAATTCGATCATGTTCATCCTCTTTATACCCTGGTTCGAGTTGAAAATCAGCATGAACATTTACAATCTCAAATCCCGTGGCAATTAACCAATCCATATACTGTTGTACAGAATATGTTCGTTGCTTATGAAACTCATCAAAACGCTCATAGTTCTCCCCTTGCTTTACAAAAAACGTTAAATCATGTGAAACGTAATAAGGCGTCCCTTCTATTTGATCACAAAACCAAATATACGATATGTCATCAGTCACATGTGCAAAAGTTTGGTTTGCTAGAAAATTTTCCACATAGTTTATGGAATGTACGTCAAATAAAAACATTCCGCCATCTTGCAACATATGATAAACATTTTGAAAGAATCGCTCTACAACTCCATCTCGCGTTAAATAGTTCACCACATCACAATAACATACAACACCGTCAAAACGTAAACCTTCTTGATGCCTAGTAATATCGGTTTGCACCCATTGAATCACGGCATTTTGCTGTATTGCTTTTTGTTGTGCAATCGTAAGCATTTCCTCTGACAAATCAACGCCAGTCATTGCATAACCATGCTGATGTAATCGTAATGTCAATTCACCAGTACCAGCTCCGAGATCAGCTACATGTTGAATGTCGGTTTCAGCATGGTTAAATTGCTCAAGTGTGAAGTTCAACCATTCATCATAAGGAACATCTTGCATGAAACGGTCATACAACTGGGCAAAGCGACCATAACTCATCGTTCCATTTGTTCCCGCTCTCTGTCAATCTCTTCAAACGAATACGTAGGCGCATCTCCCCATAAACGTTCTAAATTATAATAATGGCGCTCATCTTCATGGAACACATGGCAAACTACATCATCTAAATCCACTAATATCCAACGAGCATGTTCAAATCCTTCAAGACGTTGAACATCCATTCCGTTTGCTTCCGCTTCTTCTTTAATATTTCGAGCAATCGCTTGTACTTGTCGTTCATTGCTTGCGTGACAGATGATAAAATAGTCAGCCACTAAGGACACAGAATTCATATCTAACACGACAATATCTTCTGCTCGTTTATCATCACTGGCTTTCGCCGCTACTTGCATCAATTGTTTACTATCCATCTATAAATTCCTCCATTTTAATTAGCTCTCACTTTTTTCGTTAAATCATTGTACGCATGAAACGTATCAGGAAAAATAGGTTGATTCTTACTCATAAGAAATGAAATCGTATTCCGTGCAGCCATCCAACATGCTCGGTCTAAATCTTCCCAAGCCGATTCCCTAACTAGTTCAACTCCTGGAAATTTACGTCCAGGCTCAATATAGTCAGCAAGGTAGACTACTTTATCCAAAGTAGTCATGTGTATGCGGCCCGTTGTATGAAAATGAATCGCTTCAAGAATTTCCCGGTCCTCTATACCCACTTCTCGTTCCACTAATAACGCGCCAACAGGACCATGCCACAGTTCGTGATGGTATTGCAACAAATCTTTCGGCAAATAGGTACTCTCTATCCAGCGCCTCATTTCCTCTTTCGGTCGGTATTTGGCATAATCATGAAAAATGGCCGCTAATTCGGCTTTCTTCACATGAACATTATACTTCTTCGCAAGTTCTATCGCCGTTTCCATAACACGTATCGTATGTTCATAGCGTGATTGCTTTAATTTCGATTGAACGATTGCTAATGCTTCATTTCGATCCATACAATCCTCGCTCCTTTATATAAGCTTCAACCTCTTGAGGAACTAAATACTTGGTCGATTCTCCCTTTTTAAACCGTTCACGAATTAATGTCGACGATACATCGAACATCGGTATTTCCACTTGGATGACCGGATATGGACCTTGTAAGTCATACCCGAATCGTTGTACACCAACGAGCGTCACCAACGTAGAGAGCGCTTCAATTTGATGCCAATTTGGCAAATATTCCACCATATCGCCACCCATAATGAAATAAAATTCTTTTCCCTCATAGGTTTCTAAAAGCGCTTTTACCGTATCGATTGTATAGGAAGGACCTGAACGCTCCAATTCTATCGTATTCACTACAAAGTGGTCATTGTTTTGCACTGCCATTTCGGTCATTGCCACTCGATCTTCCGCTTCCGTAGTAGACGTTTCTTTATGGGGGGGAATATGCGATGGGATAAACCATACTTCATCTAAATCCAGCGCACGATAAACTTCCTCCGCAATTAACAAATGACCGTTATGAGGAGGGTCAAACGTTCCCCCTAATAAACCAATCTTCTTCATACCATACTCCTTTTTTACGGTAATTGAATTTCTTTATGTTCTTTTGATTCTTTATACAGAATAATCGTATTCCCAATAACTTGAACAATATGCGCCTGTGCTCCATTGGCTAGCTGCTCTGCAACTTCATGCTTGTCATCAAAATTATTTTGTAAAATACTCACTTTAATTAACTCTCTTTTTTCTAGCACATCTGCAATTTGTTGAATCATATTATCCGTAACACCTGTTTTACCTACTTGAAAAATTGGGTTTAAATGGTGAGCTTTCGCACGTAAAAAACGCTTTTGTTTACCTGTTAACATATTGAATCTCCTTTTTGTTTTTGCTTGAAATTTTGTAACACTTTATCTGCTTGGATCGTTGTATCTGTCCAAATCTCATACGATAGAGCAGCTTGATATACGAGCATTCCGTCCCCATGTAAAGGACGACCACCGCAGTGTTTGGCATCTTGTAAAAATGATGTTTCCAACGGCTTATAAACAATGTCCGCTACAATTGCTCCCTGTTTCACATTTGTAAGCTTCATAATTTGTTGCGCATCTTTTGGTGACATGCCTACTGAAGTCGTTTGGACGATTACATCATATTGCGATAGGGCTTCTTCTGCTTGTTGTAAAGAAGTCGCCGTAGATGAAATACCGTAATCATTGATTGTCAATAAACTGTCAGCTCGACTTGTCGTCCGGTTCGCAATATCCACTCTTTGCACACCTTTTTCAAGAAATGCTGTGTATATTCCTCTTGCAGCACCACCAGCGCCGACTATGAGTACCTTCAACCCTTCAAGATTGACATCAGGATAGCTTTCTTGTAAGGAGCGTACAAACCCTTTTCCATCTGTATTGTAGCCAATCCACTCACCGTTTTGAAACAACACCGTATTAATTGCTCCTACTTTTGCTGCATATGGATCCACTCGATCAACATATTCCAGCATTTTCTCTTTGTAAGGAACTGTTACATTAAATCCATCCACTTGCAACGTTTTCATGGCGTTTAACGTGTTCTCTAATTCATTAGGAGCCGTTTCCCAAACACGATATAGACCCTGTTTATTTTGTTGCTTTAGAAATTGATGATGAATCCAAGGTGATTGTGAATGCAGAGCTGGATAGCCAATTAAGCCAAATAAATAACGCATAAATACCACATCCCGTAATGATTATATGAGTGATGAACGTAAAGAAACTCGAACCCCTTCAGGAATATGAGCCGTAACGGAAATGCCTCCTTCTGGTACCGTCACCCATCCAAGTCCAGAGAACACAATATCTGTTTTACCTTCTTCGATATAGAAAGAATGTGACTTCAAAGGTGGCATAACCTTTCTTGTTTCTTCATCAGGTGGAACGAGTAATTCTCCAACTTGGTTGTCGTACAGCACCTCAGCCTTTTGCAATTTCGTTCTGTGAATCATTAAATCATTTGCAAAGTAGCATACAAACGAATGGCGTTCTCCTTTAATGAAATCTAAACGTGCAAGACCTCCGATAAACAGTGTTTGATCGGGATTTAATTGATACGTACGCGGTTTGATTTCTTTCTTCGGTGTTATCACCTTTAAGTCTTGATTGGAAACGTAATGAGCCATTTGATGATGATTAATAATTCCCGGTGTATCAAACAATGAAGTATCATCATCTAGAGGGATATTAATGAATCCAAGGGTCGTACCTGGAAAATAAGATGTTGTAATAGCCTCTTTTTCTCCTGTCGATCGTTGAATAAGGTGGTTAATAAACGTTGATTTCCCAACATTCGTACAGCCAACGACATATACGTTTTTTGACTGACGAACGTGATCTAAAGCAACAGCCGCTTCATCCATTCCTTCGCCCGTTTTCGCTGAAACTAAGTGGACATCTGTTACTTTTAATCCTTGATCTTTTGCGGATTTCCTCATCCATTGTTTCACTTTATTTGGGTTTACGGACTTAGGAAGTAAGTCTACCTTATTTCCTATTAACAAAATCGGCTTATTCCCTGTAAAGCGTGGCAAACCATTGATAAAACTACCATTAAAATCAAAAATATCAATAATCTTCACGATAATACCATCTGTTTCACCAATTTGATTTAACATCTTTAAGAAATCATCATTTGTTAAATCAACATCTTGCACTTCATTGTAATGCTTTAAGCGAAAGCAACGTTTACAAATAATTTCCTCTCGTTTAAGAGCTGAAGCAGGAGCATATCCCGTTGCTTTAGGATCCTCTGTTTGGATAATAGCTCCACATCCTTGACACTTTATTACGTTCATCCTCTTTCCTCCCATGAAATCATACCTTTACGCCGAAAGAAATTAAGTAACCTTCGTTCTACTTGCCTGTTAAACCTTGTAAAGAATCCATCCGTTTGTACAATTGGTACAACTAAAATGGTATATAGGCTTGCTCGATTTCCTCCTAGCACGTCCGTGAGTAATTGATCCCCAACTACCACCATTTCATCCTTCTTGAGTCCCATTTGCTTTTGTGCTTTTCGGAAAGCTTGACCTAGTGGCTTTCGCGCACTATGAATAAACGGAATATCAAGTGGCTCTGAAAACCATGTCACTCGTTTCTCGTTATTATTTGAAATAATCGTTACATCAATGTCATTATCTTTCATTAACTGAAACCATTCAATGATCTCCGGTGTTGCTTCTGGTTGATCCCATGCAACTAATGTATTATCTAAATCAGTTACAATACCTTTTATACCTTTAGCCTTTAAATGCGAAGGCGTTATATCAAATACGGATTTTACATGCTCATTCGGCAGAAATTTTTTTAACATTATGTTCACCTCTATCAATTAGGGACAATTCGTTCCTTACTCATGATATACAATTTAGCTGTTTCTTTCAAAAGAAAATTTCTATTATACCACAAGTTCGTATTATTTATATTCACATATGCTAGTTTAAATTTTATAACATCATTCGTATACATGAATCTGGTTCTTCTATTCTTTTATACGTATTATGCAAGAAAGTTCTCGACAAATTGTAACATTTTACAACTTGTGGATAACTTCCCCCTTGTTATACACAATATTTCTTCCGCATATTCCCTCACTTTCGCTATTATTACTCACAAGTTATGTACAACCACCTGTGGATAGTCACTCAGTTGTTGCTCTTACTATTTCATGATACAGTTAGTTTAATGAAATGAGAAACATGTTCGAACAACTTTAAAACAAGAAATCGTCATCACATACACCAAAGTATTTCTATTATTTGGGAGGTGCCTTAGCCTGTATTCTTACTGGCAGATTTCTATGGAACATTTATCTGATGAGTTATTAATCGAAACGTATCAGAAAGCGATTGACTTACAGCTTAGTTCTGAATTTATTCAATTAATTGAAGAAGAACTTCAACAAAGAAGTATTACGTACCAAGTTAAACAACCGAGTTAATCTAACTTCAGATCCTTATCACTATGTTGTGATAAGGATTTTATTATAAACTTTTTTTTCGCTTTTTTTCTTTACTATTAAATAAGAAGACTTTATTCATTATGAGAGTAAATTCATGAATGCTTAAAAATCATTAGTTGAATACATGCTATGATTTTGATTACAATGGAATGGATATTATCATACACGAAATTCGTTTGATGAAGGAATATATTACCTTTACTTAACGAGGGAGGATTTACACTGAATGTTAACTGCTGTTTTTTTACCACTAATTTTTGCTTTACTAATACCTTTATTGAGTAAATGGAAAGATAAGATTCACACAGGTTGGTTCGTTCTTATTGTACCTTTCACTGTTTTTGTGTATCTTGTCACAAAAACAGGTAAGGACTTTGCGCCAATTCGAGAAACGTACCAATGGATTCCGTCATTAAACATCAATTTTGATTTTTATTTAGATGGGCTTGGTCTGTTATTCGGTTTATTAATTAGCGGAATTGGTACGCTCGTTGTACTTTATTCTATTTTTTACTTACATAAGTCGGAACAGCTTGCCCATTTCTATGTTTATTTACTTATGTTCATGACGGCAATGTTTGGGGTTGTTTTCTCTGATAACGTATATGTTCTTTATACGTTTTGGGAATTAACGTCTTTATCTTCCTTTTTGCTAATTGGATTTTGGAATCACCGAAAGGGTTCTCGCTATGGCGCCCTTAAGTCGATGCTTATTACCGTTTTCGGTGGTTTAAGTTTATTAGGTGGGCTCATTTTACTACATCTCGTAACGGGAACTACAAGCATCCAAGCAATGATTGAGCAAAAAGAAGTTATTATCCAAAGCCCATATTTCGGCTGGATTTTAGCATTTGTATTTTTAGGCGCCTTTACGAAATCAGCTCAATTCCCATTTCATATTTGGTTACCAGATGCGATGGAAGCTCCGACACCAGTCAGTGCTTATTTACACTCCGCAACCATGGTGAAAGCTGGTATCTTTTTGATTGCCCGTTTCTTGCCAATTTTTGTGTTGAGTGAATGGTTTATGATTGTAACAAGTACGGTTGGTATTGTGACATTGTGCATTGGTTCCTATATGGCTGTTCGCCAAACAGACCTTAAAGGGATTCTAGCTTACTCAACTATTAGTCAGCTAGGTATGATTATGGCTATGCTCGGGTATGGTACGTCAACGGCGATTTTCGCTGCAGTATTTCATATTCTAAATCACGCAACCTTTAAGGGGAGCTTATTTATGGTGGCAGGTATTGTCGACCATGAAACAGGTACGAGAGACATTCGTAAATTAGGTGGACTGATGACGCTCATGCCGATTACGGCGACATTGGCACTGTTCGGTACATTTTCTATGGCAGGAGTGCCTTTACCTTTCTTAAACGGATTTTATAGTAAAGAGATGTTCTTCCAAGCTTCTTTAGATTTATCGGGAACATCTTCTATTACAGAAGTGCTAGCTATTGTCATTCCAATTCTAGCAGTTGTAGGTAGTATCTTTACATTTGTATACTCTATGTACTTATTCTTTGGCACTTTCCGCGGAGAGTACAAAGAACAAGAACTTCCAAAGAAACCGCATGAAGCACCGATTGGAATGCTTATCTCTCCAATCATTTTAATTACAGGTGTGGTAGTTATTGGTCTATATGCTCAATTAGTCAATGAACCGCTTCTAGCTCATACGTATGAAGCCATTACAGGTGAAATTTCTAATAAAACAATCTCTTACTGGCATGGATTTATTCCTGCCTTTCAACTGTCGCTTCTTGTCGTAGGAGTAGGTACTGTGTTAGCTATGACACGTAAACGATGGAGTAGTATTTATAACGTATTGCCTGGCTCGTTAAGTCTTAACCGAGTATATGACTGGCTTGTAGATCGAACAGAGAAATACTCGATGAAGATTACGAATACGTACATGACTGGTTCGTTAAAAACGTATGCACAGCTGTTACTATCTGCTATTTTTATCATTAGTGCTGCTATTCTTTTCTTAACGAACGGTATAAACCTAGAAGCAACGGACTTAGCACCGATTACGATTGCAGAACTACTTATTGTAGGTATGATGGCTTTTGCCGCAATCGCGACGGTCTTTACAAACAGCCGTATTGCAGCAATTTTAATTCTGGGTGTTGTCGGCTATGGGCTATCAATTCTATTTGTATTGTACCGTGCACCAGACTTAGCCTTAACGCAATTAATCGTCGAAACAGTTACCGTAGCCTTGTTCTTACTAGCCTTTATGCACTTGCCAGAATTAAGGAAAAGGACAGAACCATTAAGAACACGAGCATTAAATGCCACCATTGCAATTTCATTCGGGGCACTTATGACGATAGTAGCTATTTCATCTTTTGCTAGTAAATGGTTTGAACCGATTTCTCAATACTTTTTGGAAACATCGAAATCTCTTGGTGGCGGAAAGAACGTCGTAAACGTTATTCTAGTAGACATGCGTGGTCTTGATACATTGTTTGAAATTGCAGTACTTGCGTTAGCTGCACTAGGCATATACGGAATGATTAAGCTGCGCGGAAACAGTAAGGAGGCTAAATAACATGGAAATCGTAACTTCCATTTTAGCCGGTATATTATTTACAACTGGCATTTACAATTTGCTTCAAAAGCAGTTGCTACGCATTATCATTGGAACGTCTTTAATCTCTCATGGAGCCCATCTATTTATCTTAACGATGGGCGAGCTCAAACGAGGGAATCCGCCAATCTTAGTGGAAGGTGTGACAAACTATGTCGACCCTTTGCCACAAGCGTTAATTTTGACGTCTATTGTGATTAGCTTTGGCGTGACTAGCTTTTTATTAGTGCTTGCCTATCGGGCATCACAAACGAATCAAACAGATAATATGGATGAATTAAGGGGTAACGAACATGAGTAATTTAGCCGTCTTACCGATCATAGTCCCATTGTTAGCAGGAATCATTGCCGCCTTTATCCCGCGAAAAACTACTGTTGTTCGTATTTTTTCGCGGGTGATGACTATTGTTAACTTAGCGATCGCAATGTATGTAGGATTTGAAGTATATCAAAATGGTTCCATTATTCTAGAAACAGGTGGGTGGAAAGCACCATTTGGCATAGTTATCGTGGCTGATATGCTTTCTGTTCTATTAGTTATAACGACGAATATTATTGGAGTCGCTTGTGTTTTCTTCGCTTCAAGGAGTTTGACAGACAAACAGGAGTCTTTCTACTTCTATACATTCTTTTTCTTGTTGATTACAGGGGTCTCTGGAGCGTTTTTAACAGGAGATCTATTCAACCTATTCGTTTTCTTTGAAGTGCTTCTAATGGCTTCCTATGGCCTTCTCGTGCTAGGTGGCAACAAGGTACAATTTAGAGAATCGATTAAATATATACTAATCAATTTGTTTTCTTCTATGTTGTTCGTTACCGTTGTTGCGTTTCTTTACTCTGTTGTAGGAACGGTAAACATGGCACAAATCGCGCAGCGCGTTCAAGAAGTAGAGCAACAAGGGATATTAACGACGATTGGTATTCTTTTATTCTTCGTTTTTGCAACGAAAGCAGCTATCTTTCCGCTGTATTATTGGTTACCAAAATCGTATATCGTTCCAAACCCAGTCGTATCCGCATTATTCGGGGCATTGTTAACGAAAGTTGGTATTTACTCGATTATTCGAGTATTTACGTTAATATTCATTCATGATACAGCTATGACGCACCAATTATTTATATGGTTAGCAGCATTTACGATGATATTCGGAGTTATTGGAGCTCTATCTACAAATAATGTAAAGTTAATCGTTGTGTACAACATCATTCCAGCTATTGGCTTTATGTTAATGGGGATTGGGTTGTATTCTGAAACAGCTGTTGCTGGATCGATTTATTACTTGCTTCATGACATGGTTGTGAAAGGAGCATTATTTTTACTAGTTGGAGCGATTGTTGCTTTAGCTGGAACAAGTGATCTTCGTAAAATGAATGGTCTCATCCATCATTATCCTGTTATTGGATGGATGTTCTTAATTAGTACGGTAGCTCTTGCAGGAATACCGCCATTTAGCGGCTTCGTCGGCAAGCTATTATTACTTCAAGGTGGTTTAGAACAAGGCAACATTGCGATTGTCATTGTTGGTTTAGTAACTAGTCTACTTATTTTATTCTCTATGATCCGCATCTTCATTCGCGGCTTCTGGGGAGAAAAGGATGAAAGCTTTACACCAGATAAGAAAAAAGCCAGAGCATTTGCTTGGCCGATAGGATGTTTAGTAGCTATTACAATTTTCTTAGGTGTTGGGGCAGAGTTTGTATATCCTATCGTTGCAGATATATCAACTTATTTATTAGACCCTTCCCTATATATTGATTCCGTATTAAAGGAGTAAACGCTATGCCATTTCAAATTATTTTAAATATAACAATAGCGATTATGTGGATGTTTCTAAACGAAAGCTATAGTTTTAGTGTGTTCGTAGTCGGTTACTTATTTGGAGCGCTTCTGCTTTTCTTTTTGCAGCGTTTTGTTCCAGATGAGTTCTATATGAAGCGCGTTGTGAAAATCATCGCTTTAATTTTTCTGTTTATCAAAGAGTTACTATTGTCCAACATTGCGATATTAAAATGGGTATATAAACCGAAACTGGACATGCAACCAGGTATCTTCGCCTTACCTATTGATTTGAAAAGCAATTGGGAAATAACATTGCTCGCCAACTTAATTACATTAACACCTGGTACGCTATCTATTGCTATATCGAATGATTATTCATACATTTACATTCATGCAATGGATATCGATAATGTCGAAGAAGAAATTAATTCTATTAAAGATTCATTTGAACGTGCTATCAAGGAGGTGACAAGATAATATGCAACCCGATATTTGGACAGAACAATTATTATACACCGTTACAGAAATCTGTATCTCTGCGGTTGCCATCTCCATCATTCTATTGCTATACCGCGCAATTAAAGGGCCTACCAATCCGGACAGAGCTGTTGCATTAGATACCATCGGAATTAATCTAATGGCTTTGGCAGGGTTGATTGCTATCTATCTTGTAACAACCAAATTGAACGACGTTATTTTATTAATAGGAATTTTGCTCTTTATTGGGACGATTGCCATCGCAAAATTCTTAGAAAAGGGTGTTATTATTGAACGAGATGTGGATTGAAGCTATATGGGATATCGTCATTATTATCTTCATGCTAAGCGGAACGTTCTTTATCGTATCTAGCTCCATCGGTATTTTGCGCTTTCCTGACGTATATACTCGGCTGCACGCTGCTACGAAAAGTTCAACACTCGGTGTCGCAGGTATTATGATTTCTGCTTTCCTCTTCATGTACGTGGAGCATAATATTGTGAGTGGCAAATTAATACTAGGTATTATTTTTGTCCTGTTAACCGCCCCTGTATCTGGACATATGATTTCACGGGCTGCTTATCGAAGTGGTGTTAAGCTTTGGGGCAACAGTGTGAAAGACGACTACCATAAACAATTGGATAAATAAAATCGTGTTAATATGAATGGAACCTAGTACATGCATGCCCATGTGCTAGGTTTTTTTGTATGGTTGTAATTATTGGATGGACAGACACATTTCCCTTAATGCCTACATAAGGTGTCTATATAGGCGATTACCTAATACGACATGTGTGGAATGGAGGTGCATACATTTGTCTAGTATCATATCCGCCCTTGTCTACTTTTTTAAAGAGACGATTTTTTTCGTATCTTATGTAAAAAATCACGCCTTTCCCCAACCTTTATCTCCTGAAGAAGAAGCCAAATGCTTAGCAGACATGCAGCAAGGAAATGAAGATGCTCGTAATCGGCTCATTGAACACAACTTACGCCTTGTTGCTCATATTGTGAAGAAATTCGATAACACTGGTGAAGATAATGAGGATTTAATATCCATTGGCACAATCGGTTTAATTAAAGGGATTGAAAGCTTCTCTCCCGGGAAAGGCACGAAGCTAGCTACTTATGCTGCTAGATGTATTGAGAATGAGATCCTTATGCATTTAAGGGCTTCAAAGAAAACGAAAAAGGACGTTTCCTTACAAGATCCCATCGGGCAAGATAAAGAAGGAAATGAAATAAGTTTAATCGATATTCTAAAAGCCGAAAATGCCGATGTAGTTGAATTAATTCAACTCAATATGGAATTAGAAAAAATACAAGAATACTTAAAAATCCTCGACAAGCGAGAGAAAGAGGTTATTATTGGAAGATATGGCCTTGGGTTAAAGGAAGAATTAACACAAAGAGAAATTGCAAGAACGTTAGGTATTTCACGAAGCTACGTATCCCGAATTGAAAAAAGAGCGCTCATGAAGATTTTTCATGAGTTTTATCGAAAAGAAAAGAATAATAATACTCCTTAACATGATTAGGCTGCTTTCCTAAACAAATTCCACTTGTTCTTCATATAATACGTCCAAACACGATTTTTACTTGAGGTGAAGTATATGAGTTATTGGGAATACGGCTGCTATCCATACACTCCCTATCCGGTACCGTGTGGTTATCCTTCTTATGCTGGTGGCTATTGGCTCGCTTTAACCGTCGTATTATTAATTTTGTTGCTTGTGTTAGGCGGTTTTTATTTCTACAAATCTCGATAAGTAAAAGAACACGACAATAATGCCGTGTTCTTTTACTATTTAATCATTATATTCACTCATATCATCATTCCACTTCTTCACTTTCCAAATGAAGAATGCTGCGATACAAAGGCTTATCATCGTAATACTTAAAAATAATAGATTCATTGCATTTGGCTTAATATAAGTCGTAATTAATGTTCCTAAATAAAAGTAAACACTCATGATGAGTAACGTTATAATAAAACGTTTATAATCTTCTATTCTCGCTTTTAATTCTGTTACTTGTTCCACGTTACCACCTCTTTCTATCAAATGATAACATGCATGGTGTTCTAATGGAGGTGGTAAGTATTAGGTGCTCAAGCGTTTTTCACCATTTCTTGAATAAGTGTCGCTGCATGCTTTGCTGCTACTTCTAAATATTGATCAAAGGATACGTTCGATTCCTTACCTGCAATGTCTGATAAAGAACGAATAATTACAAAAGGTGTTTCATATTGCTTACATACTTGTGCAATAGCTGCCGCTTCCATCTCTACCGCTTGCAATTGCGGAAACTTTGTGCGGACAAATGCAACTCGCTCTGCATCAGCCATAAAAGAATCCCCTGTAGCGATTAAGCCACGGACACATTGGATATCAGGTAGCGTGGTCGTAGCTTGCTCTGCTAATTGAACAAGTGCTTCATCTGGAAAATAAGCAGCAGGCATCGATGGAACCTGTCCGTACTCATAATCAAATGCCGTTGCATCTACATCATGGTGACGTACTTCAGACGATATAACTATATCGCCCACTTGCAAATGCTGAGCAAAGCCCCCTGCTGAGCCAGTATTAATAACGTGGCTAGGCTTATAACGTTCATGTAAAATTGTTGCCGCCATTGCTGCATTCACTTTTCCAATACCTGATTGAAGCAATACAATAGCTTTTCCTTCTAACATTCCTTGATAAAAAGTGCAATTAGCTACTGTTTCTTCACTTTCGATTGTCATTTGTTCTTTCAGTAATTGTACTTCTTCATCCATTGCTCCAATAATTGCGATTGTCATGATTCCATCTCCTTTTGTCATTAGCTATACGTAGGTGCATCATTATTTTCCAATACTTCTACTTTAATTGGTTTCCATCCTTCATTGTCGATCCATTCAACATACACTTTATAATGCTCTGTCTTAGCACCGTTAGAAACGGTACCAATTACACTTTGATCGCCTTTCCAACGGGTTGACCACCAATTAATCATATCTCCTTCACTTAAACCTGTAGCAACTCGAAAGGCTTCCTCCATTTCCGCCCAGTCTTGAGATCCTTGTTGCAAGATGGTGCCATGGTTCGTTTGTTCAGTTGCAACAGGCGACCAGTCCTTCTCCCACACCTCTACCACATTTTCTTCATTAGAAGGGGTTACCTTTACCTCATCTTTTTCCTCTTCTTCTTGGTCAATCTCTTCTACTTCTACTTCAGTTTGTTGTACATCCTTTTCCTCTTGTTTCTCTTGATTATTGCCATCTATCGCCTTTGGGGCATCGTCTCCTCCAAAAGGTAATAAAATAATAAGCAGTAAAGAGATGGCTAACACTCCCCCTGCTACACTTAAATTCGTAATTAGTTTTGTATTTTTCCTTCGTTTATCGTAACGGTTAAGACGTGATTGATCGCTCATAACATATACCCTCCCTACATCTATTATACAACGGACACACCCATTTACCAATCCTTCATCATCACTGTTTTTGTATTTGAATCCATTTCTATTCCACTATTCTTATTGAAATGAGAACATATCTAAATTGGAGAAGAGCGATTGATCCACCTTGCTATCTTTGAGTCGCTACCTCACTCTCCCATCAGGCAGCATACGCTTTATTCCACAATCATCCGCTCAATATATGGTGCATTCAAGCGGTTATTCTATTGAACTCTGATTATATCATTAGTAAATCTATGCATGTATTGGCTTACTCTTTCAAAAAAAATTAAATAAAAGAAGGAATATTCTGATAAAACTATAATTATTACTATATAGACTCTTAATATCGAGGTGAATGAAATGAATTGGACTACATTTCAACGCGAAATGTGGAATTTAAGATCTTTTGAAACGATTGGGTACGATCATGACCGCGAAATCCTCGTCATTTATTATTTAGATGGAAGTATAGTAGAGTTTCTATCCGTGGAACAGCAACGTGTATTTGAACTTATCGTAAGCAGTAATAAAGAAAATAATGCGAAAAAACTTTATACTCACTATTCATTCAATATGTATACTTATGCAGGCCTTCTGTACAAAATTGTCTAAAAGACCTGCTACTGATCATATAAATAGTGCACCATTTCTTTATAAACTTGGAACAGTGAATCCGCTGTGTCCGATTGTAGATCAAGAACAACCATCGCGTATTGCGGATTGTCATATGGGAAAAAACCAGCAAACCAATGGTAGTCCATCTCTGCCCTCTCATCTTCTGCTGTCCCTGTTTTTCCAGCTACTTGAAGCCCTTTCAACGCTTTGCCTGTCCCTTTTGGGTGTTCTGTTACTTCATACAATAACTTCTGTAATTGCTTAGCTGTGTAGCCGGATATACGTGAAGTAGACTGCTGCTGTTCTGGAAATTCATACATAGGGGTACCATTTTTATATACAATACTTGTCACACCACGTACTTCTTTCTTCATGCCGTCTGATGCAATCGTTGCCATCATATTCGCAACCGCTAAAGGGGTAACTTGAACATCTTGTTGCCCAATGGCTGTATGAGCAATTAAGTTGGTGTCTTGCTTGTGACTTTCATCTGCCCATATAGTAGAAGGCTCTT
This sequence comes from Pontibacillus litoralis JSM 072002, assembly GCF_000775615.1. Classification (GTDB taxonomy): domain Bacteria; phylum Bacillota; class Bacilli; order Bacillales; family BH030062; genus Pontibacillus; species Pontibacillus litoralis. Next base: position 203,869 of record NZ_AVPG01000001.1, read on the forward strand.
CCTCGGGAAATTGCTGAAAGTCTTGAAGATGGAAGACGTCTCCTTGCCATCCGACGGTATGATCTAGTCCTAATTTTTCAACATAGTAATCCAACACTTCTGAATCTTGTTCCATCATTTGTTGAGCTAATTGAACAAATGTATGGTTACAGCTTTGTGCAAAGCTTTCTGTAAAAGTCAGTGTTCCTAATTTACGGCTCGGCTTTCTCCCATTAACTCCTATATTACAATCAAACATTTGCTTTGTATTCAGGCTAGTATGCTCTAGTGCTGCAGCAGCTATTACTGTTTTAAAAACCGAACCTGGCATGGTCGCTTTCAACATATAATTATGAATTGTAGCTTCGTCTCCAGTTTGTTGCTGATCATATGGATCATCATCATTTATGTTCGGTTTACTGACCATTGCCAACACATCTCTATTCTGAACGTCTAGTAAAACGAGCCCTCCTTTATGGATAGAATGCTTACGTATTACTTCTTCCGCCATTTGTTGAATAGGGGTGTGGATCGTCGTCTTTATTTGTACAGGGTAATAAGGGTCCTCCATACCTTGATATTTCACTTGCAAACCATATAACGGCCCTCCTTTTGCATCGACGTGATACAACAATTGCTCCTCACTGTCTGCTTGTAAAAAAGGCTCAAATGCTGCTTCTAATCCGGATATCCCTTGATTATTCCCTTGATTGTCTGTGTCTCGAACCAATCCGAGAAAGTGAGCCGCTATCTTAGGATCTACATCTAATTTACGCTCTACTGGATAGATTCCAGGAATATTCTTCTCTACAAACGTCGTATACACTTCCTCTGATACAGGTTCATGAATCAAATCTGACATGTAAAACGGTTCTTGAGCTAGTTGGATGGTCTGTATAAGTTGTGACGTTGAAATAGGGAACTGTTGCGCTATTTCGTTCATCGGTACATTCATGTCTTTCAAAAATGGAAACAAAACGATATCGTACTGCGTTGGTTTCGTTAATTGTTGGTCATGTCGATCGCTAAATCCACCTCTGCCATTATGGATGGTCAGCTGCTGCGTTCGTTGTGCTACACTTTCTTCTAATAGATTCACTTCATCCTTCCCGAAGCTCTCTGTAAACCATAATTGAATCGCAGATAACCGAAGTAACAATACAATAAAACAAACGGCTATAACAAGCGCCACCACTTTTACTCGTAATGGATGCAAGCACACTCACCTCTTCCATCCCTAAGTATCACCAATGGAAGAAGGAATTAAACAAAAACAAAGCCAGCAACAGTTTAACTACTGTGCTGACTTTGCTAGACGTGTACAATTATTCTACACTAATGATTTTCACTTGAATTTCGCCACCAGGCGTTGCAACAGCAATTTCTTCTCCCACTTCATGGCCAATTAAGCTTTTCGCCATTGGAGAATCGTTGGAAATCTTCCCTTCGAACGGATCTGCCTCAGCGCTACCTACAATGATATAAGTTTCTTCATCGCCATCTGGTAGCTCTTGAAATGTAACCGTTTTACCTAATTGCACTTCATTGCTGTTTGCTCCATCATTCTCTATGATTACCGCATTGCGGATCATTAGTTCTACTTGAGAAATTCGTGATTCAACAAATGCTTGCTCATCCTTTGCAGCATCGTATTCCGAGTTCTCAGATAGATCTCCAAAGCCTCGAGCTATTTTAATACGCTCTACAACTTCTTGACGCTTTTCTGTCTTCAAATAATGAAGCTCATCTTCTAGTTTCTTCTTACCTTCTTCAGTCATATAATAACTTTTTTCTTCCGCCATTTGACTTTCACTCCTTTTACTACTACAACAAAATAATAAATTACCATATAAAAATTGAGCGGCACTAAGTATGTGCGCTCATTTTTTTACATGTCGTTTATTTTATGAATGCTCTTGATATATTTGAACTACTACTCAATATAATGGCAGATAATTGGTTTATTTTCAATCATTTTTCATCAAATATATCATGAACTTCTAATTTAATTGCTTTTTTTCCGCTAAAATGGTTTTTATCTTTGCTGCCAATATATCAATTGCTACATGGTTTTGACCGCCTTCTGGAATAATCAAATCTGAGTAGCGTTTCGTCGGCTCTACAAATTGCAAATGCATTGGTCTTACAACATTAACATATTGCTCGATAACAGAGTCAATCGTTCTTCCTCGCTCTTTAATGTCCCGTAATAAACGGCGTATAATTCGTACATCTGCATCTGTATCGACGAATACTTTAATATCCATTAATTCTCGAAGTCGATCGTCTTCTAATATCATGATACCCTCTACTATTATAACATCTTTCGGCTCTGTATAAATAACTTCATCTGAACGGGTGTGAAGTTTATAGTCATATACTGGCTTCTCTATTGGTTGACGAGCAATCAACCGCTCTAAATGATCGATTAATAAATCATTATCAAATGCTAATGGATGGTCATAGTTCGTCGATAATCGCTCCTCAAACGGTAAATGACTTTGATCTTTATAATAAAAATCTTGTTCTAACATTAAAATCGTTTTGTCCGTGAATTGTTGAATAATGGAACGAGTGACAGACGTTTTTCCTGATCCAGTTCCACCAGCAACTCCAATGACAACAGGCTTATTCGTCATCTTCATTTATTGCCCCTCTCCATTATACTTCCGAATCATATCATATGGATAAATAGGTTGCTCTACTTTTATTTGAATCGTTTCTAATGGATGACGAGCTGCATCTAACTCCGTACCTTCCTCATCCCATATCGCCGTAACTTTTTGTGAGAACCCGTCGATATGCGGACCAAAGAATTCAATAGTATCCCCTGGTTTAAAATAGTTACGTTGCTGAACAGTTGCAATAGATGTCTCCTCATTAAAGTCTAACACCATACCACAAAATACATAATCTGTCTTTCTATTTTCATTATCGGCTCCATACATTTGCTCTTTATAACTAGGTATTCCTTCATAAAAAGCGGAAGCAGTGTCACGATTAGCGCATTTGGCTAATTCTTTCACCCACTCCGGTTTCACATAGAAATTATCTGGATCTTCGCAATAAGCGTCAATCACTTTGCGATAAACACTAACGACAGTAGCAACGTAATGAATAGATTTCATTCTACCTTCAATCTTTAAGCTATCCACTCCAATGTCACACATCTTAGGAATAGACAGAATAAGATTTAAATCTTTAGGACTCATCGCAAAAGGTGCTTCCGTCTCGGCAAACATAGGGGCATCTTGCTCATCATCTGTCCTCATGAGATCATAATCCCAGCGGCAAGATTGACAGCATCCACCACGGTTGGAATCTCTTGCTGTCATATGGTTACTTAACGTACAACGGCCTGAATAGGATATACACATCGCTCCGTGAATAAAGGCCTCCACTTCAATATCTACCTTTTCTTTCATTTCTTTTACTTCTTCGTGACTTGTTTCGCGAGCGGTAACAACTCGGTCCATACCTGCTTCTTTCCAGAACTGAACTGCTTTCCAGTTGGATAAAGATTGTTGCGTGCTAAGGTGTACTTCTAATTTAGGAGCAACTCGTTTACACGTTTCAATAATAAGTGGATCGGCTACAATAATACCGAACACACCCGCTCCTTCAATTCCTTGCAAGTATTCCTCTAGCCCTTCCATATTCTCGTTATGGGCATATATATTCGTCGTAACGTACACTCTCGCACCGTATTCTTTTGCAAATGCAACGCCTTCAGCCATTTCCTCGATTGAGAAATTCCCCGCATTAGAACGTAAGCCAAATTCACGACCGCCAATGTATACGGCATCGGCTCCGTATCGAATTGCAATTTTCAGCTTTTCAAGGTTTCCAGCAGGTGCTAGAAGCTCAGGCTTTTTGACAATTTTTCGTTTTCCATCGATTACTTGTGAGATTGGTGTTGTCGCCATTTCTTTTACCTCCTAATACACCGTTTCCTTAAAGAAGAAGCCTGTATCCAATGGGCGGTTTTTCGGTTGAACGGCTTCAATCGTTTGATACATCCGATCAGCTACTTCAACATAGTCCTCTTCTTTTTCAAAATACGTGTCAATTGCTTCACGATATGCTCCGGTTACTGCTTTTAAATAGCTGGATGACTTTAATACTCCATCAATTTTAACTGCATCGATTCCAGCGTCTAACAGTTCTTCTAATTCATCAATCATACAAATATCATTCGGACTCATTATATGCGTTCCATTCTCGTCTTCAAAGATTGGGTACTTATTGTCTCGTTCTTCATCATATAAATAAAGACCTTCTTCTTTACTTTGACGCTTCACTTCTAAGTCTTTCCCTTGATAACGGTAATAATTCCCTACTAAATAACGCTTTGAATGGAACATACATGTCATCCCATGAACCTGCACTTCTACTTCTACTTCTGCATTTTCTTTGATTTCTACAATGGAATCCATATTTATCTCTCTTGCTAATACAGCTCGCTTTGCACCTTTACGCCCCCAATAATTACACGTGTACCAATTGGTAGCTGTCGTTTCTGTATTCCAGTGAAGCTTCATGTCAGGTGCTACTTCTCTAGCGGTCATTAAAACAGCTGGATCACCAAAAACAATAGCATCCGCATTCACATCACGCAAAAATGCCACATAATCTGGCAATGCATCAATCTTCTCATTATGAAAAATATTGTTCATTGCTACATACACTTTCTTACCTTTAGCATGAGCTATTTCAATCGCTTCTTTCACCTCATCACGATTGAATTCGCCAGCTAAACGTAAACCATAATATTGCTCTCCGATAATAAATGCATCTGCTCCTGCATCTGCAAGCATCGCGATATCTTCTACCTTTGTTGGCGTTATGAGTATTTCAGGTTTTCCCATCTTTCTGTCACCTCTTTACACTTATTGCAACCCCGTCGCCTATAGGGATAATCGTTGTTTTGTATTGTGGATGAGCTACTAACCACTCATTATATGCTTTGATCTTACTTGCGACCTTTGCCTTATTCGAACCATCGGCTGGATTATCAGCAACATACCCTTTAAATAATACGTTATCGGAAAGTACGACACCTGTATCATTCATAAATGGAGTATATAACTCAAAGAAGCGTTGGTATTGGCCTTTGGCGGCATCAATAAACAAAGCGTCATACGGGCCCTTTCGTTCTACCTCTTCGGCTGTCTGTAACGCATCCCCTAATATAACGTTAATACGATGTTCTAACCCTGCTTTTTGGATATTAGCTATTGCCTCTTTATAACGCTCTTCGTCACGTTCAATTGTCGTGATGATTGCTGATTGATAACTTCTCGCCATTTGGATAGCGGAATAGCCGATTGCCGTTCCTATTTCTAATATTCTAGTCGGTTTCGTTAAACGAATGATTTGCTGCACAAATTCCATACCTAAAGGTTCCATTATGGGAACACGATGTTCAGCTGCATACGCTTCTAGCTCCTTCGTCAACTCATCCTTGTCATCTAGTGTTGTGGACAAATATTGTGTTAATGCATTCTGTAACATGGGTTAACCTCCTTTTTGGAATTATACAACGTTTTATTTACCTTTTTACAACCCTACTATTGTAACAAAAAAAAGAAAGGAATGCGAGGTCGTATCCCGCAATTCCTTTCCCTATTATCGTAAGTGTTCTTCCACTAACTTTTGATGTTCTTCATAATTATTTGAATAATAAATTTCCCCATTTGGTGCTGCTACGAAATATAAATACTCGGACGGTTCTGGATCAATCACTGCATCTAAAGCGTTCTCACCGAAATTGGAAATAGGTCCAACTGGTAGCCCTTTTACTTTATACGTGTTGTAAGGAGATTCTACCTCTAAATCTTTATACAACACTCGATCTTTATGTTTCCCTAAAGCATATAGTACGGTTGGGTCTGTCTGTAATGGCATCGCTTGATCTAAGCGATTATAGAACACACCAGATATCTTTTTACGATCTTCTTCTTTTGGCGCTTCTTTCTCAATAAGTGATGCTAATGTAACGGCTTCATGGATGGTTAAATCTTTCTTCTCTATTTCTTTATGCTTTGGTTGTACGATTTGGTTCGATTTATTCAACATCTTCTCGACGATTTGTTCCGCTTTTAAATCTTCTTCATAAAAATCGTACGTAGCAGCGAATAAATATCCTTCTAAAGGTGTTCTTATTTCTGCATCAAGTATATCTTCTGATAACAAATTTGGATACTGATCGATTAAGGATTCAATGTAAGCTGGATCATTTACCGTTTCAAGAAAATCTTTTTTAGTGACGTTGGTTTTTTTGGAATATATCCCCGCTATTTGATCAATCGTTTTCCCTTCAGGAATCGTTACGGTGTATACTGGTTCTTTGGCAACCTTACCAGACTTTAATGATTCAATAATATCATCTAATGTCATTGCTTTCGTAAATGTATACTCTCCTGCTTGGAAGTCCGATTCATTCTTAAATTTTATATAATAACGGAATACGCGATCATTGTTAATAATTTCATTCTCTTCTAGAATACTTGCAATGGCGGATACGTTGGAACCAATTGGAATCTCAATTGTTATTGGTGTATCATCATTGGAATCCACTGGTTGTAAGGCTGATTGTATGTAAAAGAATGCGAACAATCCTCCTGTAATGATGAGTAAAATAAGGGCAGCTAGCGTAATCCCTACAATTTTACGAACTGCTCGTCTCTCACTATTTCGATTATGGTTCATTCCCTCATTCGACGAAGACATATGTATTCCTCCTTTATCCGCTCCATTATACTATAAAAAACGACCAGCTTTCTATTATTTGTGAAAAATTGTCCATTCACTTTTCCATCGTAAATCAATTTTTGCAAAAAAAAGACCTGATACATATCAGGCCTTCACTCATTTCTATCTATTGTTGTTCTTCGATAAGCGCTCCAAGTACTTCCTCTACCATATCCCATTCCTCATCAGACTCAATTTGGTATAGGGCAAGCTCTTCATCGTCTCCGCTATCTTCAAATCGGAAAGCATATAATTCCGCTTGTTCACTCTCTTTTTGCTCAACTGGTACGACAGCAATATAGGAATGTCCTGTTTGGTCGACGTCGAACTCAAATACTACTTCAAATAAATGTTCCTCACCATTCTCATCAGGAATGATAATACGCTCTTTTTCTTCATTAGCCATTCTGTTCACCTCTATCCTTGAGAATCTAAATATCCTTGCAATATAATGACTGCTGCCATCTTATCAATGACTTTCTTACGTTTCGATCTACTCACATCTGCATCGAGTAAAACACGTTCAGCTGCCATAGTCGTTAACCGCTCGTCCCACATAACGATTGGTTTTTGATAATGCGCTTCTGCCTTCGCGGCAAAATGTTGACAAGCTTCGCCGCGTTCTCCTATTGTACCATTCATGTTTTTCGGTAGTCCAATGACCATCTTGCCCACCTCGTGCTCTATCATGTACTGATCTAGTTCACGAAAGGCAGCATCGTAATCACCTTCAGCCCATTTAATTGTCGTTATGCCTTGAGCAGTCCAGCCAAATGCATCACTGACAGCAACACCGATTGTTTTCTCTCCTACATCTAATCCAATTATCTTCATATTAGCCCTCTTGTTGTTCTAGATAGAATTTAACTAATTCCTCAATTAATTCATCACGCTCTAGTTTACGAATAATATTTCTAGCATCATTGTGGCGCGGAATGTACGCTGGATCCCCTGATAACAAATACCCTACAATTTGATTAATTGGGTTGTATCCTTTTTCCCTCAGTGACTTGTGGACAGACAACAATACATCCTTCACGTTGTCATCAAATGGTTCTTCATTAAAATTAAACTTCATCGTTTTGTCCATCGAACTCATTAGATCACCTCTTTACGTATAAGCACTCTTTCTTTTCATTATAACGGATTATTGTGGAGAAGTAATGGATTGTACATATGTTTTTGCATATTGTAACGCTTCTGTCACTTGTTCAGGATTTTTTCCTCCTGCTTGCGCCATATCTGGTCGACCTCCACCGCCGCCGCCACAGCGAGTTGCAGCTTCTTTAATTAAATGACCGGCGTGGAACCCTCGCTCCATTAAATCTTTGGAAACACCTGCTGCTAACTGTACTTTACCATTATTGACTGCTGCTAACAAAATAATGCCAGAAGAAACTTTTTGTTTTAAATCATCCAACATGTTGCGCAAAGCGTTCATGTCGGATACGTCAACTTGCTTCGCTAATAACGGTACCCCATCAACTTCTTCTATTTCATTTAGGATAGAAGATGCTTCCAAGTTCGCTAGTTTCGCAGCTAATGATTCCTTTGAACGTTCTAATTGTTTCATTTCATGATGCAATCCTTCAATACGTTCCGGAACATTATTTGGTTTCGTTTTTAACATGTCAGCCGCCTCGTTTAATACTGCTTCTTTATTCGACATAAATTCATAAGCACCTTTACCTGTAGCAGCTTCAATGCGTCGTGTCCCTGCTCCAATACCAGACTCTGAAATAATTTTGAACAGACCTATTTCAGCTGTATTCATGACGTGACAGCCACCACATAGCTCAATCGAATAGTCATCTACTTGGACAACCCGAACCGTATCACCATATTTTTCTCCAAATAGCGCCATTGCCCCCATTGCTTTCGCTTCCTCTAAGGAATGTAAATCAATTGCTACAGCTATAGAGTCCCAAATCTTCTCATTCACAATTGCTTCAATTTTTTGTAACTCTTCTGTTGTAACAGAACCAAAGTGAGAGAAGTCAAAACGTAAACGGTCTGGAGATACAAGAGATCCCGCTTGATTGACATGCTCTCCTAATACATCTTTTAACGCTTGATGAAGCAAGTGCGTCGCTGTATGATTTTTCACTGTATGAGACCGAGACCCCTTATCCACTAAAGCTGTAACGGTAGCTTCTTTTGATAATGTACCTTTTTGAACAATCGTACGATGTAAATGCTGACCGTTTGGTGCTTTTTGAACGTCTACTACTTCCAAAGTAGTTTGCTCGTTGTAAATCCAACCTTTATCTGCTACTTGTCCTCCACTTTCCGCATAAAACGGTGTTTCCGCTAAAAAGACGTACACTTCGTCTCCTTCCGTTGCCTCTGAGGTGAAGTCTTTGTCTTTCACTAATTCTGTGACGATTGTATTTGTAGTCAAATGATTGTAGCCAGTAAAGTCACTTGCAGCCGTAACTTCTCCAAGTACACCTTCTTGTACACTCATAGAATCTACTTTTTGTCTAGCATTTCGAGCACGCTCACGTTGACGATTCATTTCTTGTTGGAAACCTGCTTCATCTAGTGTAAATCCTGCTTCATGTACATACTCTTCTGTGAGCTCTTTAGGAAATCCATACGTATCATATAATCGGAACACTTCTGTGCCAGGGAAGACGTTCTTACCTTGTTCAGATTCACGTTTGATAATCTCTGTTAAAATCGCTAGCCCATCATTCAATGTTTCATGGAAACGTTCTTCTTCCGTTTGGATGACGTTTTGAATGAATGCTTGTTTCTCTTGAACTTCTGGATAGAAATCTACCATAATGCTAGCTACTTGTGGAACGAGCTGATACATGAATGGGTCATGAATTCCAATCTGTTTCGCATAACGGACAGCTCTTCTTAGTAAGCGACGTAGTACATACCCTCTCCCTTCATTCGACGGCAGTGCACCATCGCCAATAGCAAATGTGACACTACGAATATGGTCAGCAATTACCTTAAAGGATACATCTGTTTCTATTGCATCACCATATTTACAATCGGCATACTTCTCTACTTGCTTAATTAATGGGAAGAACAAATCTGTTTCAAAGTTCGTAGGTGTGTCCTGTATAACGCAAACCATTCGTTCAAGTCCCATCCCTGTATCAATATTTTTCTTAGGGAGTGGTGTGTATGTGTCATCTGGATTATGGTTGAATTGAGAAAATACTAAGTTCCATATTTCTAAATAACGCTCATTTTCTCCACCAGGATATAATTCTGGGTCTGACGTATCATTGCCATACGCTTCCCCTCGGTCATAAAATATTTCTGTATTGGGTCCACTTGGTCCTTCCCCAATATCCCAGAAATTCTCTTCTAATCGAATGATGCGCTCTGCATCTAATCCGACTTTATCCCGCCATATCTTTAACGCTTCGTCATCTTCAGGATGTACAGTTACGCTTAAACGAGCAGGATCAAAGCCTATCCATTTCGGGCTCGTCAAAAATTCCCATGCCCACTCAATGGCTTCTTCTTTGAAATAGTCACCAATAGAAAAGTTCCCTAGCATCTCAAAAAACGTATGGTGACGAGCAGTTTTTCCGACGTTCTCTATATCGTTCGTACGAATTGATTTTTGTGCATTAACGATTCGAGGGTTGTCTGGAATAACGCTACCATCGAAATATTTTTTTAGCGTTGCAACCCCACTGTTAATCCACAGCAACGTTGGATCTTCATGTGGTACGAGGGAAGCACTAGGTTCAATACTATGTCCCTTTTCTTTAAAAAAGTCTAAAAACAGCTGACGAACTTGAGCAGATGTTAATGTTTTCATCATGATTCTCCTCCTATAAAATGTATTGAATTATGCATCAAAAAAAACTCTCGTCCTGCAAATTATGCAGGGACGAGAGTTACGCTTCGCGGTACCACCCTGGTTATGAACCATATAGGATTCATCACTCTAAGGAAGAATATCCTTCTTCCATTCGCTATAACGGCGCGAAACCCGGCGGAAATTAAGCCGCACTCCGGATTAGCTATGTATAATCCTTCATCCAAGCACCTTCCAGCCAAGGGTGCTACTCTCTGCATACATCATGGATGGTCTATTATACAATGGTTCCATCAACGTATTTCGATTTTTATAAAGTATTATATACCAAAAAATTATAGAGAACCGTTGGCAAAATGTCAATCACTATAGCGCCATAATCGAATGTGATGAAAAATAACTCGAAGAATGGTAAGCGTAGGAACTGCTATTACCAAACCGAGAATTCCAGCTAGCTCCCCACCAATTAATAGCGCTAGTATAATGAGTAATGGATGTATATGCAAGCTTTTTCCTACAATATAAGGAGCCAATAAATTACTTTCTATTAATTGCACCATAAACACAATTAGAAGTACGAAGAATATCATATTTGTATTTACTGTTACTGCAATAATAATAGCAGGAATGGCTCCAATAATCGGCCCGAAGTAAGGAATCACATTCGTAATCCCCATTAACGCTCCTAGGACGAGAGAGTACTTCATTCCGATTAGCCACAGTGCCAATATGGAAATAACCCCCACAAACAAACATACGAGTAATTGTCCGCGAATATACCCACCCAAACTTTTATCAATGTCCTCTACCATCTGTTTCCCTTCTTCACGAAAAGCATGTGGTGTCCATTGCCAAATCGCCTGTTTCATTAGTGGATAGTCTTTCAACATATAAAACACAAGTACAGGAATGACAGCAACTAACAACAGCCAATCTACCATACTCAGCACATGATCACCGATAGACGCTACCAAACCATCACCTAACTTCTCTACATTGTACAGCAATGTGTCCATTCGATCATGGATTGCTTCTGGTAAATAAGAAGTACTTTCATATATATCATTAATCCATTTCCGATACGTATCGACAAACTGTGGTACATTGCTCAGTAAGTCTTTCCATTGCTTTAAGAAGATTGGATACATCTTAAAAATCGCATACCCGACTCCTCCAAAAAACAACAAATAAATAAGGGAAATCGCTAACCATCGAGGCATATATTGTTCATGCAACTGCTCAACAATCGGGTGAAGCAAATAAGCTATAAACATGGAGATAACAAAAGGGATGAGTAACTTAATTATTAAATGGATGAAGCCTTCATAGAAAGGAAACAGCTTCATTAATAAAAAGAATATGAGTAATATGAGTAAAATGAGTACTGTTCGATATATCCAAAGTACAATTTGGTCTTTATTCGCTTTCAAACTTACGCCACCTCCATCCCCTCACAAAAAGGACAGACCCTTAGAAAATGGAGTCTGTCCCTTTTTTTACCGAAATGCTTTTTGAACTTTTTTTCTCATACGCCTCATTGACTTTTGAGAAAAGGCATCGTTATCCCTAGCAGTGGAGTAGATAGCAGCACCTATTCCAAGGGCTACAAGAGAAGTTAATGTTCGATTCATTCGCTTCACCACCCTTAAAGGATTACCACCGGGCTGCTTGAACTTCTTCTTCAAACAAGTCATCAAGAGAACTCAACGAACCATCTTCTTCCACTTGATGGACATGTAGTTTATCGTTCGTAACGGATAACTCGATAAAACAGTTCCAGCAATAATATTGACTCGTCCCTATTTTACCGATATCTTTCCGTTTACAGTTTGGGCAATGCATGTTTTTTTGGCAACTCCTTACTATCATTCTGTTGTAGTTGACAGTATTACCAAATCATGCACATTCCATACACTAAATGAAGAATGTTATCACCCAATGGTATGTTCACATATCGTAAATATGAACAGTTATTAGTATGCTTCTATTCCATAAAGTCATAAGGGGAAAGTTCTTCCTCTTCTCCCACTTCTCCTTGAGGCCTTTCTTGTATTCGTTGTAAGTAAGTGGTTAGGGATGTATAACGTCGATTCGTATCCACCGTTTGGACCCCTTTTCGAAAAGCTTGCTCATCGCCACAAAGAATTAACGACGTTTTGCTACGGGTTACTGCTGTATATAGTAAATTCCGCCTTAACATGCGAGCGTAGCTTCTAACAACAGGGATAATGACAATCGAGAATTCGCTTCCTTGTGATTTATGAATAGACGTACAATAAGCATGCATAATTTGCGATACATCTTTACGCAAATACTCCACTTCCTTACCGTCAAATAACACGACGAGCTTTTCTTTTTGATCTTTCGTTTCACCTTCCCTGTAGATGGCTACTACTTCCCCTATGTCTCCATTAAACACACCAGATTCTGCTTGGTTGACAAGCTGAATCACTTTATCTCCTGTTCGGAAAGTGACATCTTTTACTTTCATCTCCCTCCGCTGCCGGCTTGGTGGATTCACTAACTGTTGTATTTCCTCATTAAAACGGTGAATCCCTAACTTTGAGCGATACATCGGAGCAAGTATTTGAATATCCTTGACGGTATGTCCTTTATCAATGGCTCGTTTATATACCGTTTGTACTACGTGAAGCACTTGGGTTTCCTCACAAGAAATAAAGGTAAAGTCTTTTGCTTTTTCTAATGTTTGGGCTTCACACTTTCCTTGCTTCATATCATGGGCAAGACGGATAATTTTAGAACCTTCTTTTTGTCGGTACACTTCTTTCAAAGAAATAGCTGGTACTTGAGCGAGTGATAACAAATCAGATAGCACTTGACCAGGACCAACAGATGGCAACTGGTCCTCATCGCCAACAAGCAATACTTGCATGCCAGATGGTATTGCTCTGAACAATTGATTGGCCAGCCATATATCCACCATGGAAAATTCATCAATAATTAATACCTTGCCACTTAAAGGATTGTCATGATCATGCTCAAATGACTCTGTCCCATTCCACCCTAGCAATCGATGAATGGTAACAGCTGGTATTCCTGTTGATTCATGCATGCGCTTTGCCGCTCTACCGGTCGGAGCAGTGAGTAGAAAAGGAAAAGGTTCATCTTGAGTGTAGTCGGCAGGGTAAAGGGACTTTCGATTTAACTTGGCATATGCTGTAATAATACCTTTAATAACCGTCGTCTTACCTGTTCCAGGACCACCTGTTAAAATCATTAAATTAGAATGTAACGCCCGTTCAATTGCATCGTACTGTTCTTTTCCGTAACTAATATGTTCTTCCTCTTCAATTTCTCCGATAACTTTCATAATATCAGCTTGTGTATGTTCTTCCATACTTTCAGCCATCCATAAACGATTAAATTGTTCCGCAAAACCAGTTTCCGCATAGTACAAAGAAGGGAGATACACTTTCCCCTCCTCTTCTATTAAATGACGATCTTCCACAAGGTCATTGATTTGCGTGGATATCATTTCTGAAGTTAATGCATTCTCGCCTGTATTAAGAACATTCTTCACTTGTTCGATTAATTCATCGTGTGGTGCATAAACATGACCTTGTTGCGACCACTCATTTAACGAATATAAACACGCAGCTTGTATTCGAGAAGGATGATTATAAGAAATACCGTGTTTAGCAGCTACTTCATCTGCCCGCTTAAAGCCGAAACCAGTAATGTCAAAAACAAATTGATATGGGTTCTCTTGTAATATTTCAAGTGTTCGATCTTTATATACCTCGTAAATTTTCTGAGCCATTTGCAAGCCAAACCCATATTCAGACAATGTTACAACAATATGCTCAAACCCTTGATGCTCTTTTAAATCTGCTACAAGTTGTTCCGCTTTCTCTTTGGACAAATGAGGCACTTCGTCTAACACAGATGAGTCGTGCAAAATTTTTTGAATTGCATCTTCTCCTAACACCCCAACAATACGTTCTGCCGTGCGTTTTCCAATGCCGTAAAATAAATCGCTCGATAAATACAGCACAACTCCTTCTTTAGAAGTAGGAATGTCCTTTTGATAGTGCTCTACATAGTATTGATCGCCGAATTTTGGATGGTTGGTCACTTTACCGTAAAACAAATAATGCTCACCTTTATGTAATGGAGAAAAATGCCCTTTAATCACGACTTCTGTTTCTTCTATCGATTCATTCGTATCAATAATATGAATAAGAGCAATGGAAAAGTGCTCATCCGGATTTTGATAAATCATTCGAACGAGCTCTCCTTTTATATAACCTTTTTCCTCATGAAAGTGTTCTTCTAATTGCTTTTCCATTGCGATATTCCCCTTTATTGATTGTTTCGCTGCTCGAGCAATGCTTCTTCTACTTTTGCTTTTGCATGAGCTGCAAGCATGTGATCCGGTTGAATGTGTAATGCATCGTTAAAATGCTTTAACGCACGTTCCGCCTCTTCTGTATATAACAAGCATACACCGATATTGTAATGGGCGTCACTATGCTGATCATTAAGCTGTAATACCTTATAGAACATTTGTAACGCTTGTTCTAACATTTGAAGTTGCGCTAAACATAATCCGTATTGGAACAACTTCTCGTCATCTTCAGGAGAAAGCTCTGTAGCTCTTAATAAGTATGGCATAGCAAGCTTAAACTGTTCTTCATATAGAAAAGAAAGCCCTAGCATGAAGTAACCATCGCTCTCTTCTAACCCTTGCTGTATTGCTTGTTGGAACGGCTTCTGCGCTTCGCTATATTTCCCTTGCTCGTACAATACGTTACCTAGACCGTAATGAGCTGTTGCGGCTTCTGAATCAATTTCAACAGCTCTTTCAAAAAAACGCTGCGCCCTTTCTAAGTCATTCATATACATTAGTAAATTACCAAAGTTAATATAACCGAGCGGATCATTTGGATGATTTTCTATCGCTTGTGTAAAGCTTTGTGCAGCTTCTTCATATTTTTGTTCTTGCATGTAGTCAATGCCTTGCTTTAAATAATCCATTTATTCGACAATACCTCCATGTTTTCCTTGTTTTCCATATCGAATATGTAAAATAAACCCCTAACTCAAAGGGCGAGTCAGGGATATTAACCTACATACGTCACATACTCATTGTTTTTTAATACTTGATCAATCGTTCCGCCGCCAAGACATACATCCCCATCGTATAGAACAACCGCTTGTCCAGGTGTAATGGCACGCTCTCGTTCG
The DNA here is from genome assembly GCF_000775615.1 of Pontibacillus litoralis JSM 072002. Classification (GTDB taxonomy): domain Bacteria; phylum Bacillota; class Bacilli; order Bacillales; family BH030062; genus Pontibacillus; species Pontibacillus litoralis. The sequence goes on from NZ_AVPG01000001.1 coordinate 219,602, forward strand.
TGGAACATAACACGAATCTGCGTTGCACTAATAGGCGTAACGGTTACATTGCTATCCTCTTGACGATAACGGAATTTGGCTGTGCACGTGAATGGTTCAGTAGGAACTTCACCAAGTGTCCAATTCATACCAGATGCTTCTAATCCTTCTGTATACAACAAATCATTGTGATAGCCTTGTCCAACGTATAATATGTTCTCTTCTACATTTTTACCAATAACAAACCAAGGATCTCCAGGACCACCAATACCTAACCCTTGACGTTGCCCTAATGTATAATACATTAAGCCATCATGCTTCCCTTTCACTTCTCCGTCCATTGTTTCCATATTTCCCGGTTGAGCAGGCAAGTATTGACTAAGAAATTCTTTGAAATTTCGCTCACCAATAAAACAAATACCTGTAGAATCTTTCTTCTTAGCTGTAGCTAAATCGTTTTCTTCTGCTATTTGTCTTACTTGCTTTTTGTCCATATGACCTAGAGGAAACATAACTTTCTTAAGCACGTCTTGCGTTAATTGGTTTAAGAAATACGTTTGATCTTTATTGTGATCATGACCACGTAACATCTCATAACGATTCCCTTGTTTGCGCACTTGCGCATAATGACCAGTTGCTACGTAATCCGCTCCAAGTGACATCGCATGGTCCATAAATGCTTTAAATTTAATTTCTTTATTACACATAACATCAGGATTTGGTGTTCTTCCGGCTTTGTACTCTTCTAAGAAATACGTGAACACTTTATCCCAATATTGTTTTTCGAAATTAACCGCGTAATACGGAATGTCTAATTGGTTACATACACGAATGACATCTTCATAATCTTCTGTTGCTGTACATACGCCGTTTTCATCTGTATCGTCCCAATTCTTCATGAATATACCGACAACATCATAACCTTGCTGTTTCAATAACAGCGCCGTTACAGATGAATCTACGCCACCTGACATTCCGACAACAACACGTGTATCTTGTGGTTCTTTCATTGTTGTCAACTCCTTATGTTGTTTTCGTTAATCGTTTGACAGTTTTAGCGACTCTAAGGGCAGCTTCGCGCACGTTCTCCTCTGTATTCGCTAAGCCGAAGCTAAAACGAACCGAGCTCGTTGTCCGTTCATTTCCTTCACCGAACATAGTAGTTAACACATGGGAAGGTTCTACAGAGCCAGCAGTACACGCCGAACCGCTCGAAGCAGCAATTCCGTCTAGGTCGAAGTTTGTCAATAACATTTCTACATTTGTACCAGGGAAATAAATATTTACAATCGTTGGCACGTTAATTCTTCCACCATTGATTTCATAGTGTATTCCTTCATTTGTAAGCGTTTCGAGAAAGAGCTTTTTATAGTGCTTGTACGTCTGCACGCGTGTTTGTTGCATTTCTTTCATTTCTTCAACAGCTTTGGCAAAACCATGAGCGGCAGCAATATTCTCCGTTCCTGGTCGCCGTTTTCTCTCTTGCTCTCCTCCATATTGAGTCGGATGTAAGCTAACACCTTCACGAATATATAGCGCTCCAATTCCTTTTGGTCCGTTTATTTTATGAGCGGTAATCGTCATTAAGTCTACATGTAATGCGTGGACATTGATTGGTATCGCACCGAATGCTTGAACGGCGTCCGTGTGAAAAAGAGCTTGATGGTCTGTTAACATTTCCCCAATCTCTGCAATAGGTTGAATGCACCCTGTTTCATTATTGACATACATAACAGAAACCACAATCGTATCTTCACGTAACGCCTGCTTTATATCCTCTATTGAAATAAGTCCATTCTCTTGGACAGGTACATACGTCACATCAAATCCTTCTCGTTCTAGCTCTTGAACAGGATGTAGTACAGCGTGGTGCTCTATTTGTGTCGTAATAATGTGCTTACCTAAATGCTTTCTTGCTTTAGCCGCTCCTAGTATAGCCAAATTATCTGCTTCTGTTCCACCACTTGTAAACACAAGATCTTTATCTGTCGCCCCTATGCTTGTGGCAATTGTTCTTCGTGCCTCATCTAATACTTTACGCGCTTTTCTACCATATGAATGAACACTTGACGGGTTCCCATATACGTCTTGCAAAACTAGCGCCATTGCATCTATTACCCCACTACTTATAGGTGTTGTAGCGGCATGGTCCAAATAAATGGGTTTCATACAAAATTTCCTTCCTTTTGTGTTGTATCGACCAATCAGTTATTTATATATAGAACATATATGCTTCTTGATCATCTTCTTCATCGTGTTGAGCGAGATCGTATAACGTCGTCGTATCTAACACATCTTTCACCGCATCTCGTATGCGCATCCAAAGAGCTTTTTTTGCTGGCGCTTCTTCCTCAATACCTTCTACAGGACTAATCGGACCTTCTAGCACACGTATCACATCTCCAGCCGTAATTTCCTCCGGGGTACGAGTTAGCATATAACCACCATAAGCACCACGCACACTTCGCACAAGACCTGCATTGCGTAAAGGTGCAATGAGTTGTTCTAAATAATGCTCCGATAAATCGTGCTCTCTTGCAATCGATTTTAATGAAATCGGCCCGTCACCGTACTTTTTGGCTAACGCGATCATGATTGTCAGACCGTATCGACCTTTTGTTGATATTTTCATTTTGTTCACCTCTCTGTATACAGTAATCTAACCACTTCTTACTTTGTGGTAATGTATATCCGACTAATGTTCCTAAAAAGAAAGCAATGATAACCGTACCAATTCCAACAGGTCCACCAAGCATCCAACCAAGCAGAAAAACGGTAATCTCAATTCCATTTCGCACCCATTGTACTTTCCACCCCGTTACATCATGGATGAGTAACATTAAACCGTCTCTTGGTCCCGCACCAAGCTCCGGTGCCACGTAAATACCAATACCATATGCTAGTATTATTACTCCTGTAACAAAGCACAACACCATCATTAACATCGTATCTGGATTAGGTAAAATCAACAAAAATATATCTATAAATACTCCTAACAAAAACATGTTCAATATCGTCCCAAACTGCGGCCATTGTTTCCATGCTATTGATGTAATTGCAACAATGATGACGCCCGCAATAATGGACCATGAGCCAACGGTTAACCCGAATTTCTCATATAGACCGACATGGAATACATCCCACGGCCCTATTCCTAGCTTCTCCCCTTTAATCGTAAGGGCAATACCAAGCGCTAGAATAATTAATCCAATAGTAAAGAAAGACCAACGAATGATAAACGTTCGTTTACTTTGTTGATGCTCCATCTTCGCTATTGGGTGAATAGATTTTTCCATATCGCATTATCCTTTCTGCGATTCCTTCATCATAATTGTTTCTAAAAGTATGCAAACATTGCTATTATAGCATGAATGACACCTTTCTTGCATTTTATCCGCATAATCTATACGCTTAAAATGAACAAGACGTTCCTTCATTGATGGAAGCAGTTTTTAAAATTAAAATATACCCTTCTATCTTAATAAAGTAAAGCGATGGAGCTTAGAAGTCGGAAGGAGAAGATACGATGAAACAACAGCCACTAGCATTTCGGATGCGACCACAGCATATTGAGGACATAATTGGTCAATCTCATCTCGTAGCAGAAGGGAAAATGATAAGAAGAATGGTCGATGCCAAACGTTTAGCATCCATGATTTTGCACGGGCCACCAGGAACAGGAAAAACATCCATGGCTATGGCACTTGCGAATAGTTTACAATTACGTTTTAAACTTTTAAATGCCGTCGTCGATAAGAAAAAGGACATGGAAATTGCTGTAGAAGAAGCAAAAATGTCAGGTCAACTCGTGCTCATATTAGACGAAGTACATCGATTAGATAAAGGGAAGCAAGATTTTTTACTTCCACATGTTGAAAGCAATTTAATCACATTAATTGGTTGTACAACGAGCAATCCATATCATTCCATTAATCCGGCCATTCGCAGTCGCTGTCACCTATTTGAATTACATCGTTTACATACTGAAGAGATTAAGCATGCGCTTATGAAAACCATTACAGATGAAACAAATGGTCTTGGTCAATACGATACTCACCTTACAGCCGATGCAATGGATCATTTCGCTTTATCTGCTAATGGTGATTTACGTTCTGCTTTAAACGGACTTGAATTAGCAGTATTCTCAACGCCAGAAAGCGAAGATGGGATGATATATATTGACTTATCTATTGCAGAGCAGTGCATGCAGAAGAAAAGTTTTTCCCATGACAAAGATGGAGATGCTCATTATGATGTTCTATCTGCTTTCCAGAAATCTATTCGCGGAAGTGACGTCCATGCTGCCCTGCACTATTTAGCTAGGCTCATTGAGGCAGGTGATTTAGACAGTATTGCAAGGCGTATGATTGTCATTGCATATGAAGACATCGGACTTGCTAATCCACAAGCAGGTCCACGAGCTATTGCCGCTGTAGAAGCCGCTGAACGATTAGGGTTTCCAGAAGCACGAATTCCATTAGCTAACGCTGTCGTTGAACTTGCTCTCTCTCCTAAATCGAATACAGCTTATAAAGCGCTTGATGCTGCATTATCGGACATTCGTAAAGGAAAAAGCGGTGAAGTTCCCAAACATTTAAAGGACGCTCATTATAAAGGAGCGGAAAAGCTAGGGCACGGAATCGAGTACAAATATCCTCACAACTATGAAAGCGGCTGGGTTAAACAACAATATTTACCAGATTCTATTAAAAATGCGGTCTATTATTCACCGAAAAAAACTGGAAAATTTGAAAAAGGACTTAGCCAAGTATATGAACGTATAGAGCAACAGAAAAAATAACTTTTCCCACTGCCATGTATATTTTCCTATTTTCCGTTAACACTATAAACCAAAAAGAACAAACTAGTTCTATTAATTATAGAAAAAGTTAAAGGAGAAAAGGAGATGAATCATACAATGGTAAAAGTAAGACAAGATGCTTGGTCACATGAAGATGATTTACTATTAGCAGAAACCGTGTTACGTCACATTCGAGAAGGAAGCACACAATTAAAAGCGTTCGATGAAGTAGGAGATCACTTGAACAGAACATCAGCTGCTTGTGGGTTTCGTTGGAATGCAGAAGTACGACAGAAATATATTCAAGCAATCGATATCGCGAAAAGACAACGGAAAGAGAAGAAACGGGCTCTAGCAGGTCAACAAACGACGAAGCCATCCAATCCCCTCTCCCCAATGATTTTCTCACAAGAGGACGAAGAGGAAATAACATGGCAAGAACCTGCAAGCGAAACAATAGTGATGGAACAACCAACGCCAGCGAAAAATGAATCGGTAACATTTGCACATATTATGGAGCAATTAAAAGAATTACAATCTCAATATCAATCAGCCAATCCTAAGAAAGTAAATGAACTAGAAAAAGAGAATCAATCCCTTCAAACGGAAAAAAGCCAATTAGAACAACAAGTGCGTGCTTTAGAACAACGACTCCATGCTGTTCAAGAAGACTATCAAGTGCTCATTCAAGTAATGGATCGTGCTCGTAAGATGGTTGCCTTTAATGACGGTGACAGTGATGGTACGAAACCAACCTTCCGCATGGAGAAAAACGGAAATCTCGAACAACTCGCACGCTAAAAAACCTTAAGGATTATTCCTTAAGGTTTTTTTATGTATATAACCAATCCCAATAGTGCCGTCAGAAATCCAAAGTTTTGAACCCGCTACTTGGCAGGTGGGTGCCCTGTTTCGAATTTTGTAAGTCCTTTATACTAAAGGCGTGTACTCTGTTCGAAAACGCAAGCTCCCGTAACTTAAATGTTCGGTCAAAACGATATGGTAAGATAAACGCACACATCAGGATTGGCTATTCAGTTTGTATTAAAATAATAGCACATTCATGCGGAACTATCAACCGTAAAATTGATGAAAGCACATCAATCTATTATAATTCTTGACGCTTTTCCTTCGCTTTCTCACCTAGCTCTAAATGTAATTCATGTAATTGCGATTCGCTCACATAATCAGGTGCTTCTGTTAGTAAGCAAGAAGCGGACGCTGTTTTCGGGAATAAAATCGTATCACGAAGATTGGAACGACCAGCAAGTAACATAACAAGGCGATCTAAGCCTAACGCAATCCCACCATGAGGAGGTGCCCCTAGTTCAAGCGCTTCTAGTAAAAATCCGAATTGATTTTGCGCTTCCTCTTTAGTGAATCCAAGCACTTCGAACATTTTGTCTTGTAGTTCTTTTTCATATATGCGGAGACTTCCTCCACCAAGTTCATATCCATTTAGGACGATATCATACGCTTGAGCACGAGCTTCATATGGTTTGTCCGTCATCTTCTCCACATCTTCCCGTTCTGGCATCGTGAACGGGTGATGCGCTGCGAAATAACGATCTAACTCTTCATCGTATTCAAATAATGGCCAATCGGTTACCCATAAGAAATTAAAAGCATTCTCATCAATTAGTTGTAATTCTTTTCCTAACTTTTGACGAAGCGCTCCTAAACTTTCTTGAACAATAGCCGTCTTGTCCGCAACGAATAACAATAAATCGCCATCTTCTACTTGAAGAGCATGACGCAGGCTTGTGCTTTCTTCATCATTAATAAATTTAGCGATAGGCCCTTGCAATTCCCCATTATCTGCTTTCAGCCAAGCTAAACCTTTCGCACCGTAAATTTTCACGAAATCAGTTAGTTTATCAATATCTTTCCGTGAGAAGTCTGCTGCTTTGCCTTTTACATTTATGCTGCTTACGCTACCGCCGCTTTCAATCGCGCCAGCAAATACTTTAAAGCCTGAATGCTGAACGATTTCGGAAACGTTCACTAACTCCAAATCAAAGCGAGTATCGGGCTTATCAGAACCGTAACGCTCCATTGCCTCATCATACTTCATACGTGGGAATGGTGTCGGTAAGTCCATTCCTTTTACTTCTTTTAACAAGTGTTTCATCATACGCTCTGTCATATCCATAATGTCATCTTTCGTCATAAAGGATGTTTCAATATCGATTTGCGTAAATTCAGGTTGACGATCTGCACGTAAATCTTCATCACGGAAACAGCGAGCAATTTGATAGTACTTCTCAAATCCAGACATCATGATGAGCTGCTTAAACAATTGCGGTGATTGTGGTAATGCATAAAAGGCACCTTCATGTACACGGCTCGGAACTAAGTAATCACGGGCACCCTCTGGCGTACTTTTCGTTAAAAGCGGCGTTTCCATTTCTAGAAAGTCATCATTGTTCAAAAACGTACGAATCGCTTGAGTAGCTTTATGTCGTAGTTTAAATGTTTCCTGTAATGGTTTGCGACGAAGGTCTAAATAGCGATATTTTAAACGTAACTCTTCCGATGTATCCGATTCATCTTGTATTAGAAATGGTGGGTTTTTCGATTTATTTAAAATAGAAATGTGTTGTGCCATAATTTCTATTTTACCTGTTTCTAAATTATCATTCGTTGTTCCTGCTTGACGTGCTACCACTTCTCCATCGATTTCCACTACATATTCTGTTCTAACTTTTTCAGCAATATTCAGTGCTTCTTCTGATACTTCAGGATTGAATACTACTTGTACCACACCAGAACGATCACGTAAATCAACGAAAATAAGCCCGCCTAAATCACGGCGTTTTTGTACCCATCCTTTTAATTTCACTTGTTGTCCAATATGGCTTTCTCTTAGATGACCACTTAATTGTCGTTGTTCACTCATCATGCATCCCCCTTAAGCTCTCGTTTCATATGTTCTACTATAGTTGATAATGCAATTGTTTCTTGTTCGCCTGTTTCCATGTTCTTGACATTAATTTGGCCATTCGTAAGTTCATCTTCTCCTAATACGAGAACGTAATGAGCGTTCAGACGATCTGCCGCTTTAAACTGTGCCTTCATTTTCTTCCCAGCGTAATCTTTATCCACTTGGATTCCTGCTTGGCGTAATTGATAGACAATAGCTGCTGCTTCTTGCTCAGCCTCTTCTCCTAAAGAAACAACGTAGCATTCTAATTTATCTTCTATTGGCAGCGTAATCCCTTCTGCTTCTAAGGCCATAAGCAATCGTTCAATACTTAAGGCAAAGCCAATACCAGGTGTCGCAGGTCCTCCCACTTCTTCCACAAGACCGTTGTAACGACCTCCACCACTTAACGTCGTAATAGCGCCAAACCCTTTCGCATTACTCATAATTTCGAAAGCTGTATGATTGTAATAGTCAAGGCCACGAACTAAGTTAGGATCAATTTCATATTCAATTCCCATTCGATCTAATATGGATTTTACCGCTTCAAAGTACGCGCGGGATTCGTCATTTAAATAATCTAAAATAGATGGTGCCGTGTGCATGGATTCGTGTTCACGGTCTTTCTTACAATCTAATACACGCATTGGATTCGTCGCTAGTCTGCTTTGACAATCTTCACACAACTCTTCCTTATACGGTTGAAAATGTTCCACTAATGCTTGGCGGTGACGTGAACGGCTTTTCTTATCGCCCAAACTATTCAGAACTAGCTTCAAAGAAGAAAGCCCTAGCTCTTTATAAGCGTTCATGGCTAGTGCAATAACCTCTGCATCTATCGCTGGATCATCACTTCCTAATGCTTCAACACCGAATTGGACGAATTGACGCATGCGGCCTTGTTGTGGTCGTTCATAACGGAACATAGGGCCCGAATAGAACAGTTTCGTCGGTTGATTCGGTGATCCATATATTTTATTTTGCACAAAAGAACGAACAACAGAAGCCGTTCCCTCAGGGCGAAGTGTGAGACTGCGATCGCCACGGTCTGTAAATGTATACATCTCTTTTTGGACAATATCTGTAGAATCCCCTACCCCACGTTGAAATAGTTCAGTATGCTCAAAAACGGGAGTACGTATCTCTTTATAGTTATAGCGATAGCATAAATCTGTTAAGGCAGATTCAACGTACTGCCACTTCTCTACCTCACCAGGTAAAATGTCTTGTGTGCCACGAGGGCCTTTAAAACTACTCATCATTTTCCTCCTTAATTTGTAGAAACCAACAATCGATGTACTATTGCGATTGAATTATTTCAAATATTCATGGCCAATAATACAAAAAAATATCCCGTCACCTATCCGAATATGTATCGAATAGGGACGAGATATTCCCGCGTTGCCACCCTAATTGAAGCTTGTTACTTCCACTTAAACAGTTAACGCCTGCTACGTCCAGCACCTACTCATTTTTTCGATGCGGAGCCTAAGGAATGTCTTTCATTAATCTCAATATGTAAAAGTGTTTTCAGCCTCGGACACTTTCTCTCTATCCATTTGATGATTACCTACTTTTTCCCTCATTGGTTCTATCTTCATTAAATTGTATTCTTCATCGACCATTTCGCATAAATAAAACGAATTGAATTGATTACTATCATAATGATGAAAGCCCCTCATGTCAAGAACGTTTCATGCTTTCTAAAATTTTTTTTATTTCTTGTCTGTCCGTACCTAATGTACTTGTTGATGCCATCCTGTTCAAAACTCGCTCTCCTCCGCCAATACTCCGTTGAACACCGAATATATCCCGTCCATAATTATAGGACTGTTGTTGTTGATCACTTTCCTTCATGTTTCTTCACACCTATCATTTTTCTAAATAGCCTACCCAAAAATATAGGATTAATTTCATAAAAAACAGGATATATGAAATTGATGATAGAATGGTAATGATTACGTTCCTTTGTAATCATTACATCAAGGAGGAATTATACTGTGCAAATGAAAAAAATTGTATTATTACTTCTCGTTTTTTGTTTAACTGATGTCCTTTTGATCCATGAAAGGGTTGTCACTGCTGAACGAGTAGTCATAATTGATGAACCTATTAACGTCCGCTCTGGTCCTGGTGTAAATAATACTATAATCGGACAAGTATACATGGACGACGAATATGAAAAAGTTACCCAAAAAGGAAATTGGATAAAAATCCGTTACAATGGTGAAGCTGGTTGGATCCATGCCAATTATGTAACAACAGTGGAAGCAGCATCTTCATTCAATGAAACGGCCTTTGTTCGTGTAAACGGATTAAACATTCGTTCCAAACCAACTACATCTGCTTCCATCCTTGGACAGCTCAATAAAGGGACGAAAGTGCAAACAATTACTGAGCAGAATAACTGGGTAAAGATATCATTTCAACAAAAAGAAGGTTGGATTGCAAAGGAGTATCTACAACACAACTCTGGAGAACCTGCTACAGCTCAACAAGCTACCAAAAAAGGAACCATTACTGTACAAACCCCTATTTTAAATGTTCGTAGTGAAGCAAACATGCAAAGCAATACGTTAGCGCAAGTAAATCAAGGAGACTCCTTTTCGTACTATCAGCAAGTGAATGGTTGGTACGAAATAGAACTCCCTAACGGTGTAAAAGGTTGGGTAGCCAATTGGTTAGTAAGTACACAACATGCTTCGCAACAAATAAATGGATTGATCACTTTGCTGCACGATGGTACGAACATTCGCCAAGGTCCATCTACAAATTCTTCTATAGTCGGAACAGGGGCACAAGGAGAACAATATGAAGTAGTCCATCAGGAAAATGGTTGGTATGAAATTGAATATAACGGAGCTACCGCCTATGTCGCCGATTGGATTGTGACACAAGATCAAAACGTATACAATGAACAAGCTTCCCGTCAAGTAGGATTACAAAATAAAACAATCGTCATTGATCCAGGGCATGGCGGCCGGGATGTAGGTACAACGAGCACAAGCGGCATGTATGAGAAGTATTTGACGTTAGAAACGGCTCAACGATTAGAGGACAAGCTTGAACTTGCTGGAGCAAACGTATTCTTAACAAGAGATGATGATTCTTACATTACGTTAAGTTCAAGAGCATTATTAGCAAATATCCGGAGTGCAGATGCCTTTTTGAGCTTACACTACAATAGCTTTCCACAGTCTCCGGATGCAAATGGAATCGGTACATTTTATTACAACGAACAACACAAAGCTTTTGCTGAAACGATGCAGCGTGCGATGATAGAAGCTACAGGTTTAAACGATCGGCAAACGAAGCGCGGTGACTTTCATGTTATACGAGAAAATCAACAACAAGCATTATTGCTCGAACTAGGCTTTCTCTCCAACGAAAAAGAAGCTTATTATGTACAAACGAATGAATATCAGGAAAAGATAATACGAGGAATAACAGCCGGACTTATTCAACATTTTTCTTACTAGTATAAAGAAAGGAAGCATGCGTCATTCCGATACGCATACTTCCTTTTATTTACCGTTCTGCTGTGTCTAATATTAACGTAACAGGCCCTACGTTAGTTAAAGATACATCCATCATAGCTCCAAAGCTTCCAGTCTCTACCTCTACACCTTGTTTTCGCACCATTTCATTAAACGCTTCATACAATTGTTTGGCAGGCTCTGGCTTCGCTGCATTCATAAAATTAGGACGTCTTCCCTTCCGGCAGTCACCATACAAGGTGAATTGAGAAATAGACAAAACTTGACCACCAATATCCTTCAATGAGAGGTTCAATTTATGGTCATCATCCTCAAATATGCGCAAATTAGATATTTTATCTGCTAAATACTTGGCATCCTCTTCTGTATCCTCATGCGTAACACCTAATAATACGACAAGTCCTTCTGTAATTTGCCCTGTTATTTCTCCTTTAACGGTTACGCTAGCATTTTTACCTCTTTGAATAACAGCCCGCATCGAATCTCCCCCTTATTGCAACACTCGTCTTACTGTATATACATCTGGAATTTGTTTGATTCTCTCTACGATTTTACGCATATGGTTCGTATCATAAATAAGTATGGTCATATGAATAGTTGCCATTTTATTACGATCGGATTTACCAGATACAGCGACAATATTCGTTTTCGTTTCATTAACGGCTTGAAGAACTTCATTTAATAAGCCACGGCGGTCATAACCAGAAATCTCAATATCTAAACTATATTGCTTACCTCCCGTCCCCGCTCCTTCCCATTCTACTGGTAATAAGCGTGGTTGAATATCTTCCGTCTGCACGTTTGGACAATCAGAACGGTGGACAGAAACACCACGACCTTTCGTGATGTACCCGACAATATCGTCACCTGGAACAGGATTACAGCATCTTGATAAACGTACAAGTAAATTATCTACCCCTTTTACTTTAACACCTGAATCCTTTTTCTTGGCAGCTTTGGAAGGGGGCTTCATTTCACTTTTCACATCTTCAATCGTTTCTTCTAAGTCTTGCACTTTCTCTTGCTGCTTGCGAATCTTCTCTGTTAATCGGGTCGCAATCTGCGCGGCAGTAATTCCTTGATAGCCAACAGCAGCATACATATCATCTTCATTATGAAAGTTAAATTTCTCACAGACACGCTGAATATTATCTGTCGTTAAAACCTCTTTCGGTTCTAAATCAAAGCCGCGAATTTCTTTATCGATTAACTCTTTCCCTTTGACGATGTTTTCATCCCGGCGTTGCTTTTTGAAAAATTGTTTAATCTTATTTTTAGCTTGAGAGGTTTGGGTAATCTTAATCCAGTCTTTAGATGGACCGTAGGAATGTTTAGAAGTCATCACCTCAACGATGTCACCGGTCTTTAATTTATAATCTAACGGTTCCATTTTGCCGTTAATTTTCGCACCAATGGTTTGATTGCCGATTTCTGTATGGATACGAAAAGCGAAATCAATAGGATTCGATCCTGACGGCAACTCAATCACATCGCCTTTAGGAGTAAAGACATATACCATATCGGAAAATAAATCGACTTTTAAAGATTCCATAAATTCTTCTGCATCGTGGGTTTCATTTTGCCACTCTAGAATTTCACGGAACCAACTTAAACGTTCATCAAAGGTTTGAGTGCTTTGATCGATTTGCTTTCCTTCTTTATAAGCCCAATGAGCAGCAATTCCAAACTCGGCAATGTCATGCATTTCCTGCGTCCGAATTTGAACCTCTAATGGATCTCCCTTAGGACCAATGACCGTTGTATGAAGGGATTGATATAAATTCGGTTTCGGCATAGCAATATAGTCTTTAAACCGTCCAGGCATTGGTTTCCAACACGTATGAATAATACCTAAAACCGCATAGCAATCTTTAATTGTACGAACGATCACACGGACAGCTAATAAATCGTATATTTCATTGAATTGTTTATTCTCTAGTACCATTTTGCGATAGATACTATATAAGTGTTTAGGACGTCCAGATATCTCAGCTGTTATGTTTACATCGTCTAATTGATTCTGTATTTCATCCATTACTTCCCCAATATAAAATTCTCGTTCATTTCGCTTCTGTTTCATAAGGTGAACGATTCGATAATATTGTTGTGGATTTAAATAACGTAACGCAGTATCCTCAAGCTCCCACTTAATTGTAGATATCCCGATGCGATGAGCAAGAGGAGCAAATATTTCTAACGTTTCATTGGAAATACGCCTTTGCTTCTCCGGTGGTAAATGTTTCAATGTTCGCATATTGTGAAGACGATCCGCTAATTTGATTAAGATAACGCGAATATCCTTCGCCATTGCTACAAACATTTTACGATGATTTTCCGCTTGTTGAGCTTCCTTAGATTTGTATTTGATTTTCCCTAATTTCGTAACGCCATCAACAAGCATCGCTACTTCTTCATTGAAGGCTGCTTGTAAATCTTCTACGGTTACATCAGTATCCTCTACGACATCATGCAAAAAGCCACCAGCAATCGTTACCGGATCCATCTCCAACTCCACGAGAATACCAGCTACTTGGACAGGATGAATAATATACGGTTCTCCTGATTTACGATATTGCTCTTGATGCGCTTCATGTGCATACTCGTATGCTCGGCGAATAAACGTAGTATCTTCTTTAGATAGATACGCGCCAGCTTGCTCCATCACTTCATCTGCTGTCAATATTTTATCTTTAGACATCCTATCACCTTTATACTAAAAAATTCTTCAAGCCTATTATTCCCATTATTTTAAAAATACGACTTTTACATTGTCGGTAAAAGTCGTGAATTGTAATCATTATAACACTTATTTCCGTATTAATATAGGAAAAGAGCACTCCTATTAGAGCACTCTTCATATAGCCTATTAATATTGCATTAGCGCAACAAGATCATACTGTTCTAGCTTCTCTCGTCCGTTTAAATAAGTTAATTCGACAAGAAAAGCACAACCTACTACAATGCCCCCTAATTCTTCTACCAGCTTGATAGTTGCTTCAATTGTACCACCAGTTGCTAGCAAATCATCAGTAATTAACACGCGTTGTCCGGGTTTAATAGCATCTTTATGAATCGTTAATACGTCCTTGCCATACTCTAATCCATAGTCTGCCTTAATCGTTTCCCTTGGTAGCTTTCCTTCTTTACGTACGGGAGCAAACCCTACTTCCATTGAATACGCAACCGGGCAACCAATAATAAATCCTCTTGCTTCAGGACCAACGATGATATCAATTTCTTTCTCTTTAGCATAGTCGACAATTTGATCGACAGCATATTTAAAAGCCTTTCCATTATCCATTAATGTCGTAATATCTTTAAATTGAATACCTTCTGATGGCCAATCTTGTACAACTGTTATATAATCCTTAAGATTCATTTATTACTTCCTCCTTCAATGGAAAAACGCCATTTATCTGTTCATCAAACCATTGTTTTAACTGTTTGTAAGTCGAAAAATATAATGTTTGTTCCACATGTAAATGCTGTTGTTTTGACTGATACAAAGTTGACGCAGTTAAATCCTTTTTCGTCGGATTAGCATGTAACGTTATAAGTCCATTCTCTATTTTAACAAATTCCAACTCAGAAAACACGTTCGCGATAAACTTAACTGTGTCATATGTCCAACCTTTATATTGTGCTAGCTTAGGACCTTCTCGATCTAGATGAAATTGCTTTCGCTTCATAAGCATACCGTAAAACCATTTAAAATGTTCGCGTGTTGGAACCGTATTTAAAAACGCCGCTTCCTCTGTATAATAGCAAGCATATATGTTATGAGGAGTCATTTTTTGCAGTACTATAGACAAGCGGTGTAAGGATGGTGGCAGGTCCATTAAAATTAAATGATCGACTTGCTCTAATGGAATTTCTTCTACCATATCGTCATCTAGTATCTCCCATGCATCGACATGTTCAAACACCCAATCATCCTTTTCCGTCATAGGCTGAAAGAAGATGGCAATTCCATTATGTGTAGGGACGTCCTTCATCACTTTTTGCAAATGACGATTTCCCCGATAATCAAATAATTGTCGATTCGCTACCTTCACGTCTCTCATCATTATTTGTGGTTTCTTTCGGCCATTCCATTCGTTAATCGATAATTCCCCGACGATAGAAATTGGGGAATGTGGAGATATTCTCGGATACAGATCACCTAATCCAAAACCAATCGCATCTAATTCATGGTCTTCTTCCCGCAATTTTAATTTTAAATGGTTTAATTTACTGCCGAGTTGCCGCATTTCTACTGGAGCGTATGACTCAAGGCAAAATAGCGGCTTTGGGTTCCCCATACCAAAAGGTGCTAAAGCGTTTATTTCTTCAATCGTTTGCAAACAAACATCCTTTAATAGGAGGCTACTGTCAATGCGTAACGTTTGGCGAAAGTCTTCTGCTGTTAACTGTAGGTCCGCTTGCTCACATAACTTATCCCTTAATAAATCAACATTCTCTATTGGAAGCGTCATACCTGCTGCTTGAGCGTGACCACCGAAATGGGTAAATAAATCTCTTACTTCCATGCAGTTAGTAAATAGATCAAACGCCTCAATACTTCTAGCAGAGCCTTTTGCTATATTTGCTTCTTGGTCCACCGTTAAAGCAATAACAGGACGATCGTAACGATTCACTAGCCTTGAAGCAACAATTCCTAATACGCCTTGATTCCAGCCTTCTTTCGCCACTACGATAACAGGAGGTAGTTCCGTTCCTGCCACTTGTAGCATTGCTTCAGCTTCCTCCGCTATATCAGCAACAATTTGTTTTCGTTCTTCGTTTAATGCATTAATTTGATTCGCTAAATATGCGGCCTCTTCATTTTCTTCTGTTAACAATAACTCAACAGCCGGGGCAGCATCTTGCAAACGGCCTACTGCATTAAGACGTGGTCCAATAGAAAATCCAACATCATCTTCTGTCATATGCCCTTCTATCCCACATACTTCTTTTAGTTGTTGTACACCAGGGCGGATTGAGCGTGTTAATGCCTGTAATCCATAGTAGGCTAATACTCGATTTTCTCCGATGAGAGGTACTAAATCGGCAATCGTGCCAATGGCAACCAAATCAAGTAAATGCTTCGGAAATTGCTCTAATAAAGCGTGTGCAAGTTTAAATGCCACCCCTACACCCGCAAGTTCTTGAAATGGATAATCTGAGGAACATTTCGGATGAACAACTGCGTAAGCGTTCGGCAATGTTTCTTGTACTTCGTGATGGTCTGTTATGATCAGGTCCATCCCTAATTGCTCGGCAACATTCGCCTCATGATGTGCAGCAATCCCTGTATCGACCGTAATAATAAGCTGGACGCCATGTTCCTTTGCTTGACGGAAAGCAGCTTCATTCGGTCCGTATCCTTCCGTAAACCGATTCGGAATATAGTAATCCACAATAGCTCCCATTTCACGTAACGTTTCCACTAAGACAGCTGTTGAACTAACTCCATCCGCGTCATAATCGCCAAACACAAGAATACGCTGTTGCTTAGCCACAGCGTCTCTAACACGTTCTACTGCTTTCTTCATATCGTGCATAGAAAGCGGATCGTGTAGTTGCTCTAGTTGCGGATGTAAGAAATGCTTCGCTTCTTCTTTCGTCTCTATCTTTCGTTGATACAATAATTGATTCGTTAATGATGATAATGTGTCATCTATTAAAAAGGAATTATCATTCATATTAATGAAATTCCACTTCGCTTTACTCGGTAACATAAATTCACCCCTGACTTATCTATTATACTAAAATAAGTCAGGAGTAGTAAACTAGAACAGAGTATTTAGCTATTTAACTGCTCGGGATGTTGCGCTTCTTCGATTTGTTCATCCGTCGTTCTTTCAGCGGTATTCGACTCGCTTGCTTCATATTGTTGGAGCTGCTTTTCTAAACTTTTTTTCTCACGCTGCAATCGATATACCTTTACCATACCAAAGGATCCTGTGATCAGCCCTCCCATTAATACGGAGCCAATGATGATTAGAATGAGTGGTGCTTCTCCTGTTCCGAATAAATAATCCACTTCTACAGGGTTCACGTTTATAACTGCAAAAACAGCTACTATAAGTGCAAATACTAATGCCAAAATAAAATTAGTTTGTCCTTTCATACATACCCCTTCTCCTTTCCACATCAAAACATTCGTAAATAGCATTCCCTTTATTTCAATAATAAAACGCCCATAATGATAGTTAAAAAGGCTTGTACAACACATCGCGTTATACAAGCCTTCCTTTTTATACTTGAGGTCCTTGTGGTCGTTTCTTTTTCTCATACTTAATTGGTTTCTTCTTAATCATGCTACCTCTCCAAACTAACCAGAGTTGAGCAGCTATAAACAAGGAAGAATACGTACCCGCAAATAATCCCACTACTAAAGCAAAAGAGAAATTCGTAATGGAAGATGCGCCTAACAAGAATAACATAAGCGCTGCGAATATGACGGTTAAAACAGTATTTATACTACGAGCAAGCGTCTGCATCAACGACTTGTTCACAATTTCCGCTAATTCATTAAACGTTTTGACACGTTTTTTCTTTTTCAAGTTTTCACGGATACGATCAAACGTCACAATTGTATCGTTTACGGAATAACCGACGATGGTCAAAATAGCGGCGATGATTGTAATATCAAATTCTAGTTGCGTAATGCTAAACAACGCTAGAATAAAGAAGGCATCATGTAGCAACGCAATGATAGCTGTTAAGGCAAAATAAATTTCAAAACGGATTGTTACATAAATAATAATACCAATCGATGCAATTAAGACAGAGATTAATGCGTTCTTCACTAGCTCTTGCCCAACGATTGAAGATACTACACTCGTACTAACGTTGTCTGGGCTACTATAT
Organism: Pontibacillus litoralis JSM 072002; assembly: GCF_000775615.1. GTDB lineage: Bacteria > Bacillota > Bacilli > Bacillales > BH030062 > Pontibacillus > Pontibacillus litoralis. The sequence continues at coordinate 237,657 of NZ_AVPG01000001.1, forward strand.
TTCGTACCTATTTCCGCTTTCACATCCGCTATTTCATCTTTCTCTAATACCGTATCAAAGCGAACAACAGCAATTTCACCGTTATCCCCAGAAGCAACCACTTGTTTCGGTGGTAATCCAAGCGCTTCAAAGTCTTGCTCTACTTCTTCAATTGCAATTGGCTCATCAGCTTGAATTTGCACGCGAGAACCACTCGTAAAGTCAACACCTAGATTCAATCCTGCAAACGCAAGGAAGGCTCCTCCTAGTACAATTAACACAACTGATATGCCGAAGAATTTGTTGCGATGTTTCACAAAATCAAACGTACGACCAAACACTTTAGGTTCTAATTCTTCTCCGTCAGCAATATTTTGAATGTCTTTTTGTTTCACACCGAATAACCCAGGCTTCTTGTTCAACGCTTTACTTTGCACCCATAAACCGAGCAACAGCCGCGAACCATACACAGCCGTAATAAAGCTCAACACAATACTTAAAATAAGCATTGTCGCAAACCCTTTGACAGAGCTTGTCCCAAACGAGAATAATACAATGGCTGCAAGTAATGTTGTTATGTTCGCATCAAGAATGGTACTTAATGATTGCTTGTTACCTGCTTTAAATGCAGACATGGCTGATTTACCTGTTTTTAATTCTTCTTTAATGCGCTCATACGTAATAATGTTGGCATCTACCGCCATACCTACTCCGAGTACAAGTGCGGCTATACCAGGTAACGTTAGCACTCCGTTCATCCATTCAAACACGCGCAGTATTAAGAAAATATAAACGATTAATGTTACTGTAGCTACCATTCCAGGTAAACGATAATACACTATCATATAAAGCAAGATAAGGGCAATACCGATAGCACCAGCTATTACCGTTTGCTGCATTGCTTCTTCACCGAACTGTGCACCAACTGAATTGGAATACAATTCTTCCATATGTACAGGTAAAGAACCAGCATTTAAAATATTCGCAAGCTCAGACGCTTCTTCTTTCGTAAAGCTACCTTCAATCTGAACCGTATTGGTCATCAGTCTTTCACCGACCAATGGTGCTGAGATGAATTTACGTTCTTGTTCTGGCTTTTTCATCTCTTCTACGTATGAGTCCCCTTCTTCATAATCCATCCAAATAACCATAGCATTTGGTGGATATGGAACAGGTACATCTTCCTGCTTTAACGCAGCAACTTTTTCCGTTACTTGAGCAAAATCACCAGCTTTTTTCACTTCTAGTGTAACGAGTGGTTGTTTCGTCGTTTGGGAAAATTCTTGTTTAGCACTTCCTTCAACAAGGTCATTCCCATCAAAAATTTCCCCTTCATCTGAATCTGGGGCAACTTCATTTGATTCTTCTCCTAATTCTAAGCTAAGCGGTTCATCATTTATTCGAATCGGATCATCATCAATCGTTCGGAATGATAAGTCAGCAGAAGTGGCGATTAATTCCCTTGCCTTCTGTTGATCGTCTATACCAGCTAATTGAACCCGTATTCGATCATCACCTTCAATCGAAATATTGGTTTCGCTAATACCGAGTACGTTTACACGATTGTCAATTAACTCCACCGTATCCTCTAAAACAGCACGGTTTAATTCTTGCCCTTTTTCTAACGGACTAACCTCGTACAAAATTTCAAATCCGCCTTGCAAATCAAGACCAAGTCGTATGTCTTTTGCTATACCTTGTATTGTTGTTCCAATCGTTCCTGCAAGTAGCAAAACGATTAGAAAAAAAGCAACAATACGCCCTCTTTTAATCATGGATTCACGTTCCTCCTTCATGTGCAACACATGCTACCTGACGAAATAGGTATTCAATCAGAGAACTTTGTGCAATAAAGCAATTATAGAAAGTGGAGATAACTCCTGTCAATAAGTGTCTACATCCTTTACAAACTCTTTATCATTTGACTCTCCATCACGAAGTGCTTGAATAGATGCCATTAGATCATCTTCTTGATAAGCTTCTACCGTTATATAGCTCATGTACGTCCCGATAGGAAGATGATAAATTTCTTGAACTATTTCATATAGTCGTTTCGTCGGTTTCCCTTTCCACACTTTCTTAATCATGCATTTCCACACCTCTTCTTCATGCACTTTCGCGTAACCGAGCAATTGAAATTCCTCTACTTTACTTGTTAACACAGGGTAAACCAATGGCTTCCATTCGACTACAGTTTTCCCACTTTCCATATCTATTCCCTCCGGCAGCTCATTTATCGTTTCTATACACATTGATTGTCTATTATTTTTAAAAACTCTTCATAGCTTGTCATGCTTATCCAATCTCCTTGCATATACTTTCATTGTATATGAATTTTATTTTTTTGAGAAGGTAGGGCATGTGACATGACGAAGCAAACCTTTATACAAGGTACACTCATTCTCATCGCTGCTGGAATGATTACACGATTTCTCGGTTTTATAAATCGCATCGTCATCGCCAGAATTATGGGAGAAGAAGGGGTCGGCTTATATATGATGGCGATTCCTACACTTGTATTAGTCATCACCTTAACCCATTTTGGTTTGCCAGTCGCTATTTCTAAACGAGTGGCTGAGGCTGATGCTAAAGGGGATATAACAAAAATCAAAAAGATTCTCCTCATTTCCCTTGCACTCACATGTTTGTTAAGCACCATTTTCACAATAGGAATGATTCTACTCGCTCCTATCATCGCTCAGCATTTATTAACAGATGAACGCACACTCTATCCATTATTAGCCATAAGTCCAATTGTACCGATTGTTGCTGTTTCTGCTGTTATTAGAGGATATTTTCAAGGAAGACAAAACATGAAGCCACAAGCATACTCCCAAGTAATTGAACAAGTTATCCGCATTTCTTGTGTAGCTTTTTTTACGAAAGCGTTTATGCCTTATGGAGTGGAATTTGCAGCAGCAGGCGCCATGATTTCTGTCGTAATTGGCGAATTGTGTTCTTTATTATTCATGCTCAACATGTTCCAATTAAATAAACGGTTAAATATTCGATATCGTTGGATTTCTTTCATTAAGCAAAGTAAGCAAACGTTTCATGAACTTATGTCCATTGCTTTACCGACTACAGGTAGCAGGTTAGTCGGGTCATTGTCCTTCTTTTTTGAGCCTATATTAGTCGCCCAAAGCTTAGCGATTGCTGGTGTGCAAACTGCAATTGCTACGAAACAATACGGCGAGTTAACAGGATTCGCTTTACCTTTGCTATTTCTCCCTACATTTATTACGCAATCATTGTCTGTCGCACTCGTTCCGAATATAAGCGAAGCAAACGCGAAAAACGATCATTCATTAATACATTATCGCATTCATCAGGCCATTCGCTTATCCTTTGCTTCTGGTGCTATTGCTACCGTCGTACTCGTTCTTTTCTCCTCTCCAATCCTTACATTCATGTACGGCAATGATCATGCTACACGCCTGTTAACCATTATGGCACCTTTTTTCTTGTTGTTATATTTTCAAGCTCCGTTACAAGCGGCATTACAAGCATTAGACCTTGCTAAAGCCGCGATGTGGAATAGTTTGATTGGTGCTTTCGTGAAATTTGCTGTTCTGATTGCCTTAGCAACACGTCCCGAATTCGGTATTACCGGAGTAGCACTAGCTATTGTCGTCGGTGTTGTACTCGTTACGTTATTACATTTCTTCACATTAGTAAAGGCGATTAACTTTCGAATTAAAGCGTTTGACGTCGTTAAAATGATTAGTTTACTCGTTGTCACATGGTTGATTGGAAACTTGCTACAAGGGATATATAGTGATGTATCTAGTAGCATCTTATCTCTACTTTCTATACTCTCCTTGCTAACGCTCGCATACACTTTCCTCTTATTCGTTTTCCGATTTATTACGAAAGAAGAAATACAACAATTAATCGCTACTAAAAGAAAATAAACAAGGTTGCCATTATCGAGCACCTTGTTTATTTCTAATTGTTATGATTTTTTTAACATAAACAACCACATAAACGATAATGCTTGTTGCAGTTCTTTCGATAATCCTTCCTTCACATCTTGTGGTACATTCTTTTTATACACCGCTTCGCCATCTACAACTTTCCATCCTGTTTCCGTTGCCATTTGTTCAAATTCCCAAGGCATCATCGTATTACAGATAACCTCCTCACCAAATAACCGGCGGTAACTATTTTGACGAGGACCAGCAGTAGGACCTAACAATCCAACACAAACATATCCGGCTGGTTTTACGACCCGTTTTAACTCCTTAAGCACAGCACAGGGAGATTCCGTCCACTCTATTGAATTAATGGCAATTACTGCATCAAATGCTTCATCAGCAAACGGCAGTGCTTCTAGATCCCCCACTTGAAACTTCAAACGCTCTTGTGCTACTTGTGACGCATGCTCAATCATTTTCGGTGATAGATCTATTCCAGTAACATCATAGCCTGCTTGGTTCAATTTATAAGAGCCGTAGCCATCCCCACAACCAACGTCAGCTATCGAGCTTGTAGACGGCACGTGCTTTGCAAAAAATGGTGCGATGGTAGCTCTACTTCCATTCTCCCACATGCTCCGGCTTCTCTCTGACCAAAACGTAACATTAGAATCCCATTTCTTTTTTACCTCGTTGTGCCATTGAAAGGATTGTGTCATTTTTGCTTCCCCCACATTTCGTTCTTCTACATTTTATTCGATATCCATGTAGTTACTCCTCTTTTTCTTTGTCAAATTCATCAATATACCATTCGTTATGCTGATCAATCGTTAAGAAGGAAATGTTCTCGATGCAATGATAGCCGCGTCTATGTAATTCTGCTTTTAACCATTCTTCCTCTTTATCGTTATAACGTAAGTTCTCTAATTGTATTTCCCCATCAATGATAAGTGGTAATATATAGGCTTGTGAATCCGTATCGTCTTTCTTTTCGTACACGGATAATTTACCTGATGGTTCTAATATTGCAAAATCAACATCCCCTATACTTCGAACACCTTGCTCTCTTAATTGCATCATTAAATCATCAAAATTATATCTTTGTTTTCTCATTTCTTCTTCATCTATATTACCCTTTTTAATAATGACAGAAGGCCTTCCGTCGACTAACGTACGAAATGTTCGACTTTTTAGAGAAATCCATGCCGTCCCGCGCTGAATAAACAGTAATAAAACCATTGGAATGACGGCATGCATAAACTCATCCTGAGGTTCTTCAATCGAGAATACACCAATCTCCGCTAACATGACAAAGACGACTAGATCAATAATACTCAATTCTCCAATCTCTCTTTTCCCCATTAATCGAAAGATAAGTAAAATGATAAAATAAGTAGCAAATGTTCGCGTAACTATGATTACTATTTCATTGGCACCCAATTATGTTCCCTACTCTCGTTTTAGGAAGTATTGTTTACCACCTACCATTATTTATGCTTACAAGGAAGATTCGATAAACGGGAGTAAGTAACGTACATAAATGTAAATGGTGGAGACGATAAGGGAAAACAACACTACTGGAAAACCATATGCAATAAATTTGATAAACCCAATTGGCTGCCTAGCGCTAGAAGCTAAACCTGCCACAACTACATTTGCAGATGCACCTATTAACGTGCCATTTCCTCCTAGACAAGCACCTAATGCCAATGACCACCAAAGCGGATCTAAATTCGTCATTCCGTAAGATTCCAATTCTTCAATCACTGGAATCATAGCAGCGACAAACGGTATATTATCCACTACACCTGAGAACAAACCAGATACCCATAACATTAATATAGCTGTGCGCGGTAAATCTCCTTCTGTAAGCCACATCATCCCTCTTGCTAGTTCATCAATCACCCCGACTTGCTCTAATCCGCCGACAAGCATAAATAAGCCAATGAAGAAAAATAACGTCACCCATTCAACCTCTTGGAACACTTGCTCCGCATCAGCCTCACGATCTGTTAACAAAAGCAACAATAACGCTCCACATACTGCTACTGTCGTTAAATCGATATGAACAAACGCATGCATGAGAAACCCGATAATCGTCAAAGACAGGACACTTACCGATTGATAAAGCATTGGCGTCTTGCGAATATAATCATTGGCGTTTAAGTTCATTAATTCTTCCACATAGTCCCCTCTCGATCTTAAAGATTTACGGAACAGCAAAATTAAGCAAGCTAACGTACATATAAAGATAAGAAGTACGATAGGTCCAAGGTTAACGATAAACGACATAAACGTAAGGTGTTCTACTGCTTGCCCAATCATAATGTTTGGTGGATCCCCAATAAGCGTAGCAGTACCGCCAATATTCGCACTTAAAATGACAGTTAATAAATAAGGAAAAACAGGTAAATGTAATAAATTTGTTAACGTAAGTAAAATAGGCACGAACAATAAAACCGTTGTCACATTATCTAATAAAGCAGATCCAACTGCCGTGAAGATGCTAGTGACAATTAATAACGGGATCGGCGCACCTTTCACACGTTGTGCCATCATAATTGCAATGTATTCAAACAATCCTGTCTTTTTCGTTATAGAGATGAGCACCATCATGGAGAAGAGCAACGTTATCGTTCCCCAATCAATAAAATCAATAAATGCATCCTCCCATCGATAAACACCTGTTAGTAACATAAGGAGACCACCAGATAAGGCGACAAGTGCTCTGTTTATCTTGTCGGTCATAATAAATACATAACTTATTATAAATACAGTGATGGCCAGGGTCGTTTCCATACACCTTCCCCTTTTCTTGTCCATTTTTACTACTATATTCATACGGGAGCAGAAAATATTTTATTCTATTTCACTTTTTTCTTGAATAAGCTAGCAATAAGATGGACGAACAGGAGGATATAAGACCATGCAAAACAGAATAGTAGCAATTGTCTATGGGTGGGTATTTATTTTTATTGCGATGGCAATCACTAGTCTACTGTTAGCTCTTATATTGAAATTCACGGCGATGACAGAATCAACACTGCAATGGACGACATTAATAGCAGGACTACTCATCTTATTTGTAAGCGGGGTCATTACAGGGGTCAAAGGGAAAGAACAAGGGTGGTTATTAGGACTATTAACCGGAGGCGGCTTCTCTATCATTGTTTTTCTATTTCAGTTCTTGGCATATCAAAAAGGGGTAGGAGTGGAACAACTGTTTTCACACCTTTCGTACATGATTATGGCTCTTCTCGGTGGCATGATTGGGGTCAACATCAGTGGAGGGGATCAATCATCGTAAAAAAAGCGCTATTCTTTTTACAAGAATAAGCGCTTTTCCATTAGGCTTTGTTAACAACTTCTCTTACAGATGAACGATCATATGTAAGCTTGGAATTACCAGCACTAATAACAATTGTACCTTCATCAAGCGCATCAATTGTACCGTGCATACCACCAATCGTTATAACTTTATCACCTTTTTGTAGGTCTGCTTGCATTTGTTGAATTTGCTTCTGCTTCTTCTGTTGTGGACGAATTAGCAAGAAATAAAAGATCACAAACATTAAAATCAAAGGTAAAATTTGGATTACTAATGATGACACGAATTGTTCATCCTTCCTATATTAAAAGTTTTTAGCATTAGGTTTATTGAAGCCATACTGTTCAAAAAATGCTTCTCGGAAATCACCTAGCCTATCTTGACGAATAGCTTCTCTAACTTGCTCCATTAATTTTAACAGAAAATGAAGGTTATGATAAGTAGTAAGTCTAAAACCGAACGTCTCATTTGCTTTAATTAAGTGACGGATGTAAGCTCTTGAATAATTTCGACACGTATGACACGTACAAGCATCATCAATAGGGCCAAAATCACGAGCATATTTCGCATTGCGTACAACGAGTCTTCCCTTTGACGTCATACACGTTCCGTTACGTGCAATTCGCGTTGGCAATACACAATCGAACATATCTACACCACGTATGGCTCCATCAATTAAGGAATCTGGTGAACCAACGCCCATTAAGTAACGTGGTTTATTTTCCGGCATGAGCGGCGTTGTAAAATCAAGGACGCGATTCATCACATCTTTAGGCTCACCGACTGACAATCCGCCAATGGCATAGCCAGGAAAATCAAGTGAAACTAAATCACGTGCGCTTTGACGACGTAGTTCTTCATATTCACCACCTTGAATAATGCCGAATAACCCTTGATCATGAGGTCGTTTGTGCGCTTCTAAACAGCGTTCTGCCCAGCGACTCGTACGCTCTACTGAGCTTTTCATATAATCATAACTTGCCGGGTAAGGAGGGCATTCGTCAAAAGCCATCATAATATCAGAACCTAATGAGTTTTGAATATGCATGGCCTTCTCAGGTGATAAGAAGAGCTTCTCGCCGCTAATATGATTACGGAAATGCACCCCTTCTTCTTGAATATCTCTTAATTTACTTAAACTAAACACTTGGAATCCACCAGAATCCGTCAATATAGAACCATCCCAATTCATAAAGGAATGCAAGCCACCTGCTTCCTCTACTATATCCTCACCAGGACGCAACCACAAGTGATACGTATTCGATAAAATAATGTTAGCACCCATTTCCTTTAATTCTTCTGGAGCCATCGTTTTTACAGTGGCTAACGTTCCAACAGGCATGAACGTCGGTGTATCAAATGAGCCATGCGGCGTGTGCACTCGACCTAAACGAGCGCCTGTTTGCTTGTCTGTTTTAATTAATTCATACTTAATCGCCATCAGTATTTCCTTTCTTTGCTTGCATATTTTTTAGCGGATAAACATCGCATCGCCGAAACTAAAGAAACGATATTGTGCTTCAATCGCTTCTTCATACGCCTTCATGACCAATTCTTTTCCAGCAAACGCGCTAATCATCATGATTAGTGTAGATTTCGGTAAATGGAAATTCGTAATTAACCCGTCGATTGCTTTAAACGCATATGGCGGATAAATGAAAATGTCCGTCCAACCACGCGCCTCGGTAAAATCCCCGTAATCGCGGACAATCGTTTCAAGCGTTCGAGTAGATGTCGTTCCAACAGTAATAATACGACCGCCTCGCTTACGCACTTCCTTTAACTGATCTGCTGTTTGCCTAGTCATCTCATAAAACTCTGCATGCATCTCATGCTCTTCCACTGTGCCTGCACTAACAGGACGAAATGTACCTAAACCAACATGAAGCGTTACATAAGCAATTTCTATACCCTTATCTTGAAGTTCTGCTAATAATGCTTTCGTAAAGTGAAGACCTGCTGTTGGTGCTGCTGCTGAACCTTCTTCCTTAGCGTAAACCGTTTGATATCGCTCTTGATCTTCTAACTGCTCTTTAATGTACGGTGGTAAAGGCATTTCCCCTAAAGACTCTAACACTTCAAGAAATAAGCCTTCGTAATGAAAGGTGACAACTCTTCCGCCATGCTCCTTTACTTGTGTACATTGTGCAATCAAGGCTCCATCACCAAAAGAAATTCTCGTACCTATCTTCACTTTCTTAGCTGGCTTGACGAGAACTTCCCATTCATCCCCTTCTATTTGATGAAGCAACAACACTTCTACTTTCCCACCAGTATCTTCTTTCAATCCAAACAACCTAGCTGGTAATACACGTGTATTATTCAAGACAAGACAGTCGCCTGGTTGTAGAAATTGTGGCAGCTGGTAGAAGTGCTCATGCGTTATTTGTTCACGTTCTCGGTCTAAAACCATTAAACGTGACTCTGTTCTATTTAATAGAGGCGTTTGCGCAATAAGCTCCTCTGGTAAATGAAAATCAAAGTCTTTTATATCCATAGTTCTCTCCTATTCTTACTCAACGAATCTTTCCGAACACGTAAAATAATAATGATAACACAATACTAACGACAATAGACGTCATAAGTGGAAAATAAAACGTTACATTTCCCTTCTTAAAGGAAAAATCACCAGGTAACTTGCCAAATGCAGCACTTATAACACCAATCACAATAAAAATAATACCTATCGTGATGAACAGCTTAGAGAACTCCGTCACCCTTTAGGCACCTCCCGATGAAAATGCTCATACGCTTTATTGGTTACTAGTCTTCCCCTCGGCGTTCGTTGTATAAACCCTCTTTGTAGCAGAAACGGTTCATACACATCCTCTATCGTTTGCGACTCTTCTCCAATCGTTGCCGCAATCGTATCCAAGCCAACTGGACCACCTTTAAAATGATCGATAATACCGAGGAGAAGCTTATGGTCAATATGATCCAATCCTTCTTCGTCCACTTGCAGCATTTGTAACGCTTGTTTCGTTGTATCAGGTGATATGATAGACTCACCTTTCACTTGCGCAATATCACGTACACGCTTTAATAGACGATTGGCGATACGAGGCGTCCCCCTCGATCTACGAGCAATTTCTAAAGCGGCTTCCTTGCTTATTTGCACTTGAAAGATGTCTGCCGTTCGCTCGACAATCGCACACAAATCGTCATGATTGTAATATTCCAAGCGACTTAACACACCAAAACGATCGCGCAGTGGTGCTGTTAATAATCCAGCTCTCGTCGTCGCCCCGACAAGTGTAAATGGTGGCAAATCCAAACGAATGGAGCGCGCTTCTGAACCAGATCCAATAACGATATCTAAACAGAAATCTTCCATTGCAGGATACAGCACCTCTTCTACTGAGCGAGGTAAACGATGGATTTCGTCAATAAACAATACATCCCCAGCCTCTAAAGAAGAAAGAATAGCAGCTAAATCTCCCGCTCTTTCAATTGCAGGACCAGCCGTCGCACGAAAATTCCCACCCATTTCATTTGAAATAATAGCTGCCAATGTCGTTTTACCTAATCCAGGCGGGCCATATAATAACACGTGATCTAACGGCTCATTTCGCATTCTAGCCGCTTCAATGAATATCTTTAAGTTCTCCTTCGTCTTTGCTTGACCAATATATTGTGCCAATCGCTGCGGTCGAAGGCTCAGTTCTACCGACTCATCTTCCGCTTGAATATCACCACTAACCATACGATTATCCATGTTCCACCTCCTCTTCTACTTTTGCATCATAAATGCTAACCCTTTACGAACTAATTCATCAATAGAAGTTGTTTCCTCTTTCAATAATTTCGTGCGCACAGATTTCAACTCTCGATCAGAATAGCCTAACGCTTTTAATGCAGCCAATGCTTCCTCCACTTGTTTGTTACAATCAGGAGCAGACTGTTCATAAAACAGAGTACTGTCGTCATTCTCAACAGGCAGCCATTCTAATAACTTCCCTTTTAAGTCTAAAATCATTTGACGGGCTGTTTTTTTCCCTACTCCAGGGAACTTTGTCAAAAATGCATCGTCTTCCCGCTCAATTGCAGAAACGAAATCACCGACAGAAGTAGAAGCTAAAATAGCTAATGCCCCTTTTGGTCCTATTCCTGTTACATTTAACAACTTAGCAAATAATGATCGTTGTTCTGTCGTCTTAAACCCGTAAAGCATTTGTACATCTTCTCGAACGTAATGATAGGTGTGAATTCGAATAGATTGATTTATATCCGCTTGAAAGGCAAATGGATTACCACACGCAATATGATACCCTACCCCATTTGCTTCGACAACAATACTATTAGAATCAATGGTAGTTAATACCCCTTGAATATACGCAATCATTCAACATAACTCCTTCTCTTTCACTGTACTATTCATTTTACCATACTTAACGTCTGTACTCGATAAGGAATCGGACATACGTTCGTATCCATTTCACCTTTATAGAAAAAAAAGATCATGTTGACTGACCGGTCATAAATGTTTATGATAGAGTTAAGGAAAGTCTCAAATGTATAGAGGTGCTTGTTAATAACATGAAGACAATTGATCGGATTATTGAATATCTGAAATCATTAGGGGTCAATGCGGAAAAAGTAACGAGACAAGCAAAGAGCTCTAGATAGCTCATCAAAGACGATATCTTAAATATATTTATACATAGGAAACCCTGGCTTGCAATTTAGCCAGGGTTGTTTTTCGTCGTTTCGTACGGTTCAAACTGTTTTAAAACACTAAGGTAATGCTCTTTAGAACTTACTTTAATTCCTTGTTGTAACTGTTTTGTATCACGCGCTTCTAATTTATCTGTATTTAAATAATAAAACGATTCAATAACCTCATTATTTACAGGAATACCGAGAAATATCGATAACTCCCCATTATTGCTAATGCCGAAATATCCTTCTTTCTTAACTAAAGGGGATAAAGCATCCACCTCTTTTCGAAACACAACCTTACCTTGCTGTTGATCGATTAGCTGCCAGCCTTCATGAGATGCCCAAAAATCTTCCATCGACCACACCTTCTGTTGCTTTCGTTCTTCTTCTATTTGACCATCTACGTATTGACGTTGTAACACCACTTCTACTTCTAACGGTTCTTGTTGCCATACCTTTTTCGTTGGTTCATCCCGTTCTGATGATGTACTTCCTACAACTAAACTATAACTAGTCCACGTGCTAACGATTATGAAAATAAATAGACTAATCATACTATAGACAACTCGATGCTTCATAACGAGACACCCCCATAATGATAAAAAAACTTCTAATTTCAGTTTGTCCAGAAATTAGAAGTTTCATACGTTATTTATAATTATGGTATACCTCTTGCACATCTTCTAAGTCTTCAAGCATGTCCACTAGCTTCTCTAATTGCTCAGCTTCTTCCTCTTGAAGAGATGTGTACGTTTGTGGAATGAATGTAATTTCCGCTTCTTCAAGCGTATAACCACTCTCTTCTAGAGCTGTTCGAACTTCATGAAAGGAATCTGCGGTTGTAAATACTTCAAAGGCATTCTCGCTTGTTTCCATTTCTTCTGCTCCTGCTTCGATCACTTCAAGCATAAACTCTTCTTCATCAATGGTATGCTCGCTACGGTTTACCGCGATATACCCTTTTCGGTCAAACATAAATGAAACACAGCCATTTTCGCCAAGGTTGCCGTTATTTTTATTAAAGGCATGACGTACTTCTGATGCTGTACGGTTACGATTATCTGTTAACACTTCTACCATAACAGCAACCCCATTTGGACCATATCCTTCATACATCATTTCCTCGTAATTAGCACCATCCATGTTACCTGTTGCTTTATTAATCGCACGTTCTATATTGTCATTCGGTACGTTATTAGCTTTTGCTTTATCAATTGCTAGACGAAGCGCTGCATTCGTGTCCGGATCACCACCGCCTTCTTTCGCCGCGATGTACAAATCTTTCGCTAGCTTCATGAAAATCTTTCCACGCTTCTTATCTTGTGCACCTTTGCGATGCTTAATATTGGCCCATTTAGAATGTCCTGCCATTGGGCACACCCCTCTCACTTAATCCATATATCAAAATTCTTATATAATATATCATACTTTATGGAATGCTAAAAGTACGTAACAATTGCTATAACATGTTCAAGTCATATAAAAAAAGGAGCTACACACTCGCTCCTTTTTTACCTGTAGGGATTACGAAATTGATCGACTCCCCCTGGCATTTCGTCAGCTTGATTGATTCTACCTTTTAAATCTTTCATTCGATCCCAATACACTTCGTCTGTATATACAACAATTTCTTTATCATAAGCTTCAGGCATTTGTGCTACAACTTGGCGCACTTTTTCAGCTACATTCACGCGAGTAGATGTCGTTCGTCCTGGTTCAGCTACCGCTACCATTACTTTATCGTGTGTTACGACTACTTGTGCCATTTTAACGTAGCGAGACTGGGTTAGTCGTTTAGAAATGTTCCGTGATTGGATATCATATTTTTTGTTATTCGTTGACATCGCATTTGGGTCTGATAACCGGGTTTGCTTCGTAGGATCGGCAGCGTGTTCCTTTTCCCGTCTAAACGGAATATTGCCATCGTCTTTACTTTGCTCTACATATTTCTCTTGTTCATTCAGGTCATAGGACAATGGCTCAGGTTGCAAGTCTGATTCAACGTAATCTTCTGTTGCCATGCAGCCTGCAAGTAGCATAATGAACAAAACTTGCGCACCCACTAAGTGAATTACCTTCAATAAGAAAACCTCCCTTCCATGTTAGCATGGATTAGAGAGGCTTATATTAATCAAGTTACTTATAGGAAATCGTGGTTACCTTTTAGGAGGTGCAGCAGCTAAGTTACGCTTGTGTTCTGTTCTGTTATGAAGCTTCTCAATAATCGCCTTATCTTCGTCTGCTACTGGTTCACCTTTAAGGTATTGGTCAATCGTGTCATACGTAACTCCCATTTCTTGTTCATCTGTTTGCCCTTCCCAAAGGCCTGCGCTTGGAGCTTTCGTTATTATATTTTCTGGAACACCTAATGCTCGAGCAAGGTCACGAACTTCCCCTTTTGTAAAGTGAATAAGAGGAACAAGATCCACACCACCATCGCCATACTTTGTAAAATAGCCTGTATGCCACTCGGCTGCATTATCTGTTCCAACAACTAAGTATTGATGATTGGTAGCTACTGTATACAATGTACTCATGCGCAGTCGAGCACGTAAATTAGCATCCGCTAGTCGTTCCTGCTTCTCATTATAAGTCCCTTGTTCTTCTAGTTGTTGCTTTACTGAATGATAAATAGCATGATGCGCTTCTGTTAAGTTTATTGTCACGCTTTCAATTCCACAGCTTTCCACTACTTGTTCTGCAGCTGCTTGATCAGAAACGTTGCTTTTACAAGGTAAAATGACGCCTAATGAATGGTCAGGGAACGCACGCTTAATTAAGTGAGCCACAACGGCGGAATCAATACCACCACTAATACCCACTACTAACCCATTTAAACCAGCGCCTTTCACTTGTTGTTGTAACCAATCGACTAATTCGTTAATTGTTTGTTGCATGTTGTTATCCCCTTTTCTATCAGAACGTTAAATGTCTTTGCAACCTATGTTAGCATATTGTTAGTAGGAAGCCAATCAGCTGAAGGGTTCCTACTATCACAGACAAAAAAAGGAATGTCAACAGGTGCAGCACCGTATGACACTCCTTTTTCTTATGATTTATCGCATTATTCCTCGTCATCGAACGGCGGCATTTGAAACGGCCGATAAGGGTTATTCCCGCTTGGACCCATCATGTACTCCCCATTCATAGGCATCATGTTCGGCGGTTGCCCTTGAACCATTCCATTCATAGGTACAGGGGATTGCATTCCATATGGCATCGGCTGTGGCTGATAAGATTGTGGTGGCATCATTTGCATATTAGGATCAGCATATGGCATGCCATAATTACCATACATCATCGGTTGCGCTTGCATGTATTGATCACTACATCCACAATCAGCATTATTTCCATTTGGCATAAAAGGCATTTCCATATCATCGTCTAAATCATCTTCCATTTGATTGACTTGCCCCTGAACCATTGGATCGTGCGGCATTGGAGTTGCATAATCATAACAATGCATATAAGAGCCCATATGATGTGGCATCGGCATACACGGTTGCGGTGGTGGGCAAGGGTGTGGTACACACGGCATGCAATGCGGCATTACTGGATAATAATAAGCAGGTTGCTGGTATGCAGGATAATATATTGGTTGTTGGATTGGCTCTTGCTTCTCTTCTTCTTTAGGTTCAGGCTTTTCCTTTGGTTTTGTTTCCGGTTGAGGAGCAGGATATGCAGGCATTTGCGGAATGTTTACAGTTGTATAATAATTATCCATTTGTTGTTCCATTGTTGGAAATTGCATTTGAATTGGCATTTGGATTGGCTGCTGTTGTAAAGGCTGGATTGGTGGCATCACTGGCTGTTCCTTCGGCTTAGGCATTTCTTTTTTTGGTAATTCTTTCGGTTTCTTTTCTTCTTTAATAACTGGAAGCGGTTTTGGAGATTCATCTTTATAAGGATGTTCAGATAGGTTTGGCTGGATTGGCTGTTCTTTCTTAACTGGCTTGGAATCAGAAGGCACTTTTATCTTCATTCCAGGCATAATCATATCGGGGTTGCTTAATTGTGTATTCATACCCTTTAATTCTTCAAAGTTAACCCCGTATTTCTGGGCGATTTTCCACAATGTATCTCCTTTTTGAACAACATGAATTTTCACAACGAATACTCCCTTCTTTCTGTTATTTCATTAACGAGCTTGTAAATAACAGTTCTACTCCATACAACATATGCAGCAACCTCTTAAAGATTGATGAAAAAGCCTAAAAAAACGAAAAAAGCGCAGTACTTCCCTTAAGAAAGGTGAAGATAGTGCGCTTTAATTAGGAACCGTTATTTTTTAGTTGATGATGCGCTAGTTGGAGCAACAATCGGAAAACAAGGGTACGTACCGAGTATTTTTGTTTGACAGCCTAAAGCTGCTAATTCAGCTTGCACCGCTGGAAATAAAATATCATCATATGGCTGTTCAACATCAATAATGAAGTAATAATTACCTAGTCCCGTTTTCATTGGACGTGACTCTATTTTAGAAAGGTTCATTTTCCGCCAAGCGAATGCAGATAACACTTGATGCAGTGCACCTGAATAGTCACTAGGCAATGTGACCATAAGCGTTGTTTTATGATGTGTAGCCATCAAATCACGCAGCTTAATCGGCTTCGGTTGTTTTTGTACAACAGCAAATCGTGTATGGTTGTTATCATAATCATGAATGTTGTACCTTATGATGTGTAAGCCGTATTCTCTAGCCGCCAGCACATTGCCAATCGCTGCATGGTTACCTTGTGCTTGCGCTATCTTAGCAGCAGCTTCTCCTGTAGAAGACGTATACTCCACTTCTGCTTCATGTATTTGCTCATGAATAAAATGATGGCACTGAGCAATCGCATGGGAATGGGAATATATTTGATCAATACTTGTAATATCACCGGTGAAATCTTTATGAACAAGTAAGTGCTGTTCAATCGGCATGACAGCTTCCGCAATAATGGAAACATCCACTTGATGAATAAGATAATCAATGGTTAAATGAACGGTTCCTTCAATTGCATTTTCAAGTGGAACAACAGCTACATCGACTTCTCCATGATCAACCGCATCTAAACAAGCCGGAATCGTTCTATAGCTAATTGTATCCCCCTGTTCAAATAAGGCATCTACCGCTACATTCGTAAATGTTCCTTTAGGTCCTAAATAAGCTACAGCTGTCAATGATTGTTCCCCCTCTTCTATGCTCCACTACTCAAAATTTCTACTTTATCGACGAATTCAAGTCGCTTAAAATCCGCTATCATATCTTCTACTGAACACATCATCCCTGCCGTATTTAAAGATAATGTAACGTTTGCTTTACCTTGTAACGGGATGGTTTGGTGAATCGTTAATATGTTACAACCAGCTTTAGCTACCATTGCAAGCAAGTGCGACAACGTTCCTGATCGGTCTTCTAAATGGAAGAACAATGTAATAATACGTTCTTTCACCATAGCCTGAAATGGAAAAACGGTGTCCCTATATTTGTAAAAGGCACTTCGACTTAGGTCTACCTTTTTCACTGCTTCGTGAACAGAACCTACCTTCCCACGTTCAAGCAATTCTTTCGCTTCCATCGTCTTTTGCATCGATTCTGGTAACACATCACTTCTCACTAAATAAAATTGTTCTTTTTTCTGAGCCATGACACATTCCCCTTAAATGAATAGTCTAATCGACAAATTCAAATTCATATCCCAGGAGGCGAATTGTATCGCCATCTCTAGCACCACGTTCACGTAACGCTTCATCTACGCCCATACCTCGTAACTGACGAGCGAAGCGATTAATCGTTTCATCACGAGTGAAGTCTGTCATCTTAAATAAGCTTTCAATTTGACTTCCTGACAATACGAAAGCACCATCTGGATCTCTGGATATTTCGAAAGGTTGTTCCTCTTTTTGGAACTTATAAATAACTCGTTCGTCCTTCTCTTCAATATTATCTTCTTGCTTCGGTATCGTTTCGAGAATATCCGCAATAGCAAATAATACATCATTTAAGCCTTCTCGCGTAATAGCTGAAATAGGATACACTGGTATATCTTCTGTTAAATTTTCTTTAAACGCCTGTAGGTTTTGCGCTGCTTCAGGCATGTCCATCTTCGTTGCTACAATAATTTTAGGACGTTTCACTAGTCTTTCATCGTATTGCGCAAGCTCCGCTTTAATGGTTTCGTAATCTTCGGAAGGATCACGGCCTTCCATACTAGCCATATCAACCACATGGACAATCACTCTTGTTCGTTCAACGTGACGTAAAAATTGATGTCCCAAGCCAACCCCTTCGTGAGCTCCTTCAATTAATCCTGGTAAATCGGCCATGACAAAACTACGTTGATCCGTCGTTTCTACTACACCTAGATGCGGCGCTAAAGTAGTAAAATGGTATTCTGCCACTTTAGGTTTTGCAGCACTTACAACGGAAAGAAGGGTCGATTTCCCCACACTTGGAAAACCGACTAAACCGACATCCGCCATTAATTTTAATTCAAGAGAAATGTCTCGTTCTTGGCCAGGTGCACCTTTTTCTGCAATATTCGGTGCTGGATCACGAGGACTTGCAAATCGTGTATTACCACGGCCACCTCGACCACCTTTAGCAATGATTGCTTGTTGTTTATGTTCCGTTAAGTCAGCAATCACTTCCCCAGTTTCTTCATCTTTTACAGTCGTTCCAGGTGGTACAGGTATAACGTAAGGGCTAGCATTTTTGCCGTGTGCACCTTTTCCCATTCCGTTTTCACCGCGACTCGCTTTAAAATGACGTTGGTAACGGAAGTCCATTAACGTATTTAACCCTTCGTCTACTTCAAATACGATATCCCCACCGTTTCCACCATCTCCACCAGCGGGACCACCTTTTGGTACATATTTCTCACGTCTATACGCGACGATTCCGTCTCCACCGTCACCAGCTTTGACATATACTTTAACCGAATCGACAAACATGAGCTCACCTCTCCTTCATATCGATGTATATATTATACGTTTTTTGTTCATTGTTATCGTCTATAATAAAATCGTGCACATTTGGCACAGTTTCTATTCTTTTTTGAAGCTCCTTTTCGTCTGTCACTTCCACACACACTTCAAAATGCAATCGTGGGACATACGTTTGTTTAAGGCGAACATGTAATTCACATAATGTTAATGGAGAGATACACGCTTGGATTATTTGAACAACCGCTTCACATTGGTTCACCAGCTCTTGATCGAATTCCGACCAATCTTCTTCAGCTTCAATTTGATAGGTAAGCTTGCAATTATCGTTGAGCATATTACATTGAAGTATCCATAATGCGAAATATGGAGCCTGTAAGCTCATTAATTTTGCTTCTTCACGGGAATTTGCAATTATTTCATCTAGCTTCTCTTGCACCTTATCCATTTTATTCATAGCAGCATAGCCGTGGACGATTTGCAGTTCATTCATCCAGTCGTGGCGATAATGCCTTAATAATTTCGTCACTTCCTGTACTTCCATAGGTTTATATCCCCTTTTACGATAATAGTAAAAGTATAGCAAACTTACACACAACCGGAAAGAACGAAAATAACGAGAAGTATGTTAAATAGAGAAATAAAGCATAAAAAAACTCTAACCCGTAGGCTAGAGTTTTTTCATTAAGCTTCTTGAGCTACTGGGTACACGCTAACCTTTTTACGGTCACGTCCGTAGCGTTCAAATTTAACTACACCGTCGATTTTTGAGAATAGTGTATCATCACCGCCGATACCAACATTCTCACCTGGATAAATCTTTGTACCACGTTGACGGTAAAGGATTGAACCAGCTGTTGCAAATTGACCGTCCGCACGCTTCGCTCCAAGACGCTTGGAGATTGAGTCACGGCCGTTCTTCGTACTACCAACACCCTTCTTTTGGGCGAAGAACTGTAAGTCTAAACGTAACATTGGGCTGCACCTCCTTATGACTCTGAAATTGTAATATATTCACCATAATCTCGCTCTATAGTTTTTAAAGCTATAATCATACCTTCTAATAGTACGCTTGCTTTCTGAAATGAAGTGTTAGATAAAGAATCCGGAAGCTCTACCCGCAAGTATCCCCCTTCTCCACCTTGCTCAATGATTGGTTCACATGAGCAAAGCTCCATTACAGCATTTACAGCCCCAAACGTAACGGCAGATACAGCAGCACATACTAAATCGTGTCCATAAGGGCCACTTTCCGCATGTCCGCTCACTTCAAAATCTATAATGTCCGATTGTGGATTTCGTGTAACAAGTACTTGTATCATCTTCCGTACCTTACTTACGCGTTGATTTTTTCAACAGTAAGTTTTGTGTATGGCTGACGATGACCTTGTTTACGTTTGTAGTTCTTTTTAGGCTTGTATTTGAAAACAGTAACTTTCTTTTGACGACCTTGTTTTTCCACTTTAGCCGTAACAGAAGCACCTTCTACGTAAGGAGCGCCTACTTTTGTTTCGTCGCCACCTACTACAAGTACTTTGTCGAATGTTACATTTTCACCATCTGTAGCATTTACTTTCTCAATGAAGATTGTTTGACCTTCTTCTACTTTTACTTGTTTGCCACCAGTTTCGATAATTGCGTACATACTTGCACCTCCTTATTAACTCAGACTCGCCATGCAGGTGCCCTAAAGGCTTGAAAACCTGTTTTGAGCGGTTGTAGCATCGGGTGCTACTCAACATAACGTATTGATGTTATCATGTTTAAAACACCCTGTCAAGGATTCCTTTCTTAAAAAAGGGCCTTTCAGACAAAGTATCAACGTCCCCGATAAAACGTAGCTTGTATGTAACATCACGTTCTCTATTTTCTATGACGTAAAGCTGTTTGTAAAGAGAAGATTTTAAAACATTTATATCAATAACTTCACGAAATGCTTGTATAATATCTGAACGCACCTCCATCACAATGACGTCTTGATCGTGCCATTTGTATGAAAGTAATTCTCTTTCAAGCTGATAGGCATACGTTTCCGGAGATATTATTGCTCCCCCGCCAGCACAAGTACCACACGATTGACCAAACGTTTGGAATAAAGAAGGGGCTTCCCGTTTACGCGTTAGCTCAACTAATCCTAATGCGGTAAAATCATGCACTTCAGTCCGTATTGGGTCATGACGAACCGCTTGTTTAAGAGTTTGTAATACTTTTTGCTGGTCCTCACGCCTCTTCATGCTAATGAAATCAATGACAATCATCCCTGATACATTCCGTAACTGAATTTGTCTCGCGATTTCTTTTGCTGCTTCGATGTTCGTTTTTAAGGCCGTTTGTTGCTTGGAATGTGACCTCGTAAACGTAGCAGAGTTTACATCAACAACGACCATCGCCTCTGTTTCGTCAAATGTAAGCTGCGCTCCACTCTCTAAAGGAACACTCCTATTCATAACTCGTTCTGTTATTTGATTAAACGTGAACGGAAGCTCCTTTTCAATTTCTCTTACCCACGTACACTTCCCTTGTAAATACGGAAAATGTGCTTCTATGGATTTTTTCCATTGTTGATTATCAATATAGACATGATCTATCACTTGATCTGGGAACTTACGTAAAAAACGATACGGTAATTCTTTATCTTCTAGTACAAGGTATGGAGGTCGTTTTTGTTTGATTGTCTCTTGAAGCGACCTCCACCTTTCCCTTAAGGTATTTAATTCGTCTACAAGTTGCTCCTCTGTTTTATTTGTTGCACCCGTTCGCACAATAACTCCTTCTTTGTCAACACAAACGCTGTGTGCCCATTGTTTTAAACGAGTACGTGCATCCACTGCTAGTTTTCTGGAAATGGCATAGTAATTTCCAAATGGTAAATAAACAAGATCTATGCCTGGCAATGTTATATTGGCTGTCAACTGTGCTCCTTTTTGATCATAAGCATCCTTCGTGACTTGTACTAAAACCGCTTGCCCTTCATGAACGAGCCGTTGAATAGGCAGCGAATCATCTTCTCTTGCGGCAGGTAGTTCATTTCGTTTCAAAAAACCTGGTTTCCCTTGTCCGAAATCAACAAAGGCTGCTTGTAAACTAATGCTAATATTCACAACCCGCCCGATATATAAATTTCCTACTTGGCTTGTAGTATGTGGCCGCTCAACAACAACTTGTTCTAATTGGTTGTTCTGTAATACAACGCCCCAATGTTCTGTTGCGTCTTTTTTTATATAAATGTGCTTCATTCATAATCCTCACTTTACATCGCACTCCATTCTGCAACATCTTTTGCACTTGCGGAAGATTGTTTCAACGTAAAATAATAGTACAAACATTCTCCCTCATCGATTACTTTACGAGATTGATTACGAAACAACACGTAAATATGATGATGTGTCCCGCGCTTAAACCTGTGAAAAATGTGATGAATAGGCATATCTTCCGGGACGTGAATTGCATGAAGGGTATGAACGGAATCATTTCTATCTTCATGCCTTTTCAGCAAGTAGCGCAGAAAGGTGTACTGTCTTTGTTTCCATTCTAGCCGATTTTCCCACAATAGAAAACACGCTAGTAAAACTATCGTAAGGGAAAAAGGGAAGATCAGCAAACTAATGAGTACGGTAAATGCAATACAAACAATGGAACAGATGATTACATATGCTTGCGCTTTCACGAATGGAAAACGGTGAGAAAGGAATAAAAACAATAAATGACCTCCGTCTAATGGCCATACTGGTAGCAAATTAAAGATTAGGATGCTTGTATTGTATAGAAACAACAAATCGACCATGCTTGGGGATACCCATTGCATCCAACCTAGCATCCAAATTACACCATATAACCAAAGATGTTGTACTGGCCCAGCTAACGAAACTGCCAATTCTTCTTTAAGTGGCCTAGTATGATGTTCATCTGTCTCCATTACACCACCGAACGGCCAAAGCATGACAGACCTTATGCGCCAGCGATAATATAAAGCCATTCCATAATGCCCTAGCTCATGAATCAGCACAATCAAAAATATAGCGATAAGCTGAAGAAAGGAACCCGTTACTATCCCAATGGCAATCATCGCCCATAAAATAGGATGAATATGAAAATGGTTGATTTTTTTACTGATGTTCATCAACTTGTATCACCTGTATGGGATCGACGTACTTCTCTCCTTGTTGAATCGCAAAGAAAAAGGGTTCTCCCGCTTCCGCTTGTGTAGTACCAATTACTTGTTGATTAGGGACTTGCTCATATTGTGTAACATCTATGTTGTGCAACATACCATAATACGATTTAGCACCATCTGCATGTTGGATAATGACTGTGTTCCCTGTATTCTTTTTCTTTCCAGCGAAAAGGACAATACCTTCATCAGTTGCTCGTACTTCTTGTTGTTGTTCAGTCACAATTTGAATTCCTTGACCATTCTCTTGAAAGGATTGTTGAATAGACCCACTAACAGGTAGCGCATACTCTTCTGTTATAACGGGAACGTTCTCTTCTATATGCTGAGGCAAAAAAGCAAATGGCTCTCCAAACGATTCTTCGTACCATTTATTCACAGATGCAAATGGAAATTCTTCTGTCACTGCATGGTGCACAAATGCTCTCGGTTTTTCAAATGACTCCATATCCCATTGATACATGATGGCCACCGCAAAAAAGAGAATGGCAGATAACAATGATTTGAATACAAAGGTCGTCATATATTGACCACTACCTAATTTCTCCTCCTCAGTTGAAGACGAAAAAGGAAGGTAGCCATGCTTCTCCTCCTCTTGCACATACGTAACGGTTGAATTAGCGTGCTGACGCTCCCCTTTTACAGAACGCTGCTTCTTTCGTTGTGCAATTGATTTACGAATATGACGTACATCTTTTTTCATCGCGTCTCCCCACTTCATAATCTTATTTGGTACAAGTTTATGTCACGTTGAACCAAGTTATGAAGAAAAGCGAAAAGAGCCGTAATCAAAAAAAAAAATCTGCTGTTTTAAACAGCAGATTGATTTATTTCGAACGTATACCAAAAAATTCTTTCACTCTCGTTAATATCCCTTTATGTTCATCGAAAGATTGCAATGGTACTGATTCCCCAAGAATACGACGGGCAATATTACGGTATGCGATAGATGGCTTCGTACTTGGCTGGAATGCAATCGGTTCCCCATTGTTAGAAGCTTTAATTACTTCATCATCATCTGCGACAATTCCTAATAAATCAATAGATAGTATCGCGACAATTTCATCTACATCAAGCATGTCTCCTTGCTCTACCATATGATTGCGAATACGATTCACCACTAAACGTCGGTGCTCAATTTCTTCTTGTTCTAACAAACCAATGATTCGATCTGCATCACGTACGGAAGCTTTCTCAGGCGTTGTAATCACAATCGCTTTATCGGCTGCCGCTACTGCATTTTTATAGCCTTGTTCAATTCCAGCAGGGCAATCAATGACTATGTAATCAAACTCTTGCTTTAATTCTTGGACAATATTCACCATACCCTCTGGAGTTAGGCTCGATTTATCACTAGTTTGTGCAGCTGGCAACAGGGAAAGAGCTTCAAATCGCTTATCCTTTATTAATGCTTGTTTCAGCTTACATCGTTCTTCCATCACATCTACAATGTCATAAATGATACGATTTTCTAATCCCATGATAACGTCCAAGTTACGTAAGCCGATATCTGTATCCACTAGACATACTTTTTTACCCATTAAAGCTAGAGCTGTTCCGATATTAGCAGTAGTTGTCGTTTTACCAACCCCACCTTTTCCTGATGTAATAACAATCGACTCACCCATTGAGCATCCTCCTTTCAATACCTCGCAAATCTGGTCGTTTCTGATAAAGAAGTTGCAGACGATCTACCATGATTTTTCCCTGCTCCTCATCGATATATCCACATTCCATATAAGTACCGGCCACTTCTTCATAATCAGGAGAGCGACTTATATGATTAGCGATTCGTAATTGACTGGGCTTCATATAAGAAGCAGCGATGACAGCATCTGCATTACCATCTACCCCCGCATGAGCAACTCCACGAAGGTTCCCCATAATAAAGATGTTACCAGTCGCAACAATTTTACCACCAGGATTCACATCGCCAATTAACAAAACATCTCCGCGTATTTCAACAACTTGACCACTACGAATCACTTTAAAAATGGAAGTTGTTTGCGTATCACGTTTCCACTCCAGAGCTTCTTCTTTGGTCAACACATCGGATTCAATAGATTCCACGACTAATTTATGATGAGATCGAACTTTCTCCACAATTTGTTCTTGTTGCTCATCGGTAATATAACGTTTACCGAGCTGAATTCTAACAGTAATCTCAGGTTGTCCATCAGCCATTTCATTCCCTACTAATTTATTTTCTAGTTCTTTCATCACTTCATCAAAAGAGCTAGTATCATCAATATGTAGGGTTAAGCCTTCTTTCGTTCCTTTTATGGATACAATTTGCTTCTTGATACTCATGGAAGCTTCACCTCAAACAATATATTCAACAAATCGCTGCACAATACCTTTATACGACTTATTAACATTGCTATTTTTTCATGTATAACATTCATACGGAAGTAGACTTCTCTAAATGCGACTCCGCCCAATCATTTAATTTCCTGGGCAATAACGGCAATAATAGCAACGCAAACACAACATTCGCCACTAGTGTTGGTAATAACATTTTATACACATAAGTATACCACGTAATATCTGTTTCTCTAATAATAGAGTATAACACATATACAATCACATCCGCACAGACGACTGCTACGACAGTTAATAATGTGGTCACTAACCAATTAGAATGAAGTATTCGTTTTAAACCATGAATGCTATAAAGGACAAGTCCGTACGTAAACATATACACTCCGAGCATGTCTGTATAAACAATATCGACGAGTAAACCGAAAATAATCCCATACAGAACGCAATAGTATGTAGAGTCATAATCATAAAAAATAGCAACATACACGAGTACTACTAATACCCAATGTGGAATAAAATAAAAACTAGACGTTAACCATTCTTTCGGCAAAAAGTCCATTGCAGTACCTTCTAACACAACAATAACGATTAGAAGAAGAGGGAGGTATACACGTTTCATTCCGCATCCTCCTCCTTCTTCTCTTCGTCAGTCGCTTCTTCTTCATTAAGAACTGGCGAATGAATTTCTCGATCCACAACTGCGACATGATTAATATCATATAAATCAGCAGCAGGCTTAATATATGCCGTTTGCGTTAAACCATATTCATCTACAATAACGTCTTTAACAGTACCAATAGGCAATCCTTTTGGGAATACGCCTCCCATGCCCGAACTCACGACTTTCTGGTCTTTCTTAATTTCCGCTTCATATGGGATACGTTTTAGCAACAAGTACTCATTTTGCTCTTCATCCGGCGCTTCGATTAAACCAAATTGGTTGCTTGCATTTTTCCCTTCTCCAACAATCATAGCATGAATAACATTCGACCGATCAAACCCACTTAATAACTTCACTTTCGATGTCGTAGCAGAAGTCGTTTCTACTTTACCGATTAATCCTTGTCCAGTGATAACAGCCATATTCGGCTTAATACCCTGGTTAGAACCTTTGTTAATCGTTAACTGTTCAAACCAACGTGGCTCAGGACTTCTAGCGATAACAGATGCTTGAATTAAATCATATTCATCAATGCTTTCTTCTTTATCTAAAATAGATTTCAACTCTTTATTTTCTTGTTCTAAAAGCTGTACTTCTTCTTTTAAACCTTTAAATTCATTAATTCGCTCTCTTAATAATGCATTTTCTTCATACGTATGTCGCAAATCTTGGATATTGTCGATTGTATTGGTAACAAAATTTATAGGAGTATGGAATACCGTTTGCAACCCACCAACGACATCTAATACAAATTCTTCAGGTAGTGTCAATTGATCACGGTCCCTCATCGAAAAGCCAATCAATGCCACTAATAAAATAAGACTTACAAGAATCGTAATTAAGCGTTTGTTTCTAAAAAAAGATGGCATCCTTACACCTTCTTATTCCATGTTAGCTCTAGTTGCTACATTAGGTTGTGATTTAAAATGATGAATGTATTCGAGCGATTTTCCCGTTCCAATAGCAACACTATCTAATGGATCTTCCGCTACAAATACAGGCATCTGCGTTTCATTACTAATCAATGTATCTAAATTATGCAAAAGTGCCCCGCCACCTGTTAAGACAATACCACGATCCATAATATCAGCTGACAATTCAGGTGGAGTGTGTTCTAACGTTACTTTCACAGCATCGATAATTTGTTCTACCGTATCTTTCAGAGCACCCGCTATTTCTTCAGCTGTAATTTCAATTGTCTTCGGTAAACCTGTCACTAAGTCCCGGCCGCGAATATCTATTGTTTCATTTTCTATTGGATGATTAGCAGACCCAATTTCCATCTTAATCGTTTCAGCCGTACGTTCACCAATTAGTAAATTGTACTGTTTACGAATATATTGAATAATATCATTATCCATATCATCTCCAGCAACTCGAACAGACTTGCTCGTTACAATGCCACCTAAGGAAATAACGGCTACCTCTGTCGTTCCACCACCGATATCTACGACCATACTACCCGTTGGCTCCCATACAGGTAAACCAGAGCCAATAGCAGCTGCAAACGGCTCTGCTATTGGATACGCTTCACTTGCACCAGCTTGCTTCGTTGCATCAATAACCGCACGTTCTTCTACCATTGTAATTCCTGAAGGCACACATACCATTACATTCGGTTTCTTTGCAAACGTGGAGCGATTTTTTTGCGCTTTTTTAATGTAGTATTTCATCATCGCTGCCGTTGTATCATAATCCGCAATAACACCGTCTTTCATCGGCCGAATAACAGTGATATTTGATGGCGTACGGCCAATCATATTCTTTGCAGCACTTCCTACCGCTTCTATTTGTCCCGTCGTCTTGTTAACCGCTACAACAGAAGGCTCACGTACAACAACATTTTTCCCTTTAATAAACACTAATGTATTAGCAGTACCTAAATCGATACCGAAATCTTGACCGAATCCGAATCTCACCACAATAATCTTCCTTTCTCATGTAAACGAACATTTTTATACTATCTTCATTCTATATCAACACTCGAATAATTTGCAGTAGAATTTATGTAATACAACGTCCATTACTAAATTCACGTTAATAAGCGCCAAACGTATCTTTATCCCAAACGGTTGGCGCTATAATTGTTATTCTGATATGTTAATTATACGAAAAAAAATTAAAAATAGATAGTGTTATCCTACAGGTTTTTCCTTCATGCGACAAAAGAATGATGATCGATTCGCTCAAGATTGCAGTACTAGCTCACAATTCTCTTATAGATACCCTTTTTCTTTCAAAGAAATATATTTTCTATCTCCAATAACAATATGATCTAGCAATTCAATACCTAACATTTTCCCACATTCTGTTAACCTTCGAGTCACATGAATATCTTCTTGAGAGGGGGTTGGATCGCCAGACGGATGATTGTGCGCACATATAATCGAAGCTGCCGACCGTTTCACCGCTTCCTTAAAAACTTCTCTCGGATGAACAATCGATGCGTTTAAGCTACCAATGAAAATAGTTTGCTGGTGAATGACTTGATTTTTCGTATTTAGAAATATGCATACGAAATGCTCCTGATGAAGATCGCGCATCTCCTCCATTACATAATCCGCAGCATCTTCTGGGCTTTTGACAGCATAACGATCAAGAGGTTTCTGGTTATGCATCCTTTTTCCTAATTCTAAAGCCGATAAAATAACGACAGCTTTAGCAGTACCAATGCCCTTTATAGCTGTTAATTCTTCAATCGTAGCATCTTTCAATAGAGATAAACCTTCAAAATGGATTAAAATACGTGAGGATAGAGAGGTGACAGATTCATGTTTCGTCCCGCTACCTAATAATATAGCGAGTAACTCTGCATTGGAGAGATGCTTCGCCCCAAGATGGATTAGTCTTTCACGCGGACGCTCCTCTTGAGGCACATCTTTAATAAGAATTGGAACTTCAGTCAAAAATCCACTTCCTTACATTATGAATTCCCTGTTACCTTATGCTCTTGTTGAGATAAGTCAGGATAAATACCGTAAGAGCGCAAGGAACGGATCACCCGAGACAACGGTAATCCTACTACATTGTAGTAATCCCCTTTGATTTGTTTTACTAGAATAGAACCATGGGATTGAATAC
Organism: Pontibacillus litoralis JSM 072002; assembly: GCF_000775615.1. Classification (GTDB taxonomy): domain Bacteria; phylum Bacillota; class Bacilli; order Bacillales; family BH030062; genus Pontibacillus; species Pontibacillus litoralis. The sequence continues at coordinate 266,702 of NZ_AVPG01000001.1, forward strand.
CATAAGCTCCTGCTTTATCATAGGAATCTCCAGTGTCTAAATAATCATTAATATCTTCTTTTGATAACGGCCAAAACTCAACTGACGTCTTCTCGACAAATATCGTTTCTTGTTCCGAAGAGCGAATCATTACTCCTGTATATACATCATGGATATTCCCACTTAACATCGAGAGCATTTGAAACGCTTGTTCTCGGTTTTTCGGTTTCCCAAGCACGTTGCCTTCAAAACTTACGACGGTATCCGCACTTAAAATCACTTCGTTATCTACTGAGAAAGGTACTGATCTCCCTTTTAACTCTGCTAACGCATGTACATAAGCACGTGGACTGCGACACGTCATTTTAGATTCGTCAACCAATTGCTTGCGAGCCTCATATGGAACATTTACTAAGTCTAACAATTCTCTTCTTCTTGGTGAGGAAGAAGCTAAAACTAATTGTGGCATCATCATCATCCTTTTTCGCATAAGTTGTTATTGGTAACAGGGTTATATACATCATACCGCTTCACCTCTACTAACTGCAAAGCGTCATTAGGAAATTTTACATAATTTACAGTATTTTAAAATTGTATTTTCATTTAGAAGAATTAACATTTTTCCATTCACTTGCTTCATACAACAAACATTTTTCACTTCTACCCAAATGCTACTCTATTGCATGAATTGTTCATAGGAGTGCCATACGTGTAATAAATGCTGTTGAATTTCCTCCTGCCCTCCAGCTTGTGCAGCGTTTAATAACTTCTCCATATTAGCTATAAGGAAAGATGTGCTTTCCGTTACTTCACTCGGGCGAGATTCGATCCACGTTGTCATTTCTCCCATAACCGATTCATCCATTTCGTTAGCCTCTTCTACTAACATAGACCAATGATCCATGCCAGCCGCGACCCAGTCTCCTTCCTTCTTCTCTACTTGCTTCTCCCCGCCTTGAACGCTCCATTCTTTTACAAATGCATCAAAGCCTTGATTCTGTATTTCATCGACTATATTACTTGCTTGATTTTCAGAAGAAGCCACCCCTGCCAATAAATAATACTGCTCATCTCTTGGCCAAATATACGTTTCGATCCCTTGCTCGTCCATATCTTGTTGCCAATTTTCAGCTTTATCTTTCGTAGAGAAAACGCCAGCTTGAACGACTAATAGGTTAACGGCTGGAAAAGAGTACGCTTGCTTTATAGCTTCTGATGCTTGATCTTCACTATCTGCTGGAATGACAACACCTTGATCTTCACCCACCATTTGCTGGCCATCCCCCCCAGCGAAAATGCGTATCATTAATAAACCAAGGAATACCCCAACGAGAACAGCAGATATACTCGCTAGAAACATTCGTTTCATCCCTGCCGTTAAACGAACTTCTTTTCTTTGCCTTCGGAGCGCACTTTTCACCTTCGAAAAAGAAGGACGATTTCGCTTGCTCGTTTTGTAGTATTTGTTTTCTTCTTCCGCTTTCTCTTTTTCTTTTATCCAATCCTCGACAGCAGAAGCTTGCTCTTCGCTTGCCACTTGGAACGCTTGTTGCTTTTCATCTTTCCCTTCTTGACCAAGCTCAGTGTCTTCACCATTTATACGTATAGAAATTTTTTTGGAGTCGTCCATGCTATCCCTCTTTCTATAAATTGGTTTTGCTTCACTCTATCACAACCTCTAATAGAAACTAGACGACTTTTGTCAGCTACCATTCCCTTCTTTTCGCCAAAAAAAAAATCCACCCTCATTGGAGTAGATCCATGTATGTATGCTTCCTATCCACACGCGTATCGTTACACGTAACACATAATCTTTTGCAACAAAATTAACACGCTGTTTACTCGCTTTAAACAATTGTATGCCATTACTCACCTAAAAAAAGTAGTTACATACCAGTCAATCAAGCTATCTCCAATGAAATAAGCAACAATAGACCCGAAAATGATAAACGGTCCAAATGGAATTGGTTTGTTTCGCTGAATAATTCCGAAAGCTAATAACACGCCACTGATAACCGCTCCACTTAATGTAGATAACAAAAACGCTAACACGGTCTTTTTCACACCTAGCACAACACCAATAACACCGAACAGCTTCATATCTCCTGCTCCCATGCCACCACGACTCACGAATATTATAACAGCAATGATTCCAACACCGACTACTGCTCCAACAACGGAATCATACCATGGTGTAAGTGGCTCAATTGCTCGAAGTATTATGAATAAAGGCAAAAAATAAACGAGCACTTTATCTGGAATAATCATATACGTTATATCCGTTACGAAGACAATCATTAGTAAAGACATAAAACATATAGACACGATTAGTTCGACACTATAATCAAATACGACGTAACTACAAACAAACAAAAGCGCCGTACTTATTTCGACTACCGGATACATCCAAGCTATCTTTTCCTGACACATTCGGCAGCGACCCTTTTGTATAGCATAGGAAAAAACAGGAACCAACTCCACCCACGTTAACATATGTGCACATTGTGGGCACTTCGACCTTGACGTGAAAAAGCCTTCGGATTTAGGAGCCCGAAGGCCAACAACATTATAGAAAGAGCCGAAGATAAGACCAATAATAAATACATACACTCCAAAAAACAGCATCTTTATGGCTCCTCATTTTTAGTTTGAGAAAGGCGTAAAATATTCTATTTGTTTACATTTTGTCGAATCTTGGTACCGAATCGAATATCATCTATCTTGATAGACCAAAATTCACCACCACAACTAAAGGGATATTCCTTTTATATAGGTATCCCGTAGGAGTAACATACATAACAATTATCATCCTCACGACGCATCTCATAAACAGCATAGACAAAAATCAATCTTTTTTACCATTTAAAAGTAACAATCTCCTCTAACATAATTGTATAATAAAGTATCAGACTTTAAAAGGACATTTCAACCATGATTCATACATTTTCTGGTTTAATGCTTTTGATCATGAAAGTAAGCACGCACTTCTCCAATAAAATATAAAGACCCAGACACAATGAGTACATCTTCTTCTGTCAATTGACTCATCAAAGTAAGCAGAGCCTCTTGCCAATGTTCATTCACCTTTTTATTAGGATGGCTCGATTTACTTGCTATCTCCTGCGCTGATGCTGCTCGTGGGAATTCAAAACTTGTAAACATTACATGTGCGAACGTTTTATCGAGGAGTGGGAGCATGTTGACTAAAGGCTTATCTTGTAATGCAGAGAATAGTAAATATTTATTCTTTGCTGGAAAATGTCTGTTTACGGTTTCGACCATTGCCTGAATTCCTTCTTCATTATGCGCACCATCTAGCATAACGACCGGAATGGATGATATTTGTTCAAATCTCCCTGGCCAGCTCGTTTTAGCTAGTCCCGCCCTGATTGCTTCTTCTTGAACCCACTTTTCTACTAATAGAATTGTTTGTATCGCTAAAGCTGCATTCCGAACCTGATGTGCTCCTTTCATTTGAATGTGTATATCATTCCATCTTGTCGTTTCGTTTTGAAAAGTAAATACTTCTCCGGTTGATGTCGTTTCCATGTTCGATATATTTATTTCACTTCCTATAGCATACAAAGAAGCTTGTTGATCGGATGCTCTTCGTTCGATTACGTTTAGCGCTTCCTGTTGCTCAACACCACATACAGCTGGGATACCTTGTTTCATTATGCCCGCTTTTTCGGTAGCGATATCTGTCAATTCATCCCCAAGAATGGCTGTATGATCCTTTCCAATGCTAGTAATCACACTGACAATAGGTTTAATGACGTTCGTTGAATCCAACCGACCGCCTAATCCCGTTTCTATTAAAACGTAATCAACTGGATGGTTCGCAAAATAATCTAGTGCCATTGCCGTAATGACTTCAAATTCTGTTGGGCTCCCGACAGCCGTATGTTCCATGTGTTCGGCAATCGGTTTCAAACGCTCTACTAATTTAATCCACTCTTCATCAGATAAGGCTTTGCCGTTTATGCATATACGATCGTTAAAATGAACAACAGATGGAGACGTAAATGTTCCAACTTGATAACCTTGCTCTTGCAAAATATGACGCATAAAGGTAACGGTAGAACCTTTCCCATTCGTACCTGCTACATGAATGGCGCGTATTCGTTGTTCAGGATGATGCAGCTGTTTCATCAAATATTCCATTCGTTCTAAGCCTGGCTTCATTCCGAACGTTAAGCGGCTTTGAATCCATTCAATCGCTTGTTCAATATTCATTTTCTTTCCTCCTGTTATTGCAAATAGTAAAGAAAGACGAACCCACCTAGGATTCGCCTCTCAAACGGTTTTAAGATTTTAATTCTTGTATACGTTCTTCTACTTTTGAACGTTTTTCGATGTAGTCTTGCTCTTTATCTCGTTCAGCTTGCACAATATGCTCTGGTGCTTTGTTCACAAACTTATCATTGGATAGCTTTTTCTGTACTAGTTTCACTTCTTCGTCCCATTTTTTCCATTCTTTCTGTAAGCGAGCAATTTCTTCTTCAACGTTAATAAGTCCTTCTAATGGGAGATACAGCTCTGCACCTGTAATTACAGCTGACATTGCTTTTTCAGGAGCTTGTAAGCTTGAATCAATCATCAATTCACTAGGGTTACAGAAACGTTCTACATAATGACGGTTTGTGTTTAATTGATTAGCAATATCATCATTCGCCGTTTTAATCATTAGTTGAATTTGCTTCGACATCGGCGTATCTACTTCTGCACGAATGTTACGAACAGCGCGGATGATTGCTACTAGACGTTTCATTTCTTCTGCAGACTGCTCATGGTGTAAGTCTTCTCGCACTTTCGGCCATTCTGCTACTGTAATAGACTCGCCTTTTGTCGGTAATGCTTGCCAAATTTCTTCTGTAATGAAAGGCATGAATGGATGAAGCATACGCATGGTTTGATCTAACACGTAAGCTAACACAGAGCGTGTCGTATGTTTTTGCTCTTCATCTTCTCCGTATAAAGGTAACTTCGCCATTTCAATGTACCAATCGCATAGTTCATCCCAAATGAAGTTATATAAGTGGCGTCCAGCTTCCCCGAACTCATATCTGTCAATGTTGCGCGTTACTTCTTCAATTGTTTCATTTAGACGTGTTAAGATCCATTCATCCGCTAACGATTTCTTACCTGTAAGGTCGATTTCTTCTTCTGTAATGCCGCCCATGTTCATTAAAGCAAAGCGAGAAGCATTCCAAATTTTGTTCGCAAAGTTCCACGTCGACTCTACCTTCTCCCACATAAATCGTAAATCCTGACCTGGGGTGGAGCTAGTAGATAAGAAATAGCGCAAGGAATCCGCACCATACTGATCAATAACATCCATCGGGTCAACACCATTACCGAGAGATTTACTCATCTTACGTCCTTCTGCATCACGAACTAAACCGTGAATAAGTACATCCTTAAATGGGCGACGGTCGGTAAATTCAAGAGATTGGAAGATCATACGCGAAACCCAGAAGAAGATAATATCGTAACCTGTAACGAGTAAGTCTGTTGGGAAATAACGCTTATAATCCGTACTTTCTTCATTAGGCCAACCCATTGTAGAGAACGGCCATAGTGCAGAAGAGAACCACGTATCTAATACGTCCTCATCTTGGGTCCAGTTTTCCAAATCTTCTGGAGCATCACGACCAACAAACACTTCTCCTGTTTCTTTATGGTACCAAGCAGGAATGCGGTGCCCCCACCATAATTGGCGTGAAATACACCAGTCTCGAATGTTTTCCATCCAGTGCAAGTACGTCTTCTCGAAACGATCAGGTACAAACGTAACTTTGTCGTCACCTTTTTGTAATTGAACGGCCTCTTCCGCTAATGGCTGCATATTAACAAACCACTGTGTTGATAAATATGGTTCTACAACAGCTCCACTTCGTTCTGAATGGCCAACAGAATGCATATGCTCTTCAATCTTGAATAGAATTCCATCTTCTTGCAAATCTTTTACAAGCTGCTTACGGCACGCAAAACGATCCATGCCTTGATATTTGCCAGCCTTTTCATTCATTGAACCATCTTCGTTCATCACAAGGATACGCTGAAGGTTATGACGGTTACCAATTTCAAAGTCGTTCGGATCATGAGCAGGCGTAATCTTTACTGCTCCGCTTCCAAATTCCATATCCACATAATCGTCAGCAACAATATCAATTTCACGGCCTACAATTGGTAATTTCACCTTTTTGCCGATTAAATGCTTATAACGCTCATCATCTGGGTGAACGGCTACCGCGGTATCTCCTAACATCGTTTCCGGACGTGTTGTAGCAATTTCAATATGCCCACTTCCATCTGCAAGCGGATACTTCATATGATAAAAATGACCTTGAACTTCTTGATAAATAACCTCAATATCAGATAACGCTGTTTTCGTTTGTGGGTCCCAGTTAATAATATATTCTCCGCGATAAATAAGCCCTTTCTCATAAAGCGTTACAAATACTTCTTTTACCGCATCGGATAGTCCACTGTCCAAGGTGAAACGCTCGCGGGAATAATCTAAACCTAGTCCAAGCTTCTCCCATTGCTGGCGAATGAAACGAGCATATTCTTCTTTCCAATCCCACGATTGCTTCAAAAATGCTTCTCTTCCTAAGTCATAACGAGAAGTACCTTGTTCACGTAATTTCGCTTCTACTTTCGCTTGCGTTGCAATACCAGCATGATCCATTCCTGGTAACCATAACACATCATACCCTTGCATTCGCTTTACACGAGTAATAATGTCTTGTAACGTTGTATCCCAAGCATGGCCAAGGTGAAGCTTACCTGTTACGTTAGGCGGTGGAATAACAACTGTATATGGTTCTTTACTTGCATCATCCTTCGCTTCAAAAAACTTTCCCTTTACCCAAAAATCATATTTCCCTTTTTCAACAGAAGTGGGATCATACTTCGTTGGTAAGGACACCTCTTGTTGCTGTTTTTCCATTTATAATTCCTCCTTTATGATTTACCCAATAAAAAAATCCTCCTCATCCAACAAAAAGGACGAAAAGGATTCGCGGTACCACCTTTATTTTCAGGTAAAATATGCTACTTCTTCTACCTAAACACTTCATTCGCATAACGGGCGTATTCCGGCTTCTCCTACTTGAAATGTTCAAAGAAGCTGCATCTGGGGTGACATTCCGCATTCAATGACCTAAGAACCTCTCAGCAAATGGTTCTCTCTCTGCAAGGTTTGATGTGCATACTCTTCCCCTTCACGGCATTTCCTATTGCTAAATTGTAGTTATATTTTATCCACTTTCCCTATCATAAGTCAATCTTTCCAAGCAAAATTTTTTTATTCACAACATGATTCCTATTCATCATACCATAAATATAGAAAGAAAAGGAGGTTACCAGCAATGGGACAATTTTATCGATACAAGCTTCCTCCATGGTGTCGTCAATGGCTCATCATCATTGAGAGGTGTACGTTGCCAATCTTAATCTTTCAGTTGATCCGAACGTTGCTCTTTCCTACTACATTTGATGTCTTTTTATTAGGAATATGTCTCGGTTTATACGTTGCGTTTTATTTACGATGGATATAGTCACTCTGCTTCCTTTTGTTGATTATATGTTCTAGCCTGCTGCAATTGCTCTTGCACGTATAAAGCATGCTTTAATACGAAGTAAGATCGTTCTAGTTTCCGCACTAAAAAGGGTTGCCCTATTTCCCGGGCACCATCTACATACGCATTCACTTGATCAAGGTAATGGTCCGCATTGAGTACATACATAGCAAATAAAGACCGCTCCGAATTCATTAATGGAAACGTTTCTTCATAAGCAGAAAAGGATGTAATAAGCTGTTCAACAGGGGCGTCATGATAACGCATCATGTTCCAATAATAAGACGTTAAATCAAACACCGGATAATTCCACATGGCCCTTTCCCAATTTAATAAGTATGGTTTGTTCTCATCGTAAATAAAGTGACTTGCTTTCACATTACCGTGACAAAGGCATTGACGAATCTTCTTATCTTCCTCTATATCTTCTAAAAAACGATCACACCAATCTAAAGAAGCGCGGCATACTGCTAATAAATCTCGAAAATGCGTACATACTTGTAATTCAAATGGAGCCATAAACCGCTTCTTTTCAAAAGATTGTACATGTCCCTCGAGAGAATCTTGCCAGTTTGTAATCCTTTCTTTTTCTTCCTCCATTCGTTGTTCGAAATCTTCCCGCTTAACCACTTGTGAAGTTGCTGTACGACGATGTAATTCAGCAAGCGTAGTATAAAACAAGTCAAACGGATACGGTGGTGTATCACGATGTGGCGTTTCTACCCAAGGTATAACGTAAAAAATACCTTTGCGATGTTGAATGAACAACTCTTGTTGATTAGTTAAATACACAGGCATGACGGATGCAAGGTTATATTCATTTGCCATCCGGTACGTTTCCATCCATTTATGCAATTGCTCTTCATCCATTTGTGTCCATTTCACACCAACTGTCCCTACATTCGTTACTACTTTCCATAAGCGAGGTGTTTGAGCTATTATCTCATAAGCCTCCAAACCATAAGAAGACACAATTTTCTTTAAAACATCTTCCATCATACTTCCCCCCCCGATTGAAAGAAAGTAAGCTGACTCCAACAATCGAAGTCAGCTTACTTCTCATTCTATTTTGTTGGGATATATAAAATTTGCCCTGTCGTTACATCTTCATCTCCTAAATCATTGACTCGACTTATTTGTGTTGGTGGAATTTTATATTTCTGTGCAATAGAGCCTAGCGTATCTGTTTCTTGGACGATACACATACGCATTTTGGCATATGGTTCCTCCTCATCCTGAAACATAGCCGTTAAATAACCGAAATCTTGGAGGTGATCCTCTTCCGTTTCTGTTCTATCTTCTTCTTCCACAGTTTGCTCATAAGTGTCTTCGTCTTCTACGTTCTCTACGATTTCATCTTCTAGTGTTTGCTCTAACGTCTCGTCTTTATTAAAAAACTCGGCTAACGTTTGTGTTTGTTTATATTTCCATCTTCCCTTCTCCTCTTCCGTAACAACTTCTTCTATTTCCTCATCCTCAGTAAATGGCACTACAGCCGGCTCCCTTTCTACTTCCGTCGCTTCTGCATTATTGTCTATTGTTCTTTCAACTTCCTCCCCTTCATGCTCATGAGCTACGTCGTCCTCTGTGTATTTCATATCTAATTGAAATCTCTCTTCGAAATTAAGAGGTAAGTCGAAATGAGGAATCGCTGTTGGCTGATGCGAATCAACTAGCCTTTGCTCAGCTTCCTCTTGCTTTACACCATGTATAGCTACCGTAGCATTCAACTTCAGCTGACCTTTTTCTGGGAGTTCATAATCAAAAGCGTCAATGTTCACCGTTACATCATCTAACGTATCAATTCGATGTTTTGGAATCGATATTTCAACTGGAAAACGATGATAGCACTCATTGACACCATCTTCATTCATCTCAACATCTTGCATCATACGTTTCGAGGCATCATCTTGCAACGAATGAAAGTCAGGTAAATCTTGCTCTATTTCCTCTTTCACTTGATAGTACTCCCCTGTTAGCTCAATAACACCTCTAATAGAAACTGAATCATCCAATTCCTGAATCGTAATTTCCGGTTCTAGTGATATCCCCATAAATTCGTCAACTTCCTGTCCTTTTTGAAACCAGAGAGATTCGTTTAAATGAAATGAAAACACATTTTGTTCGTCATTTGACAAACTATATTCCTCCCTTCCCATACATACGCCATGCACACTCGAGCTGTCATATCTCTAAAGGTATATGAATCGGATAAATGATTTATGACAGGAAAGGTATGGACAGAACATAACAAAAAGCCCTTACCATGATGATAAGGGCCTTCAAACTATTTAGAACGTATAGCTGCAAAAGCTTGTTCAGCAGCTTGGATAGTTTTCTCAATGTCTTCCTCTGTGTGCTTTGTAGATAAGAATAAGCCTTCGAATTGAGAAGGGGCGATATAAATACCGCTTTGAATCATTTCACGATAGAACGCCGCAAACATTTCCGTATCCGATTTCTTAGCTGTTTCATAATTATACACTTCCTCGTTCGTGAAGAAGAAAGCCACCATTGAACCAGCTCGGTTAACCGTTAACGGAATGTCATATTGTTTCGCTGCTGTAGTAAACCCTTCGACTAGACGATCAATTTTACGATTGATTTCTTTATACGTTTCACGCGTTAAAGCACTTAACGTTTCATAACCAGCCGCCATTGCTAATGGGTTCCCTGATAACGTACCAGCTTGATAAATAGGACCAGTTGGGGCAATGTTCTCCATTATTTCTTTCTTACCTCCGTATGCTCCAACCGGAAGCCCTCCACCGATTACTTTTCCTAAACAGGTTAAATCTGGTGTAACACCGAAGTAACCTTGAGCACAATTATAATCAACACGGAAGCCTGTCATGACTTCATCAAAAATAAGTAATGAACCATGCTCTTCTGTGATCGCACGAAGCTCTGACAAGAAGTTATCTTTAGGCGGTACAACCCCCATATTTCCAGATACAGGTTCCACAATGACACCGGCAATGTCATCGCCATACTGTTCAAACGCATAACGTACGCTTTCTACGTCGTTGTATGGTACGGTGATTGTGTTTTTGGCAATGCCTTCCGGTACGCCAGGGGAATCTGGTAAGCCAAGCGTTGCCACACCAGAACCCGCCTTAATTAACAAAGAATCCCCGTGTCCGTGATAGTTTCCTTCAAACTTTAGGATTTTGTCACGACCAGTATAACCACGAGCTAATCGTAATGTACTCATCGTCGCTTCTGTTCCGGAGTTCACCATTCGCACCATTTCAATAGACGGTACGCGATCAATTACTAACTGGGCTAATTCATTTTCAAGTAGCGTAGGAGCACCAAAGCTCGTTCCTTTCGCCGCAACATCTTGTAGACGCTGAACAACTTTATCATCTGCATGACCAAGAATAAGCGGACCGTAGCTAAGTACATAATCAATATACTCATTGCCATCAATATCGTATAACTTGCTCCCTTTCCCTTTGTTCATAAAAATGGGGGTCATTCCTACCGATTTAGAAGCACGTACAGGTGAATTTACACCACCTGGCATATATTGAACTGCTTCTTCAAATGCTTTTACTGAACGATTGAATTCACGCATCATTTATCCACTCCCTACTGTTTTTCATTTAGCCATTTAGCTACATCTTTAGCGAAATACGTAATGATTAAATCACAACCTGCACGTTTCATTGCAGTTAATTTTTCTAGAACAATTTCTTGCTCATTTACCCAGCCATTTTGCGCAGCTGCTTTAATCATGGAATACTCTCCACTAACATTGTATGCAACTACTGGTAAAGGAAAACGATTCTTCACATCACGCATAATGTCTAAATATGCTAATGCTGGTTTCACAATGAGGAAGTCCGCTCCTTCCTCTACATCGGATTGCGCCTCACGAATGGCTTCTAAACGATTAGCTGGGTCCATTTGATATGCACGACGATCACCGAATTGCGGGGAACTATGAGCCGCATCACGGAATGGACCATAGAAAGAAGACGCATATTTTACCGCGTAAGACATTATTGGTGTGTGAACATATCCTGCTTCATCTAAACCACGTCGAATGGCTGCAACGAATCCGTCCATCATGTTAGAAGGGGCGATGATGTCCGCACCTGCTTTCGCTTGACTAACAGCTGTCTGCACAAGTAATTCAAGGGACTCATCATTTACAATTTCCCCTTCTTTCACGACACCACAATGACCATGATCTGTATATTGACATAAACACGTATCCGCTATAACCGTTAATTCAGGTACGTCTCGCTTCACTTGGCGAATTGCCTGTTGTACAATTCCTTGATCGCAGTATGCCTGTGAACCTACTGCATCTTTTTCTTGCGGCACACCAAATATGATTACGGATTGAATCCCTAAATGGCGTACTTCCTTCATTTCTTCTGTTAAATAGTCTAAAGAAATTTGATACACACCAGGCATAGATGCTACTTCATTTTTAACCCCATTTCCTTCAACAACGAAAATTGGGTAAATTAAATCCGTATGTTGCAAATGCGTCTCCCGTACTAGCGCTCGCATGGATTGTGATGTACGTAAACGACGATGTCTAGCAAATTGTAAATCTCTCATTATGTACACTGTCCTTTCTTATTGAAATAAGTAGCAGCCACTTCGATCATGCTTTCTATCGTAAACGTTTTAGGCATCATTACTTGTGAAAATCCATGTTCTAGAGCGGATTGCTTCGTCGTAGAGCCGATGCATATGCAAGGTAAGGAAGCCGTTCGTTCTGACCACTTCTCTTCTAGTAATGATACAAAAGCATGAACCGTAGAAGGACTTGTGAAAGTAAGCAAATCACAAGTGGATTGTTCTATTGCTACTTGTAATTTCTCTTTTATTTTAACATTTACTACTGTTTCGTACATAATTACGGTTTGAACGTTGTGATAAGGTTGTAGCTCTTTCACAACATCTTGTCTCGCTAAGTTACCTTGAATAACAAGTATGCGATAACGATGTTGTGCACGTGCATTGAAACCTATCCCTAAACTAGTACCTAAAAATGTATCAGGAACCATCTCAGCAGAAAAGCCATGAGATTGAAGCGCTTTCGCTGTTTTACTACCGACAACAGCAAAACGCTTATTTTTAAGCACTTTTGTAGATATATTCCATTTATTTAATCCTTCAAAGAAGAACTTCACACCAGTGGCACTCGTAAAGAAAATCCAATCATACTGCTCCATTTGTTGCAGAACTAAATCATTCTCCTTACTATCTATTCCTCGAAAGTGAATAAGCGGAATTTCAATGGAAATTCCGCCTTGTTGTTCAATCAGGTACGTCATATCACTGGCTGCCTCGGCCTCTCTTGTCACCATTATACGTTTACGTTGCAATGGAAGCATCATTCAAGCTCCTTTTTTGCCTGTTCAATGATTTCAGCGCCACCTCGTGCTTTTATTTTCTCAGCTGCTAAGCGCCCAACCTCTTCTGGGTCTGTCCCTTTCACTTGCTCGGTTAAAATCGTTTTCCCATCAGCACTACCGACCATTGCGGTTAATACAATTTCAGCTGCTTCCATATAAGCATATCCACCAATAGGTACTTGACACCCACCATTTAACAAATCTAAGAAAGTGCGCTCCGCCATTACGGTGTTATACGTATATGCATCATTGAATTGACTAATCAATTGCAGAATCTCTTCATCATCTTGACGACATTCAATCGCTAGGGAACCTTGTCCAACTGCTGGAATACACACAGACGGCTCTAAATATTCCGTTACATAATCATCTGTCCAGCCCATACGCTTAAGCCCAGCTGCTGCTAAAATAATTGCATCAAAATCTTCTTCTTGAAGCTTGCGTAAGCGAGTATCAATATTTCCTCTTATCGATTTAATTTGAATATCAGGTCGAATAGATAAGATTTGAGTAGCACGTCGCAAGCTACTCGTCCCGACGATAGCCCCTTCAGGTAAATCTTTCAATAATACATTTCCTTTTGCTATGTAGGCATCTCGATGATCTTCACGAATTGGTACACAACCAATCGTTAACCCTTCTGGCATTTCAGCAGGCATATCTTTCATACTGTGAACAGCAATATCAATTTCACCATTATACATGGCATCCTCAATTTCTTTAATAAATAAAGCTTTTCCTCCAACTTTAGAAAGCGTTACATCTAATATTTTATCCCCTTTTGTAACGATTTTCTTCACTTCATATTCATAGCTTACATCAAGCTTCTTCAATTGCTCAATTACCCAATTCGTTTGTGTCAACGCTAATTGACTTTTGCGACTACCTACTATTATTTTACGCATCTATGTTCCTCCTGACTGTTTCTAAAAGTGGAAGTTGGATAACGATCCGAATAAGAAATAATTAACTAACAAAAACAAAAATGCAAACATGTTAAAGACGGCCATCACACGACCTTGATACCCTTTTACCACACGTAATGCTAAATAAATTAAATAAATAACGAGTACCGTAAAGGAACCTAACGTCTTAACATCTATCATGTAAAATTCATCTGTTGAAGTGTATCCCCAAATCACCCCGAGAATATTTGCAATTAGCAACAAAGGCGTCCCTAACACGATAACGATATAAGCTAACGTATCTAATTGACCTAAGTCTCCTAGGCGAAGTAGTCGCTTGTTCCACTTCTTCTCCTTTAACAAACGATATTGCAACAAATACATAACAGAAAATACATACGACAAAGTGAAGAAACCATATGAGATAATCGCAAGCGTAATATGAGTAACGAGCAAGTCACTCACTAACCGCATCGATTGCTCCGTGCCATCACTGTAAGCCGTTGTAAAAATGTGCAATATCATTAAAAAGAAAGCAAATACGTTCGTAAAGAAAATAAAGAAATCCACTCGGAATAATCGATTAATAATTAACGAAAAAGTCACCAATATCCACGTGTAAAAATATAATCCATCATATAGATCAGCTATCGGAAATTCTGAATGCCAGAGCATCTGACTCAATAAAAAAAGGGTTTGTAGTCCCCAAACCGTTGAAAGTAACCAGAAGGCTACTCGATTCACCTTCCGATTTGTTTGTATAAAATCTATAAAATATCCAATAAGACTTAAACAATAAATAAATACAATAAATTCATAAAGCCATTTCATTTCAACCATAAGGATGTTCTCCTCGTTAAGAATGCGCTACATTAGAAGCTGTCTGAAAGGATACTTTTCCATCTGTACTAAGTGTAGGGTTGTTCTTTTTTCGTTGCTTCTCAAGCTCTTTTTGTACTTCTTCTTCAATGCCAAAAATTTGCTTAAACATTTCAAGGTGTTGGTCTGCTTTTGGCTGAGCAGCATATTCTTTAGCTTGAAGAATTGGTTGCTTTAACATTTGATTAATAATGCTTTTCGTATGCTTATTTAACACTTTTTTCTCTCTTTCTGTTAAATCAGGCATTTTTCTTTCTATGCTACGCATCGTTTCCTCTTGAATAGATAACGCTTTGTTTCGTAAAGCCGAAATAACCGGAACTACACCAATCGTTTGCAACCATTCCTTGAATGCAACCATTTCCGATTCCAACATTAGCTCAATTTGTTCAGCAGCTTGTTTTCTTGCTTCAAGGTTGGCATCTACAATTCCTTGTAAATCATCAATATCATACAAAAACACACTATCTAATTCATCAATAGCAGGATCTAAATCTCTCGGAACAGCAATATCAACTAAAAACAACGGACGACCTTTCCGTTCTTTGTGCACTTCTTCAATCATATGCTTGTCTATAACATATCCATTTGCACCCGTTGAACTAATTAAGATATCAGCACTTTTCAATACATTGCTCAATTGATCAGCGGATTGAGCTGTGCCATTAAACTGCTTCGCTAATCGAATTGCCTTCTCCTTCGTCCGATTCACAACGGTAATTTGTGCAACACCTGAACCTTGTAAATTCTTAGCTGCTAACTCTCCCATTTTTCCAGCACCAAAGATAACGACGTGTTTATGAACTAAATCACCAAATATCTTCTTCCCTAATTCTACAGCTGCGTAACTTACTGAAACAGCATTCTCTCCAATTTCCGTCTCTTTATGAGAACGTTTCGCTAATGTTACAGATTGTTTGAACAATTGGTTAAACATCGTTCCTGTTGTACCTGCCTCTTGAGCCAACAAGAAAGCATGCTTCATTTGCCCTAATATTTGCGTTTCACCTAAAACCATCGAATCTAGACCACATGTCACCCGGAATAAATGTTCAATCGCTCCATCTGTTTCATAAATAGATAGAAATGGTGAGAACTGTTCCTTTTCAATGTGAAACCAATCTGATAAAAATTGTTTAATATAATAACGGCCAGTATGAAGCTGATCAACTACCGCATAAATCTCCGTACGGTTACATGTCGAAAGAATGACATTTTCTAACACACTTTTCTGTTGATTTAATAATGTCATCGCTTCTACCATTTCTTGCTCAGAAAAAGTTAATTTTTCTCTTATTTCTACAGGGGCCGTTTTATAATTTACGCCGACTACTAATATATGCACACCATACACCCCCAACACAACGTATGAACGTACGACTTTTTTCCATTCTAATTATAATATAACATGCCTATCCAATACTTATTTCAGAAAAATGTGAACACTTATTGAAGCGTTTAAACACATTCAAGATTTCTAAATGATTTATTCCGTATGTACCTTAACACAAGCTTAACAAAGAAGCAAGAAATGCGTACAAGCACTACTAAATAGTGTAGCATTTGTAAAAAAGCATTTACATATGAAATCACTAGTAGAGTTGTATACCATTATTGTATAACATTCTACAAAAGAAGGAAATAATGCATATAAACCCAAACCGAAGTTATAAAGTGGTGCCAATCCCTTTTATAAAGAACAAAAGGGCTGTCCTTAAATTGGAATATCTCCCTTTTAAGGACAGCCCCGTTATCATGACGTTTAGGAGAGGTAACGCTTAATAGCTCCCCATGCCACCTCTTTCCCTTCTCCTGTTTCTGCTGAAAAGGGAATGAGTTGATCTTGCTCTTCCATGCCAAGCACTTCCATGACTCGTTTCAACTGTTTTGCCTTTTGACCTTTTTTTATTTTATCTAATTTCGTAGCAACAACTGTTACCGGTAAATCGAAATGTTTTAAAAAATCATACATCATGACATCATCTTTCGAAGGGTCGTGTCGTATATCAACAATTAACATCACCATTTGTAACTGTTCGCGTGTGGAGAAATACTCTTCCATCATTTTTCCCCATTTTTCTTTCTCTTTTTTCGAAACCTTTGCATAACCGTATCCAGGTACATCAACAAATAAAAAGCTTTCATTCATTTTATAAAAATTTAATGTTTGCGTTTTACCTGGTTTAGAAGACGTACGAGCTAATGCTTTACGTTGAATGAGCTTATTAATAAAGGAAGACTTCCCTACATTAGAACGACCTGCTAACGCTATTTCAGGTATAGATTCTTTCGGATATTGTTTTTGGCTAACGGCACTTATAACAAGTTCCGCTTGATTAATTTTCATTATTTCTCCTCCACTAAAGCATGCTTTAAAACTTCATCTAAATGTTTGACAGGAATATACGTTAATCCTTCTCGAACACTATCAGGAATGTCCTCTAAATCTTTGTTATTATCAGCTGGCATAATGACGGTTGTTAAGCCTGCGCGATGGGCACTTAAGGACTTTTCTTTTAGACCTCCTATTGGGAGCACTCTTCCCCTCAACGTAATCTCCCCTGTCATCCCAACTTCTTTCCTCACAGGTCTTCCTGTTAAAGCAGAAACGAGTGCAGTTGCAATTGTTATGCCTGCTGATGGACCGTCTTTTGGTGTAGCGCCCTCTGGCACATGGATATGAATATCATTGTTCTCATGAAATCGCGGGTCAATATTCAATTCTTTTGCCCTAGCACGAATGTAACTAAATGCTGCTTGAGCAGACTCTTTCATCACATCTCCAAGCTTTCCTGTTAACGTTAATTTCCCTTTGCCTGGATATAACGAAACTTCGATAGACAACGTATCTCCGCCAGCAGCTGTATACGCTAATCCTGTAGCTGCACCTATTTGATCTTCTTCCTCAGCTTGTCCGTAACGATACTTCGGACGACCGAGCAGCTCTTCTAACTTTTTCTCCGTTACCACAACCCGTTTCTTATCTTCTGAAACAACTACTTTAGCAGCTTTCCGGCATAAGGCGGCTAGTTGTCGCTCTAAACCACGGACACCTGCTTCTCTCGTGTATCGACGGATTAATTTCAACAATGCTGCTTCTCTTACTTGTAGATGGCTTTTCTTCAATCCATTTTCTTTCATTTGCTTAGGTAGTAAATGCGCTTGAGAAATATGAAGCTTCTCTACTTCCGTATAGCCCGCAATTGTAATAACTTCCATCCGATCAAGAAGTGGACCTGGAATAGTAGCCATATTATTTGCCGTAGCAACGAACATCACGTTGGATAAATCATACGTTTCTTCAATGAAATGATCGCTAAATGTACTGTTTTGCTCGGGATCTAATACCTCAAGCATCGCAGCAGATGGGTCACCTCGAAAATCGCTCGCCATTTTGTCAATTTCATCAAGTAGAAAAACAGGATTAATCGTTTCTGCCTTCTTCATCCCTTGAATAATTCGACCTGGCATCGCTCCTACATACGTACGGCGGTGTCCCCTAATTTCAGCTTCGTCTCGAACACCTCCTAGGGAAATACGGACAAAATTCCGATTCATGGAAGTTGCAATTGATTTCGCTAATGAAGTCTTCCCTACTCCAGGAGGTCCTACTAAACAAAGAATAGGCCCTTTAACTGAATTCGTCAGCTTCTGTACAGCCAAATATTCTAAAATGCGCTCCTTTACCTTTTCTAAACCGTAATGATCTGCATTTAAAATATTTTCTGCACGAGGAATATTTAAATTATCCTCGGTTTGTTCTATCCATGGTAGCATTATCAGCCAGTCAATATAATTACGAATAACAGAACTTTCCGCAGAGGTGCTTGGAATTTTCTCATAACGTCCTAACTCTTTATAAGCAACAGCTTCTATTCGTTCTGGCATATTCGCTTGTTCGATACGCTCTTTCAACTCGGCGACTTCACCAGATTTACCGTCTTTGTCACCGAGCTCATTTTGAATAGCTTTCATTTGTTCTCGTAAATAGTACTCTTTTTGCGTTCTCTCCATCGACTGTTTTACTTGCAATCCTATCTTCTTCTCTAATTGCAATACTTCTCTTTCATTACCAATAATTTCTATAACGTGCTTTAAGCGTTCAGAAACGTTAGCAATTTCTAGAATTTCCTGCTTCTCTTTAATTTTTAGTGGTAAATGAGATGCAACAATATCTGCTAAATGACCAGCTGCATTCATATCCTTCACAGAAGCTAATGTTTCGTCACTCACTTTTTTAGAAACCTTTATGTATTGTTCAAACTGATTTAATAAATTTCGCATAAGTGCTTCATCTTCGTTTTTCTCACCGTGGGTTTCCTGAAGTTGTTCAAAGGAAACAGCAAAATAATCCTCTTGATTCGTGAATTCTTTTAATTCCGCACGGTACAGACCCTCTACTAATATGCGAATCGTACCATTCGGTAGTTTCAACATTTGGTTGATTTTCGCAACTGTTCCAACGGAGTATATATCTTCTGGTTTTGGTTCACTTATACTCAATTCCTTTTGAGCACATAAGAAAATGCTACTATCTTCTACCATTGCGTGTTCAATTGCGGCGACAGATCTATCTCGTCCCACGTCTAAGTGCATAACCATCGTAGGATAAACTAACAGGCCACGTAATGGAAGGAGAGGGATGTTTTGATTCATTGTTTCTGCCATCAGTGCTACACCTCCATAAGTAATTCTTTCATCATTAAAAGTAAAACAGAGCATGTCTCATTCTTAACAACCTCTTACAACAGAAGCGTAACCTCGTAAAAGTATGTAAAAAAGACAATGCCCTCTCTAATAACGTTTAGGTTCTTTCCAAAGTATATAGAAAAGCCTTTTCTTTGTAAAATATTATTCATTTCATTACACAAACTTACCCACTAGATTGAGACGTTTGTGTTGATTTGGTACGTAATCGCTTTTCTGCTAACAGCGACTGAATATCACCAGCTAAACAGACAGGTAGTGCTTCTTTAATATGTTTAATTGATTGAACACGAATACCTTCCAACTTATCAAACATTACTTGCTTATTATCATCCGGAATAAGCACATGTTGAACGCCTGCTTTTTTGGCGGCTTTCAACTTTGCCATCACTCCTCCTACTGGCTTCACATGACCATGCACACCAATTTCTCCTGTTAATGCTATATCATGACGGACAGGAACTTTATGAATAGCAGAATAAATCCCTACAGCCATCGCTACACCAGCGGAAGGACCATCAACTGGAATTCCTCCTGGAAAGTTAACGTGAATATCATATTCATGTGCTGGTACGCCTAAGGATCGCAAAACGGTTATCACATTTTCAATCGATCCTTTTGCCATGCTTTTTCTTCTTATTGATTTACTTTGGTTTCCAATGCTTTCTTCTTCAGCAATACCTGTTATATTAATCATTCCCTGTTTATGAGCAGGTAACACATTCACTTCAATTTCCAGCAAAGCACCTGCATTCGGACCATAAACAGCAAGCCCGTTCACAACTCCAATTTGATTATGGGGATATATTTTCTTCTCATATCGAGGAGATAGCTGAGAAGCATCGACAACCCATTCAATCTCTTCTTGAGAAATCGCTTGTTTATTTAATTTGTTCACTAAACCACTAGCAATTTGAATCATATTCACCGCTTCACGACCATTTCGAGCATACTGTGCTAATGTCGATAATCCTTTACCCTCTATATGAACGGCTATTTTAGTTGCTGCTTTTTGCGCTACCTTGATGACTTCTTCTTGTTCTAACTCTTTAAAAAACACTTCTAAGCACCTGGAGCGAATGGCAGGTGGAATTTCTTCTGGACTCCGTGTAGTAGCACCTATAAGTCGAAAGTCAGCGGGAATGCCCTGTTTAAATATTTCATGAATATGCAAAGGGATTTGTTGATTCTCTTCACTATAATAAGCACTCTCATAAAATACTTTTCGATCTTCTAACACTTTTAGTAGCTTATTCATTTGGATTGGGTGCAATTCTCCAATCTCATCAATAAATAATACTCCGCCATGTGCATTGGACACAGCTCCTGGCTTCGGCTGTGGTATACCCGCTTGTCCCATTGCACCTGCTCCTTGATAAATAGGATCATGAACCGAGCCTATTAACGGATCAGCTATACCCCGCTCATCAAAACGAGCAGTCGTAGCGTCCAACTCAATAAACACCGCATCTTCGTTAAACGGCGTCTCTTCACCTCGTTTCGCTTCTTCTAGCACAAGTCTAGCTGCTGCCGTTTTTCCAACACCCGGAGGACCGTACACAATGACATGTTGTGGATTCGCTCCACACAATGCTGCCTTCAATGCTTCTATTCCATCTTGTTGGCCGATCACATCATCGAACGATTTCGGTCTAACTTTCTCTGATAATGGCTCTGACAAACGTATTTGCCGCATTTTTCTTAATTCTGCTAGCTCTTTCTTTGATTCCCGGTCGATGGTCACTTTTTGCGAGCGTTGATTTCTTAACAAGTTCCAGAAATATAGCCCAATTACGATACCGAAAAAGAGCTGAATGGTTATAGCAATACCAGCTAATGACATAAAGATTCCTCCAGTCCATCATTCTATATATTATCAGCTAGTATCTCCGCAAATGATTACATTTAACCCAACATAGAACATCAATTTCGCATAAAAAAACAGCAACCTTAGCTGCTGTTTTTTTTATGCACGTTATGCACTTTCCTTTGGCGTCTCATTTTCATCTTTAATCGTACCGTCGTTTAGGACAAATTTAGGACGACCATTCTCTTTTGAGACAGTTTCCTTTGTGATAATACACTTCTCAATATCTTCGCGACTTGGAAGTTCATACATCACATCTAACATGATGCCTTCGATAATAGAACGAAGACCACGCGCTCCCGTTTTACGCTCGATTGCTTTTCTTGCAATAGCACGCAACGCTTCTTCTTCAAATTCCAATTCTACTTTATCTATTTGGAATAGCTTCTGGTATTGCTTTACAAGAGCATTCTTTGGCTTTGTTAAAATTTCAACCAATGCGTCTTCATCTAAATGTTCTAGTGCACCAATAACAGGTAGACGACCAATGAACTCTGGAATTAATCCGTATCGTAACAAGTCCTCTGGTAGCACTTTCGTCATTAAGTCCTCTTTATCCATATCTTCTGGGTTTTCTACCGCTGCACCGAATCCAATTACTTTTTTACCAAGACGGCGTTTAATAATTTGATCAATGCCGTCAAATGCACCGCCAACAATAAACAGTACATTGGACGTATCGATTTGAATAAATTCTTGATGAGGATGTTTACGACCACCTTGAGGAGGGACACTTGCAACGGTTCCTTCTAGAATCTTCAATAGTGCTTGTTGCACCCCTTCACCAGACACGTCACGTGTAATAGATGGATTTTCAGATTTACGCGCAACTTTATCAATCTCATCAATATAAATGATACCTTTTTCTGCTTTTTCCACATCATAATCTGCAGCTTGAATTAGTTTTAGAAGAATATTTTCTACATCTTCCCCTACATAACCCGCCTCTGTTAAAGAAGTAGCATCCGCCATTGCAAAAGGCACGTTAAGAATACGAGCTAATGTTTGCGCAAGCAATGTTTTACCACTACCAGTAGGACCAAGCATTAAAATGTTACTTTTCGCAAGTTCTACATCATCTTGCTTCTGAACAGAGCTAATTCGTTTGTAATGATTATAAACAGCTACAGACAATGATTTCTTAGCATAATCCTGCCCAATTACATAATCGTTTAAGATATCTTTAATTTCTTGTGGTTTAGGGACTTCCTTAAATTCTACCTCTTCGTCATTCCCTAATTCTTCTTCCACAATTTCCGTACACAGCTCGATACATTCATCACATATATATACTCCAGGTCCTGCTACTAGCTTACGGACTTGTTCTTGTGTTTTTCCACAGAAAGAGCACTTCAATTGCCCTTTTTCTTCATTAAATTTAAACATACTCTTCACCTCTTAAAGTATAAGTCACCATAAAATCTATGCATAAAATTGAATTCACCCATCGTTTTATACTAGAGCTTTTCTTTACGTTATCTTATCAAATTTCATTACACACTAAAAGAAAAAATCAGAAAGCATTTCATGACTATTTGTATTCATTATGTACATGAGAATAAAAGAAGTCAACCAAAGCGCAACATCTCGGGGCAGTTATCATTGTGTATAGCATGCTTACAACATGCAGAGTTGTTTTCAAGTTAAATGGAGTAAAATTTAAAGTGTCTACACTAATATATGTATTTTCCCTCGTTCTTAAACATTCCATACATCAACAAGGAAAACGATCATCTAATTATGTAAGTAGTAAAAAACAAGGCACGATTTCTAATCGCGCCTTGTCTATGAAAATATTTAGGCAGATTTACTTTCCGCTACAAGGAAGTCGATTGCTTTTTTTATTTTCAAATCTTCTTTAATCATGTCTGTGTTACCACCAAGCATTTGCTTCAATTGTTCTACGTCTGTTTGATACATTGCAGACATCGTTTCAAGCTCCGCATCTACATCTTCTTCTGTTACTTCTACGTTCTCTGTCTCTGAAATTGCCTCAAGAACTAGGTTCGTCTTCACGCGTTTAGCAGCATCCTCACCCATTTGTCCTTTTAATGCATCTTCATCTTGACCAGTGAATTGGAAGTACATTTCCATCGTCATACCTTGCATTTGTAGACGCTGTTCAAATTCCTTCATCATACGATCAAGTTCTGTATCAATCATCGCACTTGGAATGTCGATTTCAGCATTATCTGTTGCTTTCGTTACAAGTTCTTCACGCTTTGCATCTTCTGCACTTTGCTTTTTCTCTTCTTGAAGACGAGTTTTAGTCTTTTCTTTTAGTTCAGCAAGCGTTTCTACTTCTTCATCTACATCTTTAGCAAACTCATCATCTAGGTCAGGAAGTTCCTTTGCTTTTACTTCATGAATTTTCACTTTAAATGTAGCTGGCTTACCTGCTAAATCTTCAGCATGGTATTCTTCCGGGAAAGTAACTTCTACGTCTGTTTCTTCTCCTGTAGCTTTTCCTACTAATTGATCTTCAAATCCTGGAATAAAAGAACCAGAACCGATTTCAAGAGAATAGTTCTCTGCTTGACCACCTTCAAATGCCTCGCCATCTACGAAACCTTCAAAGTCCATTACTACAGTGTCACCGTTCTCTACTGCACCTTCTTCTTTTACTACTAGCTCTGCTTGTTGCTCTTGCTTTTGTTTAAGCTCAGCATCCACGTCTTCATCTGTTACTGTTACATCTTGTTCTTCTACTTCAAGACCTTTATAATCGCCAAGTTTTACTTCAGGCTTAACAGTAACTTTCGCAGTAAAAATAAGGTTTTGTCCTTTTTCGATTTGCTCTACATCTACTTCTGGACGATCAACTGGTGTAATTCCAGTTTCATCAATTGCATTAGAGTATGCTTCTGGCAAAATGATATCCAATGCATCTTGATATAAAGATTCTACACCGAAACGTTGTTCAAAAATTGGACGAGGTACTTTTCCTTTACGGAATCCAGGTACCTGCACCTGTTTAACTACTTTTTTAAATGCTTGATCTAAGGCACGGTCAAATTCTTTCGCTTCAACTTCAATTGTTAATTGACCTTCGTTACCTTCTAACTTTTCCCATTTAGCTGTCATGATTTTCCCTCCAAAATCTATTAATTCAATTCATTCTTGTCATGTAAGATCATGTGTGTGTAACTACAGAATGAAGGCACTTTTACGTATGCAACCATTACATTATAACATAAACCATCTGGCTTTCAAGGCTATTACCTTGTAGATATACGCAAGAATATTACTGGCCCATTATAGAATAGTAATGGACCTCATAGTACTCTATTTGTTGTTTCCACACTTGAACCTCTTCTGTTGGAAAAGATTTTAATTGCAATAAGGATTCATCTTCAAGTTGCAAATATGTATAACTTAATTCAAGTACAGCTTTCGCTACGTATGGCAATTCTTTATCTTCAGGCATCATCGGATAGCGAACAAACATATAGCGGAACAGTAATTGCTTTGCAAAGTCATAAAGAGTAGGATTCATTTGTTCCACATCACTTAACAATTTTAATATATGTACAGAAGCGGGATCATGTAAAATATCATGTAGATCTTCTGGGATTACGTGTTCGCTTTGGCCAAATTTCTTTACATGGACTTTCATTTCCACCTTTTGTGCATGCATCCATTGTAACAATACCGTTTTTATGACGGGTTGTGTTTTTTCATCCTCTAAATAGGAGGCAATATCACGCAAATAAGGATGGATACTTCCTTTTCTAAGTCTCGATATTAAACGCCACTGTAATTGAAAATCATCTGAATTTAGAGCCACAAGCAGTTCATTCAAGTTCTCTTCCTGTTCTGATCTTGACTCTTCTGCTCGTAACTTTTCGGACACTTCATATATGTGATCCATTTGCTCTCGCATTTCAGGTGGTATACCAGAAGATTCTTTCACATCGTCTAGAATGTCCATTAAGGCTTCATATTGACCTGTCTGAAATAACACCGTAAGATGGATATGTAGGAAATAAAAATAATGTTCTTTACTTTTATCTAATTGTTCACTACTTAGCCTTTCTGCTTCTCCATACTGCCCCAATTCCATTAGACAAATTAATTTATTTAAGATTACCCTTTCTGTTGCAACATCGAATTCAATTAGCTGGTTAAATCTCTTTAACGCTTTATCATATTGTTTTTTACTAAAAGCTGCTATTGCCTCATTTTCAAGGGACGATTTCCACTTCGGAAAAATAACTACATCTCCTTTATCTTTTCCCACTACGATACCTCCCTTCCTGTATATACAATATTTTTAATCACGTTCATAAACCTCCCCCAATCATACTTCATTCCTCATGTGCCCCTAAAACAACAATTCGATACAGAGGTTAAATCTCCTTTATTTTTATTATTGTACCTTTAGTATGTTGATTTAAAACATCATATCATTTTTAAATTAAGATACAAATAAGAATTTATTAATTTTTACTTCTTTTTTTCACAACACCGGCTAGCTTAATTACACTCATGATCATAATAATGAACGCTTCTTTACATCTCGTGGCAACGAAAAACCGCCCATTTACACTACCTGCTAGTATAAACGAATCGTTTTGTCTCCTTCTCAATGAATAACCTTAATAGGTATTACTTAAAATTATAACCATTGCAAAAAAAAAATGACCTTGTAAATATTACCGAAGTCATCT
This sequence comes from Pontibacillus litoralis JSM 072002, assembly GCF_000775615.1. Taxonomy (GTDB): domain Bacteria; phylum Bacillota; class Bacilli; order Bacillales; family BH030062; genus Pontibacillus; species Pontibacillus litoralis. Next base: position 292,676 of record NZ_AVPG01000001.1, read on the forward strand.
TTTTCGTGTTTTTTATTACTGTTCAGCTGTTCGCTAACATGAATAATACGACACTTTTAAGAGATAGTATGTTCTGTGTTAGCCACTTTCTTCTCTCTTCACAACGTATATTAGTATAAAAACCAACAAGGCAAGAATGACAATTAAGGTAAGTGCAATAAAAATATTGCTGTATATAACCTCTTCTCCTTGTCTTGTAAAAAGTGGATTCCAGCTATCCTGAATATTACGGAAGTCTAACACACTTCCAATAGCTGCAGTACTTATGGTTCCTGCTAAAAAATTTAATAAGTTAAATAATCCAATCCCTACTCCATTTTGTTGTGGTGGTAAAATCGTTGCAATTAAATCTACTGCCGCTGTCGAAATAAGCGGAAAACTAAGATAGGATATAAGTAAACAGGCTGCTACCACCCAGCCAGGTTCTCCAATCAAACTCCCAAGAAGGAAGGTACCTGTCCCCATTAAAACAAGTCCCATAATCATAACAGGAATACCGCCTTTCTTGCTCGTGATTTTCCCACCTATTTTTCCAGAAATTGCAGAAGCCATTGCCCCAGGAAAAATAACCAATCCAATTTGGAAAGCGTTAAATTCGTAATACTTTCCGAGCATAATGGGCAATACAAACATTAATCCCATTATGACTGCATTAGCAAAAAAACCGACCAAAACAGTGGTGGAATAGGGAACATTTTCCAAAACAGAAGGGTCAATAAACGGGTTCGAGGCTGTATAAACCCTTCCTACAAATAAAAGACCAACTACAACAAAGGTTGCAGCTGTGTACCAACTGAATGTGGTAATAAAAAACAAGAGGCTTGCTACCGAAATAGCCATTAATATAGCTCCGATTACATCAAGTTGCCCTTCCCTTCTGTTTTCTTGTGGAATCCATTTATAAATAAAAGGGATTGTTAATAGAGATAAAACAGATAGCACAAACAGATAACGCCAACCTAATGAAGTAGCAACTACGCCTCCCAGCATCGGACCAACACCCGACGCAAACGCAAACACAGCTGAAAGACCTCCAACAATAACCCCTCTTTCTCTAGGTATAAACCTTCCAGGAATTAAAAAGCCCAATGCAGGTATAGCTGCTCCCCCCATCGCTTGAATAATCCTTGCCACAATTAACATACTATAATTAGGTGAAACCATCCCAAGTATAGCCCCTGTTGAGAATAAAACAACGCTAATTATTAATAAAGTACGAATTGGATAGATGTCAGCCAGCTTTCCATATACTAAAGAACCAATTGAAAAAATAAGAATGTATACGGTCATAACCCAGCTAACTTCTGAAGGAGATAATTCGAATGTAGCTGATATATCTGGTACGGCCACATTAAACATCGTACCGTTGATTACCGTCAAAGTTAGCAACAAACCCACTAAATATACAATCTTCCTTTTATGTTGATCGTTTATTTCTGTACTATTATGTGTAGCATTGTGCACCATAATCATCCCCTGGATAAGTATTTATTTATACAACACAATTATTGCTTATATGAACATATGCTCATATTTTAATTTTAAATTTACAGTTGTTTAACTTTATTGTCAACAATTATTATAAATGAATGACACTAATGTACTCATTTCTTATTTAACTAGGAGATAAAATTTTTATATGTCAATGCCCATTTTCATTCGTGGCTTGGAGAGGATTCTATTATAGACTAGTATAGAATTTAAAGAAGAAGTAGCCGGATAATCTAAAGATAATAAAACTAACCAAAATATTGACTAAAAAAAGATATGCTAACACAGTTTTAATCTGTGTTAGCATATCTTATCTGTTCAAAACTCTCATATTAAATTTCAAACGTGTATGTAGTGACGTCCCAGGAGAGATTCGAACTCCCGACCTACGGCTTAGAAGGCCGTTGCTCTATCCAGCTGAGCTACTAGGACATGAATGACAAATTTATGTATGTTATTGGAGCGGGTGAAGGGAATCGAACCCTCATCATCAGCTTGGAAGGCTGAGGTTTTACCACTAAACTACACCCGCATTTTTAATATCATTAACCCGTTTCAATTGAAGCGAACAAAAATTATTATATACGTTTATGAACGAAGTGTCAATAGGATTCGGCAGGATTTTTTTATTCTCCTGCCGATAAATCTACTGTAAGAGTTAAATCAGGTAAAACAATTCCTTGATCCGTATAAAATTCCACCGTTGCATCCGATAGCTCTTCCCAATACAATGTTGCATACGTTTTTTCTACGATGCCTCTAGGAAGTCTGATGCTCCCTGGATTAATAAACAGTTTATTATTCACTAGCTCTGCCCCAGCAATATGAGAATGCCCAAAACATATCACGTTTGCCCCTAATTCTTCCGCTCGATAGGATAAAGGCATTAAAGTTCGTTTTACATCATGTAAATGACCATGCGTTACATAGAATGACAAATCGCCTATAACGAAATTATTTTCCTCGTTAAAACGGTTATCAATATCACAATTGCCACCAACTTTGTACATTCCGCTCATTACGTCTACATTTATAGGCAATTCTGAATCACCGCAATGAATAATGGCATCGACTTCATCCGCATGACGTTCCTTTATCCTTTGCACTTCTTCTACTAGTCCATGACTATCACTCATTATTAACACTTTAGGCAATGTGATCTCCCCTTTTTACACCATTAATTGAATCGTTTGCTCTATTTTCATTAATGCGTTATGCCGATGGCTAATAGCGTTTTTTTCACCAGAGGTTAATTGAGCCATCGTTTGATTATACCCATTAGGAACGAAAATTGGGTCATAGCCAAAACCATTTGCACCTTGAGGTTGTCTAGCTATTGAACCTTCACACGTACCTCTCTCTAATATGGTTTCTTGACTAGGTATAGCTAAGGCAAGTACACAAACAAACCTAGCTGTACGATGATCGACTTGTTCTAGTTCAAGCAGTACTTTATCCATATTAGCTTTGTCGTCTTTCTTTTCCCCAGCATATCGTGCTGAAAACACGCCTGGCCGTTTTTCTAGAGCATCAACTTCCAAACCAGAATCATCCGCTAATACCGGCTTATTAAGAAGGGCCGCAATCGTTTCTGCCTTTAACTGAGCGTTCTCTGCAAATGTCATTCCTGTTTCTTTTACATCCGCAATGCTTTCATCTATTTCTTCTATGCCATACGTTTGAATACCGTATTGAGCAAATAGCTGACGGAATTCTTCAATTTTCCCCTTGTTTTTTGAAGCGATAATTAATTCATTCATTGCACTCTTCCCTTTTATGAAGATTGGTTTTATTTCTCCTCAATATGTGAGCACCATTTTCCTAATGCTTGCTTTTGCTGGTCCATTATTTGTTCGACCCCTTTTTGGGCAAGCTCCATCATTTTCTGTAATTGTGTATAAGAAAACGTGGCTTCTTCTCCAGTGCCTTGTAGCTCCACGAATTCACCATTACCTGTCATGACGACATTCATGTCAACAAGCGCTTTAGAATCTTCTTCATAGCATAGATCTAATCGTTCACTGTCATCTTCTAGAATACCAACAGATGTCGCCGCTAAGTAATCGTTAATTGGAAGGTTCTTAATCGTCCCTTTTTCCATTAGTTTACCAAACGCCAATACCATTGCTACATAAGCGCCTGTAATAGAAGCCGTTCTCGTCCCACCATCTGCTTGAATAACATCACAATCAATCCATACCGTTCGTTCACCAAAGGCTTCTAAGTCAACAACCGCACGTAAGGATCTTCCAATTAACCGTTGAATTTCCATCGTACGCCCTGACACTTTCCCTTTCGAAGATTCTCTTATGTTACGCTGTTCGGTCGCACGTGGAAGCATCGCATATTCAGCAGTAACCCATCCTTTTCCTTGACCTCTCATAAAAGGTGGTACGCGTTCTTCAATGCTTGCATTACATATTACCTTTGTATCCCCTACTCGAATTAATACAGACCCTTCAGGATGCTTCACATAACCTGTTTCTATATGTATTTGTCTTAACTCATCGTTTGTACGTCCATCTATTCTTTCCATATACGACTCCTCCTTCTCATCACAAAGTATATCGTAACATACTTTCTCGACTTATTTGATAAGCAAATCATCATTCGAGTTGTATTGTTACATTTCCCTTTCTTCCTTCTAATTATGACACCACTTATACATCATCATAAAAAAAGAGACTACCAATAAGCCTCTTTCCCCATTTGAATTGTTCTTATTAAAAACTCCCTGTTTCAGAAATCTCCCCTCTTGTTACTGGTTGGGCAAGTTCTACACCTTTTTCTGTAAATACTTTATCTTTATTTTCTACCTTTACAGAGACTGCTTCGACTTCAGGCTGTTCGGTTAAAGAAAGTACGAGAGACTCCATCACTTTATTCGTTACGACAGATTTGTCATCAAAATCATTTAATACGTTCTCATTAAACGTTAAAGTTAATACTCCATTTTCCAAATCCGGTTCTGCTATTAGCTTCACATCTTGATTGAATACCGTTAGCAAACCTGTATTGTTATAACCTGGTCCATTGATTAGTGTTTCTACAATCGTTTCGTATTTTTTGCTTTCCTTCACGTCCACACGCTTCGTAACAGGAATATAGTATAGTTGATCATTATGTTGCGAAGGGTAGTAAACCGTAACGGAATCGCTATCGGTTAAATCCATGACATCACCAATTTCAAGATTAATTCCATTTGCTCTGGAATAGCCTTCTGCTACCGGCGTTCCATTAACAGGCATGACATCGGTATCATGACCGTTAATTTGCAATTTCAATCTCTCTATACTATCAAATTGCGTTAAAGTGTATGTCATAGCTTGTAGCACCTTTAATTCATCCTCAGCTCTATAGTCTTCAAATTCCTTTGATACATCAACTACAACAGTTCCATCTTCTAGTAAATTCAAGCTAAATTGCGTTCCAGCAGGTAATACCGCCTGAAATCCATTCGGTAACAACTCGGTTACAGGACCATCCTTCACTAAATATTCCAATGATTGTTTAGCAACTTCTTTGGAATCTACCATCGGCACGGCAACCGTTTGCGGAACAACCATACCTTCTTCATCTAACAAATACAACTGACGGTCAACTGTCGCATTTCCCTCCGCTTCCTCTATTCCTTCCTCGTCAAGTTCTTCTTCCTTCATCCCCTCTTCTGCATCTTGTGATGTAGGAACATTTGCTTCTTCCGTCTTTTGCTCTTGGGGAACATCCATTTCTTCTAAAGATTGCTCTCCTTGAAAAACACAGCCCGTAAGTAGCGCAATACTCATCAGTAGACCTACAAAGATGATCTGCTTCTGCATTTTTTCCCCTCCTATGATGGTTTGTACTATTATATATACGAGCTTTTTTTTGAATTAGACCATACAATATTGCTCACAAAAAAAATAAGCCCGTACCATAAAGGCTTAGACTTATTGTTTTCCTATTATTTTTATAATTGTTGTGTTACTTCTAACTGCAACGAATGAATATTTAATATTGGAGTATCAAACCAGTCATTGGCTATTTTCTCAAATAATTGCTTATCCCCAGTTGTATAAAAGTGATGATTAGGCAAACGATTACTTTGATATAGTAATTGATAATACTCTAAAATCACACTTACTTCTCGTGCCGTTTCATCGCCTGAACAAATAACTGTTATGTCTTCCCCCATTACCTGTTGAATCATATTTTCTAACAACGGATAATGCGTGCACCCTAATATTAAAGTGTCAATCGAACTATTCTGTTTCAGCGGCTCTAACGTTTCTCGTACTACCTTATGTGCTTCTGGCCCATCCAAAACGCCTTGCTCTACCATAGGGACGAACGCAGGACAGGCTAAACCTGATACATTTATGAAAGGATTAATTTGATGCAATGCATCCGCATATGCTTTACTCTTAATCGTTCCTTCCGTTCCTATTACGCCTATTTGTAAATTATCTGTTCCTTTAATCGCTGCCCGAGCTCCAGGCTGTATAACTCCTAATACGGGTATGTCTAATGTTGCTTTCAATTCTTGTAAAGTAAATGCTGTAGCGGTGTTACAGGCAATGACAAGCATCTTAATTTGTTTCTTTAATAAAAAATGAACCATTTGCCATGTATATTCAATGACTTCCTCTTTCGGTCTCGGCCCATAAGGACAACGTAATGTATCTCCTACATAGATTAACTCTTCATTCGGTAGCTGTCTCATAAGCTCCCTAGCTACAGTCATTCCTCCTACTCCTGAATCAATAACTCCTATAGGTCGGTCCAACTTCATCGCCTCTTTTATTTGATTTCCATTTCTTCTTCTTGGATGCACTTCATTTCATCATACATTTCATTCAACAAATGACGAAACAATTCGACATGCTCACTAGAAAACGTTCGAAATACATGTTCTAAATGTGCCTGTCGTTTGTCAATCACTTCTTGAATAATCGACTTTCCTTTATCTAACAACCGTATTTGAACGACTCGTCGATCCTTTTCATCCTTCACGCGTTGTACTACCTCATTGCGCTCCAATCGATCAACTAAATCCGTTGTTGTACTATAAGCTAGGTGCATATGATTAGACAACTCCCCAATCGTCATATCCCCAAATTCTAATAACCATTGTAAAGCAAGAAATTGAGGTAATGTAATTGGATATTGATCTAGTATTTCCCTACCTTTTTGTTTAATGATGCATGATGTATATCGCAATTTTTTTTCAATATCGGCAATAGGCTGATTATCCATTGCTTCCTCCTAACCTCTCTCCCTTATTACATGAATTACATCTAATTTTACGATTTACGCAAAAAAATGCAAGGGAGAAGTTAGATCACGTTCTCTCTAAATACAGAAACCGACTCCTATTGAAGTCGGTTTCTTCTTACAACTTGAGTTCCCCCATACGAAGGAGCTCAATAACAGCTTGAGAACGCCCCTTTACTCCAAGTTTCTGCATCGCATTAGAAATGTGGTTTCGAACTGTTTTCTCTGAAATAAAAAGTTCTTGGGCTATTTCCTTTGTCGTCTTATCTTGAACCAGTAATTCAAATACTTCTTTCTCTCTTTTCGTCAATAATTGCTTCGGCTTGTAGTCTTTCTCCTCCAAATGTAAACCCCTCCTTGCTAACTGAGAGCTGTACAAAATGAGGGTAATCATTTAGTCTTTACATCTTATGATAATTTAATTTAAGCTGTTCCATTATTCCCTATCCTAAATTACGTTTGTGAAATGAGCCCAAGCTCTTTCGCCTTCATGAGCGCTTCGGTTCTTGATCTCACTTCCAATTTATTAAATATACCAGTAAGGGTGTACTCTACACTTCGTTGGGACATATGTAATTTTTGTGCAATATGACGATTCGTATAACCTTTAGAAACTTCGTTCAGTATACTTTGTTCCTTCTCATTTAATGAAATCGCAACTACTTCTCCATCCGTATTAGTCCCTTTATGAATCACCTTCGCTTCTACCCTGCGTAATTGCTTAAACAAATGCAAAGGCAATACAACTTCCTCTCGTAGAGCACAATGAATCACCGTTACTAATTGTTCCTTAGAAGCTGTTTTGCTAACAAATCCGGATATATTGGATTCTACTAGTAAATTAAAATGCGTATTTAAATCAAAACCTGTATAAATAATTATTTTTATTTCAGGAAATTTACTACTTATCTTTCTCGTTAATTCAATACCATTTAACCCCGGCATGTATAAATCAAGTAATACAATATCATAACTTGTCGTAGAAAGCGTTTCTTCTGCTTGCATACTGTCGGAAATCATATCTACTTCCATGTCATATTCTTGTTCTAACAATGATTTTGTTCCTGTGCCAACAGCTGGATGGTCATCGACAATAAGTATTCGAGTCATTTTTTACATCTTCCTTTCTATCTTACATCATACAATGTAACCTTCACGTGAAATCCTCCATTTGGTTTCGTATCTATAACAACTTCTCCGTTAAGCCCATTCACACGTTGCTCAATGCCTGATAAACCCATATGTGCGAATAGATCAATTGACTTGTCCCGCCTCATACCGATCCCATTATCCTGGTACAGCAATAAGACATTTGCTCCGTCTTTTTCTAGTGACAAATACACCTCATCTGCTTGCGAGTGCTTCATCGCATTCGTTAACAGTTCTTGCACAATACGATAAATTGCCAAAACGTATTCATTTTCAATTTCCATTTTGAAATTGGAGTAGTCGAACTGTACGGTGAAATTGGAACGGAGCTGATATTGTGAAACTAAATTTTCTAGAGATGGAATAAGCCCCATTTCTTCTAAAAAAGGTGGCCGCAGTTCATTACAAGTCTCTCGAATTAAATGGATATTATCCAACATTTGCTCCCGAAACCCTTTTAAAATCTGCATCACGTCGTCTGTTAATGCCCCATCATACCTATTCAAAAAATCATCCATCTGTCTATAAATATACAATTGCTCTTGTAGCACCGTATCATGCAAATCTACCGCAATCTGCTGCCTTTGATGCTCTGTAAGGGAGAATAACAAGCGTGATAACCATGCTGGATACTTTTGCTTGGATTGATTATGAATTTGCTGCTCCAGCTCTTCTAGCATATTTTCCATTAAAATCAAGTTCTCAATAGCAATGTGAGTATTATGTGTCATTGCTTGTATATACGATTTCTCATCTACATTTAAGGCAGTGTTATTAGGTTTCTCTGAACAATACAAATAAGTTAATTTATTTACCGTGTATCCGATCATTAACGCGTAACCTTCATGCTTTTTCAGCTTAACAACTTCCCCTAGTTGTCCATTTTCTTCATCTATTCTATGTGCACATTCTTTCATCAATGCCACTTGTATCGGATAGTGTACACCATACATTTCCATCGTAACACTTTTTGAAAAGAAGTGAATCTCTTCTATTCCCATTACATCTTTCAACTCTTTACTTAGACGATAATACAAATCAACGGGGTCTTTCTCTTTCTTTATTTTTTGAACGAATTGATGCATACTTTGCTGATAATTATTCTTCTGGGTAAACAAGTTTTGTTGTAGTTGAAAATCGAATAATTCTTTCACGTACAAAAAAGCAATGAACGTCACCCAAATGAGACAAAGCAATTGCAAAATACGTTGAACATTCCAATCACCTGGCACCAACATCATGACAAATAAAAGAATCATAATAGCTGGCAAAATCGACACATATGAATAATATCTAATCCTTCCTATTACGAACTCAATATCGAACAAACGCTTGGCTGTTATTAAATACAAGAACATTAGTGGAAATGCTATTAAAAATAACAAAGACCATTCTGCTTCCAATAGCTTTACCCCTATTGTGTATGCAGGAATTAGCGTTAAAAAAATGTAAGGTCCTACACTTAACAATATACCAACAAATAAATACTGAAATATATTCGAATTCGGCGTGTGTTTAAATTGTTCTTTTCCTTTTATGACGAACACAAAAACAATGATTGTAAACACGATAAATACGCTTGATATGAGCCCTAGATACCAATCGGGATATACATGAAAGATAAATAAACAGGCCTCTATCCCTGTAACTACAAAAGCGACCATTGTCATCATACGGTAAATCCACTTTGGTATCCAATCCTCATCCACTTCATGAAAGTATGTACTTAAAAAACGCACAAATAAAACTGGCGTCAATAAAACCGCGCTCGTATTCACTATAGTTGAGACAAATTCAGTACGAGCTGCCCCACTACTGGCTAAATAAGCTAATCCCAGCATATAAAAAAATACAATGATATACTCCCCAGATTTGTCATCCCTCCTATGATAAAAAATGAATATAGCGATAAAAAACACCATCACCATAAACAAAAGAGGAATAATTAAATAAAAAAAGTATTGAGGAACACTTACATCTTCTTCTATTTCATCGAATAATGTCGGATTATCTAACAATACCGTTATACTAGAAGCATTCTCAATCGTTTGAAACATAGTGACTGTTTCATTCTCTTCCGGGCTTCTCCCATCTATTTCGAGTATAACTGTTCCAGGTTGAATATTTCTATGCCACCCCCAACTATGCTCTTCCACATCAGAAACAACCCATTGGCCTTCACTATTTTGATGCACATGGATACCAATATAAGGAGACGTTAATATTACCCCTATTATGTATATGGATAAGATCAAAACGATAGCAGAAACTATATATAAGCGATTACGCTTCCACGCTGTACTCCATTTCATTCTTCATACCCCATTACATAGCATTCATTACAAATTTATCTAACCTACTATTATAATAAAGCATCCCCTTCACGAAAAAAAGCCAGGAAACTATTCTCCTGACTTTTACGACTTATTATTCTGCTACGTGAAATCGCTTTTTAATTTCCCGGGGAATTTCGACAGGCTTACCGGTTTGTGGGTTAATTTGGACAATTCGACCTCTTCCTGTCAAACAAACTTCTTCCGATTGATTAACCGCTAAGTAATGTAAATCATAAGAAGTTCGACCGCAATATTCTACTTTTACATGCATCTTCAATTGGTCATCAAAATACACTTGTTGATGAAAATCACATTGTAAATCAGCTACAACTGGGACACTTTCTGGTTTATGATGGACATTATCAAACATGCCTACTTGTTTCATAAATTCAATTCTTGCTTCTTCAAAGTATATAAACGGGGCCGTATTGTTCATATGGCCGAACATATCGGTTTCAGAAAAACGTACTTTAATCGGTGTATAAAATTCAAATGCTTCTTTCCATGTAGAGTAATCTTCAATATATGCAACTTGTTTCAAGCCTATCCCTCCCATTTAGATTGAACCATGTGATGCTTCGTTATAATGACAAACAAAATCCTAGCACAAAACGAAGCTGCGCTAGGATTCTTCTCGTTGCTTTATCATTTATCTGATGCAATTAAACTTCGTAATCACTTCCGAAGAATTTTTTGAAAGAGTGGATTGCTGTTTCTCTATTTAATGATGCAATAGACGTCGTTAATGGAATGCCCTTTGGACAGGACTGAACACAGTTTTGTGAATTACCACACTCTGAAAGTCCACCTTCCCCCATTAACGCTTCTAATCGTTCGTTTTTATTCATAGCACCTGTCGGATGTGAATTGAACAGGCGCACTTGAGATAGCGGAGCTGGTCCAATAAAGCTTGATTTACTATTTACATTAGGACAAGCTTCTAAACAAACACCACAAGTCATACACTTAGATAACTCATATGCCCATTGGCGTTTATTTTCTGCCATCTTTGGTCCTGGACCTAAATCGTGCGTTCCATCAATCGGGACCCATGCCTTCACTTTCTTTAAAGCGTCAAACATGCGACTACGATCAACTGCTAAGTCACGAACTACAGGAAATGTAGTCATTGGCGCTAATCGTACTGGTTGTTCTAGTTTATCAATTAAAGCTGTACAAGATTGACGAGGCTTACCATTAATCACCATAGAACAAGCACCACATACTTCTTCTAAACACCCCATATCCCAATATACTGGGGTCGTTTTTTCTCCATTAGCATTAACAGGGTTACGACGAATTTCCATTAACGCTGAGATAACATTCATATTCGTGCGATACGGAATGTGAAACGTCTCTTCATACGGATTCGATTCTGGATTATCTTGTCGTGTAATAATAAGTGTAATTTTTTTAGAATCACTCATTATTTTTTACCCCCTTTACTTTTGGAGTAGTCACGTTTCCTTGGCTTAATTAAAGAAACATCTACATCCTCGTATTTAAATACTGGGGCTTTTTGAACAGGATCATAAGATGCCATCGTTGTCTTTAACCATTCCTCATCATTTCGCTCAGGAAACTCTGGTTTGTAGTGCGCACCACGACTTTCATTACGATTGTATGCACCTAGCGTTATAACGCGAGCAAGGTCTAACATATTGTCTAATTGACGAACAAACATAGCACCTTGGTTACTCCAACGAGTGGTATCGTTAATATTAATATCTTTAAAACGTTCTTGTAACTCTTGAATCTTCTTATCTGTTTCTAGCAAGTTTGCGTTATCACGAACAACCGTAACATTGTTCGTCATCCACTCCCCAAGCTCTTTATGAATTTGATACGCATTTTCCGTTCCGTTCATATTCAAAATCGCATCAAACTTCTCTTGCTCTTCCTTCACTTTATCGTCAAATAGTTTCTCAGGCATATCTTCTGCATTGTTTTCAACGCCTTGCAAATACTCTACAGCTTTAGGTCCCGCTACCATTCCACCGTATATAGCTGAAAGTAAAGAGTTTGCGCCTAAACGATTTCCACCGTGTTGTGAATAATCACATTCACCAGCTGCAAATATACCAGGAATATTAGTCATTTGATTATAATCCACATATAAACCACCCATCGAATAATGGACAGCTGGGAAAATCTTCATTGGCACTTTTCGAGGATCATCGCCAACAAATTTCTCATAAATCTCAATGATTCCTCCCAATTTGACATCTAGTTCTTTCGGATCTTTATGAGAAAGATCTAAGTAAACCATATTCTCGCCATTAATACCGAGCTTTTGTCGTACACATACGTCAAATATTTCACGAGTGGCTATATCACGAGGTACAAGATTGCCGTATGCAGGATATTTCTCCTCTAAGAAGTACCACGGCTCCCCATCTCTATACGTCCATACTCGTCCACCTTCACCTCGAGCTGATTCACTCATTAAACGTAACTTATCATCACCAGGAATAGCTGTCGGATGAATTTGAATAAATTCCCCATTTGCATACACTGCACCTTGTTTATATAACGCTGCGGCAGCTGAACCTGTGTTAATTACAGAGTTCGTTGATTTACCAAAAATAATTCCCGGTCCGCCTGTCGCAAAAATTGTCGCATCTGCTTTAAATGCTTTTATTTCATGGCTATTTAAGTTCTGAGCGACAACGCCTCGTCCAACACCATCTTCATCTACAATTGCAGAAAGCAGTTCCCAACCTTCATATTTCGTAACAAGGCCTGCTACTTCATGACGACGTACTTGCTCGTCTAAAGCATACAACAATTGCTGTCCAGTTGTTGCACCCGCAAATGCCGTACGGTGGTGTTGCGTACCTCCAAAACGGCGAAAATCTAGTAAACCTTCTGGAGTTCTGTTAAACATAACTCCCATTCGATCAAGCATATGAATAATACTTGGTGCAGCCTCACACATTGCTTTAACTGGTGGTTGGTTAGCTAGAAAGTCTCCACCATATACTGTATCATCAAAGTGTTCCCAAGGAGAATCCCCTTCCCCTTTCGTATTAACAGCTCCGTTAATTCCACCTTGTGCACATACAGAGTGAGAACGCTTCACTGGTACAAGCGATAATAAATCCACATGCACTCCTGCTTCAGCAGCTTTAATGGTTGCCATCAAACCGGCAAGGCCTCCGCCCACCACTACGATGTTTTCTTTACTCATTGTTAACTACTCACTCCCTTTAAGACTGTTCAATCTACTTACTCCAATACACTAGCTTAGATTATACAAAAGCGAAAATAGCCGCTATTCCTACATAACTTAAAGCCAAAAACACTCCTAAAGTAACATATGTAGATACTCTCTGTGAGCGTGGAGTCATTGTTATACCCCAGCTAACACCGAAAGACCACAATCCGTTTGCAAAGTGGAAAGTTGTAGAGATAACCCCAATCATATAAAAAGCAATCATAAATGGGTTACTAAATATATCAGCCATTAAATCATAGCTCACTTCTACATTTCCTAATGCTACTTGAATTCTCGTTTCCCAAACGTGCCAAGTTACGAAAATAAGTGTTACAATTCCTGATATACGTTGTAGGTAGAACATCCAGTTACGGAAATACCCATAACGCGACACGTTGTTCTTTGCTGTAAAAGCAATGTACACTCCGTAAATAGCGTGGAAGTACAATGGAATGAAAATAATAAATAGTTCAAGTACGATTCTAAATGGAAGACTCTCCATAAAATGAGCCGCACTATTAAAAGCTTCTGGCCCACGTGTCGCAAAATGGTTTACCACTAAGTGTTGGATTAAAAAGATTCCAACTGGAATGACTCCTAACAATGAATGTAATCGGCGAAAGAAAAACTCTCGATTTGTTGCCATTTGTGACGTTTACCCCCCTCAAAGATATAAAGAATCATCAAACAATACGCACTCTTCAGACAATAAAGCGCTTTACCGAGACAGAAAAAATAAAAATACTTCTTTTTTTGTCACTTGTCTGTCAATAAGTACAATTTGTAACACGTATATTGTACTGCTATCATGTAGAAGCGTCAAGGAATCGTGCTCTTTTATCACATACCTTCACCATTCTAGTTTCCTAGTGCATATTTTCTTTAATAGTAACATATTTACATTCATTTATGTCATTTTCTATTCTATAACCATTGCGAAATCCCCTATTAGACTGTAATAATATTATAGTAGATATAGAGAGGATGAACACAATGAGTACTTCTACCGAACAATTGATACATCGATATCAAAACATTCCCTCCACTTCTATTAGCCATGAGGTTTTACGCTCTGAATTATTAGCGGACATGCTAGGAAAAGAAGCAGAGACAATCCTATATATAATGGGGAAAAATTTAGCTCGTACTTATCCTTGCCAATCCATTGAAGAACTAACACCTTTCTTTGACCTAATGGGATGGGGCGATTTAATCGTAGAGAAACAAAAAAAGAAAGAATATCATTTTCAATTATCCGGCGCTATTACAGAAGCCCGCCTTTCTTACAAGCAACCCTATTGCTACAAGTTGGAAGCTGGTTTTCTAGCGCAGCAAGTTGCACTGTTAAATGAAATAGAAGCAGAATGTGCCTACGAAACGAATAAAAGAAAAAAACATGTTCAGTTCCATGTAGTAACACTGTAATACCTTACAAATAAAAGCTATCCTTACGAGTTGGATAGCTTTTATTCATTTTCTCGCTTTGTTTGGATGTTTAAATGGCGATGTATTGCTTCAGCTACCTGGATTGGAATACCTAGTTTCGTTAAATCCGATATTTCCGCTTTTCTAATATTCTCAAGCGATGAAAAATGTTTTAATAATAATCGTCTCCGTTTCTGACCAACCCCTGGTATATCATCAAGCTGAGAGTGAATCACACTTTTTCCACGTAACTGACGATGAAATGTAATGGCAAAACGGTGTACCTCATCTTGAATGCGCTGGATTAAATAAAATTCAGGCGATTGGCGATCCACATCCACTACTGCAGGAGGAAAGCCGTATAAGAGCTCGCTCGTTCTATGTTTATCATCCTTCGCCAAGCCGCATAAAGGGATATCTAATCCTAATTCATTTTCTAACACGTCCTGAGCTGCACTCATTTGCCCTTTCCCACCATCAATCATAATTAAATCTGGCAAAGGCAATTGTTCTTTGATGACACGTTTATACCTTCTTCGCACAACCTCGCGCATCGTTTCATAATCATCTGGTCCTTCTACATCTCGAATTTTAAATTTACGGTACTCTTTTTTATTCGGACGTCCATCTATAAATACGACCATCGCTGACACAGGATCGGTTCCTTGAATATTAGAGTTATCAAATGCTTCAATTCGATGTGGCGTCTCAATATGCAACGTTTCTCCAAGCTTTTCTACAGCTTTTATTGTTCGCTCTTCATTTTGTTCAATAAGTGTAAACTTCTCCTCAAGAGCAATTTTCGCATTTTTATAAGCTAATTTCACCAATTCTTTCTTTCTTCCACGCATCGGTACATGAACATCGATTTCTAACAACTGTTTCAACATCTCAGTATCAATACCAACTGGAACGAGCACTTGCTTTGGTTTAGGGTGGTTTTGATGCATGTAAAATCTACCAATGAAGCTAACAAATGTTTCTTCAGCGTTATCAAAAAATGGGAAAATCGATACGTCACGTTCCATTAACTTTCCTTGACGAACAAAAAACACTTGTACACACATCCAACCTTTGTTGTATGAGTAGCCGAATATATCTCTGTTCACTTGATCATTCAATATCATTTTTTGCTGTTCCATTACAGAATCAATGTGTTGTATTTGATCACGAAATTCCTTGGCTCGCTCGAAATCCATTTGTTCAGATGCTTGGTACATTTTCTCTTTAAGCGTATCCTTAATTTCTTTATGCCCACCGTTTAAAAAACGAGAAATTTCTTCAACGATTGCTTGGTTTTGCTCATCAGCTACATCGTATTGACAAGGACCTAAGCATTGATGCATATGATAATACAAGCACACTCGATCTGGCATGGTATTGCATTTACGCAATGGGTATATTCGGTCTAGCAAACGCTTCGTTTCTCTTGCTGCTATGACATTCGGGTATGGACCAAAGTACTTTCCCTTATCCTTTTTAATGTTTCTTGTAACAATTAAACGAGGGTGGCGTTCAGCAGTTATTTTCAAGTACGGATATGTTTTATCATCTTTTAGCAAAACGTTGTATTTCGGGTCATACTTCTTAATGAGGTTCATTTCTAATATTAATGCTTCTAATTCAGAGGAGGTTACAATATATTCAAAATCCTCAATTTCCCTTACGAGGCGTGTTGTTTTTGCATCATGAGCACCAGTAAAATAGGAGCGCACTCTGTTTTTTAAAGCTTTGGATTTACCAACATATATGATTGTCCCATATTTGTCTTTATACATATAGCAACCAGGCTGGGCTGGTAATACCGCAAGTTTCTCTCTAATATGCTCTTGCATTGCTCTATCACTCTCCACACATACTCGCGCGAATGAAAAAACAGTCTAGCTTGGCCAGACTGTTCTTTCATCTAAGTTACGCGTGCTTGTTTACGAATTCAACAAGTGCTTCTTTAGGTTGGAAACCAACAACTTGATCCACTACTTGGCCGTCTTTGAATAAAAGTAAAGTAGGGATACTCATCACACCGAAGTTTCCTGCTGTTTCTTGGTTTTCATCTACATCCAATTTAACTACTTTCACTTTGTCGCCCATTTCTGCATCTAATTCTTCAAGAACAGGAGCGATCATTTTACAAGGTCCACACCATGGTGCCCAAAAATCCGCTAATACTAAACCTTCGCCTGTTTCTTGTTTAAAGTTTTGATCTGTTGCATTTACAATAGCCATTTAGGAATTCCTCCTCCAATAATTGAAATCATTATAGTTATAAAATAACTTTTCAAAGTATAACATTTTCCCATCGGTTAAGCTAACAATCTGTTTATATTTTGGTCATGCATGTTATTTATTTGTATCTTGTTTATGTACTATACATAAAGAGCACTGAAACAGACCGTAACCGCCTCTCGTCTCAGTGCTAAACATGTTAGGCATTGATTTTCAATTGCTTAAATTCCTCAATTAATTTAGGAACAACGTCAAATAAATCTCCAACAATACCATAATCCGCTACATTAAAAATGTTCGCTTCTGGGTCTTTGTTAATCGCAACAATGACTTTAGAATTAGACATACCTGCTAAATGTTGAATAGCGCCTGAAATGCCACAAGCAATGTATAAATCAGGTGTTACAACTTTACCTGTTTGACCAATTTGTAATGAGTAATCGCAGTATTCAGCATCACATGCCCCGCGGGAAGCACCGACTGCAGCACCTAACACATCTGCTAATTGTTGTAATGGTTCAAAACCTTCAGCACTTTTCACTCCACGACCACCAGCTACAACGATGTTCGCTTCTGACAAATCCACTCCTTCTGTAGACTTACGAAGGACATCTTTAATAATCGTTCTTACATCTTTAATATCTACTTGCTTTGATTGTACATCACCACTTCTACTATCATCACGTTGTAACGGCTTCATGTTATTCGGGCGTATAGTAGCAAACAGCAGACCGTCTGCAATCATTTTCTTCTCGAATGCTTTTCCAGAATATATCGGTCTTGTAAATACTACATTTTCCCCAACGTGATCGACAGCCACTGCATCGGAAATTAGACCACTTTCCAATTTACTAGCAAGTTTCGGTGTGAGGTCTTTACCAATGGCTGTATGCCCCATTACGATGCCGTCAGGAGATTCCTCCTCTATTACGGAAAGGACAGCTTGACCATAACCATCAGAAGTATACGTAGCTAATGCATCGTGCTGCACTGTGCACACTCGATCAGCACCGTAATAAATCATTTCTTTGCCAAGGTTTGATACATCATCAGAACCACATAAAATCCCTACAACTTCTCCATTCGGACTGATCTTCCTAGCCGCAGCAATTGCCTCAAATGTTACATTACGTAATGCACCGTCACGCGCTTCTCCAATAACAAGCATTTTCTGACTCATAAAGATTCCCCTTTCTCCTTAGTAAATAAATTACAATACTTTCGCTTCGTCGCGTAATAAAGATACTAACTCTTTTACTTGGTCATCTAGTTCTCCTTCTAAAACTTTCCCCGCTTCTTTTTCAGCTGGCAGGAAGATTTCTAATGTTTTCGTTTTCATTTCCACATCCTCTTCATCTAGATCAAGGTCATCTAATTCAAGTTCTTCTAGAGGTTTCTTCTTCGCCTTCATAATACCTGGCAAAGATGGATAACGCGGCTCATTTAACCCTTGTTGACACGTTACGAGTAATGGTAGTGATGCGTCTACCTTCTCCACATCGCCCTCTACATCACGTTCTATGTGGACTGTTTCCCCAGCTATTTTAATATCTGTAATGGTTGTGACGTAAGGAAGGTTTAGACGTTCAGCTAATCGTGGGCCAACTTGACCACTCGCTTCATCAATCGCTACATTTCCAGCTAAAATAAGGTCTGCTTCTTTATCATCAAAAAATGCCTCTAAAATTTTTACAGTAGTATATTGATCTCCTTCTTCTACATCATCTTCCGTATTAATCAATACAGACTTATCTGCCCCCATTGCTAGAGCTGTTCGCAATTGCTTTTCGGCCTCTTCTCCTCCAATAGTTACCACCGTCACTTCTCCACCATGTTCATCTCGGAGCTGAATCGCTTCTTCTACTGCATACTCATCGTACGGATTAATAATAAATTCCGCACCTTCTTCATCGATACGATTGTTGTCAATAACAATTTTCTCCTCTGTGTCGAATGTCCGCTTTAATAGAACGTAAATATTCATTTCATTACCCCCTTGGTTTATTGATCGTTGAATTGTGGCTTTCTTTTATCAATAAAGGCTTGGACGCCCTCTTTCGCATCTTCATTCCCGAACACTTGACCAAATGCCTCTTGTTCAGCTTTTAAACCGCTTTCAAAATTGGATGTATAAGAATACGGTACTAATCCCATAACAGCATGTATGGACGGACCACTCTTCTCACTAATTTTATGCGCTAAACTCATCGTGAAATCTTCTAATTGTTCCTCTGCTACCGCATGATTTGCTAAACCAACAGCAGCTGCTTCTGACCCACTAATAGGCTCACCAGTTAAAATCATTTCATATGCTTTTGCCTGACCTACATATCTAGGTAGCCGTTGAGTACCTGCAAAACCAGGGATAATTCCTAAATTTAATTCAGGTAAACCTAATTTCGCTTTTTCTGTCACAATTCTTAAATGACAAGACATTGCAAGCTCCAGTCCTCCGCCTAATGCTGCCCCATGAATAGCAGCTATAACAGGGACATGAAACGTTTCAATTCGGTTAAAAATATCCTGACCTTGTTTTGCTAGATTGCTATATTCGGATTGCTTCTGTAGAGAAGTGAATTCTTTAATATCAGCACCTGCCGAAAAGAATCGTCCTTCTCCTTTTAATACGACAGCTTTTGCGCCTTTTTTCTCTATTTCATCTAACGCTTTAGCTAAGTCCTTTAAAATGTAAGACGCTAACGCATTAGCGGGCGGACTTTGAATCGTTATAAGTGCCACTTGTTCTTTCCATTCTAATTGAAGATAGTCCATACTTGCATCCCCTCCTACATATTATTTCTCTTTGTTCATTAACCCATTGATTAAAAGGGAATGAACACCGTAAGCTTGTTTTACTAAATCGTATTTTTGTTCCTTCATAACCCAATTCGTAACGGTTTCATCTAACGTTCCAAACACCATTTGGCGTACTAACCTTGAGTCAATATTTTCATCTATCACGCCTTCCTGTATTCCTTGTTGAACAATTTGATCGATTATTTCTAAGTATGGCTTTAAAATATTATTAATTCTTAACCGAAGTTGTTTGTTTGATTGCCTTAATTCGAGCTGTGTTACAATCGCTAAATGGTGATCTTGGGCTAGCTGGTGGAAGTGCATATGAATGAATGAAAATAATTTATCTTCTACATTCGATTTCAAACGTATATCTTCCTGTATTTTTTCAATTAAAAGCCCCATTTTATCTTCAAAAAGGGAAATTAATACATCTTCTTTATTTTTGAAATAGATATAAATGGTCCCATCTGCGACACCTGCTTTTTTAGCAATTTTGGATACTTGGGAAGCATGATACCCATTTTCCGCTATTACTTCTACTGCTGCGTCTATTATTTGTTTATATTTCGGTTTACTCTTTTTCATTTGTATCTCCTTTTTACCTAAACCTATCAGAAACTGAATGAATAATCATTCAGTTTCATTGTACACAATTGAGTTTATTCTGTCAATATTCAGAAAATGACTTGTCCTATTTCACATAAAAAGAAGTAATGCACTTTTTATATGGTTTCTTTGTGTCCCTCTCCATGCTTCGCCTTTTCTTCATCGACTAGTGCTCTTCGTAAAATTTTACCGACTGCTGTTTTCGGCAATTCTTCTCTAAATTCATAAATGCGTGGCACTTTAAAGGCGGCCAAATGGCTCCGGCAATATTCATTTAGTTCTTCTTCTGTTACAATTTGATCTTGTTTGACGACAACGTAAGCTTTTACTGTTTCACCTCGGTATTTATCTGGGACACCTGCAACAACAACTTCTTGTATTGCATCATGTTCATATAATACTTCTTCTATTTCTCGTGGATAGATGTTAAAACCACCAGCAATAATCATATCCTTCTTACGATCGATGACGTAAAAGAATCCCTGCTCATCCATGTACCCAAGGTCCCCTGTACGAAACCACCCATCTCGTAATACTTCTGCCGTATCCTCTGGTCTATTCCAATACCCTTTCATGACTTGTGGACCAGATACTGCAATCTCTCCAATGGATCCAATTTCTACTTCCTCATTCGAATCTGCGCTCACTATTTTAGCATTTGTATCAGGCCAAGGAACTCCGATGCTTCCTCCCACTCGCTTCTCCCAAACAAAATTAGAATGTGTGACAGGAGATGTTTCTGTTAACCCATACCCTTCTACCAGCTTACCATTTGTGAGTTGTTCAAACTTTTCCTGTATTTCTACCGGTAAAGGCGCAGACCCGCTTATACAAGCTTCAATGGAAGATAGGTCGTATTTATGCAACTCAGGATGATTCAAAAGTGCGATATAAATCGTTGGTGCACCAGGGAATAGAGTTGGGTGTTGCTTATCTATCGTTTTCAGTACATCTTTCACTTCAAATTTCGGTAATAAAATCATTTTAGCCCCGACCATAACAGAAAAATTCATAATCGTTGTCATACCGTAAACATGAAAGAAAGGGAGTACACCTAGCATGCTTTCTTCGCCTTTTCTTGCTTTATATAACCATGCTTGACACATTTGTGTATTGGACACCAAATTATAATGCGTGAGCATAACCCCTTTCGGGAAACCGGTCGTACCACCGGTGTACTGCAGCAAAGCAATGTCTTCTTTTACGTTTATTTCAACAGGATTAATGATGCCAGTCGCTTCTTTCATTATTTCCTGCCAAATGTGCGTATGCCCATTATGCTCTACATCAACCACTATTTGTTGTTGTCTCTTTTGAATGAATGGATAAATTATATTTTTCGGAAATGGCAAATAATCTTTAATGCCTGTTACAATAACATGTTCTAACTCGGTATTTTCTTTTACATTCATAACACGTGGATAAAGCAAATCTAAGCAAAGAATAACTTTCGCTCCAGAGTCTTTCATTTGATACTCTAGTTCTCTTTCCTTGTATAATGGGTTTGTTTGTACGACAATTCCACCTGTCATTAGAACTGCATAATAGCCAATGACCGCCTGAGGGGTGTTTGGAAGCATAATTGCTACGCGATCCCCTTTATTGATTCCTAATGATTGTATATAACTTGCAAGTAAGGTAGCTTCTCCATACAATTCATCGAATCGCATCTCTTTTCCCATAAAATAAATGGCTTTGTGTTTTTTATACTGCTTAGCACTTTCCTGCAAATAGTTTTGTAAAGGCTTCTCTTCATACGTAAGTGATGTTGGAACTTGTTTAGGATAATGCTGCAACCAAGGCTTTTCTTCTACATATCCCATTTTTCATACCCTCCTTCACCTATACTTACTATTATTATACCTACAATGCACGTATAATTGAATTATTATTTTAAATTTTTAGATATTTTAAAAGGTTTTTTTTGTAAAAAACGCCTTTTAAAGAAGATAACTTCTAAAATAAGGCGATTATTAGTAACACAATGTAATGCGTATTTTATTTTAGTTGATGGATTAAACTTTCTAAGTGTGCTACATGATGATAAGGAACAATGGGGGTTTTTTTTCCATTCAACTCAATGGGGACGACGACACCTCTAGTTAAGTCAGGAAAGAAAATGGAGGATTGGTTTATCTGACAAAAATAACTTTTACCTGTAACACCTTTGATAATATCTCTAAGAATCGACCGCATCACAGTCGCTGAAACTTGTTCGCCAACTCCTTTTTTATAGTCCTTTTTTGACAACGGGATGACGATTTTAATTTGACACTCTTCCATTCTTTCTTTCTCCTTTTTTATAACCATTTATAGTGAAGTTCAAGTGATTACATAACATCTAATTATTTTATTATGTCGTACTTTCACCATTCGCGTAAATGCGACAAATATACTAAATGCTTAATCACTATTGCTCTCGTACTAATAGATTCTCCTAAGAGGTGGTATAAATTGTGAATTCATTCACTAGCTAGTATTTATGTACATGGGGCTTTAAACCCATTAAGAACGCCCCCTTCACACTAGTAAAGAGGGCATATTGCTAGGCAAATAAAATCATATACATGACGCCAAACAATGCAAAAATCACTGCAACGACTGCTAATACTTTGGATAACGTCTCCAACACAGTGCCTCCCTTTTATCCAATATTCGCACCGATAACGAAGGACAAACCGACCGATATAACTAATGAAATAAAACCAACAGCGCGGTTGTCTTGTTTTATTTCATTATCAATGCGAAAACTTGGTGTCAAAAATTCAAAAATATAATACCCCGTTAACATTAAGATGAAGCCACTAAATCCCCAAGCCATCATAAGTAGTAAAGAATCATTATGCATGATGGAGAAACGAAAAATGTTAGCAATTCCAAATATCTTTCCTCCAGTAGCCATTGCAACGGAAAGATTCCCATTCTTAATTTCTTCCCAATTCTCATAGCTCGTTACAATTTCAAATATGGCTAAACAAACTACTCCGCATAACACTACTACACTATAACTAGCTGCCGTTTCTATAAAGGGATTTTCCCAAAAATTCATGTAACCTCTCCTTTATTCATTTAACGCAGTTCTAATACGGTTACGCCACTTCCACCTTCATTCATGCCACCAATTCGTGAAGTAGCGATGGAGCGATGTTTAGCAGCAAATTGTTCAACACCTTTACGCAAAGCTCCTGTTCCTTTTCCATGAATGATTGATACTTGTGGATACCCTGCTAATAATGCATCGTCAATATACTTCTCTAATCGTTGTATCGCATCTTCATATCGTTCCCCGCGTAAATCTAACTCCGGCTTCACATGATAACTGGAGCCCTTCACCGTAGCCATCGGTTTTTCTTTAAGGGGTTCTTCACGCTTAATAAATTGTAAATCCGCTTCTTTCACTTTCATTTTCATAATGCCTAGCTGTACTTGATATTCCTTGTTGCTTACTTTCTCTATAATATGGCCGTTTTGTCCTAAGGAAGTTACTTTCACTTCATCTCCTTGCTGCAGCTGTGGCGTTGCTTTACGTTTCTTTGGCTGAGACGTAGTTCGTTTCTCACTTAAAGTTGGTTGCGCTTCTTCTAATTGCTTACGAGCTTCAATCCATTCATGTTCCTTAAATTCTGCTTGATGCTGCATTTTACGCATATTGGAAACAATAATTTCTGCTTCTTGCTTCGCCTGATCAACGGCTTTCTGCGCTTTTTCTTCCGCTTTCTTATAAAGCAGCTGTTGCTTTTGTTCAATTTCTTCCCATTTATGTTGCAGTTGTTGATGCAGGACTTCCGCTTCTGCTAACAGTGCTTCTGCCTCTTCATAATCACGATCAGCATTACGCCTTGAAGCTTCTAATGAGGCAATCATATGCTCTACACTTTCAGAATCTTGTCCAACATGACCTTTCGCTGTTTGAATAATCCCTTCACTTAATCCTAGCCGACGTGAAATTTCAAATGCATTACTACGCCCTGGGACTCCAATCAATAAACGATAGGTAGGCTTTAACGTTTGTACATCAAATTCTACAGAAGCATTTATAACGCCTTTGCGATTATATCCATACGCTTTTAATTCTGGATAATGAGTAGTAGCAATCACCTTTGCCCCTACATTCACAACATTATCTAATATCGACATTGCCAAAGCAGCACCTTCTTGAGGATCTGTACCTGCTCCTAATTCATCAAATAACACCAAAGAGTTGGCATTCACATGTTGTAATATGTTTACAATGTTCGTCATATGGGAAGAAAACGTACTTAATGATTGCTCTATAGATTGTTCATCTCCAATATCTGCGAAGACGTGCTCAAATACACTTAGTTCACAGCCATCTTGAGCAGGTATTTGTAATCCAGATTGGGCCATTAATGTACAAAGCCCGACCATTTTAAGGGTTACCGTTTTACCACCTGTATTAGGGCCTGTAATAACAATAGCGGCATAATTACTCCCTAGTTCTACATCATTCGGAACGACTTCTTGTTCATCAATGAGCGGGTGACGTGCTTGTTTCATTTTAATAAACCCTTTATCATTGATCCTTGGCATAGCTCCTTTTACACGTTTCGAATGATGGGCCTTGGCAAAGATAAAATCGAGTTTACCCAATATTTCAACATTGTCATATAAATAAACTTCATCTGCAGCAACAAGTTCAGATAAATGGGTTAAAATTCGTTCCACTTCATACTTTTCTTGCGCCTTTGCTTCTTGAAGCTGATTATTTAATTCCACTACTGCTTGTGGTTCTATAAACAACGTTGCACCTGATGAGGACTGATCATGAACAATCCCGCCCACCGCTGAGCGATATTCTTGCTTCACAGGGAGAACATAACGATCGTTTCTTATCGTAATAATAGCATCAGATAGCATTTTACTTTTAGACCTTGTCCAGCCTTCTAGTTTATCACGTACTCTACTTTCATAAGACCTCATACGTGACCTTAACGTCCTTAACGTATCAGAGGCACCATCCATGACATTACCATAATCGTCGATACAACTTTTAATTGATCGCTCTAATTCATTTAACTGTACGATACGATCCGTTAACTCTCGTAATATTGGTAATGCCGGTTCTTCCATTTCCTCGATAAACGTTTTGATCACTTTACTGGCATATAACGTACTAGCTACATCAAGTAATTCTTCTGGATGTAGCATTCCGCCTATCGTCGCCCTTTTCACAATTGGCTTGATATCAAATATACCACCTAAAGGAACGTTACCTTTTAGTCTTAGGACATTAACTGCTTCATCGGTTTCCTTTTGCCACATACGTACAACATCTATATTCGTTGAAGGCTTTAAACGGTCTACTTGCTCTTTTCCTAAAGAAGAAGTTGTACATTGTGTTAATTGTTCTTTAATCTTATCATATTCTAAAACATGATAAATTCGCTTATTCATGTCATATTCCCCTTTATGCCTAGTGATGACGTTTGTCTTTCATAAATTGTTCTACCTCATCTACCGTCCACGTATTTAACACCGTTTCTTTCCGTAACCACCCTTTGCGGCCAAAACGTACTCCTATGTCCATATGCTCAAGCATTGAGAAATTGTGCGCATCTGTATTAATAGCGATACGTACCCCTTCTTGCTGTGCCTTCATTAAGAATTCTGTTGATAAATCAAGTCGGTTCGGATTGGCATTTAGTTCTAAAGCTGTGCCTGTCCGTTTAGCCCCTTCAATGAGTTCGTCTATATCTACATCATAACCTTCTCGCCTACCAATTAAACGACCAGTAGGATGAGCAATCAAATGAACGTATGGACATTCTAATGCCCTATTCAGACGTGTCATAATTTGAGCTTGCGATTGACTAAAGCTAGAATGAATGGATGCAATAACAAAATCCATTTCTTGCAAAAATTCATCTGAAAAGTCGAGCGATCCATCAGGCAATATGTCCATCTCTACACCAGCAAAAATACGGAAGGAATCAAATGTTTCATTTAGTTTATCAATTTCTTCCTTCTGTTTCCGTAGTCGTGTTTCATCTAATCCATTTGCTACGCGCAAATATTTGGAGTGATCTGTAATCGCAATATAGTCATATCCCTTTTCGATTGCTCGGTCTGCCATTTCCTTCAATGATTGTGCACCATCACTCCACGCTGTGTGCATATGCAAATCCCCTCGAATATGCTCTCGTTTTAATAATGGAACTTCTTCCTTAAATCGCTCCACCTCGCCATTATTTTCACGTACTTCTGGTGGAATGAACGTTAATCCGAAATGTGCAAAGAAATCTTGCTCCGTAGAAAACGTTTTTAATTCTCCTGTTTCCATATTTTCTACACCGTACTCGCTAATTTTCTCCTTGTGTTCCTTAGCTAGCTGTCTCATGGCGACGTTATGATCCTTTGAACCAGTAAAATGATGTAACGTTGTCGCGAACTCTTCTGAGCTCACTAGTCGAAAATCAACTCCAACATCATAACCTTCGTCTAAAACGATAGAAACCTTCGTATCCCCTTTTGCTACTATTTCCTTGATACCATTTAACTGTAATAACTCATGACGCACTTTCTCAATATCCGTTGTTGCAATAATAAAGTCGAGGTCTTTCATCGTTTCCTTCATTCTTCTTAAGCTACCCGCTCTTGAAAACTGGTCAATACCATCCATTGCTCGCAATGAGGCTTCTATACGTTCTGCAATAGGGAGCATGAAAGCAACTGGTAAGCGTTCAGGTCGCTGTGATGCAGATTGTAAAGCTTGTAAGATTTTCTCTTCTGTTTTCTTTCCAAAGCCATTTAATTGTTGTACTTTCCCTTGTTCACATGCCGCTTGCAACGTTGCAGCGTCTATAATACCTAATTCTTGATAAAGCTTAGCTAATTTCTTACCGCCTAAACCTTGTAATTGCAATAAAGGAACTAAACCTGCTGGTACTTCCTCAATAAGCTGATTTAACGTAGTCGATTCTCCTGTTTCTATTAACTCATGAATAACGGCCGCTGTCCCTTTCCCGATGCCATTTAATTTCGTAACATCATCAATCTCAGTTAGCGAGCGATCATCACTTTCTAATGCTTGAGCTGCTTTTCGATAGGCGGATATTTTAAAAGGATTATCTCCTTTTAATTCCATATATATTGCTATTTGCTCTAATTTTTTGATTAACTGCTTTTTATCCATTTGCACGTCTACACCTACTTTTCTTTTTGTACTATTCACGAAAAAAACTTCCCACGAAGAGAAGTTTTACAAGTGCTCCGCAACATGTTCAAACCATAGCATCTTTAATTGGTTAGACAAGACAGGAGTGTGTTCAATAATCATTTGTGCAATGATGGAACCATCTAATGCGTTTTGTAGAACTGGGATTGGAATTAACGCTATTAAACATAGAAGAATAAACACGATGAAATAAACCTCTATTACTCCAAGAGCAGCACCAAATATATTACTAATCACATTGAACAATGGTAAATCCGCTAAGAAGTCTAACATAGATGCAATGATTTGAAGTACAATTTTCGCTCCAAAGAAAATAAGGACAAAGGCTATAGCGTTATAAAAAGCCCCTTCTATCGATTCATTGTTTAAAAAAATTGCCCACTGCTCGCCTTCAGGTAGTTCAGGGTACGGTATCCATAATTCTAGCTTAGGTGCAAGCACATCATAATAGATTGCAGCACACAAAAATGCGACGATAAAACCAACCATATGAAGAAGTTGCAAAATAAAACCACGCTTTAAACCGATGAAAAAACCTAAAATAAATAGTGCTAGTAGTAGTAAATCAATCATTTTATTTCATTTCCTCGTCTTTCTTTGTTGATTCAGATAACTGTGTACATTCTTCTTTTAATTTTATATAGTCATTCATTGTATTAATTGCTGTTAAAACAGAGATCTGCGTTGTGTCAAGACGGGGATTGGCCGCTTGGATTTCTTTCATTTTTTGATCTACCAAGCTAGCTACCATACGAATATGATGCTGTGGTTCAGTTCCTACAATTGTATAGGAACGATTATGTATTTCAACCGTCGTTCTTTTTTTCTCATTTTGCGACACAAAGAAACCTCCTCATCCTCTATATACTACTAACGTTAATATTAACACGAAAAACAGTAAGAAAGAAAGCATTCTCGCCTTGACATGGCAATATTGTTAGCTTTTTGAAATGAACACGAATCCATTTCAAAATGCAAATAACCTTACTGAAATCAGCACAAATCTAATCGTCGATTTTCAACTTTCCACGGGCATGGACCTCTATTCGCTACCTGCAGTTCCTTAAACTCTTTACTAGAGTCTCCACCTTACGTTCCAATCAAGACGCATGAGCATCTTTTTTGGGGATTATGAAATTAACTTAACACATATCATCTATGTTTTATTTAGCGCATATCATTTGTTTTAAAGGATTCATCTTCTTCCTTCATCTCTTCCTACAAATTTGCTATGATAAGCATAAACATGTCGGAACGTGAAGTGCAATAAGAAATAGGATGAACTTTTGTTGCATCTCGTTATATATTCGCAACGTTTTTACGTCATTTATGAAGAGGAGAACGTACATGTCACAATCTGTTTTACAATTATCTACTAGCGACATGAATCAAATGAAAAGCTATTACGCTTCGTATATGAAAGAAAAGACGCCCCAAGGAGCTATTTTTGCCGCCAAGTTACCTCGATGTTCTATTACCGCTTATCGTTCAGGTAAAGTGCTATTCCAAGGTGCGAATCATAGCCAAGAAGCGAACAAATGGGGAAAAGTAAATAAAACAGCAGTAAAGCAAACAACCGCTAAGCAAGCAACACCAACGCGTTACACACCGTCACCTCATTTATTTACCTCAAGTCATGCAGGATCTGATGAAGCAGGGACAGGTGACTATTTCGGTCCCATTACTGTTGCATGTGCTTACATTCAAGAAAGTCAAATCGACACATTAAAGAGGATTGGCGTTCGTGACTCGAAGCATTTAAAGGATCCTGAGATTCAGCAAATTGCTCGAAAAATAGTGGAAATGGGAATTCCGTACTCTTTAGTCGTACTACGCAACGAAAAGTATAACGTGCTCCAAAAGCGCGGTTGGTCACAAGGTAAAATGAAAACGATGCTCCATCATTATGCTTATAAAAAGCTTTGCACGAAGCTAGAGGCAGTGCCAGAAGGGTGGATTATCGACCAATTTGCTCAACCAGACGTGTACAAGCGCCACTTAGCATCCGAAAAAGCGTCTTTACCTGCTAATACGTATTTCTTAACAAAAGCAGAATCCTATTCCATTGCCGTAGCAACAGGATCAATTATTGCCCGATCCGCCTTTGTCAAACAAATGAACAACCTTTCCAAAGAAGCCGGAATGGAACTGCCGAAAGGAGCTTCTAAATACGTGGATCAAGCAGCCGCAACGCTCATTCAAACGCACGGTGACGATGCCCTAAAACGCTATGCTAAAGTCCACTTCGCTAATACAGACAAAGCGTACAAATTAATACCTTAACGTATAAAAGTAGACACATGAAAACGATACATGTGTCTACTTTTAATATTTATCCGTAGGTTCTGTTGGTTCTGTAACTTCTTCATGAATGATTGGTTCAGGCACTGTTAAACCAAGTAATTTCGTTATCCAATTCGGAATTTGTTTGCCATCCGGGTCCCCTTTTTCATCTACATGCTCTTCCATCACATGTAACGGAACATACAGCGGTTGGTCAACTGCTTCTACATAAAGACAAGTATAATATTGCCCATACTTCCTTTCCACCTGAACGTTTATAACCTCTTTGTGTAGAAAAGAATCGGTAATGTATTGAACGAAATGAGGTTCAACCTCTTTGTCTTCCACTTGCTCTTCTTGTTCTGATGCTTTTGCCTGGCGATAATGTACCGCTAACAACGGACGACTATTATATTGCACATACCCTTTAACCATGTCTGTAACAGTCGGTTCATATACGTTCGTTACCGTTATACCTTCCCACTTCTCACTTAAATGCTGCTGTAATACGTCTCCATACTTTTCTATAAATCGATCCATATTCTGTGAACACTCCTTCCTAACTATTTAAACCCTCCACCAAATGCACTGCGTACATCATGAATGACAACAAACGCATCAGGGTCCACTTTGGCGACTAACTTTTGTAGCTTAACCGTTTCTTGAGAACGAACAACTGCATATAGAACGTCTTTCCTTTGATTCGAGTAACCACCCTTTGCATTAAATACTGTTACTCCTCTTGTGAAGTGCTGATTTATTTTATTTAAAACGGTCTCAGAATCTGTAGAAATAATCGTCACAGCTTTGCGTACGTGTAATCCATCTACAATATAGTCAATCGCTTTAGCTCCAACGTAGATTGAAATTAATGTTAACAACGCTTTTTTCTGCCCGATAACAAACACAGATGCTCCCACTACAAGTAAATCAATAACGAGAATAGATAACGCCATGCTCCAGCCAAAATATTGATTGAACATTTTCGATATAATTTGTGTACCTCCTGAAGTTGCACCAGAAAGAAAGGTTATACCTAATCCTACACCGACAAATACTCCTGTATATATCGGAGCAAGTAAAGAGTCATCAACGACAGGGTTTCCTATCCCTTCAGTCGCCCATAAAAAAAAGGATAATGCCGCAATACCATATAATGTGTATCCCATCGTCTTCTTATCTAAAAATTTGTAACCGATTAAAATTAAAGCGATATTCAATATATATGTAACAAGTCCTGTTGACCACCCAAAAACATAATATAACACAATTGCAATACCGATGACACCGCCTTCGGATAAATTATTCGGAATGGCAAAATAATTGATGCCAAAAGCAAATAAAAACGATCCAATTGTAATCAACATCAACTTCTTACTCATCTTCTTCACACTGGCACTTCCTCTCTAGATGCTCGTTATTACAATTATGACGAATAATCTTTCATTCGTAAATTACTTAAATTAATTTCCATATGCAAATGTCCTTATGAATAGTTGACCCCAGGCAAACTGATAAGCTGCCTGGGGTTCATATTAGCCTCTTAATTCTGCTTGATAGCGTTCTTTTACTTGATCCAAAATACGATTATGAGCCGTTTCCACTTCTTCATCCGTTAGCGTTCGAGTTGGATCTAAGTAACGCAAAGAGAACGCGATGGATTTCTTACCCGCTTGTAAATGTTCCCCTTGATACACATCAAACACAATCGCATGCTGCACAAGTGGTTGACCTGTTTCCATAATGGTTTGTTGTAGGTCACCAGCTTGAACCACTTCATCAACTACTAATGCGATATCGCGGCTGACAGAAGGATAACGTGGGATCGCTGTATAATTCTCTTCTCTAGATACTTGATCGATCAACTTCTGCAAGTTTAAATCAAATACAAAAGCTTGCTTTAAGTCGTATTGTTTTTGCAATGTTGGATGGACTTGACCAAAATGTCCGATTGCCGATCCATTCACAACTACTTCAGCCGTTTGTCCAGGATGCATGCCTTGTATTTTAGCAGGACGATAACAAACCTGTTCGCTTAAATCTAAAGTGGCAAACAATCCTTCCATAATTCCCTTTACGACAAAGAAATCCACTTGTTTCTTTTCTTGTTGCCATAAATGCGTTAACCAATTTCCGGTCAGTACCCCTGCTAGACGTTCGAGTTCATCTGGCTGCTTCGTTAGTGTGCTTTCCTCTGAAACGTAGACAGAACCAATTTCATATAATGCAACCTGTTGTTGTTTACGTGCAACATTGTAGGAAGCAGAAGCCAACAACTCAGGTAACATGCTTAAACGTAGATGACTGTGTTCTTCACTCATCGGCATAGCTAAAGAAACTGGCTGCAACTGCATTTCAGCAAAATCTACCGGTGTTAACAGATTTGCTCGCTCTGCCGTTGTTAAAGAATACGTTATAGCTTCTGAAAGACCTGCACCTTCTAAATAGTTACGAACGGTACGACGCACATATTGGTACCTAGACAAGCCGCCTGCTTGCGAAGACCCTTCTGGTAACGTCAATGGCAAATTATCATACCCATACATACGTGCTACTTCTTCTACCATATCTTCTACAATCGTAATATCTTGTCTTCTTGTTGGTACTGTAACGGTAAACGTTTCTCCGTCTAACGTGTATTCAAATTTTAATTTACGAAGAATATCTTGAATCTCTTCATTTGAAATAGTTGTACCGAGTACACGATTCATATAAGAAGTGCTAAACGTCACTTCCTTCTCTTCATATTGAAGTTGATCAAATTCCACTACTCCATCTAACACTTCTCCCCCAGCGTACATGGATAATAG
Source organism: Pontibacillus litoralis JSM 072002 (assembly GCF_000775615.1). Lineage (GTDB taxonomy): Bacteria > Bacillota > Bacilli > Bacillales > BH030062 > Pontibacillus > Pontibacillus litoralis. The sequence goes on from NZ_AVPG01000001.1 coordinate 325,466, forward strand.
CTGACAAGCTCTTACACCTGCTCGTTTTACACGATCAGGGTCTACACCTTTTTCAAATCGAGCAGAAGATTCACTTCGTAAGCCATGATGTTTCGAAGTAGTCCGAACCGTTTGCGGCTGGAAGTAAGCAGATTCTAATAAAATCGTCGTTGTATCATTGATGACTTCTGAATCAGCACCGCCCATTACACCAGCCAAAGCTATAGGTTTCTCCCCATTTGTAATAACGAGTTGTTGACTTGACAATGTTCGAACTTCATCATCTAATGTACGCAATACTTCTCCTTCTTTCGCCGTGCGTACAACGATTTGTTTAGAATTTAAACGGTCATAGTCAAATGCATGTAGTGGCTGACCATACTCAAGTAAAATATAATTCGTAATATCCACAACATTATTAATAGGACGAATGCCAGATGCAGTCAAATAATTTCTCATCCATAACGGGGAGGGACCAACCTGAATATTACGGACAACAAATGCACCATAATAAGGGGTTAACTCAGGACATTGTACATCAACTGAAATCGCATCGTCTGCTTTTTCATTCACAATGGTTACTTCTTCATTTGGGAGTTCCAGCGATGTATCCAAAATGGCTGCCACTTCATACGCTACCCCGATCATGCTTAATGCGTCGGAACGGTTTGGTGTTAAACCAAGCTCTAAAATAACATCACCTAAATTAAGTAAAGTATTCGCATCCGCTCCTACTTCCGAATCCTCTGGTAAAACAAAAATACCATCTTCAACCTCTTTTGGAACATACTTAGCATCTACACCAAGTTCCTGCAAAGAACAAATCATTCCTGAAGATATTTCCCCGCGAAGTTTAGCTTTCTTTATTTTAAAGTTTCCAGGAAGTACAGCACCAGGCTTCGCTACTACTACTTTTTGTCCTGCTTCAACGTTCGATGCACCGCAAACGATTTGCAGCATCTCTTCTCCAACGTTAACTTGACATACATTCAATTTATCCGCATTTGGGTGCTGCTCACATTGCTCAACATGCCCAACAACTAAATGATCCACATAAGTTCCAAAAGATTCAATTCCCTCTACTTCAATTCCTGATTTCGTAATTTTCTCTGCTAATACTTCTGGTGATAACCCTTGCACGTCTACATATTGCTTTAACCAATTTAATGATACATACATGTTTTCTCCTCCTTTACGCCTTATGAAATTGATTTAAGAAACGAACATCATTTGTATAAAAGTGACGAATATCATCAATGCCATACTTGAGCATCGCAATACGTTCTGCACCCATACCAAAGGCAAATCCTGTATATTTCTTAGAGTCGTAGCCGGCCATCTCCAACACATTTGGATGCACCATACCACCACCAAGAATTTCAATCCATCCTGTTCCCTTACATACAGAACAGCCCTCTCCTGCACACACTTTACATGAGATATCCATCTCAACAGAAGGTTCTGTAAAAGGGAAAAAGCTTGGGCGTAAACGAATTTCTCGGTCTTCTCCAAACATCTGTTTAGCAAATACGTTTAACACACCTTTTAAATCACTCATACGAACGTTCTCATCTACTAATAACCCTTCAACTTGAGTAAATTGGTGAGAGTGTGTCGCATCGTCAGTATCACGTCGGTACACTTTACCAGGACAAATAATTTTTACAGGACCTTTCCCTTCATTATTCGTCATGGTCCGAGCTTGTACAGGAGATGTATGCGTACGCATAAGTATCTCTTCCGTAATATAGAATGAATCTTGCATATCGCGAGCAGGATGACCTTTAGGCAAATTAAGTGCTTCAAAGTTGTAATAATCTTGTTCTACTTCAGGACCTTCCGCTACAGCAAATCCCATTCCGATAAACAAATCTTCAATTTCTTCCAAAATACTTGTTAAAATGTGACGACCACCAGCATGTATTGGACGACCTGGCAATGTTACATCAATCTTCTCTTCCTCTAATTGCTTTTCTAGCGCTGCTTCTTCTAATGTAGCTTGTTTAGACTCGATAGCAGAAGAAATGTCACTTCGAACATCATTGGCCATTTGACCGATTAACGGGCGCTGCTCAGCTGATAACTTCCCCATTCCACGCAACACTTCTGTAATAGGACCCTTTTTACCTAGATACTCTACTTTCACTTGTTGTAACTCTTTTACACCACCTGCATTAGCAACTTTCTCAAGTGCTTCTGCTTTTAGTTCTAGCAAACGTTCTTTCATGATTACTCCTCCTTTTTTATATACATTAAAAAAAGCCCCATCCCTCAAAAGGGACGAGACTTGAATATGAATCACGTGGTACCACCCTAGTTGACACGTAAATTGTGCCCACTCGTCATTTGATAACGGATTTGATCCGATACACCTTTACTTACACAGGTAAGGTCTAAGTGCTAGCTCCAGAGTGAAATTTCAATGATTCCAACGGTAGAAATGCTTACAGTCCATGACATTTCTTCCCTTCAACCGTTATTCGGGTAACCATTTACTAACTCTTTCGTTGCATTTTAGCATATAAAATTCACTTTAATCTATTATAGATAAGCTAAAGAAAACTTGCAAGCCTATGTTCGCAAATAATACATTAATATCCCAGATGCGATGGCAACATTTAATGATTCTGCTTGACCATAAACAGGAATGGTAACACGCTCATTAGCCAATTGCAAATATTCCTCTTGTACACCTGCTCCTTCATTACCAACTACAAGGACTACGGGAGATACTGGCTTAATATCCAAATAGGAGGTAGCGTGGTGAACGGCTGTTGCCCATACTTGAAAGGATTGTTGTTGTAGCGCAGTTAGCCATTCATTCAAATCGCCAAAATATAACGGCACATGAAAAATAGACCCTTGTGTTGCTCGTATCACTTTATCATTAAATGGATCAACCGTTCCTTTTCCAACAATAATTCCATCGAATCCAGCTGCATCAGCAGTGCGAATTAAGGTTCCTAAGTTTCCAGGGTCTTGAATGGCATCTAGTGCTAGTATTCTACTGCCATTGGCAAAGGATTGCTCTTTCATCGTAACAACTGCCGCTATGCCTTGTGGCTGTTCTGTATGAGAGATTTCATTAAACACTTCTTGATTCACTTGAAACCAATTATAGGATTGCCATTCATTTTGAAGTGAAACATCTTCACGAATAATGATTTCTTGAACATCCCAACTGCTTTTGATCGCTTCTTCAACTAAATGAAAGCCTTCAATTAAAAATGCTTGTTCTTTCTCTCTTCCTCTTTTTCGCTTTAATTTACGCCATTTCTTTACATATCCATTTTGTACAGATGTAATCAACTTCATCATCCTCTATCAAAATCACTTCATTTCTCCTAACCATCATACATAGTTGTAGCCGTACTGGTCAAACTAAAATCACATTCCATGACGAAAGTAGAGGGATATTCTAATGAATTTAAATCTTCGTAACGCCATATTATCAAATGTATCAGGAAACAATGCTAATGAATTAGAAGCGACTATTGTAGATGCGATTCAAAGCGGGGAAGAGAAGATGTTACCAGGTCTTGGTGTTTTATTTGAACTGATTTGGAAAAATGCCGATGAAGCGGAAAAGCAAGAAATGATTCAATCGTTAGAGCAAGGTGTTCAACAAGCTACACAACAATAATATTTTTTAGGGAAGGAGCTAAGGCTAAGCTCCTTCCCTATTAGGAATCAATCGTGATTTGCTGTTTTGCCATCTGAGTTAATTTTTCTGTATTGAAGCTTATTTCTTCGAGAGTTGCTGTCATTTGTTGAATTGCAGCCGCTTGGGTGTCGGTTACATCATTAATATACGCAAATGATTGATTTAATTCGTCTATCATTCCTTGCATTCTTTGGGTAATATTATCTACCTTTCCTACATTATTCTTAGATGAATGAGCTAATTTCCTCACCTCATCTGCCACAACCGCAAAGCCTCTACCAGCTTCTCCAGCCCTAGCAGCCTCTATAGACGCATTTAAACCAAGCAAATTACTTTGTTCTGATATCCCTTTAACAGCAGTAGAAATGTCACCAATTTCTTTAGTGCTTTCTTTCACAGAAACGACCTGTGAAGAGACATTTTTCACACGATCAGCTAAACCTGTTACAGAAGATGAAATATCATTTATGGCTGCTGACGTTTCTTCAACAATTGCTGAGAGATTTTCAGCTACTTCATATAATTGATTTGACTTCTCTAAGCTTGTTCCAACACCGACGCCGCCAATAATTATATTATGTTCATCTCGGACTGGAATGGCTTTCGCTATAAGCGGAAAGCCGAATAATTCTTTAGGAACAAAATCCGTTTTTTCTTCCCCTTCTCTAATAGCATTGGTAACAATATCACCTTCAACAAGTAAATCACCTTTTTTAACATTTAGAGAAAATGTTTTCGCCGGAATATTTATAATTAGTTTCTCTGTGTCATATATACCTACCGTAATGTCATCCAGCATTAAATTATTTAAAAGTGGAGCGACAGTTACGAATGCTTTTAACAATGGATGTAGCTCATTCTCTAAACTTGTATCCATACTTGATAGCACCTCACTTCGTTAATATGGAAATGTTCGTTGCTTATAATTTACTGAGACCCATTTCATTGTAGTAAATTCCTCTAGACTCCACTGGCCATTCAATCTCCCAATCCCTGAATGCTTTTCCCCACCAAAAGCAACAATTGGTTCATCATTTATCGTAATGTCATTTACATGTATCATGCCTGTTTCTATGTTTTGAGCAAACTGAACACCACGATCAATATTGCTCGTATGAACGGCTCCACTTAATCCAAATGTTGTATCATTGGCCATTGAAATCGCTTCCGCATCTGTGTTAAAAGGCATAACAGTAACTACTGGCCCGAACAATTCTTCTTGAGCCACGCACATTGCAGGAGTTACATCAGTTAAAATAGTAGGGTGAACAACATTTCCTTCTATTTTGCCTTTTAATAATGGGACAGCTCCTTCCTTTATTCCTTTATTAATTAACGTTTCTAAGCCCTTAGCTTGCTTTTCATTAATGACAGGACCAATCACCGTCTCTGGATCACTTGGGTCCCCTACTTTAAGAGAACTAACCTTAGCTTTATATTTTTGTTTGAAATCCTCATATAATGAACTATGTACTAAAATACGGTTAGCGGACATACAAATTTGTCCTTGGTGTGTAAATCGACTAAATGTGGCAGCTTCTACTGCATAATCAAGATCTGCATCATCTAAAATAATAAACGCACTGTTCCCTCCAAGTTCTAAAATAGGCTTTTTAAAATGTTGTATAGCCTTTTGACCAATATGCTTTCCAACTGCTGTTGAACCAGTGAAAGAAATAATAGTTGGGATAGAGTGTTCTATAAATGCATCTCCTATTTCCTCTATATCTGTTACAACAACGTTTAATAACCCTTTAGGTAATCCCGCTTGGTCAAAAATCTCGGCGATTAACGTCCCACCAGTAATCGGTGAATGTTCATGTGGTTTTAGCACGACACCGTTTCCAGCCCCGATAGCAGGTGCAACTGATTTCATCGAAAGAAAGAATGGAAAATTAAAAGGACTGATCACACCTACTACACCTACTGGCTTCCGGTATAGACGATTCTCTTTACCATCAACTGGTGAAGGTAAAATTCTTCCTTCCATTCGTAGCGGATAGGTGGCTGCCTCTTTCAGTATATTTATTACTAAACCAATTTCAAATGCAGCTTTTAAGCGGGTTCCCCCAAGCTCTTTTATAATTATTTCCGTAATCTCTTCTTCATGCTCTTCAATATATGTTAGCGCTTTCTCTAAAACGGTCCTTTTTTGATATGGGTTTACTTTCATCCATTCACCTTGAGCTTGTTTAGCACTTTTGTACGCTCGGTCAACATCTTGTTCATTAGCTAACTGAAATGTCACAAACGTTTCTCCATTATACGGATTTGTATTTGGTAAAAGACGATGGCCATTTCCCTCTACCCATTTACCTTCTATAAAACTTTTATTTAGTTTTTTATAAAACGCCATACGCTCCATCCCTTCATAAATAATTAACTTTTATATCGGGTAATCTTTCCTCTATTTTAAGTATAATCCAAAAAAAACATTAAAGTTTTCCACTTTAATGTAAAAAGTACAGCGCTTTTAGCAGCACTGTACTTTTTTGTTTGATTTATTGAAACGTAATTTCTTTCACTTTAGCTTCGTCTAATCCTTTTATTACTTGCACAATTAACGCTACTGCATGTTCAAAGTCGTCTCGATGTAGCATAGCAGCATGCGTATGAATATATCGAGTTGCGATTGTTATGGATAGTGCTGGTACACCATTAGCTGTTAAGTGAATCGCACCACTGTCCGTACCTCCACCTGCTATGGAATCATATTGGTATGGGATTTCGTTAGCTTCAGCTGTATCCACAACATATTCACGTAATCCTCTATGAGAAACCATAGATGCGTCATATAGAATAATTTGCGGACCTTCTCCCATCTTACTTGATGCATCTTTGTCAGATACGCCAGGTGTGTCTCCTGCAATACCAACGTCAACCGCAAAACCAATATCAGGATTAATCGTATTGGTTGACGTTCTCGCACCTCGCAAGCCAACTTCTTCTTGTACTGTTCCTACACCGTAAACAACATTCGGATGTGATTCTTTTTCCAAACGACGAAGCACTTCAATAGCAATTGCACAGCCAATACGATTATCCCAAGCTTTTGCTAATAACATTTTTTCATTTGGCATTTGTGTGAATTCAAAATATGGCACAACGGAATCACCAGGACGAACGCCGAACTCTGCTGCTTCTTCACGAGAACTTGCACCAATATCAATGAACATATCTTTAATTTCTACTGGTTTCTTACGTTGTTCTGGTGATAGAATGTGTGGAGGCTTAGAACCAATAACACCTGTTAAATTGCCTTTACGTGTCATAATCGTAACACGTTGTGCAAGCATTACTTGGTTCCACCAACCACCAACGGTTTGAAAGTAAATAAATCCTTTATCATCAATTCGAGTAACCATAAAACCAACTTCATCTAAATGGCCGGCAACCATCACCTTTGGACCATTTTCTTTTCCAACCTTTTTCGCAATTAAGCTTCCTAAATTATCTGTATAAACCTCATCTGCGTAAGGCGTTATGTACTTGCTCATAACATCGCGTGCTTCTTTTTCATGACCTGGAATACTATTTGCATCTGTTAATTCTTTTAACATGGATAAAGTATCGTCCCATTTCGACATTATTACGTCCTCCTTTAGTTTCAAATCTTTTTTATTATATCGAATTTTTCTGAGTTTAACAAAAAGTATGTCTAATAGCCTTGATCTTGTCTTTCATGATTTACCTTGTTCTTCTCATAATAAGCTTGTACAATAGCTTGTTCTGTAAATCCTAACGCCATACCTAAATGCAAAAAGCTCGCAAATAAAAGATCATAATTTGTTTGCGAAGGAGCTTGGTGAAACGTATGTACGGCATGAAAAACGGCATGAAAATGCTCTGTTGCATCCTTTGTACAGTCACCTGATTGTTCAAGTCCTGCAAATCGAAAGTCTTTCTCTAAACCGAGGGATAATATAAAGTGCAAACCGTCTACATATTCTTCTAGAATAACTGCACGAGGTTTCGCAGCTTTTGTACTCCAAAATTTGAAGCAACGTGTTTCATTTGCTAATTCACCTAATTCAACGAATAATGCAAGCACCTTATTGCTAAATAAATCTTGCTTCTCTAATCCATGCTCCAATTCAATGCGATCATCTAACTTCTTTTGCATAGTAAATAATTCATTCCAATGCTTCACTTTGACGTTCCTCTTTTCTAGGGTAAAATAAAATCATATGGTCCTTTTATTATTATAGACAAGCTTTGAATGCTGTCACAAATATTTTTTCGAAAAAAATGAAACCAAATCATTCTTTCATCGTATTACATTAATAGATAGACTACCTTCTTAAGGAGGGAACCATAATGATTGTGTTTGTTTTACGACTCCTTATTTTTATTGCAATTATTGCAATCATTTATACAGGGTACAAATATATAGTCAATCCGAAAAGAAAGCTCGAACTGGCTCAAGAAAAGAAACATTTCTATTTCCATGACGATCCTGACAATGTTAAAAAAAATTTTCTCCTCACCTATAAAGGAATACTATTTGAAGGGGAAAAGTATTTAGGGACGACGGAAAACTCATTCGATGTCGTTTCTATATCTGTATGGGTTAAACAGCCAGAACGTTTAAAGGGAATAGACCGACAAGATTTATATTTCATAGAAAAAGAAATACTTATTCGTTACCCACATGCAACAATTGAATGGAAAAACCCTATTAACCAATTATTGCTGCAATAATAGAAAAAGCGCACATTTGTTTCGGGCAAACGTGCGCGCTTTTGTATAGGGTTATTTAGCTCCTTCTGCTTGAAAGAAATCATTCCACTTAATGATGAATTCTTTCCTACGCATCAGATGAAAAATAGGGAACAATAATAATAGTAATAGGACAAGTAGAACAGGTGACAAACGCGATAACCATTGACCTGCTGACGTATATACGATAGCTAGCGGAATATTCGTGTAGAAGGAATTTCTCATATATTCTTTCAATCCTACCGACATTTCCATCACACAAACGGAAAGTAAATGGAAATTAATGAAAGGCACTAAGCGTAATATTGCAATTTGCTTAGCAGAAAGGGACGAATGTTTACCAAATAGCTTTGTCTTGAGCGTTATAAGCTTATTAACTGTTTGAGGCGTTTTCTTACTTACTTTATAAAACAAGAAGCTAGATAGCGTCACACCAATAAGGGAATAAATAGACCCTATAACCGCACCAAATAATATACCACCTGATATACAAATAAAGGCGACAGGTAACAAGAACAAAGGCCTTAACAAGTGGAAGCTGATGAACAATAATGGTGCAAATAAGCCACTTGTTTCAATAATATTTATAACGAGTGCACCGATTTGTTGCATCCCCATCCCCCTTCTCTATACACGATTAGTACATCCTTATGACAATAGACGAGCCGTTATGACAAAGTATAAAAAGAAATACAGCACTACAATGATAGGGGTGCCTACAATAAATATACGATGCTTTGTTTTATGACGAAACACATACATCCCGGCCCAATTTCCGAATGCACCTCCTAACAATGCAATTGTCCATAAATGTTTCTCGGCTATTCTCCACTTACTTAGTCGTGCTCTTCGTTTATCTATTCCCATCACGATAAACCCTAATAGATTGATTGTAATAGCATATACATATATGAGCATGAGTTCCTTGCCTCCCGTTCCCTAATTGTACTTCTATTATGCAAGTATGTAGACGTAAAAAAAAGCCATTCCTCACGAAAAGGAATGGCTCTTTATACTATCAATTATTTAAGCGCTGCTTTTGCTTGTTCTACAAGGCTTGCAAATGCTTTTTCATCAGAAATAGCTAGGTCAGCTAACATTTTGCGGTTAACTTCGATTCCAGCTAGTTTAAGACCATGCATTAGACGGCTGTAAGAAATGTCGTTCATACGTGCCGCAGCGTTAATACGTGCGATCCATAATTTACGGAAGTCACGCTTTTTCTGACGACGGTCACGATAAGCGTATTGACCTGATTTCATTACTTGTTGTTTTGCTTGTTTGAATAATGCATGTTTTGAACCATAATAACCTTTAGCGAGCTTTAACACTCGGTTACGACGTTGGCGTGTAACTGTTCCACCTTTAACACGTGCCATAGTAGTTCCCTCCTAAAAAAATATCTAGTTTTCTTATAATCCGTTCGATTTATTATCTTGGTAGCATATCTTTGATACGCTTGTAGTCACCGGCAGATACTGTAGTCGTCTTACGCAGCTTACGCTTTTGCTTTTGAGACTTGTTAGCAAATAAGTGGCTTGTGTAAGCATGAGAGCGTTTCAACTTACCGCTACCTGTTCTTGAAAAACGTTTTTGAGAACCTTTATGAGTTTTCATCTTTGGCATGAGTAGTTCCTCCTTTAAGCTTTGTTTCGCCTCACTCCATGATTATTTTTCGTTTACTGGAGCAAGCATCATAAACATATTGCGACCTTCCATCTTAGGCTTTGTTTCCACTGTGGAAAGATCTTTACACTCTTCAGCCATACGCTCTAGAACTTCTTGTCCTAGTTCTTTGTGTGTGATTGCACGTCCGCGGAAACGAACAGCTGCTTTCACTTTATCGCCTTTAGAAAGAAATTTGCGTGCGTTACGAAGTTTCGTATTAAAGTCATGTTCTTCAATACCAGGACTTAAACGTACCTCTTTCACGTTAACAATCTTTTGATTTTTACGCTGCTCTTTTTCTTTTTTCTGTTGCTCAAAACGATACTTTCCATAATCCATAATGCGGCATACAGGCGGTTTCGCATTTGGAGCAACCATTACAAGATCAAGGTTCGCGTTTGCAGCGATATCTAACGCTTCATTCTTTGATTTAACACCAAGTTGTTCACCGTTAGCATCAATCAGGCGTACTTCACGAGCACGAATCTTTTCATTGACAATCATATCTTTGCTAATAACTAGCCACCTCCAAGGTATAGTTAAAAAATAATTGTGTCTGTTTCGACAAGCGTTCGTATTCATGATGGATATAAACATAAAAAAGTGTCGGTACACATACTGCACCCACACGTTCCCGTTCGTATTAACTGGAAAACCCGTCAACTATTCTAACATTAGAACGTCAATCAGGTGAGAAGCGGGTGCCTCTACTTGCCTCAGACCAATATTCAATTCACTTCTACCATAATATCATGTGTAGGCATCACTGTCAACAATGATGTTCAATGAATAAATTCGTATGCTACATATGACCCTTATTAGAATACATGAAATAACTAATCGTTGCAACCTTCATTTTAGGCAAGTAGCGCCATATCCTTAATAGAATATGGTGCTACTTGCCTCATACTTATTGTTTCTGTTGAATTTCTTCTTTGATTTGTTCCACAAAACTTTGCAATGCTTTCGTTTCGGAATCCTTAGACCCATAACGACGAACGTTTACACCTTGCTGCTCTATTTCATTGTCACCAACAACTAACTGATAAGGCACTTTCTGCATTTGGGCTTCTCTTATTTTATATCCAATTTTCTCATCTCGTTCATCCACTTCTACACGAACACCAGCATAACGAAGGGCTTCTTCCACTTTCTTCGCATAGTCCAAATGAGCTTCTGCAGATACTGGAATAACTTTAACTTGCGTAGGTGCTAACCAAGTTGGGAATGCTCCTTTATATTCTTCAATTAAGAAAGCTACAAAACGTTCCATCGTTGATACAACGCCACGGTGGATAACAACTGGTCGGTGATGATTCCCATCTTCTCCAATATAAGTTAAGTCAAAGCGTTCTGGTAAATGGAAGTCTAGTTGAACAGTCGATAACGTTTCATCTTTACCTAGAGCTGTTTTCACTTGAACATCTAATTTAGGCCCGTAGAATGCTGCTTCTCCTTCAGCTTCAACGTAGTCTAAGTTTAATTCTTCCATTGTTTCTTTCAATAATGCTTGAGCCTTCTCCCACATTTCATCGTTATCTACATACTTCTTCGTATCTGCTTTATCACGATAAGAAAGGCGGAAGTAATAGTCTTCTAAACCGAAATCTTTGTACACTTCTTGAATTAAATGAACGACACGAATAAACTCATCCTTCAATTGATCAGGTCGGGCGAAGATATGTGCATCATTTAATGTCATCGCTCGAACCCGTTGTAATCCTGCTAAGGCACCGGACATTTCATAGCGGTGCATCGTGCCAAGCTCCGCAATACGAACAGGAAGATTACGATAGCTATGCAGCTGATTTTTATAAACCATCATGTGATGGGGACAGTTCATAGGACGTAATACTAAATCTTCATTATCCATTTCCATAATTGGGAACATATCATCTTCATAATGGTCTAAATGGCCACTCGTTTTATATAAATCAACAGAGCCTAGTACAGGTGTATACACGTGATCATATCCCAGACGCTCTTCTAAATCAACGATGTAGCGTTCTATAGTACGACGAATAGTCGCTCCTTTTGGAAGCCATAATGGAAGCCCTTGACCTACCTTTTGAGAAACTGTGAAGATATCCAATTCTTTACCAAGTTTACGGTGATCACGTTCTTTCGCTTCTTCTAACATTTGAAGGTACTCTTTCAAATGTTCTTTTTTCTCGAAAGCTGTTCCATATATACGCTGAAGCATTTTATTATCGCTATCTCCACGCCAATATGCTCCAGATACACTTAATAATTTTGTTACTTTAATTTTTCCAGTAGAAGGAACGTGCGGGCCACGACACAAGTCAAAAAATTCACCCTGTCTATAAATTGTTACTTGCTCCCCTTCTGGAATATCTTCAAGTAATTCCAGTTTTAATTCATCGCCTTCCTTTTCGTACATTGCCTTTGCTTCTTCACGAGTAACTTCGAGTCGTTCTATTTGAAGATTCTCGCTAATAATTTTCTGCATTTCTTTTTCAATCTTCGATAAGTCCTCAGCTGTAATCGCCTCTTCTACATCCATATCGTAATAAAAGCCGTTTTCAATTACTGGTCCTACTCCTAAACGAACGTTACCATAAAGACGCTTAACTGCTTGAGCCATTAAATGCGCAGAAGAGTGACGCATAATTTCTATTCCTTCTTCATCTCTTAACGTCACAATTTCAATCGCTCCATCTGCTGGCAAAGCTCTTCTTAAATCAATTAACGCTCCATTTAGTTTTCCCGCCACAGCTTGCTTCTTTAAACCTGAACTAATAGAAGCTGCTACGTCTTCTGTTGTTGTACCTTTCGGAAACTCCTTTACTGCTCCATCTGGAAATGTAAGTTGAATAACTTCTGACATATGTGTTCCACTCCTTAGTCTACTGTTTATCCATATACAAACTAAAAAACGCTCGTCCCTTGCACATAGCGAAGGGACGAGCGTTATACCCGTGGTTCCACCCTGATTTCCATTTACAATGAAATGGCTTCATTCATCCTTAACGCGGACAAAACGCTGTTGATTACTTCTGTTCATCAACAGAGTTCAAAGGTGGTAAATAAAGTGCTGTACTTAGGAAGCTCACAGCCGAAGACTTCCCTCTCTGATAAGACGTGTCACCTTATTTGTGTCCTCATCAAAACCGTTTGTATATGAAGTGATTATTGCATGATTATTTATGTGTTCTATTATATTGGCTTTTCAAACGGAACGCAAGCCTATAATTCCAAAGATAACAAATGTGAAAAAGGAAACTTCTTTAATGGTTTCATGCTTACTTTTTCTTGAAACACACTTAATACCGTTAATACTTTCGGATGTTCGACATGATTACTATACAAAGAAATGCGCTCTGGTGCCAATGCTATAATTGGCGTAATGTCCCATTCTTTATCATCGACTCCACATAAATATAACGGCTCTTGCTTCACTACTTGCTTTAACATCGCTCTCGTTAACCATTCTCCTCTTTCATTAAAAAATTGAAAATCGTCTGCTTTTTGAATAATAAGTAAATGATTCATCTTAGATTGCTTCGTTTGCATGTAATCGCGAAGATATTGAATATGCGTTTGATATTCCTCTTCTCGCTTATATTCATCAATCGCATACCCTACAAATTCGATTAATTCATTATAATAATCACTCATTCTAAACCGAACAACCGATTCAAAAAAGAGCGTGCTTCCTTCATCGAGCGCATGTCCAAAAATTTTTGACAACCAATCTGTTTGCTGACCATGACTTAATACGTGACGAGGAACCATCGTTTTTTCTGAATGCTCTTCTAAAAAACAGCGACATAGCTCCATTATGTGTGCGATTTCCTCATCATTTTCATAATAATAACAATAACGAAGGATTTCATGCAACCAAGTTCGCTCTCTATGTAATGTAAATACATGAATCAACCCGTTCGTAAGGATATCCCGCCACTCTTTTGTTTCCTCTTTCGTATGGACATACACACCATAACCGTTTTCACGATGTATGTTTAAGCGCACAAATTGGTCTATATCAAGCATATACTCGCTGAAAGATAACGCTTCTCTCTTCTGTTCAAAACAAATCTCCTTCACGCTCTCCCCCCTTCCCATGAAACTGTTACATTATATGGGGATTAGACGTGAAACATGACATTTTCCATTTAAACAACCAAAAAAAGTAGCACCAACACTTTTTTCACGGTGCTACTTTCCCATTGTACGGCGATTTTGGCCGATTACTTCTACTGGGGTACTAACGGCTCTAATGCGTTCGATAATTCTTCCCGCTTTTAATTGTTCTATTTCCCCACGATTGTTTACCATTAAATGTTTTTCTAAGTCCTCTAAAGAATAATTGGATGTAAAGAACACAGGTAAACGTTCCATCATACGATATTGTAGGATGGACCCTAACACTTCATCCCGAAACCAAGGAGACATGGATTCTGCACCAATATCGTCTAACATAAGCACTTGAGCTGTTTTGAATTTTTCGATCTTCTCATTGAGTGAATTGTCTTGAATGGAAGACTTCATCTCCCGAACGAACTCTGGCATATAAATCAAATAAGAAGAAATACGTTTATTGGCTAGTTTATTTGCCATCGCCCCTAGAATATGCGTCTTCCCAACACCGAAACGCCCGTAAAAGTATAGTCCTTTTTGCGCTTTATCGGTTTCCACATTTTCTGTATAATTCATCGCTAAGCGAATCGCTTCATAACGATCATCTGGTTCAAGGTCTTTAAACTTCGCTTCTAGAATATCTTTCGGCATATAAAGACTGCTAATAAAGGAGCGTTTCTCTACTTGTTCTTGGTGCTTCCGTTTAGTTGGACACATTTCATACGTCAAACGAACGGTTTTTCCTTCTATTTGCAAACTTGGTGTATAACCAGGAACTAAGTTTCGACACGCTTCTATAGAAGGGCATCCCTCACAGCTTTTTGCTTGCGATTGATACTCGTAAAACTTAATTAAATGTCGCTCCACTTCTTGTTCTGTTAATTGTGGATGCTGTTGTAGCAGCTTTTTTATATGAGCGTCTTGCAAAATGGCTTGACGCATATTTTCATAATGGTGTTTAAAATTTCTACTCTCTCTCATCCATCTTTTTAATGATGCTTGGATTGGTTCCATGTCACTCATCCTTAAATCAATTTATTCACGCTACAACTAATCATCCATATTTTGCAACGCTTCTGCTAACGCCTGTTTTTCACGTTCAATTTCTTCATCGGTCTTTTTCTTCGTAGAATTCGTCTTCGCATAAGCTTGTTTCTTTTCTTTTTGATGGTCATTAAACCAATCTGGTACGATATCTTGCTTTTGCTTACGATTATTATTATTTTTGCGCTTTGTCGCAAGTTGTTGATACTTTTGATTTTCTTTCTTAGCAACATCCATGGCTTGTCGCACATTCTTCACTTTTAGTCTCGACCAATGACTCGCGATAGTTTCCATATATGGTTTTGAAAGCTTCATATCTGTTTTTAATAAAACGTAATGTATAAGAACATTCATGACACCAGGGGTTAAACCTTGTTGTGTCATAATATCCCGAATCATTTTCAACTCTTTTTGGGTTGGTTCTGCACCATCAGACAAATCAACGAGCAATTGTCGAGGTGATATTTGTTCTAAATGATTGATGAGCATATCTTCTTTCTGATCCGACTGCTCTACATTTTTCGTTTGTTGTTCTTCTGTTTTGGAAGCTTTCCATGTATCACGATGATTCGTTAAATGAATGCTCCCACTTGATTGCTTTGATTGATATATATCGTGACAGGCTTCTTTGAATTCATTGATCATTAATTCGTTTGCATCATTTAATGACCATTGAATCGCCTTTTCTACTTCATAGGTAGCCAAGTTATAGAGAGATGCCAATTGATTGAATACTTTTTTATTTTTTTCCGTAAAAATCACTTCCACGGGCAACATGCGTTGTTGCAGTGTATGCTTTAACATGTTCATATCAATAACATCCGTTTGAATATTCACGCCAGTAGTATTTGTATGAACAGTTTGTTGCATCGAAGACTCCCCGAGAGTTGGTGGCATATGCTGCGTTATATCCCTCATCGTAAATATATCTTCAAAAGTCGAGGTAACTTCCTCCGCCTTTCGATTGACAACAGGTTTAACGTAAAAAGCTTTCTTCAGCCGCTCATACTTATCATTTCCTAAATGGTGATGCAATAACAACGATAACATAGCATCATCCAAAAATTCAGCAGGAGTAAAAGGTCTGAGTAATACATACGTATATACCGTTCCATTCTCTTCTTGGCTCTGAAATGTCCTCATCAACCCAATCGCTTCTAAACGTTGTCTCGCTTCATATACTTCATCAAGAGGTAAATGAAGGTAATTCATAAGTACATGATGGGTTCTAGGCTCCATATCGCCTTGGAATACTGGTTGTTCGGATAATAAGGTTTGATATAAAGAAATTGCTGCTATCCCAACAAGTGGTTGATAGAAATGCGTTAAAGAAGTTGACATATTAACAGTAAGCAAAGATGGAGGTTGTACAATAAACCCATCTACAGGTAACAACTTTCCGATATTAGTATGCTTCATACCTACTCCTCCTTTCAATGATGACGTACTTGGCATGCACCTAATAAATAATGATGCGAAAACAAGAAAAGAGCCTTGTAGTCCGGCCCTAAAGCGACAATCATCCTTCAGATTCTTTCTTCATAATTTCTTTTAATTCATCTAAGAAGACATTTATATCTTTAAACTGTCGATAAACCGAAGCAAATCGTACATACGCTACCTCATCTAATGTCGATAAGCGGTTCATAACCATTTCACCTATTTCTTTACTTTGTACTTCTGAAACGCCACGACTTCTAAGCTCTCTTTCTACTTCAGAAGCAATATTCTCCAATTCTTCGACAGCTACTGGGCGTTTTTCGCAAGCACGAATCAATCCCCTCATGAGCTTCTCCCGACTAAATTCTTCTCGAGTCCCTTCTTTTTTCACTATAATAAGGGGGACTTCTTCTATACGTTCAAAGGTTGTGAAGCGAAATTGACATGCATCACACTCTCTTCTTCTCCGAATAGACTTTCCTTCTTCTATAGGTCTTGAATCCAATACTCTTGTGTTTTTGTAGCCACAGTTGGGGCATTTCACTACATATCAACTCCAAATTAAATTCCGTTTCCGTTGTCTATACATGTATTTTATGCGCCAATGACGTTTCTATAAAGGGTAATTTATTTTTTAATTGCTCATATTGTTGTTTAATTACTTTATAACTAAAGCCAAAATCAATTGGCATGTTAGATTCTGTTGTAACAGAGAAATCGATTGCGGTATAATATGGCTTCATCATAATGATACTAACAACAATGAAAGCTTGTTTCCCTTGTTTAAGCTGAACACATAACTCTCCATGTTCTTCTGAAGCACCTAATAGATCATAATGAGCACTTTGCTCGTAATGTTGTTTTAATATTTGAAAGGCTTTTTCCTTTGTTGTTTTAAAATAATGCGTACGTAATTCTTCATTTATATGATTTTCTTTTGTTTCTGAATGTTTTGTAAAATATATAGAAATCCACTGTTTAAAATTCATTTTTGTGTACACCTCTGTTTCATTATATCAAAAATATATTAAGGTTACATACTTTCCTTGAATTAGCATAAAAAAAGAGATGTACAAGCTTGTACATCTCTTTCATACCGTTATAATGTGTTCATTTTATTCACTTGAACTGCGCCCATTCCTCGTGGCACTTCGACAGTTTCTTTCATTTTTGATTCTAATGCGTCTGCAATATATTGTGCTGCTACGTTAGGATCAATTCGATCTCCACATGTATATACATCAATACTCGCATATCCATGCTCTGGGAAGCTGTGAATCGTTAAATGTGATTCTGAAATAATAACAACACCACTAACTCCTTGAGGTGCAAACTTATGAAAAGCAACCTCACGTACTTCCGCCCCAGCTTTTAGTGCAGCATCGACAAATATTTGTTCTATTAAATTCATATCGTTTAGTTTATCAATATTACAATCCCAAAGTTCAGCAATAACATGTCTACCCATTGTATCCATTGGGAATCCCCCTTTAACCAAGCGTTAAGTGTCCTTCTAAAACATGCAACAATGAACTACCACGGGGGAAAGTTAGTCCGATGAGGTCCTAACCCTTTAAGCAGCCATTTCTTTTTCAGAAGTTCAAAAGTTAGTATATACGGTTTCCCTTCTTTTTGCAACATTCAATCAAAAAGAAATTTAAAAATTTAATACCAATAAAACCAAAATTTTAATATCCTATATATGAGTAATATTTATCATTAAACATTCTTATTAAAATATGAGCAAATTGATGTGGGGAAGACAGTTGAAGCGGGCTATTTCCACAGACTTGGCACCCGCTCCTCCTCGATTGCCCAGCTACGTACCACTAGAGTCACCACCTTGCATTTCAATCAGGCGGCATGAGCGTCTTTTCTTACAAGCTTTCGAACAAATTTAATACATTCAGATAGTCTGTTGAGCTAAGTGCAATAAAAAAATCGGCAAGCTCCTTCTCTAAGAGCCCTGCCGATTTGTAAGCCAATCGTTTTGCAACGAAGACTGGATTATTCCTTTAAGAAACGGTCATTTCCTCTTCTTTTTTTAAATGATGACCAACAAGGTTTACTAAATCAATAACACGTTTAGAATAACCCCACTCGTTATCATACCAAGCCAACACCTTTACTTTATTATCTCCCATTACAATGGTGGAAAGTCCATCAATAATAGAAGAATACTCAGAAGTTGTATAATCAATAGATACTAATGGCTCTTCAGAGTAAGAAACAATGCCTTTCAACTCACTTCCAGAAGCATTTCGAAACGCATCATTTACTTGGTCTGCGGTTACATTTTGCTTTAAATCAACGACAAGATCGACTAAAGATACGTTAGGAGTTGGTACACGTAACGCCATACCGTGCAGCTTACCATCTAAATGTGGAAGCACTTGACCTAATGCTTTCGCAGCGCCAGTAGATGTAGGAATAATGGATTGTGTACAACCTCTTGCACGACGTAAATCTTTATGTGGATTGTCTAAGTTTTTCTGGTCATTTGTAAACGCGTGAACCGTTGTCATTAAGCCATTCTCAATACCGAATTGCTCATCTAACACTTTCACAACAGGTGCAAGACAGTTGGTTGTACAAGAAGCGTTAGAAATAACATCATGCTCATCCGGGCTGTATACGCTATCATTTACTCCCATAACAATGGTAGCATCTACTTGTTTACCCGGAGCAGTAATAACAACTTTTTTCGCACCTGCTTCTATATGAGCACCCGCTGTTTCTTTCGTTTTGAACTTCCCTGTTGCTTCAATTACGATATCAATTTCCATCTCTTCCCACGGTAATGTTTTCGGATCTCGAGATGAAACAAGCTGCACTTTCTTGCCGTTTACTTCTAGTCCATCTTCAAGCGCTTTCACTTCACCATCAAATCGTCCATGTACACTATCATATGTTAAAAGGTGCGCTAACGTTTCTGGAGGATAGCTAGCATTCACCGCAACAACTTCAAGATTTTCTTCTTTTACCGCCTGACGGAATGCCATTCTCCCAATACGTCCGAACCCATTAATTGCTATACGAGACTTCATATCAATTGCCCCTCTCCGCTTATGTGATATACTATCATTTGTTTATGCATAAATAGTATAACACATTCATTTTGTTTTTGTGTATATAAACGGAAAAAAATCACCAATAGTAAATAATTCGGGTGCAAATGATAACACATTTCCTAATTGGCAACGAACAATAAAAAAAGTCAAGATAACCTCAAAAAGGAGAGTATCTTAACTTCTCAAATTAAATTATATTCCATTGTCTTAAAATCGCTTCTAATTGTTGATATGTTTCCCGTTTCGAACCTGTATTATCAATAACTGCATTAGCTCGCTTAGCTTTTTCCGCTACTGGCATCTGCGCGTTGATCCGGCTCATCGCTTCTTCCTGCGAACTTTGATCCCTGTTCATCAAACGTTGTAATTGTGTTTGTTCATCCACGGATACAACTAATATTTTATCTACATAATGAGCTAAATTACTTTCAAATAAAAGCGGAATGTCTAATACAACTGCTTTACATTCCTCTTGAACATATTCATCTCTTTTTTGCAGCATGCGTTGTCTCACAGCTGGATGAACAATCGCATTTAGTTTTTTACGTTTGTCCTCGTTTTGAAAAACAATGTCACCTAATGCTTTCCGATCAATTTTGTGATCTACTCGCAAAATGTCGCTCCCAAATGTTTCAACTATGTCTTGATACGCACGCTCACCAGGTTCGACTACTTCTCGGGCTAGTTTATCCGCATCAATTACCGGGATATCATATTCATCAAACATGAGTGATACTGTACTTTTTCCAGTAGCGATACTTCCTGTTAATCCTAATACAACTGTCATATTTCCAACCTCCCATTACGTCATTTTTAGTAACCCTAACACGATGAGCAAGATGCCAGGTACAAAGGATAAACCATTAATCCACCGTAAATAAGACAACCAATATCCGCTTTTTAAACCAATCCACAAAAAAGAACTACTCATAAATGCGATCACAACAGCGGTATAAATTGGCGGAAATCCGAACATAGCTGCCCCTACTCCAGCTCCAAAAGCATCAAGGGATAGAGCTAACCCTAACAATACAGCCTCTATACCGTTTATGGAACCAGAATCATCCACATCTGCGCTCATGGGTTTTTTTAATATTTGAATTACAATACCGAGGGATTGAATTTCCCACTTCCACAAAAAAGATTCTTTCTCCTTTTCCAAAGCGGATCCTTTATTGCTGCGAAAAAACTGAAAAATAACCCATAAACCAATAAGTATTAATATGCTTCCCCCGAGCCATTCGGTAACTTGCGGAGTTAGAAAGAAGGCAATCGCCTTTCCAATCATCATCGATACGAAGAATGATAATGCAGATATACCAGCGATAACAAAAATCGTTTGAAGCGATAAGCCCATCTTTCTTAACCCATAGGTGAAACCAACAGTAAAGCTATCTAAACTTACTGCAAACGCAAGAAGGAATAACGTGATGACATCTGACATGAGTTATGCTCCCTCCACTATAATCTGATTTAGTATATGGAAGGAGTAAATACTCTGTGCCTTTATCACGTTTTATTTGTATAGATGCTGGCATTGTAAACATACATGAGTACCTCTGCCGCCTACTTTCATTTTCGTTATCGGTGTCAAGCAGCGCCGGCAAGCTTCTGATTCTCTTCCGTACACATATAGCTCATGCTGAAACATCCCTATTTGCCCTTGCGTATTTACGTAAGAACGAATGGTCGTCCCACCTTGATCAACCGCTTCTTGCAACGTATCAATAATTTCTTGCCGTAACACTTTCACTTCTGCTTTCGACAATTCCTTCGCAACACGTAATGGATGAATACATGACCTAAATAACGCTTCATCGACGTAAATATTCCCCAGACCCGTCACAATGGTTTGATCTAACAATACCGTTTTAATAGTACGGTTAGTCCGTGACAAACGCTGCAATAAATAGGCATCTGTAAAAGAAGCATCAAACGGTTCAGGCCCTAGCTTAGCAATCGGTGTGTCATCAAACTCTTCTCCAATAGAATAAACATGCATCGTCCCGAATTTACGTACATCCTTGTAGCGTAATTGTTCTCCATTTGTGAAATGAAATACAACGTGCGTATGCTTATCTAAAGAATCTGATGCTCCAAACACACCATACTTCCCCTCCATGCGAAGGTGAGAGATGAGTACGTGCGTATCTAAATAAAACAATAAAAACTTCCCACGGCGATCCATTCGTTGAATTGTTTGTCCTTTTAGTATTATGGTAAACGCCTTGATATCGTCTGGATGCTGAATTATTTTAGGCCAGTTCACAGTTATATCTTCGATCGTTTTTCCTATCACTAAATGTTCTAATGTCTTCTTGATTGTCTCCACTTCTGGTAACTCTGGCATGAAAGTTTTCTCTCCTTACTTCGCATCGTACCAAGTATCGCCAAAGGCATAATCCACTACTAATGGTACGTGCAGCGATACAGTTTGCTCCATTACATTGGCAACAAGCTCTTTCAATGTGTCTAGTTCATGTTCTGGCGCTTCAATAATTAATTCATCATGCACTTGTAATAACATGCGAGCTTCAAGTTGTTCTTCGGCTAATGTATAATACAAATCGATCATTGCTTTTTTTATAATATCTGCCGCTGTGCCTTGAATTGGTGTGTTCATGGCTGTTCGTTCTGCGAAACTTCTACGATTAAAGTTCCGGCTTGTAATGTCAGGTAAATAGCGACGTCGGTTCATTAATGTCGTTACATAGCCTTTCTGCTTCGCATCTTGAACAATATCATCCATGTACGTTTGCACTCCTGGATAGCTTTGCAAATAACGATCAATAAATGTTTTCGCTTCTTTTCTCGTAATTCCTAAGCTTTGCGAAAGCCCAAAGTCACTTATCCCATACACTATTCCAAAGTTCACCGCTTTTGCTTGTCTGCGCATTTGATCTGTTACTTGATCCTTCTCAACATGAAACACGTCCATTGCTGTTTTCGTGTGAATATCCTCATGATCATTAAAAGCTTGAATGAGCTTCTCATCATTGGCAATGTGTGCAAGAACACGCAGTTCAATTTGAGAATAGTCAGCAGCAAATAGTTTCCACCCTTTTTGAGAAGGAATAAAGGCTTGACGAATTTTCCTCCCTTCTTCTAGTCGAATCGGGATATTTTGCAAATTCGGCTCTGTGGAACTTAAACGACCTGTTTGCGTTAATGCTTGATTGAAACGGGTATGAATTTTCCCAGTATCATCAACTACTTTTAATAATCCTTCAATATACGTCGATTGCAATTTACCTAACTGACGATACAACAAAATCTCTGAAATAATCGGATGCTTATCCTCTAATTGCTCTAATACATCTGCAGAAGTGGAGTAACCCGTTTTCGTTTTCTTAATAACTGGTAGCTGTAATTTCTCAAACAAAATAGGACCAAGTTGTTTCGGAGAGTTCAAATTAAACGTTTCCCCAGCTAATTCATATATGTTTTGCTGAATTTGCGCTAACCTTTTCTGTAACCCTTCCCCCATTCCTTTTAAACGATCCACATCAACAGAAACACCAGTATGTTCCATATCCGCTAATATTAGAGTTAAAGGCAACTCTAAATCATGGTACAGCTCCCATTGGTCATTGTCTTTCAATTGCTGCACTACGGTTTGTTTTAATTTGTTCACTATATGTGCTTTACGAGCGATATGATCAGAAAGTGCATCTTGTTCAGGTACTTGCAGTTTTGCTCCTTTTCCGTACACTTCTTCATCGTAGCGAATCGACGTTTCACCTAATCGATGACTAATAGAAGGTATGTCATGATGGCTTTCTGCTGGATTGATTAAGTAAGATGCAATTAATAAATCAAAGTCTATTCCTTTTATATCAATACCATGACGTTTCATGAGAACTGTAGCTTTCTTGGCATCGAACACCATCTTCTTCTGCTTCTCATCTTCTAACCATTGTTTAAGGACGGAGGACTGTAAAGCGACATCAGCTGGAATGAAATAAACTCCTTTATCATGAGCAATACTGATTCCTACAATAGACGCCTCATGATAATTCTCTCCTAGCATTTCAATAACAAGGGCAGTATGATTAGCTAACATACTTTCTTCTACTTGATCTACTATCGTTACATGTAAATCCGGTAAGGTGTCTTCTACTTGTTTCTTATCCTCTTCCCCTTCGATACGATTAATTAAAGAATGAAAACCGAGATCACGGAATAACTGATTTAATTTCATCACGTCGTAACCTTGGTAACCAATTTGCTCAATAGTTGTTTCAATAGGAGTATCGACGTGAATCGTAACGAGTTCTTTACTCATAAAGGCGTCCTCTTGATGAGTCTCTAGCTTTTCTTTTAGCTTTTTCCCGCTCACTTCTTGAACATTAGCAAATACGTTTTCTAACGTCGTAAATTGCTTCAATAATTTGACGGCTGTTTTTTCACCTACACCTGGAACACCTGGAATATTATCAGAGCTATCCCCCATGAGCGCTTTTAAATCAATCACTTGTTCGGGCGATATTTCCATTTTCTCTTTCATATATTCTGGGGTGTATGTTTCTACATTTGTGATTCCTTTTTTCGTTAACGCTACCGTAACACGCTCAGATACAAGTTGGAGCAAATCCCGATCCCCACTAATTACTTTCACTTCCCAATTAGCCTGCTCCCCTTTTCGAGCAAGCGTCCCGATGATGTCATCTGCCTCATATAGAGGTAATTCATAATGAGAAATGTTAAAGGCATCTAGCAATTCTCTTAATATTGGTAATTGTTCAGATAACTCTGGTGGCGTTTTTTGACGGCCTCCTTTATATGCTTCATACGTTTTATGACGAAAAGTCGTTTTACCCGCATCGAAAGCAACAAGCATATGGGTTGGATTTTCTTCTTCAAGGATTTTTAATAACATCGTTGTAAACCCATAAACCGCATTCGTATGTACACCTTTATCATTATTAAGAAGCGGCAATGCAAAAAAAGCACGATATGCTATACTATTTCCATCAATTAATATTAATTTATTCGTCATTCGTTCTGAGCACTCCTTTACATATACACCTAAGAAAACAGGCGTCCCTTTTCATCTATTCTACCATGTAAGGAGATAGAATAAAAAAGGACGCCTCTAGTAAGTCTAATCTATATATCCTAATAAAGCTTTAGCATATGGAGAGTCTTGTGGCAAAATAATAGTCGTCTCCCCATCAATCGTTTTCTTATACGATTCTAACGTTCGGTATAGTTGATAAAATTGTTCATCTTTCTTAAAGGATTCATTATAAATCTTAGCTGCTTCTTGTTCACCTTCAGCTCGAATTTCAGCTGCTTGCTTATTTGCTTTCGAAAGCATTTCTTGCACTTCTCGGTCAGTTTGTGCGACAATTCGATTCTTTTCTGCCTCACCTTGAGACAAATATTCTTGCGCTTTCGTTTCACGGTCAGAAATCATGTTCCGAAAGACGGACTGCTCATTTTCCTCAGGTAAATCTGTACGTTTAATTCGAACGTCTAGCACTTCTACGCCGTAATTATCTCTCTTTAATAAATCATTCACCTGTTTCGTGATTTTTTCATCTATGTTACCACGTGAAGATTTCTCATCATTAACGATTTCTTCTAGCTTCATTTGTCCTAATTCCGATCGAACAACAGAGAAGATAAACTCGCCCATTCTCGCTTCTGCATTAATCACTGTTTTGGCGTTCGATATCATCGCTTCTGGGTCGGTAATTTTCCAAACAGTGTAATTATCAATAATAATCCGTTTTTTATCAAGCGTGTTCACTTCTTTTTCATCCACATCATAAACTTGCTTTTTCTTGGATAAAGTAGTGGCACTTTGAATAAATGGTACTTTAAAAGCTAATCCTGGCTCTTCCTTAATAGAGACGACTTCCCCAAATTGTCGAACCACTTTGTACTCGCCTTCTTTTACAATCATCATGCTACTAAGTAAAAGGAAAAAAAGGAGAAGGAAGACAGCTATAGTAATACTAAACTTTACATACTTTCGATAACTACCGTTTGAGCTACTATTCATGTTTACGACTTTTTCATCACTCATTCTTTTTTCCTCCTTTATTTTCGTCTTCTTTGTCTGCTTGTTTGTCTGATTGTCCTTCTGTTTCATCTTTTTGCGAAGGTTGAGGCGTTTGTTGCGATGTGTTCACACCGATTGGTAAGTATTTCATCGTATTTCCATCATCATTCATAATGTATACATTTGCCTGTGGTAATACTTGCTCTAATGTCTCCATGACGAGTCGGTCCTCTGTGACGTTAGGAGAATTTTTATATTCCTTATAAAGTGCATTAAATTGCGCCACAGCACCTTTTGCCTCTTGGATTCGGGATACTTTTGCTCCTTCAGCACGAGAAATAATAGCGTCCTTCTCCCCTAAAGCTTCTTCATAATTCTCATTTTTATATTTTTCTGCTTCTTTAATTTTCGTGTTCTTCGTTTCCCTCGCATCCTGTACTTTCGTGAATGCTTCTCTCACTTTCTCATTTGGCAAATCTACTTCTTGTAACTTCACATCTATGACAGATATTCCGACTTGATAATCATCAATTAAAGAAACCAAGAGTTCTCTAACTTCATTTTCAATTTCGGCTTTACCAGATGTTAACGCTTCATCTATAGTAGAAGCTCCAATCACTTGTCTAATGGAGGAAGATGTTGCGTTACTTAACACGAGCTCAGGATCCTCTGCACCGTATAAATACTTAGCTGGATCTGTAATTTTCCATTGAACAACTAAATTAGCTAGCACAATGTTCTCATCACCTGTAATCATTTGCACTTGATTTTTAGATTTCTCTTCATCTTTGTTAAATGTAAAACTATACGTTTCCTTTGATAATGTTTCTTGCTCTTGTATAGGCCAAGGCATTTTAAAATGGAGACCAGGCTCTGTTATATTTTCTTCTGCTTTCCCAAACGTTAATATAACTGCCTGTTCTGATTCATCAACTGTGTACCAACTCGTTATACCGATGATAGCTAACACAATGACCCCTATCCCCATGGCAATATACGTATAAAGTTGCCTTAACGTCATGTAACTCTCCCCTTATCTTTCGTTTTATTATAATTTATTTACGAATGAGGAGAGCACTTTGTTTCAAGAAAATATAAAAAGCCCTTTAATCACTCCAGATTAAAGGACTTAATGATAATAAAAAAACGGAAGCGGGATTAGGCTTCCGTAAAAAAAGAAAACACCTTGGATGAAAGGGTTTCAACTAATAATATACCAACGTTTTGTAAACCTTAAATGAACTTTCTATTAATTTAATGTAAATTTCATTGGTATAAAGATATGAAACGTTGTACCTTTCTCATATACACTATCCACTTTAATCGTACCATGATGAGCTTCAACAATATGTTTAACAATTGCAAGACCTAAACCAGTACCACCTGAATTTCTAGATCTCGCTTTGTCTACACGATAAAAACGTTCAAATATTCGTGGAACTTCTTCTTCTGGAATTCCAACCCCATTATCTTCCACCATAATATGGACATCGGCTTGATGTTTTTTTATAGAGACCGTGACACTACCACGAGGATGACTATAATGTATCGCATTTCCAAGTAAGTTCATCACGACTTGTTTTAATCGAGCAGCATCTCCCTCCATCAACACATCTTCTTCAAAATGTGTATGAATCGTAATCTCTTTCTCATCTGCTTGTTGTTCTACAATTGGAATGATATCGTTAATCATCGCTCGAATCGAAATTGGCTCGATATTTAGTTGAAATTCTTCCTTCTCTAACTTCGATAATTCTAGCAAATCATGAATTAAGGATTGTAATCGTTGGCTTTCTTTCAAAATAATATTAATGAATTGTTCTCGTAAAGCCTCATCTTGCATCGCTCCATCTAATAACGTTTCAGAGAATCCACGAATTGACGTAATAGGCGTTCTTAATTCATGAGAAACGTTCGCTACAAAATCTTTGCGCGTTTGTTCTAAGTTCTTCAATTCTGTTATATCATGAAATACTAACACAACGCCTTTCCATTCATATGATTCATTGATGATAGGAGCACCTAAAACTTCAAGAAACCTACGCTCTATTTGTAAACGACGAGTAAAGGAATGGCGGACATGCTGTTCTGTCATAAATACTTCTTTAACCGCTTTATGCACTTCTTCCTCTTGAATGGCTTGATAATATAAATGACCTAAATAATCATTATATTCCCCTTTAAAACTATCTAGAAATGCCTTATTTACTAAATTAACATAGCCTTTCTCATCAATCAGCACAAGACCATTTCCCATATTGTTAATAACAGCCTCTAACCGATCATTTTGCATTTCTTGTACCATGCTCATCTCTTGAAGATTACGAGCAAGGACATTAATAGAACTTGTTAATTGAGCTGCTTCACCAAAATTACCTTCATACGTTCTTGCTCGATAGTTCCCTTGTGCTAATTCATCTGCTACCCTTGCAGCAGAACGAATCGGCTTAATATACTTCTCAAATATGCTCCGTCCGAGTGTAGCCATTACTAATATGCCAATAAATACAGTAATACCAATAATCAACCAAATATGCTTCGTAATATCAGTGACAGCATTAACTTTAATAATCATAAAAATAGTTCCAGATAACTCATCATTATCATTGATTTGAAAAGGAAAGTAGAAAATATTATTCTTTAATTGCCCTTTATTCATAGGAGATAAACTCAAATCATAGCTTTGAACGAATTGTTGAACGCTTTCTCTTTCCTTCTCAGATAAATCTAATACATCATCCGTTGTGTCAAAAACAACATCAGCATCTTGCTTATATACCAAGGCTATATTAAGTTTGTCACTAATATGTTCAAGTTGAGAAACTCCATCAGCATTATCCAATAAATCCACTAAATAATGGGCGTCATTTTTCACTCTTTCTTCTATAATATCTACAATGAAATTTTTTGTTAATTGAGCAAGTACAATACCTAATCCCATCATTAGAATAATCGCTAAAATGGAATAGCTCAGAAAGGGCCGCGAGACTTGTTTACGCATCTTTAGACGGGTCCTCCATCTTATAGCCAAGACCTCTTATCGTTTTTATGTACACTGGCTTTTTCGTATCTGGTTCAATCTTCTCTCTTAAGTGGCTAATGTGGACATCTACAATTCGAGTATCACCAACGAAGTCGTAATTCCAAACAGCACTTAATAATTGATCACGAGAAAGCACTCTTCCTTTATTCTTCGTTAAATAAAGAAGAAGTTCAAATTCCTTCGGTGTTAGAACAAGACCGCTCCCTTTAACCGTCGCTTCGTATTGTTCAGGGTAAACGATTAAATCAGCAATTTTATAACTTTCGGTTCCTCTCGCTATTTCTGGTGCATGTTGAGATATTCTTCGCAAAATCGCTTTAATTCGAGCCACCACTTCTCTTGGACTAAACGGCTTTGTTAAATAATCATCCGCACCTAATTCAAGGCCTAATACTTTATCGAACTCGTCATCTTTCGCTGTTAACATTAAAATTGGTGTTTGCATTTGCTTCTGTCGCATTTGTTTACAAACTTCCATTCCATCCATTTCAGGCAACATGACATCTAATATAATTAAATCAAACGGTTGTACAGAAGCTTTATCTAACGCTTCCTTCCCACTATAGGCAACATCGGTTGTAAATCCAGCTTGTTCAATGTTGTACTTTAATAATGTTACAATTGATTCCTCATCATCCACTATAAGAATGTGTTGAGCCATTTTACATACACCTCAGTTCAAGATTCTCTCTTTACATCATACAACGAAGTTTCATATTTCTAAAGTTTTATATAGATAATCCCTTTGTAGTTAACAATATTTTCACACAGAATTTACGTTGCATTTACAAAAACGATTGATTTCCCTAAACTTTTCCTGTATAGGTTCCTATCCAGTTGTACTGTATCATAAAAAAAACTGAATGACTTCACTTTAATGTGTATGTCATTCAGCATATTCGGTGTTCATATTAATAAAAATTTTCAAGAGATTTCGCATTCATTGATTCTAGTTCATAAGCTGGACATACTTTCATCTTACCATCTACAACGATTCGCCCTTCTTCGTCCTCTACTTTCACCATTACTGTAATCAAATGATCTTCCTCATTTATATCCGTAACTTCTAAGTAAAGCGATAATACAGCATAATGATAAACTGGATGGGGATAAGTAACCTGTTGCTCGACAATGTGGCAACCTGGTCCTGGCAAGTACATTGATATAGCAGAATTGATAAAGCCTATTAGCATAACTGGCGGGACAAGAGGTTGTTTAAATGGTGTTTGAGAAGCATAGTCATGTTGGATATATAGTGGATTTGCATCATCAGTTAATCCTAAGAATAACAACAATTCCTTATCTGCAATAGTTAAATCAGCCGAATAAGATTGCCCTACTTTTAATTCTTTTAACTTAGAGCCTAACTTGCGCTTTTTTCCAATCATTGTTACCACCTCCATGAAAGCGTTTTCTTTTTCTGGTGATAGAAGAACTCGACATATGCCGAGTTCTTCTCATATTCTTATTGTACTACATTCATAACATTTTTAACAGATTCAGCAGACTTATTTAGCTGTGCTTTCTCATCTTCTGTTAATTCTAATTCAATAACTTCCTCTATACCGTTTCCACCTAATATAGTAGGAACACCAAGGTAAATATCCTGGTATCCATACTCACCTTCAAGGTAAGCAATTGCTGGAAGTACACGACGTTGATCTTTCAAAATTGCTTCAGCCATTTCTGTTAAAGAGGCTGCAGGTGCATAATAAGCACTTCCGTTACCAAGGAGACCTACAATTTCTCCTCCACCTTTACGAGTGCGTTCCACAATTTCTTCTAAACGATCAGCAGAGATTAGCTTCTCTAGCGGAATTCCACCAGCATAAGAGTAACGGATTAAAGGAACCATGTCATCCCCATGACCACCTAAAACGAATCCAGTAATATCTTTAACCGACATATTTAGCTCTTGAGCGATAAACGTACGGAATCGTGCTGTATCCAATACGCCACTTTGTCCAATAACACGATGTTTTGGAAAACCTGATTCTTGGAATACGCTATACGTCATTGCATCTACCGGATTCGTTAATACTAAAATCGTCGTATCTGGTGAAAATTTCACAATTTCCCTCGTCACACTCTTCATGATTTTCGAATTAGTTGCCACCAAGTCATCACGGCTCATTCCTGGCTTACGAGCGATACCAGCTGTGATAATGACTAGATCCGATTTCGCTGTATCTTCATAATTTGCTGTACCAGTTATATTTGAATCAAAACCTTGTACTGGACTTGCTTCTAACATATCCAGCGCCTTTCCTTTTGTTGGCTTTTCTTGATCTGGAATATCAACGAGTACAACATCCGCCAATTCTTTCTGTGCAATCATAAAAGCAGTTGTAGCACCTGTAAAACCTGCACCAATTACAGAAACTTTCTTTCTCTCCATTCCCATGGTAATACCCCTTCCCATTTGCATATTAGTCCATATTTTGAATTAATGCTTCACCAAACTCAGAACACTTCACTTCTGTTGCGTTCTCCATTAAACGAGCAAAATCATATGTTACCGTTTTATTAGCGATTGTTTTGTCCATTGCTTTTGTAATAAGATTAGCAGCTTCTCTCCACTCTAAATGTTCAAGCATTAATACAGCAGATAGAATAACTGAGGATGGATTCACCTTATCCATACCGGCATATTTAGGTGCAGTACCATGTGTTGCTTCAAAAATGGCATGACCTGTTTCAAAGTTAATGTTCGCTCCAGGAGCAATACCGATTCCACCTACTTGTGCAGCAAGCGCATCAGAAATGTAATCACCATTTAAGTTCATTGTAGCAACCACATCAAATTCTTTCGGGCGAGTTAAAATCTGCTGTAGGAAAATATCAGCAATAGCATCTTTCACTACAATTTTGCCTTCTGCAACTGCAGCTTCTTCTGCTTTATTTGCAGCTTCTTTGCCTTCCTTTTCAACAATTTCGTCATATTGTCTCCACGTAAACACTTTATCTGCAAATTCTTGCTCTGCTACATCATAACCCCAGGCTTTAAAAGCACCTTCTGTAAATTTCATAATGTTCCCTTTATGAACAAGCGTCACGCTTTTACGTCCTTCTCGAAGTGCATACTCGATTGCAGAACGTACAAGACGTTTCGTTCCTTCTTCAGAAACTGGTTTAATGCCAATACCAGATGTTTCTGGGAAACGGATGTTATGTACTCCCATTTCGTTTTGGAGGAAATCAATTACTTTCTTCACTTCTGGAGTTCCTTTTTCCCACTCAATTCCCGCATAAATATCTTCTGTGTTCTCACGGAAGATGACCATATTAGTATCTTCTGGACGTTTAACTGGAGATGGTACTCCTTCGAACCAACGTACAGGGCGTAAACAAGTAAAAAGATCTAATTCTTGACGTAATGCAACATTTAAAGAACGAATACCCCCACCAATCGGCGTTGTAAGAGGACCTTTAATCGCAATTTTGTAGTCGCGAATCGTTTCTAATGTGTCTTCCGGTAACCATTCACCTGTCTTATCGAATGCTTTCTGCCCTGCATACACTTCTTTCCACTGGATCTTCTTCGTATCCCCGTAAGCTTTTTCAACAGCAGCATCAATAACCTTGCTTGCCGAAGCCCAAATATCAGGACCAATACCGTCCCCTTCAATAAATGGAATAACTACATGATTTGGTACGTTCATTTCCCCGTTGTTTACAGTAATTTTTTCTCCTTGTAACACTTAAACCCCTCCTAGTTCTAATCTTTACAATAGTAGCAATACAATATTATCATACGATATGAAATGCTCCGAAAGCAAAAAAAATAAATAAGCTAGACTCAGAAGTTGTCACTGAGTCTAATTAAAATGGTTATTTAGCGCTGTTCAATTGGTACGTATTTTTGATTCATAGGTCCAACATATTCAGCTCTTGGACGGATTAATCGATTATTATCATACTGCTCTAAAATGTGTGCTAACCAACCAGATACACGACTCATCGCAAAAATAGGCGTAAATAAATCATGATCTATTCCTAAACTATGGTAAACAGATGCAGAATAAAAATCGACATTGGCAGGTAACCCTTTATGTTCTTTAATATATTCTTCAATTTTCACAGACATATTGTACCACTTTGCATTTCCTGTTAAATTCGTTAGTTCTTTTGACATTTTTTTCAAATGCTTTGCACGTGGGTCCCCTGTTTCATATACTCGATGACCCATACCCATTATTTTTTCTTTATTCTTCAATTTTTCGTCAATGTAATCAATTGCTTTATCTTCATCACCAATTTCGGAAAGCATCTTCATAACACGTTCATTCGCTCCACCGTGAAGTGGTCCTTTCAAAGCACCTATCGCAGCAGTAATTCCACTATATACATCGGATAATGTTGCAACACATACACGTGCCGTAAATGTAGATGCGTTTAGCTCATGATCTGCATGTAACACTAATGCTTTATCAATAGCCTCTACTTCAATCGCTTTTGGTTCTTCTCCCTTAAGCATGTACAAAAAGTTAGCAGCATAGTTTAAATCACTTTTTGGTTGCACTGGTTCTAATCCTTTGCGTATACGCGCGAAAGCACTAATAATAGCTGAAATCTTCGCTTGAATACGAATTGCTTTTCGTTGGTTTGCTTCTTGTTCCATTATATCTGCTTCTTCATCAAATAATCCTAAAATTGAAACTGCAGTACGTAGAGCTGCCATGGGATGAACTGTTTTCAAATCATAAGATTTTAAATGATCAATTACAGGCTGAGGAAGTGCCATTTCTTTTGCTATCGCACCTTTCAGCTCATCAAGTTCACTCTGGTTCGGAAGCTTTTTATTCCACAATAGATAAATAATTTCTTCAAATGTAGCATTTTCAGCTAAATCATCGATGTCATAACCAACATATCGCAATTGATCATCAATAATAGAACTAATAGAAGATTCCGTTGCAATAACTCCTTCAAGACCTCTAGTAACTGTCATTTCGATCTCTCTCCTTTTCATGATTGACTACCTTTGTCCATTGATAACACCGACTTCTACTAAACGTTTTCTTACGTGTTATCTTACTATTCATGAACTTTCCCCTACATACATTATATCAAATATCAGAACTTTGTGAATTGAAACCGCTTAACTAATTTCAAAAAAATATATTTTTTAGTAATTTATCCAATGCCTCTTATCTATATTTTTTTAATGGAGCGTTTTCATATTGTTATTATTTCATTCTTTTCATAATTGGTAAACACAAATAATTAGTACGATTTCTAGGTTTTTAAAAAAAAGAAGGAGAGCATGTATAATTAGGAGCGTTGATCAATAGAGTACGATATAATAGACGCGTAAGTATATTTAAGGAGGCAACTTAATATTTATGGATTTAGATAAGTTTTGGCAATATTTTTGGCGGTTT
The DNA here is from genome assembly GCF_000775615.1 of Pontibacillus litoralis JSM 072002. Taxonomy (GTDB): domain Bacteria; phylum Bacillota; class Bacilli; order Bacillales; family BH030062; genus Pontibacillus; species Pontibacillus litoralis. Next base: position 359,589 of record NZ_AVPG01000001.1, read on the forward strand.
GCCCGCTTGCTTTATGTAGCATTCATTATTCTGATAGGCTTTATTGTAGTTACAAACCTATTTCAATACACCTATCCTTTCATCGTGGCTCTAGTAATGGCTTATATCATGAACCCTTTAGTGAATGTGTTAGTGAATAAAACACGGCTGCCAAGAGGTGCTTCTGTTTTTATTTCGATATTAGCTATTATCGTCTTCTTATTAAGTGTCGTTACCTTTCTAGTCTTAGAGCTTATAGCAGGTACAAAATACTTATCAGAACATTTACCGGAACATTTCGAAACACTGGTCACTTATATTCAAGATATGTTCTCTTTTTATCTTGTTCCATTGTATGAGCAAGTCAATTCGTTCTTTAAAATGTTAGAGCCAGCTCAACAACAACAACTCATTCATACGATAGAAGGATTCGGAGACAGCTTTGCCCAAGCTGGAGCTAATATGCTAGAGAGTATACTTAAGTGGCTCCCAGAAACATTGTCTCATATTCCTAATTTAGCAACAGGAATCGTCTTCTCCGTATTAGGAACATTTTTCATTAGTAAGGATTGGTATAAATGGGGAGACCGAATTAAGAACTATACACCTGATAAAATCATTCAATCTACTATCCATTTATTTAATGGCCTACAAACAGCTTTATTCGGTTTTATAAAAGCACAATTTACGCTAATATCCATGACTGCAATCATTGTGCTTATAGGGCTATTAATATTACGTGTCGATTACGCGATTACAATTGCAGTCATTACAGGAGCGATTGATCTTCTTCCTTATTTAGGAACAGGACTTATTTTCGTACCATGGATTATCTACATGTTCTTTACAGGTAACTATTTTTTAACAATTGGATTGTCTATTTTGTATAGCATCGTTATTTTACAAAGACAATTTATGGAACCAAAAGTGTTATCTACGAACATTAATGTCGATCCACTTGCTACACTAGTTTCCTTATTTGTTGGTTACCAAGTATTTGGATTCCTCGGTTTAATTATTGGACCTGTATTGTTAGTTGTCAGCAAAACGTTGTTCAAGACAGGAATTATACAAGAAGTGTGGGACTTTATCATTGGTCCAAAAAAAGACATATAGCAAAAAACGGTTAGCACTTGGCTAACCGTTTTTTGTTAAAATCGTCTGAACACGGTAATGTTCCCGCTTTCTATCATCTTGCTCACAGTACGTTGAAGAGCTCGTTTAATCGGATTACGAGTTACTGGAAACAATAATATAAATCCAATCGCATCTGTAACAAATCCCGGTGTTAACAGCACGACTGCTCCGATTAAAATACATATACCATCGAATATTTCTTCATGCGGTAAAATTCCCATTTGCATATTATCTCTTGCTTTATTTAAAGTGTCTAAACCTTGTTGCTTAGCTAAATAGGCTCCAAGCACTCCTGTCGCAATAATAAGTAAGATCACCCATAATGGACCAACCATGTTTCCTGCCCATACAAGAACACCTATCTCTATTGCTGGTACTACGAGTATAAACAACAATAACCAGCGAAACAAATCCATCTTCCTTTCATTCTTGCAACTTGTTATAAAATGTATTATACATGAAACAATAAAGAGTATCGAACAGAAAGTATTACAAATAAAAAAGAGGCTAATCGCCCCTTTTTTATTTATAATGATTATAACACACTCGCATGCCCTTCATAAATATCACCAAGGGTAGCATCAATGGTTACTTCATCGTCATCTTTCATAATCGTTGTAGCGTTCTTTACCCCTACTATAACAGGAATACCAAGGCTTAATCCAACCACTGCAGCGTGAGACGTCAATCCGCCTTCCTCTGTTACTAGCCCGCTCGCTTTTTCAATTGCTGGCATCATCTCTTTGTCTGATCCAACTGTAACTAAAATGTCACCTTCTTGGACTTTCTCAATTGCTTCTTCAGCCGTTTTAGCAACTACTACATTACCATAAGCTGATTTCTTTCCAATTCCTTGACCTTTCGTTAGCACATCTCCTACAACGTGTACTTTCATTAAGTTTGTCGTGCCACTTTCCCCCACAGGTACCCCCGCGGTTATGATAACACGGTCTCCACGATTAAAAATACCCGTCTTCAGTCCTTTATCAATAGCATTCGATAACATATCATCAGTAGACTCTGTGTGAACACCCATAACCGCATGTACACCCCAAACTAGTAATAACTTACGATTTACATGCTCTTTAGATGTAACTGCGATAATCGGTGCTTTCGGACGATATTTAGAAATCATTCTAGCTGTATGCCCACTTTCTGTAGGAGCCAAAATAGCAGATACATTCAAGTTCATCGCGGTATGTGTTACTGATTGACTAATCGCATCTGTAATAGTCATATCGCTAGAGCGCGAACGATTGTTCAAGATTGTTTGATAATCTAATGCTGATTCTGCGCGTATAGCTATGTTGTGCATCGTTGTAACAGCTTCTACTGGGTATTGTCCAGCAGCTGTTTCACCACTTAACATAATCGCATCTGTGCCGTCAAAAATTGCATTCGCAACATCACTTGCCTCCGCACGTGTTGGGCGTGGGTTGCGTTGCATGGAATCAAGCATTTGTGTTGCTGTAATAACTGGTTTTCCTGCGGTATTACATTGACGAATTAAATCTTTCTGAACTAATGGAACTTCTTCTGCTGGTATTTCTACCCCTAAGTCTCCACGAGCAACCATTAAACCATCACTAACTTCAAGAATCGATTTAATGTTATCCACACCTTCTTGGTTTTCAATCTTTGGAATAATGTGAATATGTTCTGCTTGATGTTTCTCTAATAGCTCACGAATTTCTAATACATCAGAAGCGCGACGTACAAATGATGCGGCTATAAAGTCAACACCTTGCTTAATACCGAATACTATGTCATTTGCGTCTTTCTCTGTAATACCTGGCAAGTTGACACTTACATTTGGTACGTTAACACCTTTTTTATTTTTTAATGGGCCTGAATTTAATACACTTGTTTTAATTTCATTCTGTTCTTTAAGTACTTCTAATACTTCAAGCTCTACTAACCCGTCATCTAAAAGGATTTTCCCTCCTACATGCACATCGTCAATTAAACCTGGGTATGTGACAGAGAAGCGTTCTGCATCTCCTTCTATTTCGTCCATCGTGACATACGCTGTTGCACCTTTCTCTAGATAGACTTCTTCTTCTTTTAGCATGCCTGTACGAATTTCAGGACCTTTTGTATCTAATAAAATTCCTACTATTTTTCCTGTTTGGCGTGAAGCTTCACGAATATTCTCAATGCGGTTTCGGTGTTCTTCATAATCTCCATGTGAGAAATTCAAACGGGCTACATTCATTCCATTATTAATTAATTCTTTTAACATATCAATGGATTCAGATGCTGGACCAATTGTACATACTATTTTAGTTTTTTTCATTGCTTGTGATAGCCTCCTACACTTTCAATTTATATTAACTGCATGTGAGAACGTTCCCACCACTATTACGTCATTATATAGAAAGCTCTTTAGATAACTGATACATCGTTAAATCTGGAGCGTGTTTGTTATTAAGCGCTTCGATAATGTCATGATCGACGACTTGATTATTTTGAATTCCTACCATACGTCCTGCTTCTCCATTTAACAGTAAATCTACAGATTTGGCACCTAGACGACTTGCTAATACACGGTCATAAGCAGTAGGTGATCCGCCTCGTTGCGTATGACCAAGCACCGTGACTCTTGTTTCAAAGTTTGTTGCTTCTTGAATTCGTTTCCCGAAATCCACTCCTGAACCAACACCTTCAGCTACAATAATAATACTGTGACGTTTCCCACGGTCATGTCCACGTTTCAATCGATCCACAATATGATTGAAATCTTCATCGACTTCTGGAATAAGAATGGTTTCTGCACCATCCGCTAGACCAGCCCAAAGTGCTATATCTCCTGCATCTCGTCCCATTACTTCAATAACATACGTACGTTCATGTGAAGTAGCCGTATCACGAATTTTATCAATAGCTTCAATTACAGTATTTAAAGCCGTATCAAAACCAATAGTATAATCCGTAGCAGCTATATCATTATCTATTGTTCCTGGAACCCCAATACAAGGGAATCCTTTTTCCGTTAATTTTTTTGCACCCATAAAAGAACCATCGCCACCAATAACAACTAGTCCTTCAATACCATATTTCTCTAATTGTTCAATACCTTTTTGTTGACCTTCGTCCGTTTTGAACTCTGGGCAACGAGCAGTATAGAGCATTGTTCCTCCACGTTGAATTATATCTCCAACGGAACCTAACTCCATTTTCTTAATATTCCCATCAATTAATCCTTGATAACCATAGTAAATACCGTACACTTCTACATTATGGTAGAGACATTTGCGTACTACTGAACGAATGGCAGCATTCATTCCTGGAGCATCTCCACCACTTGTTAAAACGCCAATTTTTTTCATTGCTCATCACCTCATTGTAATGATTGGTTTATTTAGTTGTCTCCCCATTCAAAGATAATCGGAAATGCTCGATTTGACAACCTTTTAAAACGATATATAACAAGAAATACATATGTAATCGTTTCATTATATTATTTCCCTATTTATCGCTGTAAAAACCTAAGATAAATGGAAATATATGAAACAACAGAAACTTTGTTTACACACGAACGAAAATAGCGTGCAACAATGATTGCACGCCAAACATTTAAAATAAGTTAATCCACCGTCGTGAAGGAGCCAATCTTTTTATATTTTTCCCATCTTTGTTCTAATAATTCATCGACTGGTATTCCTTTTAATTGTTGCATCGTTTGATTTAAAAAGCTATCAATCTGTTTTGCTTGACTTGCAATATCTCGATGAGCTCCGCCTCTAGGCTCTGGTATAATCGCATCTACAATTCCTAATTTCTTCAAATCATAAGAAGTAATCCCCATCGATTCAGCAGCTTTTTGTGCTTGTCCCGCATCTTTCCAAAGAATTGCAGCTGCTCCTTCTGGAGAAATAACAGAGTACGTGGAATTTTCCAACATAAGAATGCGGTCTCCAACTCCTAGGCCAAGTGCACCACCACTTCCACCTTCTCCAATAACTATACAAATAACGGGAACTTGTAAGCCTGCCATTTCCATCAAATTACGGGCAATCGCTTCACTTTGTCCACGTTCTTCAGCCGCTTTACCTGGATAAGCACCTTTCGTATCAATAAAGCTTACAATTGGGCGGTTAAATTTCTCCGCTTGCTTCATATGACGCAATGCTTTTCGGTACCCTTCCGGATGAGGCATGCCGAAATTACGACGGATATTTTCCTTCGTATCTTTCCCGCGCTGATGCCCGACTACAGTGACTGGCATGTCTTTATACTTCGCTATACCCGCAACAATAGCTTCGTCATCTCCAAAATAACGATCACCATGAAACTCTAAAAAATCCGTGAACAAGTGATGAATATAATCTAATGTCGTTGGCCTCTCGCTATGTCGAGCCATTTGTACTCGGTCCCAAGGCTTCATGTTCCCGTACACATCTGCTTCTACTTTTGCTAAGCGCTGTTCCAACGTTTCAATCTCTTCAGATAAATCTACATCACTTTGTTCTGTATAATGTTTAAGTTCGTTGATTTTATCTTTTAGTTCTACTACTGGCTTCTCAAATTCTAACACTTGTTTCGGTTTCATATAGACTGTTTCCCCCCTTGATGAAGGTCTAACAAAGTGACTAAGACACTTTTTAACTGACTTCTAGCAATAACTTTGTCAAGCTGTCCGTGCTTAAGTTGAAATTCTGATGTTTGAAAATCTTCAGGAAGTTCTTCGCGAATCGTTTGTTCTATGATACGACGTCCAGCGAAGCCGATTAATGCACCTGGTTCAGCAAAATTATAATCTCCAATAGAGGCGAAACTAGCTGATACTCCACCAGTTGTTGGGTTTGTCATAATAGAAACCATTAATCCACCAGCATCACTAAACCTTTTAATAGCTATGGCTGTTTTGCTCATTTGCATTAAGCTTAGTGCACCTTCTTGCATACGTGCTCCACCACTTGCAGTAAAAACAATAAATGGGACCCCTAATGCTTGAGCATGCTCAATAGCACGGGCAATCTTCTCCCCTACAACTGATCCCATACTCCCCATACGAAATCTAGAGTCCATAATAGCACAGGCCACGTCAATACCTTCTATGCTACCTTTTCCGGTAACAACAGCTTCATTAAGATTTGCTATGTTTCGATCCTTCGCTAGCTTTTCTTCATATTGTGGAAAGTTTAATGGATTGGCTGAAATGATATCTTTATCCCATTCTTCAAATGTTCCTTCATCGAATAAACTATCAATTCGCTCATAAGCTGGCATTTTATGATGATATTCACAGTTGGGGCAAACATGTAAGTTCTTTTTAAGCTCTTTACGATAGAATATTTTATAACATGAAGGACATTTTTGCATTAACCCTTCAGGAATATCTTGTTTTGCCTCTTCCCTTGGAATGGATGCGTACTTCTGCTTCTTGCTAAATAAGTCTTTAAGCAAGTAGATTCCTCCTTTAATAACTAGAGCCTATCTATACAACTTTAACTATAACATGTTAAAAATGTTGTAGAAGTTTGTCAGTAATATAAGGTTATCATTACTTATAAAGCGTTGCACATAAACGTTCTAAATATACCTCATCTCGGGTCCGCAAGGCTTCTACTATTTGTTTATATATATCAATACGGTAAACGGGTTGATGGATCGTACGGGAAAAGTCCTCCATGAGCTTCCATATTTTCATTAACAGTTGATTCTCTATCACACGGAAAATGACACAAAAAAAAGCATAATGAAACGTATCTATTCCGGGTTCAAACTGATCAATTTCATCTTGAAGCAATTGGAAATCTTCTAATGTAAGTTGATGCATGGCCATTATAGCAGCTTCTTTTTCTAGTAGTTGTTTCGTAGCTTTTAAATTCTCTCTCGTTGTTGCCTCTTGTAAAATAAATGCAGATAAAATTTCAACCGTTTGAAATGGTTGATAAGCACTAAGAAAAGTCCCCTCTCCTCTACGCGTTTCAATTAAGCCTAGTAGTTCCATAGCACGTAAAGCCTCCCGAACTGAGGAGCGGCCAGCTCGTAATCGCTCGGCCAACTCCCGCTCAGAAGGAAGCTTATCCCCAGGAGATAATCCTTGATCTTCAATAAAATGACGTAATTCTTTTAATACCTCTTCATAAACTTTCGACTTAGACGGCATCGTCACTAGTTAGGATCACTCCTTCTATTAAGTACATTAATGAAGAATGATTCTCCCGATTACTCTTGATCAATTAAAGCTAATTGTCTTGTTTTTTCTGCTACTTGCTCTGGATCTACTTGGCGTCTCGCTACACCTGAATCCATTGCAGCCTTCGCTACGCTCGCTGCTACAACAGGTGCTACACGAGGATCAAATGGTTCTGGAATAACATAGTCTGCGCTAAGCTCTTCATCACTTACAAGAGACGCGATTGCTTCCGCTGCAGCAACTTTCATCTTCTCATTGATGCGAGTAGCACGTACATCTAACGCACCTCGGAAAATACCAGGAAACGCTAGTACATTATTTACTTGGTTCGGGAAATCAGAGCGTCCAGTTCCAATTACGCTTGCGCCTGCTGCCTTCGCAACTTCTGGCATAATTTCTGGCTCAGGATTCGCCATCGCAAATATAATAGGGTTCTCGTTCATGCTTTGTACCATTTCTTTCGATAATAACCCACCAACAGATACACCAATAAACACGTCAGAACCTTTCATTACCTCTTGTAGAGAACCTTCTTGGCGGTCCTTATTCGTAATTTTAGCTATTTCATCTTTAACTTTGTTCATTCCAGCTTGACGCCCTTCAAAAATAGCCCCTTTAGAATCACACATAATAATATCACGTACACCGAAATGATAAAGCAATTTAATAATGGCAATTCCAGCGGCTCCAGCCCCGTTCGCTACAACCTTCACATCAGAGAACTTCTTGCCAGACAGTTTCAATGCGTTCATCATCGCCGCAACGGTAACGATAGCTGTTCCATGTTGGTCGTCATGGAAAATTGGAATGTTCGTCTCTTTCTTTAATCTGTCTTCAATAATAAAACAGTTCGGTGCAGCAATATCTTCTAAGTTAACACCGCCGAAAGTAGGTTCCATTAATTTTACTGTTTGGACAATTTCATCCACATCATTTGTATTTAGACAGATTGGGAAAGAATCCACACCTGCAAAGCTCTTGAATAAAGCTGCTTTTCCTTCCATAACAGGTAAAGAAGCCTCTGCACCGATATTCCCTAATCCTAGTACTGCAGAGCCATCACTAACAACAGCTACCATATTCCCTTTCATTGTATATTCATACACATCTTCTTTACGTTCATATATTTCTTTACATGGTTCAGCTACTCCTGGTGAATAAGCTAAACTCAAATCTTCTTTATTTCTAACAGGCACCTTAGAATGTGTCGCTAGTTTTCCTCTATTTACTCGATGCATATGTAATGCTTCTTCGCGTAGTTTTGACAACAATATTCGCTCCTTTTTCACATAAACAAATTGTCTGACCTTCGTAAATTGGTCTGACCACTAATCTATTACATTATATCAAATCGCTTTTTCATGTAAAGTCCTTATTCGAACCTTCTACACACTTAAAGGTTACATTTCCTATTATTTCAAAACCACTCTATTTTCCCCTAACAATTGCTTAAATTGCTCAAGCGCTTCTTCCGTCGGATTAATAGAAAATGATTGACTTAATTGAAACGTCTCTTTCTTGTGTGGAAAGTGAACAATAATCGGTACTGAACCAGCATATTTCTTAGCCAATTGTTTCATTTGATGCAACTTCTCTTCTTGTACGGATTCATCATCGATTTTTACAAACAGACGTTCTGTTACTACTTCTTGTAATACATCTTTGTCAAAAGGCATGATTGTATGAACAATCCACTGCATACTTCCTCTACGTTCCTCTAGTTTACCTTCAATAAACACAAGCATTTCTTCCGTTAGCCAGCTACGAATCCCCCGGAATGCTTCAGGAAATAAAACCCCTTCTATTTCTCCTCCTTCATCACTAAACGTTGCAAACGCCATTGGGTCTCCTCTTTTCGTCCGAATTACTTTCAATTCTTGAACGACAACGGCTGCTTTTAATTTCCTCTTCATTGTAGAGTGGGAAGCAGCTTGTAAAGACGTGTATCCATTAAAACGAAGTTGATTGCGAAACGTTGCTAACGGGTGGGAAGAAACGTAAAAACCTAGTACTTCCTTCTCTAAAGAAAGCTGCTTTAATTGATCAAAAGGTTCCGTCGATACGTAATGAGCATCTAAGCTGATATCATGAGGAAAGAACGACTCTTGCCCCTGCATATCACTAAATAGTTCACCTTGTTCTATTGCTTGTTGGAGACTCGCTAACAAAGAAGCTCGATTTTGATACATTTCATCAAAGCATCCAGCTAATACTAACGACTCCATTACAGAACGGTTCACAATTTGTAACGGAACGCGACGACAAAACTCAAATAAATTGCGAAATGGTTTGTCTTTTCGTACTTGTATCATTTGATGAACGGCTGCTTTACTTATCCCTTTTATAGCTGATAGACCCATCCTTATATTCCCATCTTCTACAGTAAATCTCTCATAACTAAAATTAATGGATGGAGGCAAAATAGTTATTCCTAATTCCTTCGCCTCTTTAATATAACTAGCCATCTTGTCATGAGAAGCACTGCTCATTAATTGAGTCATGAAATAAGCTGGATAATGAGCTTTTAAATAGGCAAGCTGATAAGAAATCATACTATAAGCTACAGCATGACTTCGGTTAAAACCATAATTAGAAAAGCGTACAATCCATTCAAATAATTGCTCTCCTACTTCCCTTTCATACCCATTATTCACGCAACCTGTTATAAACGATTGCCGTTGAGCATTCATCACATCTTGATGCTTCTTACTTACTGCTCTCCTTAATACATCTGCTTGCCCAAGAGACATACCAGCAACTTTATTAGCAATTTGCATAATTTGTTCTTGATATACCAACACCCCATACGTTTTATTAAGGATGGGCTCTAGGTCTGGGTGGGGATAAGTAACCATTTCTTTCCCATGCTTTCTTTTTATATACGTTGGAATATATTCCATCGGTCCCGGTCGATACAGCGCATTAACGGCAACAATATCCTCGAAATGAGTTGGGCGAAGGCGTTCAAGCACATCCTTCATCCCCTTTGATTCTAATTGAAATATTCCTGTTGTTTTACCACTACGTAATAAAGTAAATGTTCGTTCATCCGTCATGTCGTCCTGTGAAAAAGAAATCGTTTTTCCTTCTTGTTCATAAATCGCTTTTGTTATTCGTTCCATCAACGTAAGGTTACGCAAACCGAGAAAATCCATTTTTAGTAAACCAATTGCTTCTAACTCAGACATCGCATATTGCGTTAACGGTACACCATCATGTCCAGAAGTTAGCGGCACGTGTGTTATTAATGGATCTTTACTAATAATAACTCCTGCTGCATGTGTGGATGCATGGCGTGGTAATCCTTCTAATTTCGTAGCTAGTTTAAACAAGAATTGCATGTCAGAAGATTGTTGAATATAAGACTTCAGTTCAGAAGATTCTTGCACGATTGCAACAATAGATTGAGATATAGTTTGTGGAATGAATTTCAACACATAGCTTATTTCTTGTTGATCTATTCCCATCACTTTCGCTAATTCACGTAAGATAGAACGAGGGCCGAACGTTCCGAATGTAATAATTTGAGCCACATGTTCGGGTCCGTATTTGTCCTTTACATATTGAATAACTTGATCTCGTTTCACATCAGAAAAGTCAATATCAATATCAGGCATCGTTACTCGTTCCGGGTTAAGGAAACGTTCAAACAATAAATCATACCGAATTGGATCAACATCTGTAATCCCTAATAAATATGCAACTAAAGAACCTGCTGCTGAGCCTCGTCCGGGACCTGTAACGATTTGTTGTTGCTTTGCATAGCGTATAAAATCCCATACAATCAAAAAATAATCGCTAAACTGCATTTGTTCGATCATGCGTAACTCATAAGCGAGCCGGTCCTTTACTTGCTCATTTAAAGCACTATACCTACGTCTTAACCCTTTATAGCACAACTGCCTCAAATATTCAGAAGCACTGATTCCCTCTGGAACTGGATATTCAGGTAACATCGTCTGTTGAAAGTCAAGCTTTACATGGCATCGGTTAGCAATCGCACTAGCTTGGCGCAAAGAGCTTGGCGCCCAATCACCAAACAACTGATTCATCTCGTCATTCGTTCGTAAATGTCGATTCTTCCCTGTCTTATCTTCTATTTGCTGTGACCATTTCTTTTGTTCACGAATACTTTGCAAACAATCATAAGCTATTGCATCTTCTTCTCGCAAATACCGAACGTCGTTAATAGCCACAAACGGAAGCGTGTGAATCAAGTTCACCTGTTCAATCGTTGCCAGTACACGCCTCTGCTTCTCTATCCCATAATCCGCTAATCCAATATAGAAGTCATCTGTAGCAAAGTAGGATTGCCACTCTTTCACTTGTTCATGGAAAGTAGTCATATCATTTTGTATGCAATAGTTCTCTAAATAAGACTCGTATAAAGGAAGAATACCAATACACCCTTGAGCATACTTCTCAACATCGTGCTTACGTATATAATCCGTTGTAGATTGCAAGACACTACTTAGACGCAGTAAATTGTGATATCCTCGTTGATTCTTTGCAAGCAATAACAGCTCATTCACTTGACCCTCTGCTATTTCCACATATGCCGTCAGCCCTAGAATCGGTTTAATTCCATAAGCTTGACACGTTTGATAAAAAGAGATTGCTCCATGCATGACGCCTTCATCTGTTAATGCCAAAGCTGTAAACCCTTTTTGTTTAGCGGTAGCAACCAGTTTCTCAATTGTATTGGTACTTTTCATAAAGCTGTATCCACTTCGTACCTGTAAATGAACAAACTCCATATCTATTCCCGCCTCATCATTAGTTTCATCCTCTATTATAGCTTACTATGCAATAGATAGAAAAACACACACTTGGCCCTATGTCATATAGAAGCATACCTCCTCATACATTTAACTATACGGACAAGTGTTTCAATTGAAAGGGTGACCTTATATGGAAGAACGTTTTTTTGTAACCGTTTTTCAATATTACTTTATTGCTCTCGGCGTTATGATTGGCGGAACATTAATTGGTAGCATCGGTGCATTTGCAGCTGGTGAAGCTCCTTTCACATATATAAGTCGCCTTGCCAAAAGCTTGCGAATATGGGCCATTGTCGCTGCAATCGGTGGAACATTTGATGCAATATCTACCTTTGAGCGAGGACTCTCAGATGGTTCTACTCTCGATATATTTAAACAAATTGTTTGCATCATTTCTGCTATGGGAGGCGTACAAACAGCATTACTCATTATTGAATGGTTAATTCAGGAGGAGATTACTTAATGCACATTCCTCCCTATTACAAAAAAAAAGAATGGCAACGATTTCTCGCCGGAGTTTTTATCGGCGGAGTAATGGCCTATTGTGTTTTTCTATTCATGTACGGCACCCATATGGAAAGATGGATTGAAGAAAATATGGAACTACGAGGTACCATCTCTGATTTAGAAAATCAAAACAGTCTACTGACACAAGACAAAAAAGAATTAAATGACCAAAAGAAAAAAGTCATTAAGGTTCAGGATCTTGAAATTGTTTTTTTAAACGAAAAAAAATTATTAAGACAAAATAAAATGGATCGACTCACTGTTTATAAATTACGTAATTTAGCTAAAGAACAATTGCCTGACGTTATTGGAAAGGATATTAAAGGGCTCTCAGACAATGCTAGTCTATTATATACAGCCATCGAAGCCAAAACGTATACAATAGATTCCTTAACTTATGAACTGAAGGTAGAACGCTTAATCATGACACAAAACGTCGTCGTTATGATTACGATTCACCCAACTACGTAAAAAATGTACAATTTGTGAAAAATTCAGAAAATAGTGGTACTACTTCGCTTTTTTGTATAAAATAGAAATGAACCAAAGTCTAAAGGAAAAGGGGTGAGTGTATTATGTTAATCATGAATAGAAGAAGATTGTTAGAGGATAAACTGAATCGTATCGCTAACGGTCAAACAGCATATGCCGAATCAGCAGAACTCATCCGATTATTAAAACGTGAAATTAAAAAACGCAATCTAGCCGTTTATATGGACGAAACTGATAGCGGATGCTGGTTTATACCAACTCATAAACAAGCACAATAATTTCCGCACAAAAAAACGTCTAAATGTGACCACTAGACGTTTTTTTGTGTCTTTTTTACTTCCTTACATAATCGATAGTTACTTGCTCTAAATCAGCTACAAGCTGCTCCATCTCTTCCTTTGAATAAACCGTTGCACCAGACGCTCTTGGATGGCCACCACCATTATACTTAGCCGCAACGTTATGAATCGCCGGACCTTTAGAACGAAGCCGTACTCTAATTTGCTCATCTTCCTCTACAAAAATCGCCCACGTCAACATACCTTCTACTTCTCCTAAAAGGCCTACTACGGCAGAAGTTTGTGACGGAGTAACGTGAAACTGTTCTAACGTCTCTTTCGTTAATTTCACAGTACTTACTCCAGCTGAAGAAATGGTGAAATTTTGCAAAATATACCCTTTTAATCGTGCAATTGCCGGGCTTGTTTTGTACATACCGTCATATAAAGCCGTTCGATCAAAATCATATGTAGCTAAGTCTGCTGCAATTTGTAACGTACGAGCAGTTGAACTAGGGAACAGGAATCTACCTGTATCACCGACAATTCCTGCATATAACAAGCGAGCTACTTGCGCTGACATCACATAATTGTAGCCATATTCTTTCGATGCTTCATACAATTCATATACCATTTCTGATGTGGAGCTAGCATTTGTATTCACCCATTGAATATCACCATAATCATCAACATCAGGGTGGTGGTCTAATTTAATTAATGCTGCACCTAGTGAATAACGCTGGTCGCTAATTCGAGCCTGATTCGCTGTATCACAAACAATGACTAAAGCGTTCGCGTACATTTCTTCTGTCACATCATCCATTTGCGCTAAAAATGTTAAACGCTCATCTTCTTCCCCAACGACATACACTTTCTTATCTACATAAGTATCCTTAATCATATGAGCTAACCCAGATTGAGAACCGAGTGCATCCGGATCAGGACGTACATGACGATGAATAATAACTGTTTCATACTGTTGAATAGATTGTAAAATAGATTGTATAGACATAACAGAACTCCTTTAATGTATTCTTTTCATTGAATTGCTGGCGAAATGAACCAATAATCGGTACAATAGATAACGTTACAGTTCATAATAATGAAAAGGTGATAATAAATGGTACTCTTTCCTATCGCAATAGTGCTTTCCATTACGATTTATTTATACTTCAAAGTAGCAATTTTACGAAAAAGCGACCCATTGGAACAACGGTACGCTAATTCTAAAGCGAGAGTTGCACTCGGCATATTCATTATCACATTTGGTATTAATCAATATGCCTTTTATCAAACCAAATTAGCACTTTATATTAGCATTATTTTTATCGCTTTAGGGATTCTTCAGCTCGTATATGGATTTAAAACTACATCCTTTTATGGGAAACAACTAAAAGAACGAGCAAATGAAATCAATGACTAACATAGCACGTTTGGAGCCTGATTCACATTCACAGGCTCTTTTTATTGAATTTTATCGATCAATTATTTGCGCCATAATCATCGCTTTACCAACTATATTCCCTTCCCCGTACACTTCAACATCTATTTTAGCTATTTTCCTACCTACTTCTAAAATGCGTGGCTTAATCACTAGTTGACTTTCGAGTTGGACAGGTTTAATAAAATATACGGATAAATTCTCAACGACTAAATCACCCTTTTTATTTTGATGAATATATCGACTACCTGCTCCTACAACGATTGAAGTAAATACCCCATATGATAACGTACCTAATTGATTCGTCATCTGTGGTGTCACTTCTGTTTCATACACGATTTCATTGTGCTCATCTACAGACTCCATTAATTGACTTGTCGCTAAATCATCAATCTTTTCCCCAATTTGTGGTTGGCGTTGTAATTGTTGCAGTGCTTTTAATACATCTTGCCTAGAAATAACACCAATCAACTTCTGATTCATATCCACAACAGGCATCACCTCAATACCTTCCCAAACCATAATATGCGCTGCATTGGCTAAAGAAGTTTTTGCATGAACCGTCATTGGCTTCTTCGTCATCACTTTATCTACAATTAAATCACGATCTTCCCCAATAATATCCTTCGCTGTCACTATACCGACTACTCGCATTTGATGGTCTACAACAGGGTATCGATTGTGCATCGTTTCTTCGTTTAATTGGTACCATACATCAATTAAATCACCTACTTGAAGATAAAATGACTGCTCTAGTGGAGTATAAATATCTCCAACTAATACAATCTCCTTCTTAATCATTTGATCGTATATAGCTCGATTAATCATCGTCGCAACTGTAAAGGAATCATAGCTAGAAGAAATAATTGGAAGCTCTTTTTCGTCAGCTAGCCGCTTAACATGCTCATCCGTATCAAAACCACCTGTTATTAATACAGCCGCTCCCTCTTGGAGAGCTAACTCATGAGCATTGGTTCTATTCCCAACAATAAGCAACGATCCAGCCTCTGTGTAGCGCATCATCGCATCTAATTTCATTGCTCCAATGACGAACTTATTTAACGTTTTGTGTAAACCAGCCTTTCCACCTAACACTTGTCCTTCCACAATATTTACGATTTCTGCAAATGTTAATCGTTCAATATTATCTTTCTTCTTCCGCTCAATTCGGATCGTACCTACACGTTCAATCGTACTAACAAGACCTTGATTTTCCGCTTCTTTAATAGCTCGGTATGCTGTCCCTTCACTTACTTCTAGTGCCTTTGCAATACCACGAACAGAAATTTTGCTACCAATTGATAAAGAGTCTATATGATTTAGAATTTGTTCATGCTTTGTTGCCACTTCATTCACCTTACTTTCTAATCGGACCTGTACTAGTCATTTTCCTACCTAGTGTTATTATACAGATGAATGAAAGTTGCTTCAATTTTCTCTACACAGATTGTTGTCTTTTCTTTAATTTTCTTTCTTCTTCTAAAGCTGGTTGTCTTGATATACGAAGCAAGTCGGCTAAATTCGCTCCTACTACAAATAAGAAGAACACCAGCCATCCAAGCCAGAAATAAGAAGCTACTTGTTCCCCCTGTACTTGTATATAAGGCCACGCCATATATAACAAAAAAAACGCCAATAACAATCGCAACACGGAATATTGTTTTTCCACCTTACAACCCCTCTCCTACTACTATTTGTACTCAATATATGATTTCTACACATGCTTCATGCCCATTTTAAAATCAGTTAGCACCCTCCTCTAGCACTATTCTCCTTTTGCTGGAAAAGAAATATTACTACCAACGGGTTTACGTAATTTCATTTTATGGGGAAGTGTCTATACACGCCTCTTAATTCATACATAGAATGACACATCTATACTTTATGAAGGTGATGCAATGAGCAAGAGGAAATATTACGCATTTAAATCATGGCCCAAACTGCCTTATGCAGGGGAATTTCACCCTCCTACTAATGCTGAAACCCCGCTCTCCGGTTCTTGGAGTACGTATTATATTCAGCATAATGATAAAGGGGGGTTTTCTACTCTAGATGGAAAACCGATTAAACTAAAAATCCTTCATGCTAACAAGGTAAATTGGCATGCTCAACTACCAAAAGTACAACGAGTATTAAAAAACATCTCCAAAAACGAAAAGACCATTGCAAAATATTGGGGCACAGGTCCCGCTACGAAACAATGGACACCAATCGCTGATATTCTTATTGATACGTACGGAGTGGAGGCACCTCGAGCAGGTAGAATGTTGGCAGCATTAAATGCCGGACTAAATGACGCTTTTGTCGTGTCTTGGTATTTAAAATTCAAATGGCTTGTAGCTCGACCAAACCAACTTGATGATGAACTTGTTACGGTTCTTTGTACCCCAAGACACCCTACGTATCCCTCAGGTCATGCAGCAGTTGCTGGAGCAGCAGAAGTCATTCTAAGTTATTTTTTTCCTGGTGAAAAAGAAAAACTTCGTCAATTAGCCAATGAATGTGCGCAATCTCGGTTGTATGCTGGTGTGCATTTCCCAATTGATAATGATGAAGGACTAAAACTAGGAAAACAAATCGGGCAAATCGTTGTTGACACATTACAGACAGAGCGAAACGCAGATGGGCACCCTATCGATCAACCGTTTACGTGTAATAAGGATGCTAACCTAATTCCACCTCCTTATGAGCAAGCTATTCCATTTGATTTTGATACAGAATGTCAATCCCTTGTAGAAGGAAATCAAACCTCCTTCCAACACAATCATCATGTACCTAAACCTAAATTATTTTGGTAACGTGGCCTAAGACAAGGCTTCTTTTTTTTGAGCAAAAAAACTACTGTTTAAAATTTTTTTAATAAACATACTAGAAAACGTTCACATTTGATATAATTAAAAGTATTTCAGTTTGAGATTTCTACAAAAATCGTTAAGATAGGAAATAGTTCTACAAATAAAGAGAGTAGTTGGAAGGGGAATATTAAATGAGAAAAAAAGTACTTACAATCGCTGGTTCAGACAGCAGTGGTGGGGCAGGTATTCAGGCAGACTTAAAAACATTTCATGAGCATGGCGTTTATGGAATTTCTTCTTTAACAACAGTTGTCGCAATGGATCCAGATAACGGATGGGCACATAACGTCTTTCCAATGGAACTTCACACTGTAAAGGAACAATTAAAGACCGCCATCTCCTTAAATATTAATGCACTTAAAACAGGGATGCTTGGTTCCCCTGATATTATTACAGCAGCTGCAGAGGTCATCGATCAAGCAAATATCCCAGTCGTTATTGATCCGGTTATGGTATGTAAAGGGGAAGACGATGTACTCCACCCTGAGAACCTAGAAAGCCTTCGTAAAACACTCGTACCAAGGGCAACGATTACAACGCCTAACCTTTTCGAAGCTGCTAAACTAGCTGGTTATCGTCTTATTACAACTGTTGAAGAACTAGAAAACGCAGCCAAAATCATTCACGAATCTGGTGCGCAGCATGTATTGATTAAAGCAGGCAAACTTGTTGACGATACTAAAGCAACAGATCTTCTTTATGATGGTGAGCAGTTCCATTACATCCAAACGGACAACGTGAACACGTCATACGTCCATGGTGCAGGCTGTTCTTATTCTGCTGCCATTACAGCAGAAATAGCAAATGGCAAGTCCGTTATAGAAGCTGTTACATCAGCAAAAGCCTTTATCACTAGCGCTGTTAAGGAAGGTTTTCCATTGAATCAATATGTAGGACCTGTCTATCAAAAAGCCATTCATAAAGAAGCAATCAACGTAAAAGTCACAACAAAATAACGACTGTATACAGGACCAGTTAATGAGGACGAATTGTTCTTACTCACTGGTTCCTGTTTTTTTATGAAGTACTTTACCTTTATACCCTATTTAATAATTTATCCAATCTCGTTCATACTTTTGAATGAGATGCGGATCAATAAGCGTATTCGGCTTTATCTCTACTGCTTTCCCCTTCTCCATTATGTGACTATCTTCATCTTTGCCGAAATACGTTAAGCTAGAAATCATGTCCTCTGTTAAAAAGTTCGTATTAACTGTTAATTCAAGCTGTTCAGGACGTATTCGCTGTTTACTACCTAATACAAATCCCCAGTTACCAAAACTAGGAACATCGATATGGAATTGTTCTGTATATAAGCCTGTTGCAGCGATTGTTTCTACTATCGTCCAATAAGAAGAAGTAGCAAAGACAGGACTAGTCGCTTGCACCATCATTGCCCCACCTGGTGTTAAGTGGTTGCGAAGTAAAGAGTAAAATTCTTGAGTATAGAGTTTATTTAAACTTTCATTATTGGGATCAGGAAGGTCAGAAATAATAACATCATACTTATCCGATGTTTGTTCCATAAATTCAAATGCATCTTCGTGATATACGTTTACTTTATCGTTTTGCAACGAGGCTTCATTTATTTGCAGTAGATGATGATTCTCATTCGCTAACTCCACCATTCGAGGGTCTAAATCAACAAGTGTAACGGATTCTAGCTGTGGGTACTTTAATAATTCACGTACAGCTAGCCCGTCCCCTCCACCTAGAACTAATACGTGCTTTGGTTCAACAGCTTGCGCCATCGGAATATGAATGAGCGTTTCATGGTAACGATGTTCATCAGAAGAGCTAAATTGCAACGCACCATTCAAATAAAGTCTCGTATCACCTTGTTCCTTCGTTAACACAATACGTTGGTAAGCCGTATCTTCCATATGAATAATAGGGTCCTCATACAGCCGTTTTTCAAAGGAGTATGCCTGTGCTTCTCCAAATAAAACACCCCATGTTAAACTAATTCCAATAAGCACTCCCACTGTTGCATACGTTTTGACATACTTCAATTCTCTTCTGAATAACCATAATACCGTTAAAGCAACGGTTAAATTGATGCATCCTACAACAAAAGCGCTCTGCACCATTCCCATTTGAGGACGAAGCAAATAAACAAATAGCAAGCCCCCAATTAAACCACCTGCATAGTCAGAAAACAACACTCTCGCCGTACTCTTATTTAACTCTACTCCTAATTCATTAGCTTTACGAATCAATATGGGCAACTCTACACCTGTTAATGCACCAACTACAAAGGTAATGCTGTATAAATAAAGGGCATCTGCTCCTCCTGAAGCAAAAGCGGTAACCCCAAACATCGTTAAGCTAGAAAATCCACCAACAAAAGCGACAGCGAATTCGACTACTATAAACGCACCTAGCAAATTCTTCGTAACACGTTCACTTAAAGACGCACCGACGCCCATTCCAGTCAGAAATAACGAAATCGTCAATGTATACTGTTTTACACCATCACCTAATATGTAAGAGCCTAGAGCTCCAAATAAAACTTCGAATATAATACCGCAAATAGATACAATTCCTGAGGCCCAATATATTGTCTTACTTTTCTGTGCCGCGTCTAACTTCAACCCAATCACTCCGTAACCAAAAGATTAAATCCTGCCACTAAGGTAGCAGGACTTACACGAATACTTACGTTATAGAAGCTCCAATGACAAAAGCAAGCCCGATTGAAACACCTAACGAAACAACCCCGACAGCTACATTATTTTTGCTTAACTGCTCTTCAACAGAGAAAGAACGAGTCAACATTTCAAATATTAAGTAAGCAACTAGCTGCAATACAAGCCCGATCGTACCCCATATTAAAGTATCTACTAGCTCTAAAGAATTGTAGATAGCAAAGGATAAAATAATACATATACCAATAATTTTACCTGTTATGGATAAAGCAACAGCCGTATTCCCATTTTTAATTTCATCCCAATCTTTATACTTTCTCGTTACATTTTCAAATAGGAACAGTCCAATGACTACTACTACTATGGCTACTACAAAGTATAATAATGTTAATAACAATGGTCCCATACCTCTTCACTCCTTGTTCATTATTTTCCAGAACTAGGTCCTCCACCACGAACCGTAGACGAACCTCCTCTTATACCACCTGACTTAGATGGGGAAAGATATTTACCGCTTGAATACCCTCCGTAACAATCACCACTTACACAAGATTTCGAGCGTTTCTTATGCCAATCATCTACATCCAACACATCATCTAATAGCCATAAAGCAAATAGGCCATTAAAATAATTTGGCGAGTAATTGTCGCGCACAAATCGATCTGAAGCTACTTCAATAAATACCGTATCACTATCTTGTTCACTCTGTTGAAACGTAATAAAGTAACTTGGATATATAATAGCTTTCTTGCCATCTACTGAATCACTTTCATGCTCTGGTGGGAACATATTTGTAATGAGTGCTGATACTTCGTCTATTGTAAACCGCTTCGTAGCATAAATGACAGAAGCTTCATTATTTTCCCCTTCTACAGTATCAACTAATGGGAACACTTGATTTACTAAATCCTCTGCATCTTTATAATTTCCTTCTTCTATCTGTTGTTCAATCGATGCTTTCGTAGGTTCTTCAGGAAATTCATATACTCCATCCGTATAAGCCTCTCCTGACGATTGACTACAACTAACTAAAAATAGTGCTAGCAAACATAGAAAAGGGTATATAGCAAACTTCTTCAACGGTGCTGACCTCCTTTCTGATTACCGAAAAGACAACAAAAGGATTGGTCACCCACAACTAGGTCGACCAATCACCATTGCCTCGTGACATTCGTTACTCTTTCCCTAACTTCTTTTTCAAAGCTGCTAATTCGTCATCTACGCCATCTTTCTCAAGTGCCGCAAACTCATCATCAAGCGTTCGACTAGATTCTGATAAATCTTCACTTGTTTCAGCTTCTGCTTCATATTGCATTACTTTTTCTTCCATACGTTCAAATCCACGTTTAGATTCATCATTACTAATGCCTGACATGGTGCGATTCATTTTCGTACGTGTTTTGGCGGACTCTGCACGTGCTTTTAACGAATCCTTCTTTAATTTCATTTCTTGGTATTCTTTTTTCATTTCGTCTAATTTCTGGCGTA
Organism: Pontibacillus litoralis JSM 072002; assembly: GCF_000775615.1. Classification (GTDB taxonomy): domain Bacteria; phylum Bacillota; class Bacilli; order Bacillales; family BH030062; genus Pontibacillus; species Pontibacillus litoralis. The sequence continues at coordinate 381,340 of NZ_AVPG01000001.1, forward strand.
GGTTACGCGAATCTGTCAACGCTCGGTCATAAGACTCTTTTAGCACTGTTGCTTGCTCTTCTTGATTCTTCTTATCTTGTAACGCTCGACGTGCTAAATCTTCATCCCCTGCTTCAATTGCTTTTTCAGCTTGCTGCTGGCGCTTATCTACAAGCGCTTGTGCATCATCATACTTACGCTTTAACATTTTCTCATTAGCAATTTGCTTCGCTACCGCACTCTCTGCTTCACGAATATCTGCTTCCATATCACGCATAAATTGATCCAACATCTTCACCGGATCTTCCGCTTTATCTAGCATAGAGTTTAATTCTGAATTAACAACTGTTCCAATACGTTTGAAAAATTTAAACATATCTTTCTCCTCCTTTAATTTGAACCTGCCAATATACTAATCTCAAATTCTTCAATCGGATAGCCTTTACTTACTTCTATATCAGAACCCCATTTCTCTACACTTAGAAAATGGTCTTCCTCTTCATTACAGTAATCCGCATATTGAATAGTCTGGCCATTTACATTCTCACTTCTGCCTTCTCCTCTAATATGGGCTTTACCTGATTCATCTAAATAATATGTCCTACCATTGTGTTGCACTTTATTCGGGTAAGGTTCTGAAATAGGCATCGTGATACTTTCATAAATACCGAGTTCTAACTCCTCATCCATTTCAGCAGACAACCATATCGACTTTCTACCTTCTAGAAGTTGATACGCATACCACTTGTAAGATCCGTCTTGATACGTAATCTTTCCCACTACTTCATAATCCATTAAATCATAAGTGACAACATCACCGAGTTGGATCGTTAATGGTGTACGTTCTTTCACCTTTGGTACATCCTTTTGCTGCTTAGAAAATAATTTAGAAAATAACCCCATTTAGTCACCTCTTTTCATAACAACTTTGTGCTTATCATGTAATACGATTTAAACAGACGTAATGTTTCAAATTTATCATGCTTTTCTAAAATAGAATAGAAAATCAACTATTCTTAACAAAAAATAAACGTTTTTATCTTTCATCCACTACAACGTATGCTTATTGAAGGAACGACTGCACATCTCGATATGGTAAATCATGTGCTTCTGCAACCGCTTGAAATGTTACAGAGCCATCTAATGTATTGATGCCCTTACATAAGCTTTCATTTTGTAAGCACGCTTGTACATATCCTTTATTCGCCAACTGCAAAGCATACGGTACCGTTACATTCGTTAATCCTATCGTAGATGTTCTTGGAACAGCACCAGGCATATTCGCAACCGCATAATGCAGTACATCATGCTTCACATATGTCGGATCATCATGCGTTGTAATTCGGTCTGTCGTTGCAAAGATTCCACCTTGGTCAATCGCGACATCTACAATTACAGAGCCTTTCTTCATTTGTTTCACCATATCCTCAGTTACTAATTTAGGCGCTTTAGCACCAGGAATCAGTACAGCACCAATAACTAAATCAGACTCCTCCAGAAGTTCGGCAATGGTTAACGGATTCGACATCATTGTATTAATGCTCGCTCCGAATATATCATCCAATTCTCGTAATCGTCTGGCATTCAAATCAACAATGGTCACATCAGCACCTAATCCCATCGCAATTTTTGCTGCGTTCGTTCCTACGACACCTCCACCAATAACTGTTACTCGCCCTCGACGCACACCAGGAATACCACCTAACAAAATGCCTTTTCCACCTCGTAACTTCTCTAGAAATTGTGCACCAATTTGTGAAGCCATACGGCCAGCTACTTCGCTCATTGGGGTTAATAGTGGTAAAGAACCATTCGAAAGTTGCACCGTTTCATACGCAATGCCAATTACTTTACGCTCCATTAGTGCTTTCGTTAATTCCGGTTCTGCAGCCAAATGAAGATACGTAAATAAAATTAATCCTTCGCGGAAATAATCATATTCCTCTGGCAACGGCTCTTTCACTTTCATGACCATCTCTTGATTCCACGCATCTTCTGCAGTAGAAACAACACTAGCACCTGCCTGCACATATTCTTCATTCGTAAATCCAGAACCTTCTCCTGCTCCTTGCTCTATGAATACTTGATGCCCTGCCTGTATGAATGCTGTCACACCTGCTGGGGTAATAGCCACTCGGTTTTCATTGTTTTTGATTTCTTTCGGTATTCCTATGTTCATCCATTTCCTACCTCCTTATAAAATGAGCGTCTCCTCGTAAATATAAAGCTACTTATGAATACGATGCTTATGAATTACATCAACGCCACCTGTCACCTCGATAACAGAACCAGTAACCATATCTGACTGTTCCTGGCAGAGAAAGAGAATCGTTCTAGATATATCCTCCCCTGTTCCAGGCCTGCCAATCGGTGTTTCTGGATCAATTTCTTGACGACTTTCTAAAATGGTTCGCTCTTTCCATTCCCCTACTATCTTTCCTGGACAAATCATATTAACTGTTATTCCGTTTTCCGCCTCTTCTAATGCTACCGTTTTCGTCAACGATACTAATCCTGTTTTAGCAGCGGCGAAGGCCGAGCGATAAATCCAACCAGGTGCTTGATTCGCATCTTGAAATCCGTAATGAATAATACGGCCAAATTGTTGTTTTCTCATAATAGGTATTACCATTTTCAACAAATAAAATGCAGCATCTAAATTACCTCTGATCATCGCGTCCCATTCATCAACGGAATAATCCATCAATTTCTTACGTTCAAATATATATGGACCTGCATTATTCACGAGAACATCTATGCGACCAAACGCCTCCATCGCTTGATTTACGAGTCGTTTTAAATCCGCTGGGTTAGTCACATCTGCTTGAACACATTGAATGCGATGTTGATCATCCGGGAACTGTTCCATTAATGTTTGAGCTTTTTGTTTATCCTTCCGATAAGAAATGGTAACGGAATAACCTGCTTCTATAAATTGTTCTGTTACTTTTCGTCCTAATCCTTTCGATCCTGCAGTAATAATTGCGTGCTGCATAAGTACCTCCTTTAAACCGTTCATCGTAAAATGTATGTGCATTGTATTTATTATCTTCATTTTCCCACACGAATGCCTTTGTTTCTTCTAGCAACAGCTCCTATCTCTACTTTACTATATATACGACAAATGATTCATCCATTACGTTCTTTATACATAAAGAAAGCCACTCTCCCTTATAAGAAAGACTGGCTCCTTTGTGTCTATTATGAATGTTTGCTACGGTCTTTCGGTTGATGTGCTACTTGATCAATAACACCGCTTTGGTAACTCTCCGATAGTTGTTGAGCAATAATTTGTTCACCTTCAGGTTCATATTGTAAGCCTGTTTGTTTTTTAGGTTCCATACTCTAAACACCTCCTATCGTTAGTGTGTCACAAAACTTTCTAAAACTACTTCTCATCTTTTTCCATGAAAGCCCTTTATCATGTTATAATAGAGAAAAATTGAAGGGAGAGAGTCCATATGCCATTTGAATATAAGAAGATTGTTATAGCTGTAGATGGTTCTGAAGCTTCTGAACATGCTTTTGAGAAAGCCATTGATATTGCATTACGTAACAAAGCAAAATTGTTTATATCTCATGTAGTGGATACTCGAGCGTTTGCTACAGTTGAAGCTTATGATCGCTCTTTAGCAGAAAGAGCAGAGAACTACGCAACAGAATTGTTAACTAGATATCAACAAAAGGCGAAAGAAGAAGGATTACAGGAAGTTCAGGTGGATATAGAATATGGTTCTCCGAAAGTAAAGATTGCAAAAGAAGTTGCGCCTAAATTTGAAGCAGATTTAATCATTTGTGGTGCAACTGGTTTAAACGCTGTTGAACGATTTTTCATCGGTAGCGTATCTGAACACATTACTCGCTATGCTAGTTGTGATGTACTAGTCATTCGTCCTGAGCGAGAATAGATTCTATCGTAAAAAGGAGAAGCTCGCATTCGTGAGCTTCTCCTTTTATGTAAGTCATTCAGTAATGTCATGCTTTTCTTGTTGTAAACGCCATTTATTATACTCTAGAAATTCTTTAAATTGTTCTTTCGAAACACCCGAATCTTGGGCATCTTTGATCAGTTCTATCCAATCTTCATCTAATGATGTTTCTTGTTCATCGTCCCCTAACAACAGTTGCTCCACCGAAACGTGCAAGACAGATGAAATTTTCTCCAAGAATTGGATAGAAGGATTTTGTTGTAAATTTCGTTCTATAGAACTTAAATAAGATTTAGCCACTCCTGCTCGATCAGCTAATTCTGTTAATGACAGCTTTCTTTCTTGCCTTAAGGACTTAATTTGTTCACCTATCATGGCTATCACCTTCTTCCTGAAAAGAAGTATACCACATTTCCACAATAGGTTACACATACGATATTATGATAAACACTTATATGCTAGCAATTCTCCCCTCTCTGCTTCTTTTAACGTAAGAAAAGAAGCTATTTCCTTTACCGTTAATCCCATCGCTTTCGCCTCTATCATTAATCGAACCCACTCTTCGTCCACACCGTTTCTTAGTTCTATTCCTTCTCTCAATTGTAGTCCCTCCACACTGAGATTTTCAGGTAGACCAGCCATCCTAGCATTTTCATGCGTTAGATCTGCATCTTTGCGTCCTAATCTTTCAATTAGTTTGCCTTTTTCTGAGTTTATTAATTACATTATACAAAAAATTAATTAAAAAATTTGTTATAATTTGTATATAAAATAATTTTATATTTTTTGTAGGCTTAGAATGATTAGAAGAGAAAGATTACTTATTCAATTCACGAACTACATGACATAACTCTGGTAAAATCAACTTATTCATTGCAAGCCTTACTGCACCGCTAGAACCTGGGGTCGTAAAAATAGCTGTTTCTCTACAGCTTCCAGCAATCGCCCTTGATAAAATGGCTGCAGAACCAATGTCTTCGGTATAACTTAACATACGAAACAATTCACCAAATCCCGTCATTTCTTTATCTAACATAGGAGCTACAGTTTCAATCGTTACATCCCGTTTCGAAATACCAGTCCCACCATTTATTAAAATAGCTTCTATGTTCGAATCATCACACCCCGCTTGAATACATGTACGTATGGATTGTTGTTCATCTGGGACAATTTCATAACCGGCTACGAAATGCCCAGCTGATGTTAGCATTTCTTGCATAAGTTGACCGCTTTTATCGGTTTGCTTCTCCCTAGTATCACTTACCGTAATCACCTTACAAACAATACTTTGTTTAGCTAAACGTTTATGCTCTTGCTCAGACATAACGAAAATTCTCCTCTTCTATTAAATAACGATATTGATAAAAACGAAGCGCAAATTCGGTTACTTGGCGCGTTAATCGATAATTAAGCGTTGCCCCTATTGCCATACTAATTACCGGCAATCCTTGAATCCATTTTTTTCTAAACATGAAAATAGATAATGACTTCAAGCACTGTTTCATCGGTTGCTCGAACCATTTTTCATCTGTCAAGTCGTCTGTTCCTTCATACATAAACGGGGACGAATAATGAGTCAATTCTTGTTTTAATGCATCCCACCCTTGCTTTTGCAAGCGTTTTGGTAAAGTAGCTACATGAAACAATTTCAAAGAAAGCATCATTTCATACGGATGATTCACTTCATGGCCGAACGTTAAGCCAATTAACTGCACTGCACGTAAATTAAGGACAACCATTAATGGAAAATCCGCTCCGAGAAGCAAATAACCACCTGTACCAGTTAAACCTCCTTGTGCAAGCGAATACACCTTCCCCTTGGCAACGTGCTGCTGTGCAATATAGGTTAATTGATCCACTGTCAACTGTTTCATATGAGCAATTTCTACAATGCTGCGATCAAAAATACGACCACTTACCAAAATACGCTCTCTTGCTTCATTTTGAAAAGCAGCTCCTTGAAGATAGGCATGAATATGAAATAGAATTTGATCCATTTGACGAAAAAGCTTCTTTCTTTTTCTTGGATTCATTTGATGAAATCCCTGTTGTAACCAACGGTCATAAGCTATTTCAAAATCATTAGGTTGATAATCTATCCATTGCTGTTCCCAATGTTTTATGGCATCATATACACTTTGTTCACTCACGTAAATGCCTCCCCAACACAATCTATGCGGCATAGCGACTAGATATGACATTCCCTTTTATTGGATGGAATAGATTACATCACAAAATATAATGCGGACAGCTTCTTTCCTATTTTCTATCTTTATTGTACTACATTGAGGAGACATTTTTTTGCACGCCTTGAATAATTTTTTAGCTCATAAAAAAAGACTATCGATTGTTGATCGATAGTCTCTTTTTGAGTTCGTTTAGTTATTTTCGTCGATTAGACGCACTGTATCACGTGCAATCATAACTTCTTCATTCGTTGGGATCACCATTACTTTAACTGGAGAGTGTGGGTAGCTAATGAACGCTTCTTTGCCACGTGTTTGGTTAAGAGATGGATCCCAGTATACGCCCATAAACTCTAGACCTTTAAGTACACGTTCGCGAATAGCTGTACTATTTTCACCTACACCTGCAGTAAAGACAATTGCATCTACTCCATGCATACGAGCTGCATAAGAACCAATGTATTTGTGAATACGATCAGCAAATACTTGTAATGCTAATTCAGCACGCTCATCTCCTTGTTCTGCTTTCTCTTCAATGTCACGAAGATCACTAGAGAAACCAGAAAGAGCAAGCATTCCACTTTCTTTGTTCAGAACGTGAATTACTTCTTCTGCGGACTTACCTGTTTTCTCCATAATGTAAGGAATTAAAGCTGGGTCAATGTTACCTGAACGAGTTCCCATTGTTACCCCTGCTAGTGGTGTGAAGCCCATAGATGTGTCTACAGATTTGCCACCTTCAATCGCTGCGATACTTGCACCGTTACCTAAGTGACAGGAAAGAATGCGCATTTGATCTAATGGGCGATTAACCATTTCCGCCGCACGCTGGGAAACATACTTATGAGATGTACCATGGAAACCGTACTTACGAATACCATAATCCTCATAATAGTCATATGGAAGGCTATATAAGTATGATTGTTCTGGCATCGACTGGTGGAATGCAGTATCAAATACTACTACTGCTGGTACATTCGGTAAAATTTGTTGGAATGCGCGAATACCAGTTAGGTTCGCTGGGTTGTGCAATGGTGCTAATTCAGATACTTCTTCAATTTCTTTCATTACTTCTTCTGTTACAAGTGCAGAATCACTGAAACGCTCTCCACCATGTACGACACGGTGACCGATTCCTTCAATTTCATCTAAAGATTGAACAATTCCTGTACTTGTTAGCTTGTCTACTAAAATTTCAACAGCTCTTTGGTGATTTGGAATATCTGTTACCATTTTATCTTTCTCGCCATTTACCTCGATAGTGAAAATAGCGTTATCCAAACCGATACGTTCTACCAAACCTTTTGTTACTACTTCTTCTGCCGGCATTTCGATTAGTTGAAACTTTAGTGATGAACTACCCGCATTAATTGATAAAATTTTGCTCACTTTTTTTCATCCCCTTACTGACTTAAGTTACTAGTTACCATTATTCATTTAAACACCCGTTGTGATTGTTTTCAAGACAATATATAATATTTCACAAAATCGTGTTAAAATCTTTATTTTCATAAAATTAAAACGCTCTATATTCGTTAAACCATTTGTTAATTTTTATCACAATATCGTTCATCGCCCGCGCATTGGAGAAAGATGGTAAAGAAACGATTAATGCTTCCTTCGGTGGTTTTGTATGTTCAGCTTTTTTCTGAACAATGAAGATGCTTTTGCCAAACCGTTCATTCTTAAACATAGAGTCAGGTAATTGTAACACTCCTACTATGTGTGTATGTTGCTGTAGATATACATGTAATTGTTCGGCTTGATCCCCTTCGAATAAAAAGTTAGGAATAAGAAATAGTCCATATCCACCTGGTTTCATATAATTCACACTTTGTTCTATTAAAAGGTGGTGCGAATAAGAATGGCCTGATTGTGCTTTTAATTGGTATCCTTCTGCTTGTGTATCATTTGGATAATAGCCTACCGGTAAATCGGCAATAACACTATCTACCGGCTCCAATAGAAACGGCTGCAGACTATCTTGATGGAAAAGTTCAATCTCTGTTTGTTGCAAATTCGCATTCATTAACGAAAGCTCTAATAACGTGCGATCTACGTCACTTCCATATGCTTCAACTGGCTTATCTAATTGATTGATGACTGCCGTTAGTAGATTTGCCGTACCTGTAACAGGATCAAATAAGCGAATGCCTTCCTTCTTTGGTACTACCTTTTCTAACAAGTATCCCATAAATATAGCAACAGAGTCAGGTGTAATGTAATGCTGCTGTTGTGTGTACCCTTTCATCGCCTTTAAAATAGCTAGTTGGATAGCCTTTCTTATTTCTTCCTTTGTATATTCATCAAGCGATATGACCTTAAGTTTATCGGTTAATGCACTTCGAACACCATCACTATGTTGTTCAGGTATTGCTTGTTCAAATAATATACTCCCCGCTAATGGAAGTAATTCTATATAAGGATAGTCGATATCTTTGCTTATGATTGTAACAACTTCATCTAACCACGTATATAATTGCTCCGTTTTCGATGCTTCCACGTCTTACTCCTCCTATCGAAACTATAACTTTATCTATTCTAGCAAATGTACATTCTTTTTACCAAGGAAGAAGGAATGAAAGGTATGTATGAAGAGAAATTAAAGAAGCCCGGCTGCTAGAACCGGACCAAAGTGGGACGTTTATTTTGCTTGTTTTGCAGCTTGAAGTGCGGCATCATAATTCGGATGATTGGTTGCCTCTGGTACGTATTCAACATAAACAATCTCATCGTTACTGTCTACTACGAATACAGCACGTGCAAGTAAGCGCAGCTCTTGAATGAGCACGCCAAATGCTTCACCAAACGAGGCATCACGGTGATCAGATAATGTATCTACTTTATCAACCCCATTCGCTCCACACCAACGGGCTTGTGCAAAAGGAAGATCCATACTAACCGTTAACACATTGACGTTCTCTAGTTTATCTGCCTCTTCATTAAATTTACGAGTCTGTGCATCACATACCCCAGTATCAATGGAAGGTACGACACTGATTAACTTTACGTTTCCTTTGTAATCACGTAAGGAAACTTCGGATAAATCATTTGCTAACACTGTGAATTGTGGAGCTTTGTCCCCTACCTTTACTTCATTTCCTAGTAGTGTCACTTGGTTTCCTTTAAACGTTACGTTAGCCATGTTTTAAACATCCTCCCCGATTATTTTACTTAATAATCGACAGCTTTTAAAAAACTGCCACTATTTCTTATTATGAAGGCATGCTTTTAACTTGTCTAATCATAACCTTTACCATGTATAATCTTCTTTTGTTTGTTCGTTTGGTGATGAAACATTTTGCTTGGCTTGCTGTCCCTTTTTATCAAATGCTTCTTGTATTTTCTCCACTGCTTGCGGTGCTAAATCTAGCAATCGTTCATAAATGTGCGTACTCTCATCTAGATGAATCATCTTGACACCTGTGGATTTATTGACAATTAAAAATGCCATTGGTGTAATGGAAACGCCACCACCACTACCTCCACCAAAAGGTAATTCGCTATTCGATTCATCCAACTGCTTCATCTGAAATTCACTACCGCCTGCTGCAAAGCCAAACCCCACCTTCGATACAGTAATAATTAACGTACTACCATCAGGAGTTTCAACTGGATCACCTATAATCGTATTAACATCAATCATATCTTTCAAATTTTCCATCGCTGTCGTCATCAAACCTTGAATAGGATGCTCTGCCATTGGGCACTCTCCTTTCTCTCGTTTAAGCTATATTCTTGGACCACTTTGGAATTCTTCCTCGTGTGTGCCGAGCGATTTGAAACAGTGCGACAATAGCTTTGCCAAAACGAAAGGAAATCATACATTCTAATCTCGTTTGAGAGTGCTTCTCTTGAAAGGAAGGTATAATTTGCACGGAAGGTTTTGTATTCAATTCCATGAAATGAGATAGAATTCCAACTACTGTTCCTTTGATGGACCACATAATACCACAAATCATTCCTGTATTACTGGCATCGGATGTTCCAAATTCCGTTTTCCACTGTAGTGTATGAATGGTAACATTAGACAAAAAACGGGAGACGATTGTATGCAAGCCAACTACATTTTGCACAAATTGACGGACTTCTTGTAACTGATGAATTAATTCTTTTGGTGTGTATGACTTCTCGTGCTCGGCTGTTTTTCCTTCTGTAGATGTTTGCTCTTTCGTCTTTATGGCCATATGTTCTTTATCTATTGCTACTAATGGTATCTCTTTCTTATATCGTAGATAGCGTAAAAAGCGAACTTCTATTTTTATATAATCTTGGTCTTGATGATGTAACAATAAAAAGGTAATAATAACTTTACTCCAAACAAAGAGAAAATAAATACTCACTATTCCAATCGTTAAGAAAACCAGAATATACCACATTATATGCCTCCTCCTTGCCATCATCATGGGCAATTATGACAACTTCTAAACGCTTGGTATAACAACTTTGAAAACGATTACGTTCGTGATATGATGTATTCAAATTGGAGGGATACATAATGACAAACCGTAGTAATTTATTCTTTTATTACAAACATAGTGTTGAACATGAAGAACAATTACAGCCTTTATTTAATTTAGCGAAAGAGAATGGCTTTCACCTTGTAGATAATCACGAACAAGCGAACATCATTGTGAGTGTTGGTGGAGACGGAATGTTTTTACAGGCTGTTAGAAAAACGGGGTTTAGACAAGATTGCTTATACATGGGAATAACCGTAAATGAACATGCAAGTTTATATTGTGACTTTCATTTATCTAACTTTAATGAAATGGTTCGCTCTATGTTGCATGATGACATTGAAGTACGCAAATTTCCAGTCATTGAAGCAAGAATTAATAAAACGATGCCCTTCTATTGTTTAAACGAGGTCAGCATTCGTTCAAGTATTATAAAAACAATTACACTAGATGTGTTTATTGATGATTTGTATTTTGAACGTTTTCGTGGGGATGGTCTTATCGTTTCAACTCCTACTGGTAGTACTGCTTACAATAAATCAACTAAAGGCGCTGTCGTAGACCCGAAAATACCGTGTTTTCAAGTCACCGAGCTCGCATCTTTAAATAACAATCGATTTCGTACGTTAGGGTCGTCCTTCATTCTAAGCGGGGAAAGGAAACTCTATTTACAAACAGTTGATGACGGAAACGATCATCCAATTATAGGTATTGATAATGAAGCTCTACCAATTCGCAACATAGAAGAAGTAGCGGTTAAATTAAGTGATTGTGTCATAAAAACGGTAAAGCTCAAAAACAATTCCTACTGGGATCGTGTAAAGCGTACATTTTTATAAAGAAACGAGAAAGCATTTAGGTCATACTAGATGCTTTCTCATCCATCATATATATCATACATGATCGTGCCATCTACTACTGTTTTGCTCACTTGTACTTGCAACAAATTCCCAGGACTGACAGTATATAAATCTCTGTCAAAAATCGTAAAATCCGCTACATAATTCGGTTTAATAACCCCTCTAACCTTCTGTTTACCGATAGCTTTTGCTGCACCTGTCGTATATAGAGAGATAGCTTCAAACATCGATAACGCTTGCTCTTCTCCATACGTAACTTGATCATGATACGACGTTCTAGCCATCGCCGCCTGAATGCCAAATAACGGATTAATTTCTTCAATTGGTGCATCAGACCCTCCTGCACAACTAATCCCATGTCGCAACATCGATTTCCAAGCATACGCGTGTGCTAAACGATTGATACCAATCCGTTCTATTACCCATGGAAAATCAGATGCGACAAATGTAGGTTGGATATCTATGACAATATTCTCGTTTGCTATTAATGGGTATAGACGCTCTGTCATTATTTGCCCATGAATAATTCGGTCCGGCATAGCAGAATTATTTGGATACATGCTAACAACATCGACAACAAGTTCCATCGCTCGATCTCCAATAGCGTGAATAGCAACCGGCATCTGAAACTTCCTCGCCTTTTTAACGAGCATGCTCAACGTTTCTTTCGTATGGATTGCCACCCCCTTCTGCCCAGGAGCATCCATATAATCTTCACGCAACCATGCAGTCCTCCCACCTAAAGCACCATCACTAAATATTTTCATTGCCCCGAATTCAACAAATGGGTGGTTATGAAGGTGTTTCGTTTTTTGCATGTCATCGACAACATTGTGATGAACGAGTAAGTGAGTACGAAATTTCATGCTGTTTCCAATTGCATTTAAATAGGCTTGATACGTTTTTGCAAAGCTCCCATAATAGGCTAAGTCCTCTGTATGTCCACCTACTAATCCGTTACTCCATAAATCTTTAATTGCTATGGTTATTGCTTGTTCTACGTATTGCCTATCACATATTGGCATAACATCTTTGATATATTGTTGCGCTGTATCGAGCAATAACCCTGTTAATCCATCTGCATCTTTCTCGATTTTACCACCTTGTGGTTGTTCGGTTTCACACGTAATCCCAGCTATTTCTAACGCCTTTGAATTAGCTACTAAAGCATGGCGACACACTCTTGTTAACACAATTGGATGTTGCATGGATATCTCATCTAAATCTCGTCTGTGAATAGGAATCGGATTTTCCCACTGATTTTCATCCCACCCTTCTCCAATCATCCATTCCCCATTTTTTAACTGGCGAATTTGTTGTTCTAACGACTGTTTCAATGCTTCCACTGATGTATAATAAGACAGGTTTAATCGCATTCTTTTTTCTCCATGACCTACAATGTGTAAATGACTATCCACAAACCCCGGATACATGACATCTCCTTGCAAATTGTATTCAACCGTCTGTTCATCAATATAATGCTTCCTTAAATCCTTTTCTTTTCCGGTCGCTACAATCTTTCCATGATTAACAAATACAGCTTCTACTGTACAATCCTTTGTTTCCATTGTATATATCGTGCCACCATACCATAATTCGCCCATCTTTACCTCTCCCTCCTTTTTGAAGTACCTTAGCATATACTTATTTTATTGAAAAGAAAAATAGAAAGAATTTTCCGGCACACTAAAAAGAGGAGCAATGATTACATTACTCCTCTTAGCCAAACCTTATTCGGTTGTTACTGTTGTCCACCGTATTGTTGTTCTGCCATTTGAACGAGACGCTTTGTAATTTCACCGCCTACAGAACCATTTTGACGAGCCGTTGAATCTGGCCCTAACTGAACACCAAACTCTTGCGCAATTTCTGTTTTCATTTGGTCTAATGCTTGCTGTACGCCAGGTACTACAAGTTGGTTAGAATTGTTGTATGCCATGATGACTTCACCTCCTTGTACTACTAGCATGCGCAATTAAGGGAAGTGAATACGACGTAAATAATGGCAAAACTGGTCGTTAAAACAGGTCAGCAAATTCCTCTTCATCAGCGGCTTTATCATGTTTAAATTCGATTGTCTCAATGTTGTTTAATGTCTCTTCATATTCTGATCCGAAATCAAGTCTTTTCTCTAACTCATTTACTTTTTTACGGTTGGGTTTCGTTTTCGGTTGACTAGGAACAAATACTGTACAGCAATCCTCATACGGACGTATAGAAATATCATACGTATCAATTCGTTTCGAAATATCAATAATGTCTACTTTATCCATCGCTACTAATGGTCGGAGAATCGGATAATTCGTCACTTCATTTATTGTATTCATGCTTTCCATCGTCTGACTTGCTACTTGTCCTAAGCTTTCACCTGTCGTTAAGCTTAGAATCCCTTCTTTTTCTGCTACTTGCTCACTAATTCGCATCATTAATCTTCTCATAAGTGTCATTCCATATTCTTCAGGTATTTGACGGAATAACGTTTGTTGTAAGTTCGTAAACGGAACGATATGCACGCGTACAGTGCGGCCATAACGAGTTAATTTCTTAGCTAAATCCAATACTTTCTGTTTTGCCCTCTCACTCGTATAAGGTGGGGAATGGAAATGAATCGCTTCTAACTCTACCCCACGCTTCATCGTTAAATATCCGGCAACAGGACTATCAATTCCACCTGATAATAGTAATAAACTCTTTCCTGTCGTACCAACCGGAAGTCCACCAGCTCCTTTTATTTTCTCAGACGTGATAAATGTTCCTTCTCGTCTAATTTCAACGTTAATCTCTAAATCTGGATGATGGACATCTACTGTATACTTCTCTGTATTCGTTAATAAATGTCCTCCAAGAATACGGTTCATTTCTTGTGAACGAATCGGAAAATCTTTATAGACTCTTTTCGTTGATATTTTGAACGTTTGGACATTGGTTGGATTGGTCAAAGCATACAATGCCGCTTCCTTAATCGCTTCTTCAGTATTATCTACTTTTATGGCTAAACTCATCGATTGAATACCAAATATTTCTTTACAAAGCTCGATTATTGGCTCTGGTTGTTCTCCGTTCAACAAAATATACATGCGATCATGATTTTTCGTAATTTTCACATGCGGATAATCCTTCAGCTTTGATTGAACGTTGGAAAATAGCTTGGAGACAAAATATTTCTTATTCTTACCTTTTAAAGACATTTCTCCGTATCGTATTAAAATATGATCATATTGCATTGTATCTACCCCATTACTTCACTTAATTGATTCATTACTTCTTTTAATACGTTTACAAACGTATCTACTTCTTCCTCTGTATTATGATGCGACAAACTAATTCTTATTGCAGATAACGAACGTTTAAAACCTATGTTACAAGCTTCAAGCACTGAGCTTTCTCCTGCGTTTTTTGAAGAACAGGCTGATTTAGTGGAAACAAAAATGTCACGTTCTCCGAGAGCATGGATGACTACTTCAGGCTTAAAACCTGGTAAGGATATGTTTAAAATATGTGGAGCAGCATCCTCAGGCGAATTAATATAAACTCCTTCTATTTGCCGTAATTCGCTTCGAAGCTGACCATTTAAATGTTGTAAATGATGATGGTGTGTTCGTTGCTTGTCTAATATAATGCGTAGCGCCTTTACCATTGACACACTTCCAGCCAAATTCTCTGTACCTGCTCGATAGGATAATTCTTGGCTTCCTCCATGTAAAAGTGGAAAGATGGATGTTCCTTTTTTAATATACAACATACCTGTCCCATTTAGTCCATGAATTTTATGACCTGACATGGTACATAAATCGATATGAGCCTTATTAAAATCCAATGGAACCTTTCCTAATCCTTGGACATAATCCACATGGAAAAACAACTTCGGATATTTATTCGCTATTTCTCCGATTTCTTCTATCGGTTGTATCGTTCCTAGTTCATTATTTACGTGCATAACACTTATTAAAATCGTATCTTCTGTAATGGCATCAGCTATATCTTGTACATTCACTTGTCCATTTTGATCGACTGGAAGATACGTCACATTAAAACCTAATGACTCTAAAGACTTACAAGCTTCTTTAACAGATGGGTGTTCTATAGATGTTGTAATGATATGCTTCCCTCGTTGCTGATGTTGAAGAGCTATTCCTTTAACGGCCAAATTATTCCCTTCTGTTCCACCTGATGTGAAAATAATTTCTGATTCTTCAACATTTAACAATTGAGCTGCTTGCTTTTTTGCTTGCGTAAGTAATCGTTCCGAATCGCAACCTATTCGGTGAATCGAAGAAGGATTTCCATAATATCGTTCAGATACTTGACGAAATGTTGCTAACACTTCTAGATACGGTTTAGTCGTTGCGCTATTATCAAAATATATCATCGCTCGAGCTCCTTTTCATCATTTACAGGCATTACATCACCTACTACGTGCCTACCCATTCTACTTTTAAGCCTATTATGGCTAGAAAAACATATCAACCTGTTTGTGCGAATCCATTTTATAATTGCTTCACATGATTGGAACGTAAGATGGCGACTCCAGCGGGAATGGCATGAGTCCTAGAGACCTAAGTATTCTCCTGAAGCGCAATCAACTGTTCTTCCACACATATATTCGTTCAGATTTCAATAAGGATATTTTCATTTTGAAATTGATTCATGGGTGGAGAAATATTATATAAAAGGAAAATCCTAGTACGTGATAAGGTACTAGGATCTCGAGTATTTGTGAAAAGGATAATCCTACAAAGTGTTTTGTCTCACTCACTTATTGAAATGAGGTTAACACTTCATCAATAGACATAATGCCATCTTCACTATTTTCAGCAACCCATTGAACCGTAATTGATTGTGATGGTTTCTTTTCTAATGTATGTGTACTATGACCTGTTTTATCTTCGTCTAACGAGAAAAATGCTACTGGCGCATCCGTTTTTCCATCTAATTGAATAGATGCTTTATCTTGGTGATTAGCGACATTCTTTGACAGCTCAGGCGATAAAACAAAGAAAATCATAATAAACCATATACTAACTGTCACTGCCGCTAAGCTACCTACTATCATTTTCTGCATGTTCATTCACCTATCCTACAGGAATATTATGTAGGTCTTGTATACGCGATAATGCTCCTGGTTCTACTTCTTCAATGGCTTGAGAAGCTATTTCTAACGCTTTATCATATTTATACATTCGAAATGCTTCCTCCGCTTCATCTAATTTGGACGCAAGTAGTGGGTATTTGCTGCGGTATCGGTTTCCGTATTGGATAACCAATTCAGCCCCATTCGCTTGGTCTAGTAATTTATCCGTTTGTTCTTGCGCTTCATTAGTATCATTTAAGGCTTTATTTAATACTACTTGAACCTTTTCCATATTCAATGGTTGCTCTTCAATGACTTGTTGGACATCCATTAAAGATGCACGACTAACTTCAAGTATATCTTCAATGTAACGCGGAATTCCAGGGATGTTACTTTTTTGCAGTTTTCGATAAACTTCTTTTAACGCTTGTTTCGTTTCTGCAATTTGTTCCTTCGCTTCTTTTTCCTCTTTACGAATAGACGCGATTTGTTCTTTTAACGCTTCATGTTGCTGTTTCAATTCGATCACTTGTTCACTCAAGCGTTCTAGTTTCTCGCGAATTATAGTATAAGAGGTCACTTCATCCTCTATGTTCATCTTCACATCTTCTAAATGTTTTACAGCACTATTTCCTGCTTGTTCAACACTCATTTGCATTTCAATATCACGTTCTGTCACATGATACATACTCTGCAGCAGCTCTACTTCATTTTTAGTATTATTTAATTCTTCCACAATCAATTGTAACTGTTCCTGTATACTAGGATATTGTTTCACAACATAACTTTGGTCAACAGCTTCCTTCTCTAATTGATCATAAATTTGTCGTAATCGCTTCTCAAGCTCAGGAATTTCTTGTTGCGCTTCCTCTATGGTAGCTTGCTCTAGCGCTTCAACAAGTACTTTCACTCGCTCTTGATAATTGGAAATCTCCTTTTCAATTTCATAATGATCCGTTCTATAACCACTATTTTTCATTTCAAGCACGTTATGAAGTAATTCATCGAATTGAGCTGGTAGTTCTTTCTTACACGCTTTATATAGTTCGGGGAATTCATCCATCGTAACAGAGGTTTGTTCAATATTAGCCTTCACTGCCTCTACAATGTCATGGGCTTCAAAATAATTTCCTGCTTCCACATGTTCATAATACTCACTTATTTTCTGTTGAGTTTCTGCGATGCTTTGCTCAAATTGATGCTCGGCTTTCCCAAATAAATACCGCTGTTGTAATAGCTTCTTTTTTAATTCTTTTATTTGTGGTTCTAGATCTTCTACTTCTTTACGACCCTCTTCTTCAGACTTTAACAAGTTCTCTAATTCTTGTAGCATGCCGTCAATACTAGCCTCTATTAAATGTAACCCTTGTTCCAATTGTTTTAGAACCTCATTGGCTTTCTTGAAGCGATAACGGTCTGCATGTTCTTCTGCGTTAAATAATCCTTCTTCCAAATCTGGGAGTTTTCTATTTAAGATGTCTTCCCATTCATCACGCCACTTCTCAAATTGTTCCTGTGTTTCTCCAGATAAATTCAAGCTCTTTACTTTAGATAATTCATCTGTTACATTGCGACTAGAGATTTGTAACTTCCAATCTTCTAACCGATCCACCTCATCGTATACTTTTTTACGTAAAATTAATCCATAGATTATTACTCCAACGATTGCTAATACAATCATAATGACGTACTCCATAAAAGACCCCCTAACTAGTGTCAAGTACATCTATATCAATTTACGACAAATTATGTATTAATGTTGACTTTATGATACCATGTTAGCGTTCGTTTTGGCTAAATTTTTTCAAATTAATTAGCCATATGACATAATTTCCTATGAAAAATCCCTTGGTTACTATTTCGACTCATTTAAAACATACTTTTTCTGTATGTGACTACACAAAAAAACGCTATACAAAGGCATAGCGCTCACATCACTCCACGTTTACAATGGTCGTGCTTAGCTTGCTCTAGTATATAATCCAGCCATCCTACAACATTATCTGCATACTTCTTGATAAAAAAGTCATGGGAATGTTGGAATAAGACATGTTCCCTCATCTCATATGGCATAATAAAAGGTGTCATCAACATTCCTTGTAGTTGAACGTACAAATATTGAATTTGTAAATTGGACACGCCTACTACGTGCATACATTGATATAAAGCCTCATATATATAATGACGTTCCTTTGCAATATACGTCACCATCATTTCTCGAATTAACGTGTTGTCTAGCGTTAATTCACGATTAATGAAACATGTGAATTGATAGTTCCTTTGTTTATATTGTATAATCGCCTCAATTATTTGCACAAGTTTTTCACGTTTCGATGTGCGCTTCTCGCTACAATCATTATCAATCAACTCGAAGATTTCCATATATTTCTCAAAGTAATGAACCATTAAATACTCCAGTAACCCTTGCTTGCTCTTGAAATGATAACTAATTAACGACACATTCACGTTTGCTTTAGAAGCTATATCTCGAACAGACGTCCCATTATATCCTTTTGTAAAAAATAAATAACTTGCAGCATCCATAACTTTTTGCTTGGTGGACGTTTTGGTCATCATTCATCCCTCCTATAGCGAAGTATTCGATGAAAGTAATGCCTTTCCTGCAAGCTTCGTTCACCAGTTTATGCAATAAATAAGACGACTAAACTTGAAATAGGTCGTTTATCAATATAAAAGGAGGAGTCTTCATGTTTCATGTCGATACTTACAATGGTACAAAAGAACAACAATACGAACAAGTACTCACACAACTAGAAGCGTTATTAACAGGCGAAGAAGATCAAATAGCTAATCTAGCCAATGCTGCTGCTTTACTTCACTTCTTCTTGGCTGAGGTGAATTGGGTTGGCTTCTATATTTGGAAAGAGGAGCAATTAGTGCTTGGACCTTTTCAAGGACTTCCTGCTTGTGTACGAATCCCTAAAGGTAAAGGGGTTTGCGGAACAGCTATTGAAAAAAGAGAGACGATGCGAATTGCTAATGTTCACGAATTCCCTGGACATATAGCATGTGATGCAAATAGCCAATCTGAAATCGTTATTCCTATGTACAAAGATAAGTTGATTTTCGGTGTGCTAGATATAGATAGCCCCATTACGAATCGTTTTGATGAAGTGGACGAACGTTATTTAAAACAATTTGCCGATATCGTTCAATCCCATTTATAACGAAAAGCCATGGAAATCCCCGTGACTTTTCGTTATTCACAGAAACAATTTTCCTCTAAACACACCGTATCCTTCCCTGCGTTTTTTGCTTTATACAGTGCCTTATCCGCTCGCACAAAAAAATCTTCCTCATAGTGCTTAGCTGGATTAATTATAGAAACCCCGCATGATACAGTAACTGCTGGAGTAGTTTGTTCTCGCACCATTTTGACAATCGTCTCTGCTATTTTGTACGTTTTCTTTATGGAGGAAGAAGGAATAAAGACCGCAATTTCTTCTCCTCCCCATCTGGCAACAACCCCTTTGTCTCCGATAAATTTCTTCATGATATTCGCTACTTGCACAAGAATTCGATCACCAACTTGATGGCCATAAACATCATTTACTTTCTTAAAATCATCAATGTCTACAAGCAATAATGAGGCTTTGTCACCTTGCTCAATATGCTTATGAATCATATCATCGAGAAACTTCCTCGAAGCTAACTTAGTTAAATAATCGCTACTAACTAACTGTTCTAATTCTTCTCTTAATATTGAATTAGAAAACGCTAACGTAGAGTGATGAACTAATGACTGCATCAACTTAAACGCATCAAACGTATAATAATAAGGCAAAGAGTGAAGGACGATTACAACCCCTTTGAGTAATCCACGTTGTATCATTGGTATCGCCATCATTGATTGGTATTGATACTTCCTATCGCCGTACTTCTTTATAATATCCCCACTAAACACCGCATCCTGCTTATTATTTAATTCCAGACTTACTTCTTTCATTAAGTTATGTGCTTCATCACTATGAAAGTACATACTACTACCTTCTAATATGTCAAATTGTTCTCTCATGTTATTTTCATAAAAAATAAAGCCTACTTCTTCTGCCCCAAAGGACTGCTTAATTTGTGCAGCCATATACATAACCGTTTCCGTTAAACGCAAACTAGAATTCAGCTTATGAGACGTTTCGTTAATAAGTTGTAAATCCGAGATGAACTTCTTGGATTGCTCATACAAACGAGCATTTTCCAAAGCGTTCCCCGCCGTATTGGCAAGCATTGTAATCAATTCCTTATCTTTATTCGGAAACGTTTGTTTATACGGCGTAATAATTTGCAATACCCCATACACACCTTGCTTTCCTTTTAACGGAGCATAAAAACATGATCTATTCACATCAGCACAATCTTCTAATTGGTAATTACCTGTTAAGAAAGCTTGTGTACGAGCAGTAGCATTGTCCTTATGATCGTACTCAAGAAGCTCGATAGGAAGATCACGGGCACTCGAATAATCATGGGATAATAATAAATAATAGTCCCAATCGCTATACAACGTTCTTAACGTACTAATAATTTCTGCTAATATATCATCCGTGTTCATAGAGCTATGAAACTTTTCGGTTACATTCAGCAACAGTTTATGCCTTTTTTCTTCTTTAACTGTATTATAATAAACCCTTAGTTTGACATAGTATTTTGCGACTGTTTCCCCTATCTGTAGCAAAAAATGAAGGTCATCTTTATATTCTTTGTCATGATCATACGTAACTAGAAGCAAACCTACATACACTTTATCTGTCATAACTGGCACACCAATATGCAGATAAGCATCACAAGGTATATGTATAAATTGTCCATTTAGTATAGATTTTATTATTTCCTCATCCTTGAATACAGAGACAATAGATGGATGTTGGCTTATTTGCTCACAGGCAAGATCTAATTGATCATTTGCTTCATTGAACAAATAAAAGTGTACATATGGCGCTTCTGTTATAACCTTCACTTGTTGTAAACTAGCATCCAACATAGCTTGATAAGACATGTCCTCATTTAGAAAAAACAAATCAAACAATCGACTCTTCCATTCATTGAGTTTGCTTAGTTGAAATTGATTGATAGCCACGTAAATATCACCTAATTCATTTAAAGTCAGACACAAATCCTTCTTCTTACCTAATTATAACGATAATAGGCTGATTTTCCTATATATTTTTGGTTTTCACTTTTTACACTTATAGGTCCTAAACACTATTTCACAACATTTGCATCCCCATTATTTAAAACAACCACCCAAGTTTCCCCTTTTGAATTTAATGGAGTAACATCTGCTGGCTTCTCATCAAAATTCTTCGACCACATCAATTGTGAGTTGTAATAAAGTTGTAAAAGATAGGTGTCATCTGAATCCAACACTTGAAAATCGTACTGAGAAGCGAAAGACGTTGATGGGGATTTTTCATGGGAATCCATAACTTGTAACTTGTCATTCAAGCGTAACCACTTATCATCTTGTTTCATCCATAACCTTTGTTCATCATCATATGTCAAATCTGTGATGGGAGAATCTAGCTCAACGTATCGCTTTGTTTGAAAGTGATATTCTTTCCCTTCTACAGAATAAGATACTAAATACACTTTGTTATCTTTCTCTTGCGTCATCGTTACTTCTGTTTCGCCTTTCTTAGACAAAGAAGAAGCTACTAAAGGTTGCTGCGTTTCCTTCGTGTAAAAAGAAGACTGTACATAAAAAGCTAGGATGACAATAACGACCATTACTCCAATGAATAAATACCGCATTCGTCTAGAACGCTCATTTTCTTTCGCTTCATTTAATAAACTCATAACCTAAACCGCCCTTAATGATTTCATAAATACATACACTGCCTTGAAACTACACCTACATTATAACAAAAACAATTCACTAATGCGCTTGACTTACTTACATAAAAATAATATAATAATCTTTGTGTAAAATAAAAGGTAGCTTAAGTGAACTACCGTTGTTTTCATTTTGTTCCTCTTTATTAATAAAGAGGTGTACTGCGTAACTCTCTGCTGCTGGGGCGAAGGTACAAGAATACAAAATGTACAGCGTGATCAGGACACTATTTTATTTTATGCAAAATCTAATATATAAAGGAGAGAAATTTCCAATGGCACGTTTTACAGGTTCAACTTGGAAAAAGTCTCGTCGTCTAGGTATTTCATTGAGCGGTACAGGTAAAGAGCTAGAAAAGCGCCCTTACGCTCCAGGCCAACATGGTCCTAACCAACGTAAGAAACTTTCAGAATACGGTTTACAAATTCAAGAGAAGCAAAAACTTCGCTACATGTATGGTCTTAACGAACGTCAATTCCGTACAATCTTTAACCAAGCTGGTAAAATGCAAGGTATCCACGGTGAGAACTTCTTAACTCTTTTAGAATCTCGTCTAGATAACCTAGTTTACCGCATGGGTCTTGCTCGCACTCGCGCTCAAGCACGCCAACTTGTAAACCATGGTCACATCATTGTTGATGGTGGTCGCGTAGATATCCCATCTTACCGCGTTAAACCAGGTCAAGTAATTAGTGTTCGTGAAAAATCTCAAAAGCTTGCTATTATTACAGAAGCTCTTGAAGTGAACACATTCGTTCCAGAATACCTAACATTTGACGCTGAGAAACTAGAAGGTACTTACAACCGCTATCCAGAGCGTACTGAACTACCTGCTGAAATTAACGAAGCTCTTATCGTTGAGTTCTACTCTCGTTAATCTTTATTTAAAAAACCCCTTAAAATGTTGGAACACCAACGTTTTAAGGGGTTTTTCATTTAAGCTGACTTTGCAAAACAAAATATAAATACTTTAAAATCAGATACCCCTTCGCTTTTCCTAGTACAAGGAAAAGTAAAAGGGAATCAAGAATTTCTATCTTTAAAAAAGCAATATATGATTTAAATGATTTTTCTCAAAATGCTGCTTCTTATATCGATGGTTTTAATAACGAATTTTCAGTTGAATTTATTGAGAAAAACATAGACAATCATACATAAAATCGAATATTGATGATAGGAGTAAATATAGTTTTGATCACAAATTATCAAGAAATTGCTAACATGTCGATTTTTGTATCAAATCTTTTTTCCAATCTTCTGTTTCCCCTCATTCGATAAAAAGGATTGCTAAAACATAGGATGCATCTATTAAAAAACGCCCTTAAGATAATACAGCTCTATCTTAAAGGGCGCTTATTCATTTGCTCGAAATAGATTAATTTATATGCAACATAAATTAATCTTGTTCACCGATAATTTTCACTTCACGCTCTAATTCAACGTTAAATTTCTCTTTTACTGTTTCTTGAACATTTTTGATTAACGCAATATAATCGCTCGCAGTAGCATTGTCAATGTTTACAATGAAGCCAGCATGTTTCGTTGAGACTTCAGCACCACCAACTCTTGTTCCTTGCAAACCGCTATCTTGGATCAGCTTACCTGCATAATATCCTGGCGGTCGCTTAAATACACTTCCACAAGAAGGATATTCAAGCGGTTGCTTCGTTTCTCTTCGATTTGTTAAATCGTCCATCATTGCTTTAATTTCAGTTTCATTTCCTGTCTTTAATACAAAACCAGCTTCAAGAACAATATAGCCGTTCGCCGGAATATTGCTCGTTCGATACGATAAGTCTAATTCTGATGCTGCTAATTTTAACAATTCACCTTCTCGATTCACAACGATTGCATAATCTAGAACGTCTTTAATCTCTCCGCCATATGCTCCAGCGTTCATAAATAGTGCTCCTCCGACAGTGCCTGGAATACCACAAGCAAACTCAAGTCCGGTAAGCTTAGCCTTTAACGCTTCTCTAGAACTTTCGATAATGGCTGCTCCACTTTGAGCAATAAGCATGTCACCTTCAACATAAATATCGTTTAAACGTTCTAAATTTAAAACGATGCCACGGATCCCTCCATCTCTTACAATTAAATTGGAACCGTTACCGAGCAACGTCAATGGGATGTTATGTTTATTGGCAAACTTCACTACTCGTTGCACTTCTTCATATGTTGATGGTGTTACGAATAAGTCAGCTTTCCCACCTAACTTGGTGTACGTATGATTTTTCAAATATTCATCAAGGAGGATATGTTCTTTTTCCACCACTGTTTGCAGTTCTTCATAATATTGACGATAGTTAGTCACTTTGATCATTCCTTCTCACAATATCTCTATAATGAATTATAGCAGTTTTTTAGTAAAGTGTGATAATCTTACGTAAGCATTTTAACTTTCTAAAGGCAAAATGTCATCAAATCTACTCATCTTTCATTTAACGAAATGATCAACTTCACTCGCAATCCCCATATTTCTAGAGAAGAAGTAATTCTTTTATGGGGCAATGTTCATCCCTTCATAACAAGTGGCTGCCTCATAAACGAAGACAGCCACGTTAACTCTTTACACAAAACGAATAAGGGAATATTTCTTTTTGCCACGACGTATGATCGTGAATTTACCATCAATTCGGTCTTCAGCAGCGACAATGTGTTGTAGGTCTTGCTGGCGTTCTCCATTAATGTAAATGGCACCATTTTGAATATCTTCTCTAGCTTGGCGCTTAGAAGGAGAAATTGTCGCTTCTACTAATAAATCGATTAATCCTTTTTCCTCTTCTTCTAAAGAATGCGTTGGCACATCTTTAAAGCCTTGCTCTATTTCTTCTCCTGTTAAGCTCTTTAAGTCTCCGCTAAATAGCGCGTCGGTAATTTTTTGCGCTTGTTTTAGAGCTTCTTCGCTATGAACAAAACGGGTTACTTCTTCCGCTAAACGACGCTGTGCTACACGTTTTTCTGGATGTTCTTCTACTTCTTTCTTTAGTTCAGCGATCTCTTCTAAAGGTAAAAACGTAAAGTAATGCAAGAAGTTAATGACATCTCGATCGTCTGTATTAATCCAGAACTGGTAAAACTCATATGGCGTTGTTTTTTCAGGGTCTAACCATACTGCACCACCGGCTGTCTTACCAAATTTCGTTCCATCGGATTTCGTAATAAGCGGTACGGTTAAACCAAATGCTTTCGTGTTCTCTTCTTCATTAGAAGAACGACGGATTAGTTCTAAACCAGCTGTAATGTTCCCCCACTGATCACTTCCACCAACTTGTAGCGTACAATTCTCTTCACGGTAAAGGTTTAAGTAGTCATACGATTGTAAAATCATGTAAGTGAACTCCGTAAAGGAAATACCGTGCTCAATACGTGACTCTACAGAATCTTTTGCTAGCATGTAATTGATTCCGAAATGTTTCCCTGTATCACGCAAGAAATCAATGATGGTTAAATTTTTCAACCAGTCTAAATTATTTCGAGCAACTGCGGCATTTTCCCCTTGATCAAACTCTAACATCTTGGCCAATTGTTTACGAAGCTGGTTACTGTAATGAAGCACCGTTTCTTCTCCATTCAATTGACGTTCTGTAGAGCGACCACTCGGATCACCAATCATTCCTGTACCGCCACCAACTAATGCAATTGGACTGTGTCCAGCGTTTTGGAACCTTTTTAAAATAAGTACTGGTAACAAATGGCCAATATGTAGACTATCGCCGGTTGGATCAAATCCACAGTATAATTTTACTTGTTCCTCATCTAAGTGCTTGCGCAATCCTTCTTCATCCGTTACTTGATTCAACAACCCTCTTGCTTGTAACTCATCTAAAATGTGCATAATCTTTATTCCTCCTAGTCATTATCCTTTTGTATAAATAAAAAAACCCCAATCCCTAAAAAAAGGGACGAGGTTTGTATTCGCGGTACCACCCTTGTTGTAACAAATAATCGTTACCACTCGGCTTTATAACGGTAATGAACCGTCTTCTGATTTGGCAGAAGAAACTCCAGGACGTAATTCATAATTTGCTTTGCACTGACTCGCACCAACCGTCAGTTCTCTGCTCGAACAGGGAACAAATTACTACTGCATACCTTTCAACATTTGAATATATGATTGTTACTAATTTATAACACATTCAAAATTATTATGCAACAAACAATTGGTAAGATTCATGTCTAGCATTCTATCTTTATGGTATAATATGCGTTGTATAATTTAGGGGAGGGCACAATATGAGCAAGAACCAACATAAGGAGCCTAATCAATCATCTATCATAACATGGTGGAAATCTGGCATGATTCAAAAAGGGTTTCGTATAACTTATGATGTGATTTGGAATATTATTTTATTTTTTCTTGTTGTAGGTGTTATCGGAACGTTCTTGATTGGTGGTTTAGGAGCTGGTTACTTTGCTTCTCTAGTCAAAGATGAGCCAGTGCGTTCTGCAGAAGAAATGAAAGATGCTATATACAACTATGAACAAACGTCAGAACTTTATTTCGCAGGTGACGTTTATTTAGGAGATATGCAATCTGATTTATATCGTGAGGAAATCGATTTAGAAAACGTTTCCCCTCATATAATCAATGCCGTAATTGCAACAGAAGACGAATACTTTGAAACGCATAAAGGCATTGTTCCTAAAGCAATTGTTCGTGCGATGTTACAAGAAGTGACCAACTCCAGCACTAAAACGGGTGGTAGTACGTTAACACAACAGTTAATCAAGAACCAAATTCTAACTAATGAAGTGTCGTTTGAACGAAAAGCAAAAGAAATGTTACTAGCATTACGATTAGAGCGTTATATGGAAAAGGATAAAATTTTAGAAGCCTACTTAAATGTTGTACCATTTGGGCGAAATGCTTCTGGTCGTAATATTGCTGGTATTGAAACAGCATCACAAGGAATTTTTGGTGTCAGTGCTAAAGAAGTAAACCTTGCCCAAGCCGCTTTTCTCGCTGGCTTACCACAAAGTCCGTTTTACTACACCCCTTTTCAAAATGGTGGAACAGTCAAATCTGCTGAAGGATTAGAACCTGTATTAAACAGAATGCAAACCGTACTAAACCGCATGTATGAAGCAGAAATGATTACGAAGAAAGAATATGAAAAAGCGAAGAAATATGATATTACGAAAGATTTCACTGAACCAACAAAAACGCCTGTTCAGAAATATCCTTACCTTACAGCAGAAGTAGAAAAACGTGCCAAGAAGATCATTGTGTTGCAATTAGCCAAGAAAGATGGCTATTCTGAGGAAGATTTACAGAAGAACGATGAATTAGCTGCTCAATATAACGAGCTTGCATTGCTTAACTTGCGCAATGAAGGGTATAAGATTCATACAACGATCGATAAAAATATATACGATGAAATGCAAAGAGTGGAAAACGAGTTCACTCATGGACCGAATACGACTACCGTTGTTACCGATCCTAAAACAGGTGAACAAAAAACGATTGAACAACAAGTAGAAGTTGGTGGCATGCTTATTGAAAATAGCACCGGAAAAATCATTAGCTTTATTGGTGGCCGCGACTTTAATAAAGAAGAAACGAATCATGCAACGCAATCGATACGTTCTAGTGGTAGTACGATTAAACCACTTGCTGTATATGCACCAGCGATTGAGTTAGGCGTGATTCAGCCTGGGTCTGTCATTGCCGATATCCCAACGACGTTTCCTGGTGGATATCAACCGAATAACTATGGAAATACAATCCACGGCCTAACTTCTGTTCGTTATGCACTTGCCAAATCGTATAACATACCAGCAGTGCGGGTATATTCACAAATTATGCATCAAAATCCTATTTCCTATTTAAAGAAAATGGGCATGACAACGATACCAGATGAAGCGAATGAATTTTATTCCACAGCGTTAGGTGCAGACGTGACAATTGAGGAAAACACGAATGCCTTTTCGACGTTAGGTAATAGCGGAAAATTCAATGATGCTTATATCATTGAACGGATTGAGGATAATGATGGCAATGTTGTTTATAAAAACGAAAGCAAGCCAACACGTGTGTTCAGTGAGCAAACAACGTATTTAACTATCGATATGATGCGTGATGTGTTTGACTATGGAACAGCAACCTATGCCAACACCCAATTAAATTATCCAGGAGTCGACTGGGCTGGAAAAACAGGAACGTCTAACGATTATCACGACACGTGGTTTGTTGCTTCTAACCCGAATGTAACGATGAGCATGTGGATGGGCTATGATATACCAGATTCGCTTTATTGTCCTAGCTGTAGTATTGGGTATAGTAATTTAAACGTAAAACTTTGGGCAGAAGTAGTAAATGCCGCTTCTGACATCAATCCAGAGCTCATGATTCCAGACAGTGGGTTTACACAGCCAGAAGGCATTGTATCTAGTTCTTATTGCGCTATTTCAGGTATGGCACCAAGCTCCTTATGCGCAAAGCTCGGACTCGTCAGAAGTGATATCTATGCTGCCGGAATGCAACCGACGCAAAAAGATAACAGCTTAATCAAAGCAAATTCCGTACAAGTAAATGGAGAATCTTATTTAGCCGGAGATGCAACACCATCTGAATTTATAAACGAAGGTGGTATCTCGATTAACCCTGAATGGCTTGAAGAAAATGGATTCAGCAAAAGTGATATTCCATACTTATTCCCAGACAATGGACAGTGGGCAACCCTTAACGCACCTTCTAATACGACCGTACATGACAACGGTGGGAAGCCTTCCGCACCGAGTGGTGTAAAAGCTGGGAACAATCAAGTAAGTTGGTCTGCATCAAGTAGCCCAGATGTGGTTGGTTACCGAGTATATAAAGCGGCAACCCCAAACGGGAAGCTCACCTTAATTGGAAGTACTAAAGAAACATCACTAAAGACAAAAACAAGTGATGGAGTTTACGCCGTAAGATCAGTTGATTATTATGGACGAGAATCATCCTTATCCAACCAAGTTCAAGTCGGAAAATCGGAAGCAGAGAAGAAGAAAGAAGAACAACAAAAGAAAGAAGAACAACAAAAGAAAGAAGAGCAACAAAAGAAAGAAGAACAGCAAAAGAAAGAAGAGCAACAAAAGAAAGAAGAACAGCAAAAGATAGAAGAACAGCAAAAGAAAGAAGAACAGCAAAAGAAAGAAGAGCAACAAAAGAAAGAAGAACAGCAAAAGAAAGAAGAACAGCAAAAGAAAGAAGAACAGCAAAAGAAAGAAGAGCAACAAAAGAAAGAAGAACAGCAAAAGAAAGAAGAACAGCAAAAGAAAGAAGAACAGCAAAAGAAAGAAGAGCAACAAAAGAAAGAAGAACAGCAAAAGAAAGAAGAACAGCAAAAGAAAGAAGAACAGCAAAAGAAAGAAGAGCAACAAAAGAAAGAAGAACAGCAAAAGAAAGAAGAACAGCAAAAGATAGAGGAACAACCGAAAGAAGATAATCAAGAAACGCGCGACAAATCTTCCTCTGATACGGAGGAATAAACAGACGACGACTTTCATTCTATTTATGAAGGTCGTCTTTTTTTCTGAGGAAGTTTCGAGTCGTAACAAATTATTCAGATTTTTATAATTATTATCTCTGCTTTTCCTGTATAATGAGAAGCAAATATAGGTGATTAATAGGTGGTGTCCAATGAAACACGTGAAGGAGTATCATTGTAAAGAAATAAGTACGGACAACGGTACAATCATAATAGAAGGACCCTTATCAGCTGAGGAATTGCAACCCTATGAATTCCATGAACATCTCATAGCATTCAGACCTGCACACAAACAATTTGAGGCTATAAAGCAAATTGCTGATTTTGAAGAAGGACGCATTATCATAGCACGTACTACAGACACAATAGTCGGCTATGTCACTTTCCTATATCCAGATCCATTAGAACGTTGGTCAAAGTTTGAAATGAAAGACTTAATTGAATTAGGTGCAATCGAGGTCATTCCTGCTTATCGAGGATTTCAAATTGGTTCATGGTTAATTAAAGTTGCCATGCTAGATGATGCAATGGAAGACTTTATTATTATTACGACTGAATATTATTGGCACTGGGATTTAACAGGTACTGGGTTAAATATTTGGGACTATCGCAAAGTAATGGAGAAAATGATGGGATCTGGTGGATTAACACCTTTTCCAACAGATGATCCTGAAATTATCTCCCACCCTGCTAATTGTTTAATGGCCCGTATTGGGAACAGAGTTACTCAACAATCTATTGATCGGTTTGAAGAATTACGTTTCCTTACACGACTGCAGTACCGTAAAGCTAAAGGAGGAGGAAAAGATGCTAGTCGAACAAATTATGAAAACTGAGGTGATTACATGTCAACCTCACGAAACAATTGAAAGCGCTTTACAATTACTAAATAAACATCGTATTCGTCACATTCCTATCGTAAATGAAGACAATCAAGTCATCGGAATTGTATCCGATCGAGATGTAAGAGACGCTAGCCCTTCTATATTTCAAGAAAAGAACGAAACGAACGAACTAAAAAATGAAATACAGTCCATTATGACTAGCCCTGTCATGACCATCCATCCACTAGATTTTGTCGAAGAAATTGCATCCATTTTTTACGAGCGAGAAATTGCTTGTCTTCCTGTAACAAAAGCGAACAAACTTGTAGGCATTGTGACGGAAAAAGATATGCTCCATACGCTTATCCAACTTACTGGTGTTCATGTACAAAGCTCGCAAATCGAACTAAACGTTATTAATAAACCGGGCATTCTACCTGAAGTTACTGCTGTCCTCGGAAGAAGAAAAGTCAATATTACTTCTGTATTAATTTACCCGAATCAGAACGATCAACGATACAAAATTCTCGTATTCCGTTTGCAAACGATGAATCCGACACCAATAATTGAAGATTTAATAGCAGAAGGGTATGAAGTGCTATGGCCAAATATGCCGGGAACCATTTAATAGATTGTTCGTCCAAATTTGTCTATTCTTCAGACTTTGCATCCTATTGTTTCTATGACAGTCATCCCTTCAATCAGCTTCGCGTACAGTTAGCCTATGAGTTACTTCAAGAAAGTAATATGCTTCACAATAAACACTTAATCGAACCAAGAATAGCAACGGAAGAAGAACTTCAATTGGTACATGATTCGAAGTACATTGAAGCCGTCAAAAAAGCAGGTAAAGGTCAATTAACAGAAGAAGAAGGATTTCCATTTGGCTTAGGTACGGAGGATACTCCGATGTTTGATAATATGCATGAAGCTTCTTCTTTATTAGTTGGCGGTACATTAACTGCTGTTGATGCTGTTATGCAAGGTATGGCTTCTCATGCTTTAAATCTTGGCGGTGGGTTACATCACGGTTTCCAACGTAAGGCCTCAGGATTTTGCATTTACAATGATGGTGCTGTTGCTATTCAATATATTCGCAAACACTTTAATGCTAAAGTACTATATATTGATACAGATGCTCACCACGGCGATGGCGTGCAGTGGACTTTCTATGACGATCCAAATGTATGTACTTTATCGATTCACGAAACAGGTAGATATCTTTTTCCAGGTACGGGAAATGTCAATGAACGAGGCATTAAACAAGGATATGGCTATAGCTTTAATATACCTATTGATGCATTTACGGAGGATGAATCCTTTCTACACGTCTATGAAACTTCCCTAAGAGAGATTATCGAGTACTTTCGTCCAGATGTAATTGTGTCACAGAACGGTGCAGATGCCCACGTGTATGATCCGTTAACTCATTTATGCAGTACGATGAATATATATGAATACATCCCGCAACTAGCTCACGAATTAGCTCATCAATATTGTGATGGCAAATGGATTGCACTAGGTGGTGGTGGATATGACATATGGCGTGTTGTTCCTCGAGCATGGGCACAAATTTGGAACATCATGTCAACCGGAGCTCCGCTTACTGGTTCTCTTCCTCTCGAATGGTTAAATAAATGGCAACGAAAGGCTCCCGTTACCTTACCTGAATCTTGGCAAGATATCCATCCGTTATACGAAGAGATTCCACGTAAAGAGGAAATTACTGAAAAGAATGAGCTCTCTTTAAATAAAGCCTTACAATTTATTCGAATTAAATCGGGCTTCTCTTCATAATAAAAAAAGAAGAAGGACTTCCTACACAAGGAAAACACCTTCTTCTTCCAATTATTAGCGGGGGTGGTATGGACTATTTTTCCTCATACTCAGGATCTAATATAACAATCTCCACTCTTCTATTTTTCTGCCAATTCTTTTCAGAGTCATTTGGAGCTATTGGACGAGTTGCAGCATAGCCTGTAGCAGTAAAACGTGATGAATCTACATCATGATTGTTCACAATATAGCGAATCACACTACCAGCTCTTGCCGTTGACAACTCCCAGTTCGATGGATATCGATATGTAGAAATAGAACGTTCATCCGTATGACCTTCTACCTTCACATGATTAGGTATGTTTGTTAATAGTTCTCCTACTTTATTTAAAAACGGTTCACCAGATGAAATAATATTTGCTTCACCAGTTTCAAAGAGAATTTGTTCTTGTAATCTTAACACTACACCACGGTCAGTTTGAATCGCGGATATAACATCCTCTAAATCATTTTCTTTAAGAAATTCATCCACTTCTTGCACTAATTGATCCATAGATTCTTTATTTTGAGCTTCTTGCTCTTCTTGCTCACTTACACTTGGCATTTCTTCAAGATCATTCGTTTGTTGATTGCTATCTTGCTGTCCTTCTGCTTCTTCAGCTGGGTTCTCAAACTCTACAATCGATGGATAAAAGTCAAAAACAGCACGTTGTTGGAATGATTCTGCTACAGCTTTGAATTTTTCTGCATCAATTTGGGACATGGAAAATAACAGAATAAAAAAAACAAGAATTAGTGTCATTAAATCGGAATAAGTGACCATCCATTTCGGTGCACCTTTCTCTTGTCGATTAGGTTTTTTATTAAGCTTCATTTGCAGTTTCCTCCATAAAGGAATCTTCCTCTACAGATGATTGTTGTTCCTTTTCTTGATCAGATAAAAATGCGCTTAACTTTTCTTCTAATATTTTCGGATTTTGGCCTGATTGAACGCCAATGACACCTTCAATAATGACTTGTTTAATAAATACTTCCTGTTCTGTTTTATTTGCAAGTTTCCCTGCCATCGGCTGAAAAACTAAGTTAGCTAACAACGTACCATATAGTGTGGTGAGCAATGCAACGGCCATATTTGGGCCTAATGATGCCGGATCATCTAAATCCTGGAGCATTAACACTAAACCGATTAATGTACCAATCATCCCCCACGCTGGAGCGTATTCTGCTGCTTTCTCGATAATGGCACGGCCCCGTTTATGTCGCTCTTCAATCGCTGTAATTTCGGCATTCATAATGTCGTTAATGACTTCTGATTCAACTCCATCAACAGCAAGAAAGATACCTTTTCTGATAAAGGGATCTTCTACTTCTTCCAACTCTGTTTCTAAGGAAAGTAACCCTTCTCGTCTTGCACGCTCTGATAAACGAACGAATAAATTAATTAATTCTGGTAAATCATAATCGTTTCTTGAGAAGCTTTCCTTCACTACTTTCCCTGTCGCTTTAATTTCTTGTAAGTTAAAGTTAATTAAAATGGCAGCAGATAGTCCACCTATTACAATGACTATTGATGATACTTGAATAAAGTACACCACTTGACTCAAGCCACCATTTGAATAAATACCAAACATAACCATTACTACACCAACAAGTATGCCGATTGGGGTTAATAAATCACTTCTTTTCATCATCTCTCTCCCTAATGATCAACCATAATAAAGAAACATTTCTTTATTACTTATATCGGCATGTGCATTACTTTGTTGAGTTTCTTTTAATATTTCGGTGTGGGAGGATCACATTTTGTTCTGTTACTTCTTCTTTGTTCATGAATTTCGTAAGCAAACGCATCGAAACAGCACCAATATCATACATTGGCTGCACAACTGTAGACAGTGTCGGGCGTACCATCGTGGCTAGTCTCGTATTATCAAAGCCGTATACTTCCACATCATTCGGAACATGTAAACCTTTATCTTGAGCACCATGGATAACGCCTAGAGCCATTTCATCTGACGCAACGAAAATACCATTCGGCTTTTCATCCATTTGCATGAAATGTTCAATTGCTTCGATCCCGCTGTCGTACGTATAATCGCCACTTACGATATACTTTTCCTCGGATTTGACACCATGATCACGAAGAGCTTTCAAATATCCTGTACGTTTTTGTTCAGAAATGCTCGTCTCAATTGGACCAGATACATATGCAACGTACTTATTCCCATTATCTAATAAGGATTTTGTAGCTTCATAAGCAGCTTTTTCATAGTCAATATTCACAGATGGAATCTCTTCCGTTTCATCCACCGTAGCTGCTAACACTACAGGTACAGGAGATTTCTTAAGCTCTTGAACGTGCTCCTCTGTCACAGTCCCTCCCATAAATACAAGCCCATCTACTTGCTTTCCTAACATTGCATTAATAAGATGTATTTCTTTATCTTTATTTTGATCGGAATTACTTAGGATGATATTATAGTTGTACATTGTTGCAACATCTTCAATACCACGAGCCAACTCGGCAAAAAAGATGCTTGAAATGTCAGGGATAATTACTCCAACTGTTGTTGTCTTTTTGCTAGCAAGACCTCTAGCAACCGCATTCGGACGATACCCTAGTCGTTCAATTGCTTCTAATACTTTTTTTCTAGTAGTCGGTTTTACATTCGGATTTCCGTTAACAACACGGGAAACCGTTGCCATTGATACACTTGCCTCACGAGCGACATCATATATTGTTACAGTCATTTCATTTCCTCCTGAAAAATATGTTTTTTATACGTTTTTATATTATATCTGTTTTTTAATGATACGATACTACACATGAAACCGCAATAATACCCTATCATTCCATTCCCTTATTCTCGTCTTCTCTACCACTTCATTTCAAAAACAGAAAAAACGCCAACGAATTGTTGACGTATAGTTATACACGTATGTCATTAAATATTGGTTCACTACTTAATATATGTTATTTTATTCAATTATGCAAACAGAATCTACTTTAACTCGTTAATAAAATGCTTGAACATGTCGATATCCATTTGCTGAGCAGAGTCCGATAACGCTACTGCTGGGTCTGGATGAACTTCGGCCATAACCCCATCTGCACCGATAGCTAGCGCTGCTTTGGCAGCAGGAAGTAATAAGTCACGACGGCCTGTAGAATGAGTAACATCGACCATGACCGGCAAGTGCGTTTCTTGTTTTAGAATTGGTACAGCCGAAATATCTAACGTGTTACGTGTTGCTTTTTCATAGGTGCGAATACCTCGTTCACATAATATAATATTTTCATTACCTTGTGAAATAATGTATTCTGCTGCATTAATAAATTCTGAAATCGTTGCAGACATACCACGCTTTAACAAGACAGGCTTATCAACTTGACCAGCAGCTTTCAACAATTCAAAGTTTTGCATATTTCGTGCACCTATTTGAATCACATCGATGTAATCTACAGCTGTCGGAATATCTGCTGGATTAACAATTTCACTAATAACAGCTAAATTGTATTCATCAGCAACTCGCTTTAATATTTTTAATCCTTCTAATCCAAGTCCTTGGAAATCATACGGGGACGTTCTTGGCTTAAAAGCTCCACCACGTAACAAATTCAATCCTTCGTCCTTTGCTGCTTTCGCTACTTGTGCGACTTGATCATAACTCTCTACGGCACAAGGTCCTACAATAAAGTGAGGATTTCCGTCACCGATTGATTCCCCATTAACAGTAACAACAGTATCTTCTGGTTTCTTTTTACGAGACACAAGTAGCGCTTTACGATGATCATCTTCTTGTAATTCTAAACTCGCTTTAAATATTTCCTTAAAAATATGTTGAACAGTAGACGTTTCAAAAGGACCGTCATTATTTTGGATAATCGAGTCCAACATAGACCGCTCACGAACAGGGTCAAAGCGATTCATTCCTTGTTGTTGCTTCACTCTACCAATATCTTGAACAAGCTTAGCCCTTTTGTTAATTAATGCTAATAATTCCAAATTCACTTGATCTAAATCATTTCTGAGCAAATCTAATTCTTCATTACTCAATGCACACGCCTCCAATATTGTTTATGAATCGATCAAAATATGATACGTTTTTAATAATTAGAAATAATTATAGCTAACATCAAATTAAATGTCATCCATATAATTTGAGAAAAAAGCTAATAAATCCATAGAATCCTCCAATAAATTAAATAACCCTTTAGAAGAAAGGAAAGAGGTATGTGAAAGAACGCATTTTCTCCTTAGACATTGGAACTAGAACGGTAGTTGGTACCATACTAGAAAAGAAAGCGGAAAAGTATCAAGTTATAGATTACTGTAGTGTAGAACATAACGAACGTTCCATGGTTGATGGACAGATTCATGACGTCGTATCCGTTGCTAAGATCATTCAATCCGTTAAAGAGCAATTAGAACGTAATCATGGTCCGTTACATAAAGTATGTGTTGCTGCGGCTGGTCGTGCTTTGAAAACAAAAAAAATCGAAGTCCAACATGACATTACGAAATACCCTTTACTAAACGAAGAGGATGTTACCCATTTAGAGTTAAGTGCAGTACAACAAGCTCAGTATGAATTAGCTACTGAAGAACAAGAAACAAATAGCACTCATTATTACTGTGTCGGTTACTCCGTTTTACACTTTACGTTAGATCATGAGGAAATCGTCTCTTTAATTGATCAACGAGGGGATACAGCTTCCGTCGAAATTATAGCTACCTTCCTTCCAAAAGTCGTTGTAGAATCATTACTTGCAGCATTAAAACGTGCAAGCCTTGAAATGGAAGCTCTCACTCTCGAGCCAATAGCTGCCATCAACGTACTTATTCCTCCTACGATGAGACGTCTCAACGTCGCGCTTGTCGATATTGGAGCAGGAACGAGCGATATTGCTATTACAGAGCATGGTACTGTGACAGCTTATGGAATGGTTCCTATTGCTGGAGATGAAATTACTGAAGCATTAAGTGACCAATATTTATTAGATTTTCCGTTAGCAGAGAAGGCGAAACGACAACTAACAGAAGAACATTCTATAACTGTAACAGACATATTAGGATTTGAAACCGAGGTAAGCTATGATGAAGCCATTACTTCCATAGAGGAGTCGATTGAAAAGCTAAGTTCAGCTATTAGAGATGAATTATTACGATTAAATGCTCGAGCTCCTAAAGCAGTGATGCTCGTTGGTGGTGGTAGTTTAACACCGAACTTAACGAAAAGCTTAGCTACAAAACTATCCTTACCTGAAAATAGAGTAGCCATCAGAGGAGTTGACGCTATTGCAGCTTTACAAGTATCTGATAACGTACCAATTGGACCAGAGTTTGTAACGCCTATTGGCATTGCAATTGCATCTCAACAAAGCCCTGTTCACTATATTAGTGTTCAAGTAAACGAACGTGTTATTCGGTTGTTTGATATGAAATCATTAACCGTTGGAGATTGCTTACTTGCCGCAGGAATTAAAATGAACAAACTATATGGAAGACCAGGTACAGCATATTTCATTCAAATGAATGGAAGCGAGATGACATTACCAGGTCAATTTGGAGATGCTCCGATCATTTTATGCAACGATAAACCATGCTCATTACAGGATTCCATTAAACAAGGGGACCAAATCACCGTTGAAAGAGGTACAGACGGTCTCGCTCCAACTGTAACAATCGAAGATCTTGTCGGTGATTTACCGGTAATTTCTGTTATTTGGAATGACACGTCTTATGAAGTAAAGCCTACAATTACTGTCAATGGCTCTATCGCTCAACCAAATTATGTTATACAAGATAACGATAAAATACAATGGAACACCCTTTCTACCATTGGTGACTTCTTTACTGCTATTGACGAACAAAGAATTGTCGAACAATGTACACCCGTAACCGTGTATGTTAATGAACAACAGTATGAGCTCCCCTACTCTTTGATAGAATTGAAACGAAATGGGATACTTGTAAAGATGGAAACTCCTATCTGTAACAATGATGTGCTTGAAACCTCATCACATCATGCTCTAACCGTTTCTTCCTTACTAAACACCTTACAAGAAACATTAACCTACAGCATTCCTGTTTCTTTTAATGGAGAAATGGTTACGTTATCTAAGCCAAAAGCAGAGTTAAGAAGAAATGGCGTGCTTTTAGAAGAGAATAGCATATTACATCATAGAGACTACCTAACGATGACGGAATTCCCAATGGAACCATTTATTTTCCAAGACATCTTTCGTTTTGTTGATGTCCATTTAGACAACACTTCAGGGCGAAGTTATCAACTGTTTAAAAACGGAAAAGAGGCCACTTTTTTAGAATCATTAGCGCCTGGGGATAAATTAGAGCTAAGATGGTCGACTAATCACGCCTTAATGCAATAACACACACATTAAAGCTAATCCTATATAAAAATAGGATTAGCTTTTTTGTTGCTCTGCATCTCGTAAAGATTGCACTGTAATAGAATAATGAGAGGCATTCCATCGTACGTCGCCATTTTCAAACAGTAACACTTGTGGTGATTCATGCTTTATATGAAACTGCTCTGCAATATAAGTAGAAAGTTCACGCGCTTGTTGTATAGGTAGCACATACATTTGCGTTTCCGTTTCTTTAGCGTACAACTCAAATGTACGTTTCGCTTCTGCACTAATCGGACATGTTAAACTATGCTTCAAAAGCAAAATAGAGGTGCTATCCTCTAATGCTTGGTGCAGGGCTTGCTTCTGATCTATTATTTGTATTTCCAACATACTCCCTCCTGTTTTTCAAAATTCGGCTCATTGAAAAAAGCTACAGGCATATTGTGTATGCCAGCAGCTCATTCAATCTATATTATACTTGTGTATTAGACGCTACTTCCTGCTGTCGGTGTAATTCCTCTGCTGCTTCCTCAATAGCTTCTGCAACCTCTTCTGCAACATCCTCTGCAACTTCTTCCCACTCTTCTTGCTTATACTTGATACCATCTACTGTGCTTTTTACTTTGTCACTTAATTGCTGAGACTTATCTGAAACATTTTTAGACCAATCAGCTGTCGTTTGTTTCGCTTTCTCACTAAACTCATTTCCTTTATCATATGCCATGTCTTTCCATTCCATAGCGCGGTCACGCACTTGTGTAGCACCTTCATTTAAATCGTCACGCATTTCTTTTCCAGATTTAGGTGCAAACAATAAAGCAACGGAAGCTCCTACGATTCCACCAATTAAAGAACCAATAAGAAAATCCTTACTGTTAATGTTCCCACTTTGATTGTTTTGCTCGTTATTTTGCTGCTGATTACTCATTATTATTCCTCCTTATTTAGAAGCAGATTTAGTATGTTGCCATTTTTTATATAAATCAATGGCAACTTGCCCCCACTTTAACGTTTGTGTAGTATATTCATCTTCTTGTTTAGCAGATTGATGCAAATTAGATGATACTTCATGAATGGATTGGTTAAAGTCATTCAATGTATCTCCAATTCCTTTTAACCCATCTACAAGAGAATTGAGTTTCTCGCTTTTTGTATGAACATCTTCTGTTAACGCATTAGTCTTCTGCAATAAAGAAGTTGTTTCTGTGTTAATACCTTCTATTTGCGTTTCTAAATTTGTTAACGTAGTACTCATATTTGCCATTGTTTGTTGCGTCGCTTTCAACGTTTTCACAATATAAATGACTAAAATGGAAAAGGAAATTGCAAATACAACAGCCGCAAGATATAGTAAGACAATCACTTCTAGTCATTCACTCCTTTGTATGTATCATTAGCGTTAATAGAAACTGTTTCTAACCTTTTCTATTACAGCTAAAAAACATAACGTCTTTGACTCTTACTTATTTAATTCGCCTTTCCTTCTCTAAAATCCTTCAATTATTTCTTTTTTTATGAACAAATGTTTTTAAAAAGCGCTTGATTTCTTTCAATATCAATAGAAATCAATCGCTTCTTATAGTTATTGCGTTATTCGTTTTTCATAAGCCTCCTGGAATTTCT
Source organism: Pontibacillus litoralis JSM 072002 (assembly GCF_000775615.1). Taxonomy (GTDB): domain Bacteria; phylum Bacillota; class Bacilli; order Bacillales; family BH030062; genus Pontibacillus; species Pontibacillus litoralis. Next base: position 421,747 of record NZ_AVPG01000001.1, read on the forward strand.
GAATATCTCCAGCACCCATGAAAATAAGTACGCTATTATCATATTGCTTCAATACTTCCGTTTGGTCTATCGCCAATAAATGCGCGCCTTCCATTTTCCCTTGCAGATCCTCAATCGATAATTTTCCCGAATCTTCACGTGCTGACCCAAAAATATCACATAAATAGACAACATCCGCCTCTTGAAGACTGTCTGCAAACTCTTGTAAGAACGTGCGAGTACGCGTGTACGTATGAGGTTGAAATATAGCTACAATTTGTTTATCATGATACTTTTTCCTTGCTGATTCAATGGTCGCTTCAATTTCTCTCGGGTGATGAGCATAATCATCAATGATAATTTGGTCATAAACTTTCTTTTCTGTGAAACGGCGTTTAACTCCTTTAAATGTCGCGAGGTGCTTAATTTCTTCTGCTGAAATTTGTTCATATTGACAAAGAGCAATAACAGACAGAGCATTTAACACGCTGTGATTCCCATAAGTCGGAATTAGGAATTGATCATAATACGTATTTCGCACGAACACATCAAAGGTTGTTCCTTTCTCATCTTCTGTCACATTTTTAGCTTGGAAATCGTTCCCTTCGTTAAATCCATAATAAACTACAGGAACTTTCGCTTGAATTTGTTGCAAATATTCATCATCTCCACAAGCGATGATGCCTTTCTTCACCTTTGCAGCCATTTCCTGAAAGGCAAGTAATACATCGTCAATGCTCGTGAAATAATCCGGATGATCAAAATCAACGTTCGTCATAATTGCATAATCAGGTTTATATGCTAAAAAATGACGTCGATATTCACACGCTTCAAATACAAAATATTGACTATTTTCATGCCCTTTCCCAGTACCATCACCAATTAGATATGACGTCGGTCTAACCGCACTTAATACGTGAGATAATAAACCTGTTGTAGACGTTTTCCCGTGTGCTCCTGTTACTGCTACACTCGTACATTGTTGTAAATAATCCCCTAGAAAATCATGGTATCGATAAAAAGGGACACCAAGCTCTTTAGCAGCCTTGATTTCTACATGGTCATCCCCAAATGCATTTCCAGCAATAACCGTTATCCCTTCTTGAATATTATCTTTTGAAAAAGGTAGTATTGGTATATTTTTCGTCTCTAAATTCGCTTGTGTAAAAAAACGTTTCTCCACATCAGATCCTTGGACCTGTTCGCCTGCATCATAAAGAATTTGTGCCAATGCACTCATTCCCGTACCTTTGATACCAACAAAATGGTAAATTGTCATAATGTTAGAACCTCCACAATAAATACATCATTTCTATATAAAACATAGTATATGTATTTCTATTCAATTTGCTCAAAAAAGCACCCGTCTTTTCCTACCCGTACATTATAGCAAAACCTACAAGCATAGGAAATGAATTATCAAAAACTCAGCCACTAAGCCTAGGAATATCGATGAAATGTGAGCTAATATTACTACATAATACGCATAAAATTCTATTAGAAAAGGTTGACATCAATATGTCAACCTTTTTGTTAACAGTATTCCACTTTTTCCAAACGATGATTAGGGCGAAAACGACGACCTTCCTTCGCTTCAGGCTTACCGTTTAGTAATACGTTGTCTCCAGTAAAGGAAGTATTTATTTTTAACAAACTGCTTCCTACACCGTAAATATCAACCGGAACTCTAAGCTCCTCAAATTGTCTAATACGATCTTCTGTAAAGCCACCGCTCACAACAATTTTTACATGGTTATATCCTTCTGCATCTAGAGCTTTGCGAAGAGCAAAGATTAACTCAGGATTTACCCCTCTAGGGTCAAAAGTCCCCATTAAATGTTGGTTACGTAAGAAATATTTATCCACTAGTGTTCTAGAAGTATCCACACGAACACCTTTCAGTTCTTCTCCAAACTCACGTGCTACTTTTAAGGAATCGGTAATCACATCATTGTTATAGTCTACTAAAGCAATTAGCTCGTCGTCTGGATATTGCTGATAATAAGCTTTTGAAGCAGCTACAACATCACCTTGAAACATTTGGATAAGGGCATGTGGCATAGTTCCCATCCCCTCTTTCCCCCACCATTCATTCATCGCGTGGGTGGCTTGAGCGGTTGAACCAGCAATATACGCTGCATAACCATCCCCAGCTTGTTGCGTATAATGATCATCTCGATCACCCATAAAAATAACAGGCTTTTGTTTCCCGGATGTTCGCGCTGCCTTTACGACGTTATATACGTTCGTAGCAACAGATGTTCGGCGTGATAGAATACCGTCAATCATTCCTTCTAAAAAGCCAAAGTATTGATACGGCCCTGTTATTGTCAATACGGTTTCAAACGGACGAATTCGGTCACCATCCTTCAAGGAATGAATCTCTAATTGCTCAGGGTGTTCCGCAAAAGTATGAATAAGTGCGATTGCTTCATCAGACCCACATAAAACAGCCTCTCTCTTTTGGAAAAATTGCATCGTAACATAATTATCCGGAAGGCTTTTCTCCACTATTTCCTTCGTTTTTAAAAAGTAAACCGCAGAAAACCAACCTTCTTTAATGCGTTGGTCAAATTTAAACGTTCGATTCGTTAAACGTTTAATTTCACCTTTCATCTTCATTTCGATTTCTTTCATTTCTACGTTAACTCCTTATCGAGTCTACTTTTGTCCAAAATACGTTCCTTAATTACTAATAGTATATAATTCTAGGTAGTTCGACAAGCTATGTTTACAAATCTTTATGATTATTTTGTCTCATTTCCTCGAAACTAGCTGAATCAACATACACATCTCTTGGTTTACTACCTTTGGAAGGTGAGATAATTCCTTTCTCTTCCATGGTGTCAATTAATCGAGCAGCTCGATTATATCCTACTTTAAACCTTCTTTGAAGTAAAGAAGCGCTCGCTCCGTTTTGTTGAATAACAAATTCAACAGCTTCTTCAAATAAAGCATCTTCATGTTCTTCAACATTCATATGTTGAATCAGTTCTTCTTGCTCGAACTCATATTGTGGTGGAGCAAGCTTCCTTACATAGTTTGTAATACGTTCAATTTCTTCATCTGATACAAATGCACCTTGAAGCCTTTTCGTTTCAGCAGACCCATTTTCTAAGAAGAGCATGTCCCCTTTTCCTAGTAACTTTTCTGCTCCCCCTGTATCAATCATTGTTCTTGAATCGACTTGAGAAGAAACGCTAAAGGCAATCCTGGTCGGAATATTCGCTTTAATTAACCCTGTAATGACATCAACAGAAGGTCTCTGAGTAGCTAATAATAAATGAATACCACACGCTCTTGCTTTTTGGGCAATTCGACAAATAGCATCTTCAACATCTTGCGGGGATAGCATCATTAAGTCTGCTAACTCATCGATAACGATAACAAGATAAGGCATTTTCTCGTCTTCTCTTCCTTTAGCCTTCACCTTATCATTAAAACGAGCGATATCTCGTACACTTTCTTCTACAAATTTCTCATACCGTCTTTCCATTTCTTGCACAGCCCATTTCAAAGCAGACGTCGCTGCCTTTACATCTGTTATAACAGGGGCAACAAGGTGAGGCAATTCATTATAAGGCGCTAATTCTACCATCTTAGGATCAATTAACAAAAGCTTCACATCTTCATAATGAGATCGATACAATATGCTAAGTAAAATCGTGTTAATACATACGCTTTTACCTGAACCTGTTGCACCAGCAATTAAACCATGAGGCATTTTACGAATATCAGTTACAACTGGCTCTCCACTTAAATCTAAACCTAAACCTACTGACAACGGTGATTCCGCTTGTGTAAATGGCTGGCTTTCAATAATTTCTTGAAAAGCAACTGGTTGCGATTTTATATTTGGCACTTCAATTCCTATTGTGCTTTTACCAGGAATGGGTGCTTCCATTCGAATATCTTTAGCAGCCATATTCAATTTAATATCATCCGTTAAATTAGTAATTTTACTTACTTTGACACCTGGTTCTGGCTGCACTTCAAATCGCGTTACAGAAGGTCCTTTCATCACATGGACGACTTTCGCCTTCACATGAAAATGCTTTAACGTTGTATTTAACAATTCCGTCTGTTGCTCGATCCATTCCTCATCATTCTCATCCTTAATAGGTGGATCATTTAATAAGTGTTTCGGCAATGGCGTATACTTTTTCTCTATATGGTTCTCACTTGGCTTTGTATCTATAGTGGCTGCAACTTCCGCTTGAGATGTTTTTTCTTCTGTTTCTTTCTGATGATAGTGGCGTTTATCCCTTGGAGTCATAATGACATTAAACGGACGACTTCTTTTGGCTTTCGGTCGTTGCGGTGCTTGAACCGGTTGTTCTACGTTTTGTCGGTGATTGTTTATTTCACTACGCTCTGGTTCTTTTGATTGCATTTCTTCTTGCACGAGTTCTGTATTGTCGCTAATGGATTGTTGCAACGGTCGCACGCTCGTTTCAGACTCGTTAGACTCGTTGGAACGTTCGTTTGTTACTTCTTCTATATCGTCCTTTAACAGTTGAGGAGCAATGTCTTCGATAGGTTCATCAGCACTACGCTCTGGTTCTTCCTTTTGCGTTTTCTCTTCTCCCTGTAATTCTTCTTCCCTATTTACTTGATTAGAAGAAGAGGAATAGCGCGTATATGCTGGTGTATCCTCGACATCACTATTGACAAACAATCCTTCTCGTTTTCCAAATCCATAAATTGGCGAGGGCACATCAGTAGGAGTGAATGGGCCACCTTTTTTATATACATATTCTTCGTTGTTCCTAGTCTTTGTACTCTCATGTTGTTGATTAGTAGGAACATGTTTTACTCTAGCTTGTTTAGTTTCTTGATTTCTTGATTTATTATTCTTAGACGCTTCACTTGTATGATCCGGAATTACAGGAAAGCGAAATGATCTTTCTTTAGGGTATTCGTAATACATTTTCATCTGTATATCTTCGTTTGATTGATGTCGCTGTCTGTTAGAAGGCTTATCGGGCTCATGGTCATCCCACTGCTCTTCATCCTCAAACAATTGATTGATCCATTTTTTCATCCGATTCCACATCGGTACTCACTCTTTCCATATAATAATGATGTTAGCACTGTTTATTCTAACAGGTTTCCTAGACTGTGGGGAGAGTTTTTCCTTGTGCATGGTTCTCTCCCTTTTTCTATAAGCATTTCGTACTACCCATTAATAAATACGAAAAAATCACAATGACTTAGCATTGTGATTTTCTGCTTGATTATTGGTTAAATGGTGTTCCAATTTCATAGACGTCTTCTAACACAAGAATTCCTTTTTCCTGCGGAGCATCAGGAATACCTAATTCTTTTGCAGAGCAAATCATGCCATTAGAAGGTACACCTCGTAATTCAGATGCTTTAATTTCTAACCCACTTGGCATCACAGCTCCAACTTTTGCAACAACAACTTTTTGCCCTTGATCAACGTTAGGTGCGCCACATACAATTTGTAAATGTTCCTCGCCCACATCAACTTGACATACACTCAGCTTATCTGCATTTTCGTGTTGACGACGTTCCATCACGTAACCAACAACAAATTTAGGTGATAAATCCACATCTAACGTATCATCTAGGTCATTTTTCTCGAATACAGCCTCAATAGATTTTACTAGCTCTTCCGTTAATGCAATAGCTCCATTATCTACAAGGTCAAAGTATTCTGAAGCACGAAATATGTTATACCCTAACACATTGCCTTCTTGATCTGTAATTTTAACAACGTCGCCAAAGTTCTCTGTTTTGACATTATTTCTTTCTTCCCCTTGTGTTAAAGGAAGAATTAGTACATCTCCAATACCTTCACGATTATAAAATACTTGCATTTATCTCGACTTCCTTTCTTATCTACTCATTGCTTTGTTGAGGTTTATTTTTGGCTAGAATGAAAATTGGTTCAAGCTTTTTGTCATCATATATAAACGGTAGTGATGTAATAGGCACACGTCCATCTGCAAAGAACTTCATCGTCATTTGCGCCAATATATCGTACCCTTGTGGATTTTGGATATCTGCAAACACACACACATCCCCATGTGGTACAGCAACCGCTAACTCTCCAACACTCTTAGCCTTCATTTCTTCTAGCAATGCTTCATTCAAAACTCTCGATGCATCGTACCCATCATTCGTGGCGATAAAATAAAACGTATTTCCAGCAACAACATCTTGTTTATATTGTGTCGATAGCGACCGAGCGTTGAATCGAGCAATTTCACGTAAACGTTCATAATCTATGCCTTCTTTTTTTAACATTTGCTCGTCAATAAGGCGATACGATTTACCTAAGTCTAATGCGTAATAAATTCTCGTTTCCGCTGTATGATCATTATACACTAATGGAATGCCTTCATTCGAATCTGTTGGAAAAGATGTCGATCGAATAACAGGGAAAATATTCTTCTCTTGCCCTTCTAAAGTATGTGTCTCATTCATAATTCGTAAAGCTTCTTGAATATGATCTTGTAAATCATCTAATGCTTTATCCTGTTTTTGTTCATATTTCGCTATAATTCCCGGTAAAGAAATTTCAATCCCTTTCCCTGAGTGAATCCATTCTATACGAAATACATCTTTATCTCGGTTAAAAGAAGTACGCCATTTAGGGTGCTGCAATCGTTGTTCAAGTTTTTTTTTCATCTTGATGCTTGTCATTTTCATATATTATTCCTCCTTTATCCATAGCAGGAGACAATCATGCTATTCATTTTAGCACGTATTCGGTTGGACATAAAGCAAGAAAAGAACAAGAACCCTAGCACAGGTGCACTAGGATTCTTCACCGTTTTAAGAAGCAGACACGCTTTCTAGAAACGCTTCAATTTGTTGTTGTGATTTACGCTCCTTGCTAACAAGCCTGCCTAATTCTTTCCCATCTTCAGTTACAATAAAACTCGGAATACCAAAAACGCCTAAGTCAGCACATAAATCGATGAATTCGTCTCGATCAACATAAACAAATTGATAATGATCAAACTTCTCTTCCACCTCTGGTAAAAACGGTTCAATTACTCGACAATCTGGGCACCAATCTGCTGAGAATAGAAAGACCACTTTCCCTTTTTGCATCCATTGCTCATATTGTTCCATTGACTGTAATGTTTTCATTCCGAATCTCTCCTTCTAATAATCAATTTTTAGATCACCTAGTTGAATCCAACCTTTTTTACGGAACCATTCTGATAATATCAAAGTAATGAGTGCTGGACCAATGATGTGCAATAGTAAAATCGAAATAAGTACCTCTTGCGTAAATCCCATCGTTTGAATCGTCATGATTTGTCCGACAAAGCCACTCGTTCCCATTCCCGCTCCTGAATCATTATTTACCATCTCAGTACCCAACCATCCCATCGTCGCTATTGGAGCAAGTAATGCCCCTGCTATGGTTGGTGGAATAATTAAAATTGGTTTCTTCACTATGTTCGCAACTTGTAGCATCGAAGTACCAATCCCTTGAGCGAATAAGCCACCAATGCCATTTTCCCGATAACTCATCACTCCAAAACCTATCATTTGTGCTGCACATCCGACTGTAGCCGCTCCTGCAGCAACACCTTCTAAATCAATCATAATCGCAATCGCCACACTTGATATAGGAGCCGTTAACGCCCATCCCATTAATACCGCTACAAGGATTCCCATTACGAATGGCTGACGTTCTGTAGCCCAAATGACGACATCTCCAAAGCCAGTCATAAAAGCATGCACAGATGGACTGATTGTGAAACCTATCACAAAACCGACAACAATCGTGACAAAAGGAGTAATTAATATATCTAATTTCGTTTCTTTGCTTACAAGCTTCCCAATTTCAATGGAACATAAAGCCGCTATGTAACTCCCAGCAGGTCCTCCTCCTACAGATGCACTGAAAGCACCACTAAACAAGGCAGCGAAGACAACTAACGGTGGCGCGTTTAACCCATATGCTATTGCAACACCAATAGCACCACCCCAAATCTCCGGTTGCATCGCAAAACTCCCCATCTCTATGAGGGGCTCCCACTGTAATTCTTCCCCAACCGTTTTGATAATCAATCCGATAATTAACGAGGAAAATAGCCCAAGCGCCATATAACTTAAAGCCGTTATAAAATAAGACCTCCACGATAATGTAACGCCCTTCCTTGTTAAAAACGCTTTCACTTTTTGCACCATACCCTCTCCTTTGTGTGTGACCTTTATAAATTTCTTTTATGCTAACGTATTTGCAAGCGAAAAACAAACCAAAAAAGTGAAATATCACCACACAAAACAAGGATAATGACGCACAGTTTGCTTTAAACCGAGCGTCATTATCCTTATTCTTCTTCAGGATGCGTAACCGAAGATACGATATTCATCATATCTTGAGCATTACTTGCTAACGACTGCTTTGATGATTCTGTCGTCATTTTCGCTCCACCAATACCTACTTGTAATTCATAACGTTTATCCCCAATTTTCACTATACTCATGTACCCATAACGATCATCGTTTTCAAATTCTGTTATAGTTAATAAATTCTCCGCTTCTTTAGCCGTTTGGAAATATACATCACTTGTAGGCTTTTCTAAAGGGTTGTAGAATAACAAATACTGTTGATTTCCATCTTGCAAAATTAAATTGTTAGCTTCTTGTGATTCAATAGTCATAGAACTAGGTAAAAATAAGGAAACATTCTCGAGTTGTTTATTGGCTTCTGCCGGTTCATTATGGAATGCTTGTTCAGAAGCCTCCTTCGCTTTTTGAATTGCTCCTTCTTCTGATGTGAATACGCCCAATGAAGCCAATATACCTACAACGAACACAGCTAGCACACAAATACTAGCAATTATCCATTTCGGTTGTGCTTTTTTCACTATCACTCTCTCCTTGTTAACCTGTCTCTTTGTATAGTTTTATGTTTTTTCATTCATATCATACTACAAAATCCCTACTAGTCAAAGTTCATATGACAATTCCCTATTTATGCTAATCTAGCTTCGTGTGTTAAGATAATGGTATCTATATAAAATGTGCTATGGAGGAATGAAATGATGGAGTTAATGGTATATTTAGCAGGAGAAATTCATAATGATTGGCGTAGTGAAGTAATAGAAAAGGCAGAGCATAGAGCGCTTCCTTTAACATTTGTCTCGCCACAAACAAACCACGACCGTTCTGATGCTATCGGTGAAGTTATACTAGGTGAGCAACCAAATCCAATTTACCGAGATGATACCGCTTCAAGCATTAATAATTTACGTACGGAAGTTTGGATGAATAAAGCTGATATCGTGATTGCTTTCTTCGGCGAGCAGTATAAACAATGGAATACAGCTATGGATGCAGGTGCCGCTATTAGCAAAAATAAGCCAACCATTTTAATTCGTCCACAATCGCTGCATCATCCCCTTAAAGAACTATCGAACAAAGCAACCGTTACAGTTGAAACGATTGACCAAGCCATTGAAATTCTTGCCTATATGTACGAATAACATAAAAAACACTAAGTAAAAAGGGCGATTACTGTTCGCCCTTTTGTACTTGATCGTATTCATATTGTCCTTTCAACAATTGTACGACATGTTCAAACATCGCAGTACGATTAACCAATTCATTAGTGAAGATTCCTATTGCTCCTTCTTTAGAACGAACACCTGTACGCTTGGCATAAGCGTCCATCACATCTCCTAATTCTTGGCCTTTGTGCAATTGCTCTGCTACTTCATCAGGTAATAAAATGCGCGCTCCACTAGCTGTGTACGTGTTCTCATTATGGTCAACTAGCACGCCCCAATTACATAAATATAAATCCTCCCCCATTTCCGTTACGCCACCTTCAAGCCCTATACCTATGCAACCCTTCGTATGTTTGGCACACTCTCTAGCACGATTAATGGCCCCTTCTAATGTCTCTTCATCTGAAAATGGTTGTGCAGATACTTTTGAGCTTACTTCTACTCCAAAGACCTCGACGTCAGGGAAGTTATTCTTAACTGCATTTACTTTAGGTAAGTTTGTGGAGCCTACCACAATTTTCATCATCTCACCCTTTCTAAAACTATACGCTTGTTTTAATCCACTAATATCGTTTGTTAGCATATGAATGGATGATGGTATACGTTATCCGTTTTTACGAATTTGTTCTATAACGTTTTGGTCTGTCGCTTGAACGAGCTTAATAATAAGTTCTTTCGCTGCAGCATAATCATCAATATGAATAATAGATGATGACGTATGTATGTAACGTGAACAAATACCTATAACAGCTGATGGTACGCCATTATTCGAAACGTGGACACTTCCTGCATCTGTCCCACCTTGAGAGACGAAATATTGATATGGAATGTTATTAGATTCCGCCGTGTCTAATAAGAACTCACGAATGCCGCGATTGGTTACCATCGTACGATCTAAAATTCGGAGTAATGCTCCTTTTCCTAATTGACCAAATTCCTTATCGTCACCAGACATATCATTTGCTGGAGAAGCATCTAATGCATAAAAAATATCTGGTTGAATCATGTTAGCTGCTGTTTTCGCTCCACGTAAACCAACTTCCTCTTGTACAGTGGCTCCCGAGTATAACTCATTTGGTAGTGTTTGTCCATGCACTGCCTGCATCAATTCAACGGCTAACCCGCATCCATATCGGTTGTCCCATGCTTTCGCCAAAATTTTCTTCCTATTTGCCATCGGAGTAAATGGGCATACTGGTACAATTTGTTGACCAGGCTTTATGCCAATCTTCTTAGCATCTTCTTGGTCATCAGCACCAATATCAATCATCATATTTTTTATTTCCATCGGCTTCTTTCGTTGTTCAAGAGTTAAGTTATGAGGAGGTATAGACCCTATTACCCCTGTCACAGGACCGTTTTCCGTCATGATTTGCACTCGTTGAGCTAGTAACACTTGACTCCACCAGCCACCTAATGTTTGAAAGCGAATCATACCATTTTTCGTTATTTGAGTTACCATAAAGCCAACTTCATCCATATGTCCAGCAACCATTACTTTCGGTCCATTTCCTTTCTTCACACCAAATAAACTACCTAGACCATCTTGAATGATTTCATCTGAATATGGCTCTAATTGCTCCTTCATAAAAGAACGAACGTGATGCTCATTTCCTGGCGCACCTTGTAATTCTGTTAACGTTTTGAAAAGTTGCATAGTTTCCTTATTCAATTCCTTCACTCCCATTTTTAATAACCTTATCATTATTCTATCAAACATTAGCGAAAAATCGACTTCTCTACGTTAATATTTTCTATTTTCTCATATTTCATATATACTAAAGATAAGTATAATAATATTGTGAGGTGTTGAGAAATGGATTGGAAAAAAACATTGGTTGCTGCAGGTGCAGGTGCTATCATCGGATATGCTGTAGCCAAACAAGTGAACGAATATCAACCGCTATCTCCTGAAAAGGCTTTAAAAATAGCTAAGCAAGTATTTAAACAACAAGGTCCTATTAGTGGTTCTTGGATTCATATGAAATCTGAATCACTTGAGAAAGATGAAATCCCATATACTGTATACCGCGGTGGTGTATCTCGTTCGATTGATGGACAAACTAAACAATATGAATTCCTTGTGGATGCTTTTACCGGAACTGTACTTGACGTTAGCCTTGTCGCATAGAATACTTGCATATAAAAAATCCGCACAATGTGCGGGTTTTTATATGCGAATCAATTATGAATTTGGTTCATGCTTTATTCTACTCGTTTCATTTGATCGACAATTTTCCCATTTCGATCGTATCGCAATGCACGATAATAGGCGTCATGATAAAATGTAACCCACGCTTTTTTCTTATAACCATAATCCAACCATTTTTGTTTGGCATAGACTGATGTTACCGGAAAATCGTCATAAGCTAATACCCACAACGGATTTTGATGGGCATTTGTAGGCATAATATCAGCCATATGGATAAAACAATCTTCCCCATCTTCAAAACAAATAATACTATGGCCATCACTGTGTCCACCTGTATGTACCATTTGAAGCCCAGGCAATATCTCCATTCGTTCGGAAAAGGGATGAACGAGTTGCTCAATTGGCTTCCAATTAGACTCCCAATACGTATTTGCAGAACGAACGTTAGGTTTCCTCATCTCGTTCCACTCCGTTTTACTCGTATAAATGATTGCCTTCTCAAACGCTGGCTGTAATTCTCCACCTTGCCATTTCGTTAATCCACAAGCGTGATCGAAATGAAGATGTGTCATTAATACATAATCGATATCTTCTGTACTATATCCTAATTTGTTTAAGGATAAAACGACATGTGATTGCTCTGACACACCAAAATTACGTATTTGTTTGTCCGTTAATTTATCATTGCCAATCCCACTATCAATTAACAGCTTCTTATCATCGATTTCAATCAAAATCGGATCTGTGCGAAGTTCGATTTGATTGCGCTCATTCACCGGATACTTTTTACTCCATAACGGCTTAGGCACAACTCCAAACATCGCTCCTCCGTCTAAGTGAGTTACCCCACCAGGAAGCCACGTTAAACGAGCACGGCCAATATGCAACGTTTCCATTCCACTCTCTCCTTTCTCTTACCACTTTATTTTATCATAAGATTCAGAAGATTCACTAACGTTATGTTGCTTTTAGAATGGAAATTGGACCACACAACGGTATATTGGATAGCCACGAGATGAAAATTTCTCTTCATATTCTGTCATCACATTCAATGGATCATCGTCATTATGCAAATGAACAGACACATCTTCTAACGTACATCCAAATTGAGAGAAGCTTACTAACGAATATTCAAACAATCCTCTGTTGTCCGTTTTCATAACGAGACGCCCATTCGGTTTTAAAACAGCTTTGTATTGTTCTAACATCGCTGGATAGGTGAGTCTTCTTTTTTCATGACGATTTTTAGGCCATGGATCGGAGAAGTTCAAATAAATTTGCTCCACTTCATTATCTGCAAACAGATCACGTAAATCTTTCGCATCGACGAGAAGTAGTCGTGCATTAGGAACTTCTGCCTCTTTCACTTTTTTCACTGCGTCAACGATAATACTTTTTTCCCGTTCAATCCCGATAAAATTCACACTAGGATGTTGAGTGGACATTCCTGCAATAAACTGACCTTTTCCAGAACCTATTTCTACATGTATAGGGTGTTGATTGGAATAAACTTCTTTCCATTTTCCTCTATAGGAGTATGAGTTTTCTAATGCAATATGGGCATTCTCTTGTAAGTACTCATCCGCCCATGGTTTATGTCTAACTCGCATGCTTGTTCCTCCTTTTACTTATCAAATGATACCTTATCACGAATGTAACAAAAACTAAAGGTTCATATGAAAAGACATACAGCACTTATACCTTCACTACAAAAAAACGTGAGCGTCTAATTTGCCCACGTTTAATCGTTTTACTTTATCTATTTATCGTACCTAGCAATGCATACATATTCTCAGTCGAATAGGAAAAAATTAAGGTGGAAAGGAGGCTTCTATACGTGCTAACTGCAAAAGATCAATTAACGTTATTAAAAGACTTGTTGAGTGAACATGCTGAAGACTGTTGCGGTACGGTAGCAGAATGTCAGCAAATTCAACGGCTTGTCCGTTTTTTAATCGCCAATAACAAAGTAGAGGATGAACAAGTTCAACAAATTCTTCCTGCTATTTATCAATACAGTTTACAAGCTGAAACCTCTTCCAATTTAAATGAACATATTGTAGCTAATCAGCAACAATTAAACGGCTGGGCTTCTTCCATCGAGGATCTTAAATATTTATAATACCTAAATCAATCATAAGCCGCTTCAAATCATTTAGCCAACGGGCGGCTTGGCTTTCTTCTTTACGATGCTTATGCCATTGAATAAAAGCAATTGTTTGAGCAATAATGTACCAATACATTCGTGCTAATAGATCATCGTTTAATTCAATTCCATATGTGTCCAACCAATCGTTCCATTCACCTTTAGGGATATACCAATGCAGAATCATGCCTAAATCCATTGCAGGATCTGCTACCATCGCATTATCCCAATCAATTAAATACAACTGATCCGAACGAGTTAGCAGCCAATTATTGTGGTTCATATCACAATGACACACAACCTTTTGTTGATTTTGCACGAAAGGTAACTGCTCTTCTAGATATCGTAATGCTTGGTGTATTTCTATTTGAGTGTTGATAAAGCTTGCATGTTGTTCTTGATTCTTTAAATCCTGTACTATATTTTCAGGGTTTAACGGCCTTTTCCCTAATCTCATTAGCAAATCTAATAATTCCGACGAATGGTGAATCTTACTTAATAGTTGGGCAACTCGAGTATGCTTCATTTCCTCAGGGGATAACTCTCTACCTTCTAACCATTGCTGGGCAGTAATGACATCACCATTTTCCATTCGCTTCGTCCAAATAAGCTTTGGAACAATTCCTTCCGCTGACAATACTGCTAGAAAAGGAGAGGAATTACGTTTTAAGAAAAGGCGTTTACTATCAAGCTGGGCATAATATGCTTCTCCTGTTGATCCGCCTGCTGGTGTAATTATCCATTCTTCACCGAGTATTTGTTCCAACCAATTCACCTTCAATTCCTCAAATCTGTGTAGGTTTAGTCTAAAAAATAATGAAAGTACCGTTTATTATACCTCATTTTCACTTAAAAGACATTAAAAAATTTTACTGTAGCAACAGACTGGCTTCGTCCATTTCAAAAAGACATGACAATAGATTAACGTATTTAACAATATAAATTCAAGCATAGGTGACTATTTTTTTATTTGGAGCACTTTTCTTGGTTGCGATTCTTTATGTATCATACACTGTTCACAACTACTTGGTTGACCATCCACTTGATAAGAAATAGGAGTATAGCTCTTAATATTTATGCAAGACCCTTCTTTCATGGTGACTCCTTGAAAATACTTATGGACACCGAAGAAAACTGTACCGAATAAGGCTAATATTTTCCACTTAGATACGTCATGAATAATAATCATAGAGAAATGATTACGATTCATTTTCGCGTCAGGCATAATCTTCATCCCACCACCGTAATAACCATGTACGCCAACCGCTGCCATCCATACATTTTCAAACGTTTGTACTTCACCATCCACTTCAACATCAAGGGTTTTCAATTCATAACGAAAAAGCATTTCAACGACAGCAACTATATATGCAAACGAACCGATATGTAGGCTATTGAATAGTTTCTTATAAGCTGCTACGTTTGCCCGCTTCACCACTTCTGCATCAAAACCAAATCCAATACTATTTACAAATAAACGACTGTGATGCTTTTTTCGTTTGTCCATTCTATAGACACCGGCCCAATAAGCTTGAGGCTTTCGAGCTGATAACAATTTCTTAAATAGCGTACTTCCTCTAGCTTTTGACTGTATTCCCCGAACAAAATCATTACCTGACCCAGCCGGAATAAACCCGATTGGAATGTGTGGATGTTGCTTCAAACCATTGAGCACCTCATGCATCGTCCCATCTCCACCTATAACCAACACAGCCTCTACTTTATCTTTATGCATGCTGACAATTTGAGGGGCAAGCTCTTCTGCGTGACCTTCATATTTCGTAAAAAAAGAGCGACAATCAGAAGTACGAGAAGATATATGCTTTTGTAATTTCTCATATACTTTTTTGCCTCTTCCAGCTCCTGCAGTTGGATTAATAATAATAACATACATTAGAAATACATCACCTCTTTGCTCATCAACTCATTTCTCTTCTATTCCTTCATCAATTAACGGATTGTTGTCATCCACTTCCCATTCCGGTCTTCTTACGGAAGTCGTTTGTGTATGCTTTAATAGAGTTGCGATTGTTTTAAGTTGAATAGATTTTAATGGAGATTGATAGTTTCTCATTTTAGTAAACCATTGCTCGTACTCTACCTCTCCAATAAATTGAGTTTCATACGATTCATGATGGAAATGAATCCTATGGTTCGGTGCAAGCACGATTTGCAGAACAGGTATATCTATTTGATGTGCTCGTAATATACTTTTCACAATACGACTCGATCGCTTCAACGATAATTGTGGACTTAACATCCGTGTTTGTTCATTCCCAACTTCTTGATACCATGTACGATCATTCTCTGGAATAAGTGTCACATCTTCTTGAAAATCCATATATTCGATACAATAAACTGCTTGTGGATGAATGAGTAGATGATTCGTTTCAATTGGGGCTTTCTTAATTTGGAAAATAGGTTCAAACATGAATAGATACGTATCAGGAAACCGTTGTAGAAAATACTTTAATAGTGCATGCTGCGTATAATAATAATGATCTAAAAACGATTTATCTGTTAACGTTCGAGAGGCCCATTTCAACTGAAAAGGAAGCAACCCATCTAAAAAATGTTGTTTTAATTCAGTTTCTGTTGCCGGTATTACACCTTCAGTAAATAGTAATGGAGGAGCGTCTTCCTGTGCCATTCCCCCTCTCTGATAGAAGTCCCATGCGTGCTTCATCTTGAGCCAATTTTGTTGTTTCAATTTCATAAAGCGACTAGGATACCGATACGGATCCATTGCGTACCTCGTAGTATAATCTTGGATTTTAATTAGTTGCGCCATTTAATCCCCCTATAGTTGCAAAGATATCGTATCCACCACTTCATATTTAGATGCACGATCTGGATGTATTCTGTAAATCGAAAATCCCGTGATAATTAATTCTCCCGCATGGCATGAGTTCAGCGCATCTGCCAAAGAAATGGTAAGTTTATCTGTCCCTTTCCATTTCTTCGCAAGTGTAATGTGCGGGGTGTAATTACGTTTCTCTATTTGAAAAGCTAATTGTGCACACTTCGCCTGGACACACTGCTGTAATTGCAATAAAGTAGAGTGTTTTTCCACACCAGCCCATAGTACTCTCGGTTGTTGCGGGTTACCAAATGTATACAACCCCTCAACCGAAATAGAGAATGGCGGAAACGAATCACACTTCTTTAATACATCTCTTAGCTTCTTAATATTATTTTCGGATACTTCTCCTAGAAATGTTAAAGTAATATGAAAATCCTGATGATTGGTCCATACTTTATAATCCACGTGCTTATGCAATTGCTGTTGCCATTGCCCCAAGTGCTCTGCAATAGAATCTGTTACGGAAATTCCAATAAAGTAATGAGGATTGGACATAGTCATTTCCCTCCGACATCGTTATGTAATTAAGGAACGAGTTGCTCCTCTTGTTTTGATTACAACGAGCAATATCATACCAACAAATGTCATGCCAGCAAAGAATCCATACATACCATTGACGCTCCATACATCTAACATTACACCACCAATAAAGGTAAAAAAAGCGTTCCCCATTCCATTCCCTACCGCTGAATAAATACCAATTGCAGTAGCTTGTACAGCTTTCGGAGCCGTTTTTCGTACAAACAATAAAGCTGCTGGAATGTATAATCCTACTGAAATCCCTTGTACAACCGTTGTTCCGTACACGAGCATGACAGAAGGTTCAAAGAAGTAGAACAGCCACCTTAACGAAGACACCGTTGCACAAAATAACATAACCGTTGTTACATCAAAGCGATCAATTACTTTTTGAGCGATGTTCATAAATGGGGCTTCACTTCCAGCCGCAATTAAAAAAGCTATGCCGACACCAGATAATGTTCCACCAACACTTAGAATAAATGTGCCAAAATAATAATTATTCGCTAATACTGGACCAAAAATTAAAAAATTGGAGCATAAAAATAGCATGAATGTCTTTTCTTTCATCAGCGTTTGTATGCCTGAACGAAAATCTACTTGTACGTGTTGGCCTTGTTTCGGAAACATACGTAATGATAAAACAGATGCAGTAAGACCAAAAGCAAATGAGTAGAAAATCCACGTCAAATCATTTGTCAAATCGGTAACTTTACCTACAATAAACACCGCTACCGCAAAACCAATTGCTCCCCATAAACGAATATTTCCATACTCCTTCTTATACGTAAGGACGAAATGAAGGGACAAGCTATCAGATAATGGTACGATAGCCGATTGGAATAACGCTATACAAATCACACCAATTAATAACAAAGAAAAGCCTTCTAACCATGTATAGGTGTACGCCATTAATCCCGCTAACGTACAAGCAATCACTAACAACCTTCTCGGCTGTCTCGTATAATCACTCATCATTCCCCAAAGTGGCTGAATAAAGATAGTCGTTACCGGAATCATCGCTACCACTAAACCAATTTGCGTGTGGGTAAGGCCTTGTTCTGTTTCTAAGTAAACCGATAGCAATGGGAATAAAGAACCAAAACCAAAAAAAGTAAGAAAATAAAACAGCTGAAAAGAACGATACGTTTTCTGTGGCTTTACAACTTGCATGTCCATGTAATCCTCTCTAACAATCTAATCTGTAATAAGGTCATATAATAACTCTGCATAAATGATGACTGCTTGAAATAAATCTTCTAAATCCATATGCTCATCTGCTTGATGGGCTGTATGGGTACTATGCGTAAACAACGCTCCATATGCTACACCTTTTTTCAATGCCCGGGCGTATGTTGCCCCGCCAATTGCCAATGGCCCCGTCTCATCACCTGTGTGCTTGTGATAAACGTGTAGCAGTTTTTGAACTAAAGGGTCTTCCTTTGCTAAATAAATTGGCTCTAAATGCTCTAGTACGTGAGAAGTAAAACCATTCGCTTTTACGTGTTGGTCGAAAACCCCATACCATTCATGAAAAGCTGCCGTCACAGGGTATCTTATGTTTAAACCAATCGTAAGAAGGTCATTTTCCATACTTGTTGTTCCTACATTCAACGTTAATGGACCAGACAGATCATCCTTACACGCCACATCGAGTCCGTTTCCTCGTGAATCTGCCAACGACTCATGCAACCAATAAAGCGTTTCCCTTACAGGTTCTGCAAATGGAATATTTCGCAATATACTCAACAACGAAAGAATGGCATTCTCCCCATTATCTGGTTCCATCGCATGTGCTGTCTTTCCTGTTACAGTAATCGTCCAGGCATCTTTCTCTTTACAAACAGAAATAGGACAAGGTTCATTATAATTATATTCTTCTATAAGCAATGGAACATTCACATCATCCCACATCACTGTTGCAGAAGCAGTTTGAGCTACCATATTAAGTCGCTCTCCACCACTGAAATGCTTTAATACCGCTTCTCCGTTTTCATTAGACAACGGTTTAGAAATTTGTAAATCAATTAAACCTTTTTCAGCATGAATAACAGGAAACGTCGCATCAGGTGTAAATCCAAATGACGGCATTTCTTCCTTATCAAAATAGTGCTTCATGCAATCCCAATTTCGTTCTTCATCTGTACCGAATATAAAACGTACTCTTTTATTCGGTTTCACACCTAGATCGCGTAACCATTTCATCGCCATAAAGGCTGCCATTATCGGACCTTTGTCATCTTGAGCCCCGCGAGCATACATTTTCCCATCTTGAATAATTGCACGGAATGGGTCATTTGTCCACCCTTCTCCTGGGGGAACGACATCGACATGTCCGAGTATACCAAGCAATTCTTCTCCTTCTCCCCACTCTATATGACCAGCATATCCATTTACATTTTTCGTCTCAAATCCCTCTACTTCCCCTAATTGAAGCATGTGTGACAATGCATCACCAATCCCTTTACCGAAAGGGTTTTCCTCACTTATTGTTGCTTCGTCATACATACTTGGAATTTCTAATAAAGACGAAAGATGCTTTAACATATATGCTTCATATGATGTAAAGGATTCACGTGTAAACATCGGTTTCATATTAGTTTCCCTCCGTTATATGTCTATATGTTTTTTTATCACAAATCACATACAATTCCGCCTCAGATGGCAACGGATCATCTAACATACGATTAATGCTTAAATTTTGACGATCAGCAATGAGAGTAGCTCCTTGTTGTAACAAGCTATCAAAAGCATCACGATACGTTTTCCATTCATTGTTTAAAGGAATATGAAATAAATCATCTCCATGTGAACGACGCATTAACTGACCGTAAACGCCAGAAATCCCTTTCGTAAAGGCTGAGCGGACGGCCAAAGAAGAAATTGTTTCATGAGAAAAAATAAATTCATCGACGTTTGCGTGCTCAAAATTCTTAATATGATTCTCTTCCATTACTTCTACAACTGTGTGCACGTTCGGAGCCATTGATTCCACTGTTGACGCAATAAGTAGTGTTTTTCCATCTATTAATTGGGAATCTCGCATGGAATCATCGGCAAATATTAATACTGCTTTAGCTTCCTGTACATTTGCTTTTTGTAAAGTTTCCATAGAAGATGCATTTCCTCTAATATAATGAATATTCTCTTCTAATATAGGAGCAATTTCTAAATCATCGATGACAATAATTTCTACTTCCTCCATTGTTTCCAGCATTTCTTTTACTGCATAAGACGCCTTTTGCGACCAACCAATGATAATATAGTGGTGCTTATCTTTATACACTATATCTCCTTCCCTTCTCTTTTTTCGAAATACAGATAGGGCTTCTACAATTTTACCTATCAAAACACCAATTAACCCAATCCCAAAAATATACAACACAATACCAACCATACGCCCTTCTACCGTAACAGGGGCATAGTCACCATAGCCAACCGTTGTAACTGTTGTTAACGCCCACCATAATCCATCGAAATAATTCGGGAACGTTTCTGGTTCTAATAATACAACTAGCATAGATGATACCGACAGTAAAAGCATGCTACTAATGATTAATACGGTATTATTAATCTTGATCATCTTAAGAAACAGCTTTCGAAAAAAGATCATAGTTACCTCCTTCTTTACATCGTTCTAACAATTCATTTACATCGTGAATTCTATGTAAATTTTACTGTACTTACTAGCTATTATACAATGAAATATAGTAATATTAAGTTGACTTCCAGAAATCTTAAAGCACCACATCTCTAACAAACCTTTAAGGAGTGGTTTTTTTTGAATCGTTCAACAGCTCGTATGCTTAGTCGTGTAAAGGATGTTTACCTCTATATTAGAGAGAATGGGACCGTCACAACGACAGACTTAGCGGAGGCTTTTGGTATTACCGATAGAACTGTTCAAAGGGATTTACATGTTTTACAGTATAATGGGCTTGTCGTAAGTCCTTATCGTGGGAAGTGGGAGATTACGGATCGTAAAGTAAAGATATCTTAGATTAAATTAGACTATAAAGAAATATACATTACTTTAAAAGAATCCTGGTTTCGCCAGGATTCTTTTGTGTAAAATGCAAGCCCATCACACATACGGATGAGCTTGCATTCATGATTATTTAGATTGCATTGCCTGTTCATAAAGCCATTGTATTTCCTCATCATTTAATTCCCGGTATTCCCCAGGCTCTAAGTCTTCATCTAGCGGCAGTCCAGCCATGCTCATACGCTTTAAGAACGTAACTCGCTTACCTACACTCTCAAACATTCGTTTTACTTGGTGGAACTTTCCTTCTGTAATGACTAACTCAATTTCTGACGTATCTCCAGAAGATAAAATTTCTAATTGCGCTGGTTTCGTTTCATAGCCATCTTCTAGCGTAACTCCTGTCGCAAAAGCAGCAACATCATCTTCCGTTACTGCACCATCAATTACAGCATAATAGCGTTTTCCTACTTCTTTTTTCGGTGATAGAAGTTGGTGAGCCAGCTTCCCATCATTCGTTATGATTAACAATCCTTCTGTATCCTTATCAAGTCGACCGACAGGAAAAGGCGCAAACACTTGGTCCTCAGGCTCAAGAACATCAACCACTGTTGTGTCATAAGCATCTTCTGTTGCAGAAATTAACCCTTGAGGCTTATTCATCATCAAATAAATAAACTCTCTATATTCCACCGCCTCACCTGATACCGTCACTTCTTGATTCTCAGGGGATACTTGTGTTTTTGCGTCTTTAATCATCACATCATCTATGCGCACAACACCTGATTTTAATAATTTCTTTACATCTTTTCTCGTGCCATAGCCCATATTAGCTAACAATTTATCAATTCTCAAAAGGCGAACCTCCTACCTCTGTTTCCGTTTCATTAGTCGATCAAGTCCTGGTATGCGATTTCCGACTACTCGCTCTAGTAATGTTGATTGATACGCTAACCATAAATAGAATAGAGCCCCAACACTAGAACAGATTGTTAACACAACTATAGAAGCTGCTCTGCTATCTGTATATTCTAACCCAATAACAGATAACAACCATCTAGTAAGCACTACTACCCCAATCATCATGGCAGTAAAAATTCCTATTAAAATGCTACGCTTCACCAATTGTTTCATTGGAAATGAAATCGAGCGTTTAATTTTAACCAAATTCAGCACAACTGCTGTTCCTACCGCTAATGCTGTACCGAATATCGATCCCTTAGGCCCAAATACCATCATTAATGGAACGTTTAATGATGCCTTTAGAAACAATCCCGCTCCCAAACTAACGAGTGCAAACTTCTGCTTGTTAATGCCTTGTAAAATAGAAGCAGATACTGTGAATAGTGCAAAAAGTAGTGCAACAGGTGCATACCATGCAAGAAGCTTTCCAGTCGTTTCAATGTACTCAAAATCATATAGAGCAGAATAAGATTCATAGGACAAGGTCATAATCCCTGCCGCAGCAGGTAAAATGAGCAACATAACAATTTGCAACGATTGATTTATTTGATCAAACATTTGCTGACGTTGATTCGCTATAAACGATTTCGTAATAGCAGGTAGCATCGCTAATGAAAGACCAGTTGCTAACGTCACTGGAATAATGACTAATTTATGGCCGAACATATGAATAGCCGCATAAGCGATTTCGCTAACTTCTCCTAAGCCGATTTTTTCCATCGTCCGATTAAACGTTAACATATCTATTAATTGATAAAGAGGTGTTGCAACTCCTACTAATACGAATGGTCCTGCATAAGCAAACAACTCTTTAAAAATATCCTCTGTTGCAAGGCTTGAATGCACTTTTTGCTGCTGCAATTGCAAATCCAAATGCGGCTTTCTCTTCTTCCAATAAATAAGCAGAATAATAAAACTGGCTAACGCACCAATAAAAGCAGCGAAAGAAGCAAATCCTACCGCTAAAGGCATGTTCCCATAAAACTTCATAATCATATACGTGAAAGTGAGTAAAAAACCAATTCTTACAAGTTGTTCAACCACTTGGGAAATAGCTGTCGGCCCCATCGATTGATATCCTTGAAAAAAACCACGAACAATACTCATTGCTGGTATAATCAACAAGGCGAAACTGATCATACGAATGACCATCGCAATATCTTCTATCGAGTTTCCACCTTCTATATCTCCTTTTACTAAAGGTGCAATTAAATCAGCACTAAAGAACATAATTAAAAAGGCGATAAATCCCGTTACTCCCATCAACTTCATACCAGAACGAAACATCCTTCGTCCTGTTTCATAGTCACCTAACGCATTGTATTTAGAGACAAATTTAGACACAGCTAATGGGACACCAAGCGTTGATATACTTATAAATATACTGTAAGGAACATATGCATACGAAAGTAATGCCCCTCCTGTTTCCCCCACCATTGCATTAAACGGAATAACGTAAATCATTCCTAAGAACTTAGATAAAAAGGAAGCAGCCGTTAATAGCATCGTTCCCCTTAATATTTTTGATTCAGCCATTTTTTCACCTGCATTTATTTGTAGATTACAACCTCTCTATTTTATCATAGAATAGATGATGAACGCTCAGTATCTTATAAAAATCCGTTTGAAGAACGAAAGGAATGGACAACTATGTATGATGTAACCGTCATTGGCGGAGGCCCATCTGGCTTAATGGCCGCTATTGCCGCCGCTGAAAATGGTGCTACGAAAACACTGTTAATCGAAAAAGGAAAAAAACTAGGGAAGAAACTAGCAATTTCCGGTGGAGGACGTTGTAATGTGACCAATCGCCTTCCGCAAGAAGAAATTATCAAACATATTCCAGGAAATGGACGTTTTTTATATAGCGCCTTTTCCGTGTTTAACAACTATGACATTATTGACTTTTTTGAAAATCTTGGTGTGAACCTAAAAGAAGAAGACCACGGACGAATGTTCCCGGTGAGCAATCAATCTAAAGATGTCGTCAACGCTCTGTTATCACGTATGGATGAGCTTCACATTGAAGTAAAGAAAGAATCTCCTGTTGAAACCGTACATTTTGGGGACAGATGTCATGAAATTGAATTAAAAACGAAAGAACGCATTCAAACCAAAGCATTAGTGTTAGCTGTTGGCGGGAAGAGCGTACCTCACACGGGGTCTGCTGGTGATGGATACGTATGGGCAGAAAAAGCAGGCCATACCATAACTGAATTGTATCCAACTGAAGTGCCGCTTATTTCCCAGGAAACATTTATTCAACAAAAATCGTTACAAGGACTAGCTTTACGAGACGTCGCCCTATCTGTGTTAAACCCGAAAGGTAAACCAATAATTACACATCGGATGGACATGCTATTTACGCATTTCGGTATAAGCGGACCTGCTGTTTTACGATGCTCTCAATTCGCTGTGAAACAGTTTATGAAAGGACATCGCCCCGTACATATGCAAATAGATGCAATGCCAGATTATAAGGAAAACAAACTACTGGAAGAAGCGAGAAAACTCATGCAACAACACCCGAAGCGAACCGTAAAGAACTTACTCAAAGGATGGGTGCCAGAACGCTACTTAGACTTATTGTTAAATAAAAACAACATAGCAATAGAAGATCGTGCTACGAACACCGCTTTTGAAAAAATACAGCAGCTTATTCACGATTTCAAGCAGTTTACCTTCACTGTCCATGACTCCCAGTCTATTGAGAAAGCATTTGTCACCGGTGGAGGAGTCTCCGTAAAAGAAATCATCCCTAATACAATGGGGTCAAAAAAAATGGACCGTCTTTATTTTAGTGGTGAAATACTCGACATTCACGGATACACAGGTGGCTATAATATCACCTCTGCCCTTGTGACAGGACGTATCGCAGGAACAAATGCAGCATATGATTCAATGGCGTAAATAGAATAAATAATAAATAAAACAATTTTTTATGCGGAATAATCAAAAAAATAGTCTCATTAGGGAAAATTAAGGAATGCTTTAGATGGTTGAATAACGAAAGAACAAACAGTTAATACTCATCTATCCTTGTTAGAGTCTCGCCGACAAAACGCGAAATGCCATCAGGACCCCCGTTTTAAAATACATCGAAATTGGTAAAGAAGAAGGAGCGACACTCGCATGTGGCGGTCATCGTTTAACAGAAAACGGATTAGACCAAGGCTTCTTCATCGAGCCAACGGTCTTCACGAATGTGACATCTGACATGCGCATCGTGCAAGAAGAGATTTTTGGACCAGTTGTGACGATCCAAAAATTTAAAGATGAAGCAGAGGCCATTCAATTAGCCAATGACACAGTGTATGGACTTGCAGGCGGTGTGTTCTCTGGTGACGGAGCCAAAGCGATGCGAGTTATTAAAAAAGTTCGCGCTGGGATCACGTGGGTGAACTCCTATCACCCTACTTATGTAGAAGCTCCTTGGGGCGGATATAAACAAAGCGGAATTGGCCGCAGCCTTGGAACTTATGGCTTAGATGATTTCCAAGAAATCAAGCAAATCAATGTTAACCTTGCAGTAGAACCTGTCGGTTGGTTTCCAAACGAATAAGCATTGTAAAGAGAAGTGAGATATTCACTTCTCTTTTTTTCGGCATTTAAGAAGAAAAAACACGCCTGTATGACGTGTGAAGGATTTTGATAGGGAAGATATACTTGGCTTTATTTATTCAATTATTGAGAAGGAAAGGTGACGATTATTAGCATTGATCATTTGCCCCTTCCTTTTTTATTTGTGGATTATTCCACACTCTGAGGGTTACCGCTATCTGCTGGTTTCTTATGAAGGAGCTACCTAAATCCATTTTACTTGGTAACGTATTTAAAATTTTAGATGGGTCAGTATTTTGGTGGGTTATTTTTGTATTAACCTAAACTATGGTTCTTAACTGATAAACAAAAAAGAGGTGGCTTCACACTATCTCTTAAATTCCTCTGATATTTTAAATGAAGCGGCTTGAGGCAAAAAGTATATCACTGTGAAGAAGTAACCAGCCTCTATGATCCACCTGATCCGCTACAGTTTTTTGTAGATCTGCTGGTTTTGAGGTGTTTTTCCAAGAGGTTGAATTAATTCATTGCCTTCACCATTCGCAAAAGCAAAAAACATAGAGCCTAGCTTCGTGCGGTTGCCTTTGGCGATGCGCTTCCACTCAACCCCTCTAAAAAGGTCTTTTACAATAAACTCTTCCCCTTGATCGACATCTTGTAAAGTCGTTGTGGCTATGTTGAATAGATCATTAAGAGATGTGTCGACGTTCACTTTCATATGAAACCCCTCCTAATCATTTTTTAAAATGAGCTAATAGCTATTAGCTTATGGTTTTATATTAAAAGGTGCGGAGGGAAACGTCAATTTATTTTTTGAATTTTCGGATTTTTTACTACGTAATATAACTTGGCAAATGCTGGTTTTCATCTTATATAATGAAATCAATATTGTTAGTTCACCGAGTCTTTCAACATAAGCGTATACTTGCTTGAATTTTATAATCAGTTAAAAATTCTATTACAGGGGGATGAGTAACGGATGAAGCCAATTACAATCGAAGAACTTCTAGATCGAGAAGACGATTGGATGGATCGAGAAGGACTGGATGAAGGTCAGGGAAGGAATGACTGGCTAGAAGAAGGAATTGAACTTTACAAACAGTTTATTCAAATTGACCGCCAAGAACCGCGTTTTGCGATCACATTGGCCGACCTTTATTTACAGTGGGGCAGAGATGAAAAGATGCGGCGGGGAAATTATCGAACTGCCTATAACATATTAAGAAGTGCAACTATTTATGCACCGAATAAGCCAGATGCTTTTTACCATTTATCTTTCATCATGGCTAATGAAAAAAGACAATGGGAAGCAGTTCTGTTTTATGGAAAAGAGGCGCTTGAAAATGGTCTGTCGGGTGTTCAGAAGCTCAAGCTTCTTTGCAATATGGCATTCGCTTATAAACGAATGGGTTATCCATTTAAGGCAAACGACTATATAAAAAAAGCGCAAGAGTTAAATCAAGATCATGAACATGACTGGTTCATCCATCTTTATGCGGATAAAATGAAACAACGAGGAAATGAACCGATATTGCTGAAGTCTTCTAATGAGGAGCGGGAAACTGTTTCAAAAAAGGACTACGAGGAAATAAAAGAAAGAGCAATGGATGGAACCTGCGTCGTATTGGATCTATCATCTGATGAAAAGTATTTCCATGCAGATCGTGATGCCATCCAACTTGAGAGAAGAGAGGCAGAGATCCTTGGGTTTTTGATGGATCATCGAGGCATGTCACGCTCAAAACAAGCGATTGCAAAAGCCGTTTGGTTAGACCGACAAGTGGGGGAAAGTACTGTGAAAACATATATTTCTAGATTAAGAAGAAAGCTTTCTCATGCGAGTTCTTGTGAGATTGAATCTTCATTTATTGTCACAACTGAGGAAGGATATGAATGGAAAACGGATCTACAATTTTACGTTCTCCGTTAAGGCAGGGACCGGTTACGATTTCGTAACCGATCTTCTTTTATACTGTTAGTAACAAAGGAACAGGAGAGTGATGAGAAATGAACTTGATGAAATTAGAAATGATGAATGCAACGGAACGTGTAGCGGAAGCATTGAAAACAAGAGGAGTATTTCTAAAGGAAAAAGGCAGTATCATTACGCTGACAAAGGAAAACACAGAAAGCGACATCAAACAGGTTCGTATGCTTCTTGATAAGTTAAACATTCCGACACTCTGGAAAAGTAATGATTCATTTGAAGTGCTAGTCAATCGATTACCGATCGCCGCTATGAAAAGTATCATGCATGAAAAAGGGCGTCCGTTTCCGGTCCAAATGCAAGACTATCAATTTAAGTGGCGCTCATTCGCACAGCGGCGATTCGGCATTAAAGTCAATGCGCTTGATCTTGACGCCAACATGGCGATGTTCGTCAAATCATTAAATTTAGCAGGCATTACAACATTGGCGGGATGCAATGGCCACCACCGTTATTCTCCGAAAGTGCAACTGTCTGGCGTTTATCAAGGAATGTGGTTTAGTATCATCCAACAACTGTATTTCGCCGATCTTTCTCTGCGTTACAAATGGGATGTCCATCTTGGCGTGGAATCAGGCGCCTTGATTGTGGCTAAAAAACCAAGGGAAGAAAAGTGGGATATGAACCTCATTTATCAAGATACTGTCCAGATGGCCTCCGCTCTTCAAAAGCACGCCAAGGAAATTCGGGAACTAAAAAGAACACACTTTAAGCGGAACAAAGAAATGAAGCAACAAGCAGAGAAAATGCGAAAAGAAGAAAACTATAGCGATTTGTTTGAATGGATGAAGGAGAAGGTGAGGGGAGATTATGCTTATTTAAAACGTTAAGGCAAAAAACTTCTGTCTCGATAGGATTTAATCTAGCAAGACAAAATAATAAATAATCAACATCTTTTCGTATTAAGGAATTTATATTTAACACTATAAACCACTTAACATTGTAAATCCATATTTCGGAATTTTACCTTGCTATAAAAAGTACCTAGTCTTTTATAGAACAAAAGAAATGTCTTTGATACAATTTGAATATAATCACTACAAAGGATAGGTGTGGTAAAATGGGTATAAAGTACGATGAGAAAGAAATAGTAAATATCTTTATGAAAGGGGACTCACTATTAACTCAGCAAAAATATGAACAGACTATCGAGAAATTTTTGAAAGTTATAGAGTTATCGGAAAATACGAATTTCTCTTATTTATCAGGTGCTTATACTAATTTAGCAAAAGCGACATGGGAGCCCGATCCCCTCGATCTTGAGAAGACAGAAGAAGCCCTTGGATATATAAAAACGGCTTTGCAGCTAAAACCATCAAATCAAGCAGCTAGATCTCTTGCTATTCCAATACTAGTATTTATGAAAGACTTTTCTTCAGCAATAAAATATTTCCTTGAATTAACCAGTAAAGAAGCTATTAACCACTCTATAACTTATCTTAATATGATGGAAACACTCGCAATAAAAGGGGATCCATCAATTAAGCAAGCGGTGCCAGCAATCGAAGAATTATATCAAAGTTACAAAGCCATAGCTTAATGGACGGTCATGCAAGAGGTGATACTGCTGAAGATGGTAGGTAATCCATGAAAGGAAATGCCACAATTTTGGTGAAGTCTTTAGTTGATTATTTTTCGGATATAGAAAAAGAAATCAGTGAGGCTCTTGCAGTCGGTTAATTCTGGATGAATTTTCATAAAATATATTGACATAGTACTAACTAAAGATTATATTTAAATTGTAGACTTGGTACCAAGTCGAAATCAAGGGAGGTATTCACATGAAAACAACCGTTAGGGATTTTATTTTAGATAACATGACAGATTTAAATTTTGAAAGATTAGTTGATATGTTAGTAATGAATAAAGTATTTGAATGTGAACTTGAATATGAAATGGAGAATACAATATTTGAGTACTTAAATAAGCAAAAATCTAGTTATACCCAAAATAATACATTTGAAATATTAAATGAGATTAGGAAAATGTCCGTGGAAATGGAAATTGAAATTGAAGTTGAAGTTGAATTTCCAGAAGAGAACCCTTCTGTGGAATCTCCTGAGGTACCGATAATTGATAGCTCAGAAAATGACACAGAAGAGCTGGAACTCGATATTTCAGATTTGTATGACCCTTTTACTAGACCACGAATAAAAGATAAATCAGAATACACTTCTTTTGATCAGTTGAAAATTGCCTTTCTTTCTGAAACCTACGAGAGTATTGAAAAGAATTATATTGACCCTTTTGATGTAAATACTACTAATTACCAAAGATATGTTTACCAAGAAAAAAACAGGATTGCTCTAGGATTGTCAAATTTTATATATGAATCCCTGCATTATACTAGGGAACACAAACTGAAAAATAACTTTGAGCAATTTTCTAATGAAGATTCACATGTAAAGATAGAGAGTGATGATACATTTAACCATGGTTATTGTGTACATTTTCTTCTTGACAATAGAACTCGATATATTTCTGACAGAACACGTAGAGCATATTATGATGAATATCAGTGTGAATTTGAAATAATTCCACCTAAATTTGTTGACTACAATGAATTACAAGAGGATTTATCATCATGGGAATATACTTATATCCTAGCTCCATTCAAAGCCTATCTTAACGAAGAATTAATAGTTC
Organism: Pontibacillus litoralis JSM 072002; assembly: GCF_000775615.1. Taxonomy (GTDB): domain Bacteria; phylum Bacillota; class Bacilli; order Bacillales; family BH030062; genus Pontibacillus; species Pontibacillus litoralis. Next base: position 452,051 of record NZ_AVPG01000001.1, read on the forward strand.
CGGATGTTTCAGAAAACGTTTTGTATGATATTCTTGAACAATTAATTGATCTCCTTGTCTATCAAGGATTTACCCAAATAAAGCAATTAATAGAGGTTAACCGTGCTAATGGAATTTATGAGGATAACATACGATACTGTCATATGTTACCAATCACTCCTGTTGATGACCCAGATTTAGAAGAATTTCTCCCGTTATAATCAAAATAGTGATACAGAAATAAGACCATCCGATCCCACCACTGTAAGGGTAATGCTCCTGTCAAAAGCGTTCGTTGAAAAGCCACTGACGACAGGTTCCGTTTGGAAATATTAGGGGAAGAAAAATATACAATTCAGCGGACAAGTTATTTGGATTTTCGGAAAAGCATAAAGTCGGAGTCATGATATATGGGTTGGGATCTATGTTACATGTTCCGTGGGAAACGCTTATAAAAGCATGTGAAAATTTCTATTTCGATGGAGACGGTAGGTGGTTCAATCGATGTGGAGGTTATAACGAAAGCGGTTATTAGAAGAGTGTCAACTACCAAGATATTTACTGTTAAGATACTTTTATTCAAAATTTTAACATAGCCAATAATTCTACTGCAAGTAGGCTAATATAATTTTTTCAAAAAAAGGAGCACCCTAATGCAAATTTTATTGCGATACAAGAATGCAATTAAAAATCTTAATAAAAAATATTATTTAACTCCATTCCTTATCCTTATCTATGTAAGTTGCGGTATTCAATTATGGGACGCAGGGAGAAGGTTTATAATCTATAGTGACAAAGATGTAATGAGTATAGTTTTATTTATCGTGAGTTTTTTTAAGGTATATACTTTAATTATTATTCAAATATTCTGTTACCCACATGCTAATTTCTTTATACAAACTACTGAGTTGTATAGAAAAATTTTTGGAAGTACCTGGAGTGTTATAACATCTGGTCTTTCCAAATATAAAAACATTGGTAAGGATATACCAGATGATTACCACATCCGTAGTTCAGGTGGAGTTACTTATACTGTAAGTTCTGGTTTTAAAACAAAAAGAGAAAGAATTGGTAAAATGAGGAGTACATATGTCTATTTCTTAGTAATGAAATTTTTCTTTAAAGATATTGTTCTTAGGATGTTTACACATTTGGGGATTTTTATAATTAGTCCAATCCTATTCTTATATGCTGCACCTCGTCTTGAGAAAAAAGGACAATTGAACAATTTAGAGGTATAAGTAAAATATAGAACTTACTCATATATTTGGTTTATCACCGTAACTTGGGGCTGACTATAAAAAACTGAATAATTTGATGTTAAATACTATGAAAAAAGCGAAAACTCACGTATTGTCATTGTTGACTAGACAAACTACGATAAGGAGTTTTCGCTTTGTCCTCTTTTTTATAATTGATTTACCTTTACTCATGACTATGGGCTTGGCTTGATTCGTTCTTCCACGGATTCCTTTCGTCGTGAAATTGTGCGTCGGTGTTACGAGAATACGGTATTCCTTATACCACGTTAGAGCGCTGGTTTTATACGTATACGCCTGAACAGCTCATGGAAGAAGATGCTCAACACCTTTGTGGCGATGAGTTTGCGATACGAAAAGTGCATTTCTATGCGACAAGTGTGTTAAATGCGGAGACCGGACGTGTGTTAGTGATTGTTCCACACCGTGATCAAACGGCGATTGCCTCCGTGTTGCTGCAATATGCGAGGAATTGATCTACATCGGCAATAAAGCGTCCCAGGAAAAGCGTGTCGGATAATATTGGCGTTGTCATAAAGTTGTCCTCCTGTTCACCTCATTTTTTTCAGTATATCCTTGTTTATAACTTTCCTATCATATCTCGACTGAATTGAACCCTCCCCCACTTAACACTCTTACGAGTAGTTTGAAGTGGGGGATTCTGTTTCCTACGAACACCAGTGTATCCACCAGTTATTGAGCAGGCTTTCCTCCGCAGTTCCTGCGGTTAGGTCGTCCAAGCGGCTTACGCCTCCGACAGTCTATTTCAATTTATTAGCCTTAATGCTTCCTTTTTAAGATTTGTAGCTGCATTGATATCCCGGTCATGGTCTGTGCCGCAAGAAGGACAAGTCCATTGACGTAAGGCGAGACGTTTCACTTCTTTATGCTGATGACCACAAGAAGAACATAGTTGAGAACTCGCAAACGTCTTGGATACGACAACGATTTGCTTTCCATACCATTTCGCCTTATATTCAAGCATTTCTCGAAATTGCGACCACGATGCTTCGCTAATGGCTTTCGATAGCTTTTCGTTTTTTAGCATATTTGACACTTGCAAATCTTCTATGCCTACAATGTCGTGATTTTTGACAATATAAGTAGAGATTTTGTCTAAATAGTCTTTTCTTGCGTTGGTGATTTTTTCATGAATACGAGCTACTTTGATTCTTGCTTTGTTCCAATTAGAACCGCCTTTTGTTCGTCTACTCATGATCTGCTGGGCTTTAGCCAGTTTTTGCTCCAATGCGCGGAAGAATTTTGGATTATGAAACTTTTGCCCATTACTTAATATTGCAAAATCACTTAACCCTACATCCACTCCAACAGAAGAATTTGTCTTAGGTAATTCTTTCACTTTTGTTTCTGTAAGAATGGATACAAAGTACTTTCGGCTTGGATTCCGTCTGATTGTTACATTTAAAATCCTACCTTCTATTTCTCTGCTTTTGGCAAATTTAACAAATCCGAGTTTAGGCAATTTGATCGTATGTTCGACGATAGCGATGTTCCCATTTGTGTGTTTCGTTTTGTAGGATTGAACTTTGTTCTTTTTGGACTTAAAACGAGGAGCGTCATTTTGTTTGTTGAAAAAGCGGTCAAACGCATCTGAGAGGTTTTCCAGAGAAGACTGCAAAGCAATACTGTCTGGCTCTTTCAGCCACACAATTTCTTTCTTCAGTTGTGTGAGTTGTTTCGAACATTTGATGAAAGACAGACTTTTTCCTGTCTGTTTATAAGTATCATTCCAAAGAGATAGGAAATGATTAAAGACAAATCGACTGGAGCCAATGGTTTTGTTGATCAGAATCGCTTGTTTTTCTGTCGGATAGATACGAAACTTATAGGCTTTATGAACGATCATGAGTTTCACCTCCTCATCCATTATGTTATGATGTACATATTATACCAATTAAGATGTTATTTGTATATCATTTAGGGGTGAAAACATGGAAAAACAATCAGTTGTATTACGATTTCCTAAAGTTCTTTTAGAGAGGGTGGATGCCTACAAAGAGCAAAAAGGGTTTGGGACTCGCACCCAAACTATTTTCCATTTGCTACAAGTAGCTCTCGAACAGTCGGACAATCGAGATGGCAAATAGCCATCCCTTGTCCGAAGGCGATTCATCCCCCACCTACTCATTGGGCTATCGCCCTACACATTCCTTGAGGTGAGAGTCTTCTCGCCTAAAAAGATAAATTAGGTTATACGGTGAAAATCAAAGAAGGTCTGAAGCGGATCGGCATGGAGTATTTACTACCCTAAGGGGGTCGAGCATGGATGCTCTGTAGAGGTTGGGATGAAGAATAGTAAGGTACCAGGTTTCCTAGGGGTGCTTTCGAGTTGTGCTAGGATCTGGTACCTTAAGTTCGAACTGCGGTCTTTTAAATACCTGGACGTCAGCAAATCGTATTATAGGTTTCGTGCTCTCTTTTTCGCTTCATTAGCCTCGCGTTGTAATGCATTTGCTCGGTTGACCCTATTGTCGAAATGATACGTATTTATATTGTAATTAGCCTGTTTTTGTGCCTGTTTCCAAGCGTAATCCGCTTCCTGTTGTTTTTGTCTTGCTTGTCGTTCTGCTTCCTCTTTTAAGTTTTCCCTACCATTCGAATTGTTTGAACCTAAGCTGACAGAGCCACTGCTAGGCGAATACCCCCCCCTGCTACTGCCGTCAGCAAAAAATCCGGCAATCACGAAAACAAGGTATAATGCATATGTCGCCATTATCTTCATCACCTTGATCAGTTTCAGCAACAGCGAAAAGCACCAGAGGGGTAAATTTCCAAACTTGTTTAGGATCGGTGCAGGCAAGAATCTTTCTTCAAACTTAAGCGCTCCCTTTATAATCCATATGCTGAAAAGCGCTGATGGAATTGCAAGCATAATCCCAGAAATACCGAGCGAATAATTGTATGTGAAAATTGTTTGGTTGTTGATATTCAACAGGTAAGTGAGTCCCTTGTCCGCAAATCTATTCAAGACTATAGTCAGAATTGTGGTTAACACTACAAATAGTAACGCATTTTCTTTTGTTATTTCCTTCCAATTTTGCAAGTTGTGTGTATTATGCATACTTACATCCCCTTTTTTCTTACAATTTGAGCATCAATTTTCCAGTTTAATACTACAAATGTTCACACGGATTCTTGAAAATAAGAATTTTGCAGTTTAATTGATTGACGAGATACCTGTGTGAAAAACAAACATGAAAGTTTACAAGTACCTCAATTCAACCTCTTTTTTTCCACGAAAATCCTCCGTCTTTTGTAATAATAGCTACATCAGCTGAATGTTTTGCTGTTTCCATTGTAACGGACTCGTTTCCTTTGAATGCAGCGATATGTACGAGTGACTCGGCCACAGCTGCCAGCTCTTTGGCAGGCAGCGTTTTGATGCTGTGCAGCAGAGGTTCGGAAAACTTCTCCCGTTTCAGCTTGACTAAGTTTTCTTCATATCTCTTAAATATGAAACGCAGAGCAGAATCGACCTCTTTTTTTATGGCGTCCCTCACTTCGTCTTCTCTCACATACTCTTTGATCCGAGGTATCATGACTTTAGTAATATTTTTAAAGTCTTTCAGAAGATCTGCAGACAGTTGCTCTTCCAATTCTTCATGTATGCCGTTCATGACAGCTTTGGCCATATCTCTTTGAGCAAAAGGAATGATTAACGCTCGGCGGTCTTGATGAACTTTATATTGCCTTGTAAAAAACTTTGTTTTGCCATTCACTTTGCCGTCTATGATGAGCAAATGGACGGATGGGAAGATGTCTTGTCGACCATAGCCTGCAAAGATAATACCGGAAAGTAGATGAGAGAAGTCTTTGATCAATGTAAGGATTAGTATTGTTTTCATCGTTTCCGTCCATTCCTCTTCATATAGATACTTCTCGAATTTTTCGGCGATCCATGATTCTGCCTGGTGTCCGTACTCCTCGAACAACATTTCCTCGTCTTCGTTATTCAGCTGTTCCTGATAATCTTTTTCCTGGAGTTCCTGCATGCTTTTGTGCAAAAACGCTTTTGCCTTTTCTTTATATAGATCCTGGATTTCTTCAGGAGACCGAATTCTGCTGTTTTGATGGTGCGTTTCCTGATGTAGCTCCGACAGGTCTTCATACAACTGGTTTAGCTTGTGAAACATCACATTTTCCAAATGGCGAACTTCATGGATATCCGTCAAATACTCCTTGCAGGCATGTTCATTCAAAAACCGAATAAAATCTAATGCATAGTCTTCTAGAGTATCGAGCGGCCCTTCCAACTGCTGCTCATATAAGTGGATTAGCGTTTTCCAAGGCACGTGAAACATACCGCCCGATCCATACGTCATTGCGCCAATCGCATGATTTCCTGAAAAACCAAAAATCTTATCCACCAAATAGCTCGCTTTTTCCTTGCCCACGGTGACCGCTCTGTCTGCCGCTAGCGCAATCCCGCCTGTATTCATTACAACGATTTCTGATGTCATTGCTTTACGCCTCCTAATGAGCCTTCTCACTCATCTTGCTGAAGTTCTTCCCTCACATATACCGCCTGTCAAATTTTTGATCATAATACTGAGTGGTTTCCAACTGTTCATCCTCTATAAATCCTTGTGAAGTCAGCAATGTAATAAATTGTTCTAAGAGGTTGTAGATTACTTCGTCTGCAACGGAAGGACCTGCAATAGGTGAACAGTTCTAGACTGGGGAGCATCAGGATTATGCGAATTTACAACGTTAAGACAGAAAATCTTGTCTCAATAGGGCTTAATCTATTGAGATGAAGTCAGTAATAGGGCTTGATAGTGTCCCATAAGACTTATCTCAAAACTCTTATCGTTGTTAAATTAGTCGTTTTTTCTTTTTAGAATTCCTAAACGTTGTAAATCCATATTTTTGGGACTGTACCCCGTATATTAGTAAAATTCCCCGTAAGTCCTGTCAGTCTTCCATTTCAAAATAGGGATCCCGCAGCATGATGCCTTCAGAATACAGCCGCTGATATTGCTGGACAATCAGCATCTCAATCAAGCTACTGTTCGTATCTTCCGTTTCCGTCAGCATCATTTCTAAATACCAGTTCGCTTTCTCGGATAGATAAATCTTTTTTTGAATCTTTTGATGCTCGAATGTTTCGAAATTGACCAATTCCGGAAAGTACTTACCGATTATTTTTTGTTGCTCCCCGCTGGCTTGCACTTCGCTAGCGAACTGAAAAGCCAGTCCATAATCGACCGGAATGATTTTCTTTTCTTCCAGTTCCATTTCCTCGAACTTTGGATTCAAATCGTCACCATTCACACAGGCATAGCTAATGAACGTATTGTGGATAAAAAAGAAATACTTGCCGCTTTTCGTCTTAAAAAGTTGTTTCAGCTGCTTGACGTCCGCTCCTTTCTCGTTTTGAAACTCCTCCGTTCTCTGCTCGCAAATTTTCTTGGCTGTGGCTGTATTATAAACTGCTCCGTCAATTACTTTCTTCATATCCGTCCTCCTCGTATATTAATAGTAAGAGCTCTCACCGGCTTGATTACATTATAATTTGCCGGGATCGGGACGCTCAAAGGCGTACATATTTTATGGGCTGTAGTCTGCAAATGCCTTACATGAGGAAATTGCCAGGATGGTTTCCGAATAAGACCGTCACTTCTTGCGGACACTTTTGCGTACTACTTGAATAGACCACCTTTTATAATTAGTACTAACTCTATAGATATATTATAATTATTAATTAGTACTAAGTCAAATAACTGTTTGGAACCTGTGTATTCAACAAACACCAAAGTTAAATTATTCATAGTTATTCAATCAATAGTGAAGGTTTGAATAAACACAATAATTTGTTTGCAGGTAGCTTTTGTCCAATATCGAATCGTGGGGATAAAAAAAGAGCCACACACGGCGGTCCCTTTCTCTTAACGGTCACTTCTCGAACAATTCAATCTCCGAGACCAACTTATGGTTCTTCACTTCTTCTGTTCCATCCGTCAGTTCATAATCAATCATGAAAAACTAACTTTTCTAACTCATTCAATGTTTTTATCTTTTCTAGATTCATGTCATCCCCTCCCATTTTACGTCTGTTTTCACATCTATTTGTAAACCTCATCCTGTTTTACGGTAAAAAAATGTGTAAAAATACTGAGATATTTGTTGTATTGAAATGAGAATGATGCCCTAATAACCATACACATGTTTTTTGGATAATACCTTGCCAATTAAAAAGTGAATTTGCTCGTGTTCCTTTGCAGTATGCTCGAACGTATGAGGTTCATGTATTTTTAGCGTATTTTTTGTCTTCAGCAGCAACCCCACACTTTTATCCGTTTGGTAATAGGGCGCTTGATAATAGTCTGATCGCAAATCTGCGCTTAATAAAAAGTAAAAATCATCGCAGTAATCGAGATAAGACATCCATTTCTTATCTTGTAAAAAGTCGTTTTTTGAAGTTTTAACTTCCACAATGATGATGCTCCCTCCTTCATAAAAGTGCACGGTACACTTTTTAGTATAATATGGTCAAGTAAGGGTCAAAGGATCAAAAGTTTATATTCCATAAAATTGAAACGACATCACTTTTGGTACGAGGGGCTTGTTGAGTCCATTATTTTACTTTAATGGTTTTTATAACTATTTTATCCAATGTAACTTAATATATCAAAAGTTACATTGAATTTACCGATAATCATGCGTTTTGTCCAGTTTTGTGATAAGATCAAGATATTGAAAAATAAGTTACATTCAAATCATTGATTTTACTGGATTATTGGAGGTAGTGATAAAATTGACGGAGATAGATATCAAAAGTAAAAAAGAGGAAATTAAAGATGTGCAGCCGATTCGATCTTTGGAAAAAATTAGCGACATGAAGTGGTCGTTAAAAAAATGGTGCGGCGAAAGAGATTATATTTTATTCCTGATCGGGATCAAGGTCGGTCTTCGTGTCGGAGATTTACTAAAATTGAAAGTGAGTGACGTAAAAGGCAAAAAAAAGATCACTGTCAGGGAAGGAAAAACGAAAAAGCCCCGCGTGATCCATTTGAATAATATTTACGATGAAATTGACGATTACATTAGCAACATGAAAACATCAGAGTGGCTTTTTCCAAGCAGAAAAGGCAATCAGCCGATTAGTCGGGTACAAGCCTACCGCCAATTAAACAAGGCGGCAGAAATGGTAGATATTAATGAAGGAATTGGTACGCATACGATGCGGAAGACGTTTGGATACTGGCACTATAAACAGTTTAAAGATGTGGCTGAGCTGCAAAAGATCCTCAACCATTCGCATCCGGAAGTGACACTCAGATACATTGGCATTACGGATGAGCAGATTGAGAATAATTTGAATCAGTTTATGTTGTAGGGGGCGTTTGGAAGTAACGCATGAAAAGGGTATATATAATAGAAGAAAAGCGGTGTCGTTCATTGGTGAATGATGCCGCTTTTTACTTCATCTATTTTGATAGGTGACTTCTTTTCATTTATCTATCTACGAACGCTAATTTACTCTTGCTCGTTAGGGAGCTTTACTTCAAATTCTTTAATTTTTGTTTCTAATTCGGATGTTAATTTTCTTGCTTCATCATTATAACTCATTAAAGATCCACTTGGTTCAAGTGCTAAAGATGTGTATGTTTCATAAAGGCTATACAATTCAAATGCTGTATCATATGATTCTTGATATTTTTCTGGAGGAGCATTTAACACTTTCATCTGTTCTGATATTGTTTCACGTGCTTCCTCTACCTCACCATTTTTTCCTGATTCATTAAAATACTCATAAGCTTTTTTTAATGCTTCATTAAAGTCGCCACTAAAAGCTATATAATTTTCATTTTCAGAAGTAACTATATTGATTTACTTCTTCAACAGGAATACCCATTGAACGGGCAAATCTATCCTCATCCAAAGTAGTCGGTTTGCAAAGTATTTTGAAAATTCTTCTGTATATTGACTTAATAAATCGTCAATCTCAGCCATATTCCTCGATGTATATTCAGCTTTCATTTTTACGTATTCGCTCATATTATCTACAGTTTTATTAATATTAAGGAATGAATAGACACCAAATTCGTCTAGTTTTTGCTTGCTAACACTATCACCCTCTGAAACTTCCAAGACAGTAATACGCGTATCACGTAATCTTGCCCGAAGAACGGGTTCCAAGCAGTATTTCGGTTTTTTTGAAGTAAAAGAAATAGGATGTTCATATTGAAGAAATTTTAAATGGGTAGGAGATAGTTTATAGTCACCTTCTATAAAATCATACAGAGCTCTTAAGCGGTGCTGACCATCCATTACTTCATGAACATTGATAATATCGCCATATTCATTGTGCTCTTGGCGAGTTTTTTTGATAGTAATTGTTCCAAGAGGTAATCCCATTAAAACTGATTCAATAAATTGAGTTTTAAATTCATTCTTATCCGTATAGGTTCTTTGAATATCGCCAACTACTAGGTATTCATTTGATGGGGGTAATACGTCGGGCTTCACCCATTCAGCATTAGCATCTTTACCAACAATTTTTATGAAACTAACAAGGTCAATAACCTTCCGCTCTACTTTCGTACCCATGTTTCTCCAGAGTGTAATGCGTTCCTCATTGGTTGTACAATCAGTTAACCGTTCAATTTTTTTCTTTTCCATATGCTCCCTCTTTCAGTACCTGTAATAAATTTTTTTGGTGATTGGTATTTTTTATAATAAGTTACAAGTAAAATTCTATCATTAAATCTACAAAATTTCCTAAATAAAGGTTCATCACCGTAACTTGGGGTTGACTCTA
>NZ_AVPG01000009.1 GCF_000775615.1 Pontibacillus litoralis JSM 072002
GTTCAAAAAAGAACGAAATGGTGCCTTTTTTTAGATTTAAGAGACCTTGGGAATATAAAAACGTAAGTTTTTCAGTGGCCTCTTTTTAAAAGGTGGTGTTTTAGTTACAAACATTGTTATATCAATAGTTTGAAGGTATGATTCCGATTGGGCTCGAACCAACGACCTCCACCCTGTCAAGGTGGCGCTCTCCCAGCTGAGCTACGGAATCGTACGATGAAATTAATTTTGAAGACAATTAATATTATATGTTCTTTTTTAAAAGGTGTCAAGGGGAATGTAGTGATCAAATAACTAGCATTTAAGACCGCACTGTTCCTTGTCATTTCTTCCACAATGTTTACTCTACAAAGCTTAATGATACAGTCCTTCTACATACATTTGAGTCATATTTTTGATGACATCGTCTATGGAATAGTGGTTTTCGTTGTGGACAAGCTCCCACATAAACATTTCATTGGCGTAAAACCATCCTCTTGCAACAAGGTGTGGGTTTAACGATTTTTTGGCTAAGTTTGCTGCTTGGGCGTATTGTACATCTATGGTGATGCGGCTAATGAATCGTTCTCTTATGTTGCTCCATTTTTCTTGAACAGAGGGGGAAATCCCTTTGGCTTCTTGAATGACTGTCATCATGGCTTTCTCTTTAATGGATAATTGCAGGAATTGCTGTACTTGATTTCGTATGAGCGAACGGGCTTCTTCGTGCGTTATTGGTTCGAATGGGAGCTCGGCAATGGTGTAAAATTTGTTCATTAGTTCCTCCATTAAATAGATAAATAATTCGTCTTTGTTGCGAAAGTACACATAAGCAGTACCGTATCCTGTTTGTGCTTTTTTGATGATTTGTGAGATGGTTGTTTTTTGAAAGCCGTTGGATAGAAAGGTTTCTTGTCCTGCTGTTAATAATTTTTCGCGTGTTTGCAAAGCTTGTAGCTTTCTTTGTGATAACGGTTTATCAGTATTCATGTTTCTTCTCCTTTTGCGCTTTTTTGAATAGTCAGTTAATTTTCGGTTCATTCTACATGGTCGATAGAAAATTAGCAACGCATAAGGGGGAGTTTGCTATTTATTACAAAATTTCGTTGACATGATGTCATTGACATAGTGTCGCATTTTGTATTAAAATTCAGACATAAAATATTCATAATTTTCTTAAATGGGTTAAGGGTTTCGTTTTACATAATAATGGTTCATGGAGGGGATATAAAATGATGAAGCAGCTTTCAGATTATAGTTGTGCATATGCTCGGCAGTTAGATCAAGAGGATGCATTGGCGAAGTATCGGGAAGAATTTTATGTGCAACCTGGTGTCATTTATTTAGACGGCAATTCTTTAGGGTTATTGTCGAAACGGGCGGAGGCCTCGTTGATGGAATTATTAGATTCTTGGAAGCAGTATGGAATCGATGGTTGGACAGAAGGGACGTATCCGTGGTTTTATCTATCCGAGTCGTTAGGGGAACAAATGGCTCCATTAGTAGGTGCGCTTCCGGAAGAAGTGATGGTGACGGGGTCTACGACGGTAAATATTCATCAGCTTATTGCTTCTTTTTATAAGCCTGATGGAAAACGGACGAAGATTTTGGCGGACGAATTAAACTTTCCAACGGATATTTATGCATTGAAGAGTCAGCTTAAGTTAAAAGGGTACGATCCTCAAGAGCATTTAATAGAAGTGCAGAGTGCCGATGGAAACCTTTTAAATGAAGAGGATATTATCGAGGCGATGCAAGAAGACGTCGCACTTATTTTACTGCCTTCGGTCCTTTATCGTAGTGGTCAAGTGCTAGATATGGAACGTTTGACAGAAGAAGCTCACAAGCGTGGAATTGTGATTGGGTTTGATTTGTGCCACTCGATAGGTTCCATTCCGCATCAATTAAGTGAGTGGGGGGTAGATTTTGCCCTTTGGTGTAATTACAAGCATTTAAATGGAGGTCCGGGTTCTGTTGCGGGGCTTTATGTAAATAAGAAACACTTCGGCAATGCGCCTGGTTTGGCAGGATGGTTCAGCTCGAAGAAAGAGAAACAGTTTGATATGAATCATGATTTGACGCCTGCAGACACAGCTAGTGCCTATCAGATTGGTACTCCTCACGTATTAAGCACAGCTCCTATTATTGGTTCGCTTTCTATGTTTTCGGAAGTAGGTATAGAGCAAATTCGTCATAAGTCGTTGCAGCTTACACAGTATATGATGGATTTAATTCGTCATGAACTATCTGCGTATGAATTTACGATTAGTAACCCAACGGAGGATGATAAACGTGGAGGCCACATTTATTTAGAGCATCCAGAAGCGGCAAGAATTTGTAAGGCGTTAAAGGATGAACAAGTAATTCCTGATTTCCGTGCGCCGAAAGGAATTCGTTTAGCGCCTGTTGCATTGTACAATTCTTTTGAAGACGTGTGGGAAAGTGTGCAGATTTTAAAGAAAATAATGGACGGCGAACTGTATAAAAACTATAAAAATGAACGCGGAGTGGTGGCATAAACGATGGATAAGAAGTGGATCGATATTTCTCAGCCTTTACACGATTCCATTGGGCATTGGCCTGGCGATACACCGTTTTCTTATAATATTACGTATTCAAAACAGGAAACCGGTTCTGTTAATATTGGAAGGATTACAACAAGTTTGCATACAGGAACGCATATTGACGCGCCGTTTCATTTTGACAATAATGGCGAGAAAGTAACGGATTTAGCGATAGATGTGTACATCGGACTAGCTAGAGTGATAGATTTGTCTGCTTTTGACCAGATAGATGAAGCGGCGCTCCGCACTTGTTCATTGGACGGTGTGACAAGGGTGTTGATCAAAACGTGTGTACCGAATAACCCTGATCATTTTCCGGCGCAAGTGCCTGGTGTAACGGCTGATGGCGCAGCGTACTTAGGAAAGAAAGGAATTCGTTTAATAGGGATAGATGTACCTTCTGTTGACGCTTTAGATAGTAAAGAGATGGAAGGGCATCATACACTATACAAAGAGGGTATTCATATTTTGGAAAATGTCATGCTTGATCGGGTGCCAGAGGGAGATTATGAATTAATTGCTCTTCCTTTGCCTTTGAAGGATGCAGATGGAAGTCCTGTTCGAGCAGTCATTCGGCCAATTTAATTATTATAGGGGGACAACGATGACGTATTCAGAAAACAATCACCAAAACCGCGCTGCACAATCGGAACAAGGAATTCATACGAACTTTAAAGAAAACATGACGTACGGAGATTATTTACAGCTTGATCGCATTTTAGCGAGTCAACATCGCTTATCGGAGCACCATGATGAAATGTTGTTTATTATTATTCATCAAGTTAGTGAGCTTTGGATGAAGTTAATTTTACACGAAACACAGGCCGCGATTGGTTCCATACAAGGTGGAGATATTTCAACAGCATTAAAGCGGCTTGCTCGCGTATCCAAAACACAATCGCAAATTATTCAAGCTTGGGATGTTCTAGCCACAATGACGCCATCGGAATATTTAGAGTTTCGTGATTCATTAGGTCAAGCTTCTGGGTTTCAATCGTATCAATATCGAATGATTGAATTTGCTTTTGGTTATAAAACGAGCCACGTATTGAAAATTTATGAAAAAGATGAGAAGCTGCATGAACAATTATTAGAAGCTTATCATGCACCAAGTTTATATGATGCAGCAATTCAGCAACTTGCTCATCATGGTTTCACAATTAATGATGACGTGTTAAACCGTGATTACTCGATTGCGTACAAGGAAGATGATTCTGTGCGTCAAGCTTGGTTAGAAGTGTATCAAAATGTAGATCAGTACTGGGACTTGTATGAATTAGCAGAGAAATTAGTCGATATTGAGGATTGGCTACAGCAATGGCGCTTCCGTCATATGAAAACAGTAGAACGTATTATTGGTTTTAAAATAGGTACAGGAGGCTCCTCAGGGGTAAATTACTTAAAACGCGTATTAGACCAGCGTTTCTTCCCAGAATTATGGGATATTCGTACACATTTATAAAAGGGATAGGTTCAGCTTATCCCTTTTTCTACTAGAGGAGGTGTCGCATGAGTACAGAGCGTGAACAATGGTCATCGAAAGTAGGGTTTATTCTTTCTTCAGCTGGTGCCGCCGTAGGATTAGGTGCTATATGGAAGTTCCCGTATGTTACAGGTATGAATGGAGGAGGAGCGTTCTTTCTTTTATTCATTTTATTTACACTTCTCATTGGGCTACCGATGTTAATCAGTGAATTTATAATCGGTAGAGGAGCGCAGAAGGAAGCTGTTACGGCTTATAAAACCTTAGCGCCAAATAGCTTATGGGTACTTGTTGGTAGATTAGGTGTCGTTGGATGTTTCTTGTTATTATCCTTTTATAGTGTTGTAGGTGGCTGGGTACTTATTTATAGCGTTTTATCTCTAGTTGGAGCTATCATTTATGATGGTGCTGCATATGGAGAATTTTTCGGTATGATTACGAGTACTCCTTGGATAGGGCTGCTAGGTCTTGCGTTATTTTTGTGTATGAATGTCATCGTTCTTTCCTTTGGGATAAAAAATGGCATCGAAAAAGCGAGCAAATATTTAATGCCGCTTTTATTCGTCTTTTTCGTTGTTATTGTCATACGTTCGATCACACTAGATGGGGCGATGGAAGGGATTCGTTTCTTCTTGAAGCCTGATTTCTCGCAAATTACAGGCGAAGGTGTTCTGTATGCGTTAGGGCAATCCTTTTTCTCCTTAGCGGTAGGTTTTTCTTGCATGGTAACTTATGCATCGTATTTAGGGAAGAAAGAAAGTATCCCATCATCAGCTTCCTTTGTTGTTGTTATGAACATCGTTGTTTCCTTTTTGGCGGGTCTTGCCATTTTTCCAGCGGTCTTCGCCTTTGGGCTTGAGCCGACAGAAGGACCTGGATTATTATTCGTCGTCTTGCCAACCGTGTTCGCTCAAATGCCTTTTGGCGAAGTGTTCTTAAGTTTATTTTTACTATTATTCTTATTTGCTACGTTAACGTCGTCCTTTAGTTTACTAGAAATTATCGTTTCTGCTTTCACCGAAAGTGGAAAGAGGGGACGAAAAAAGGTAGCTTCAATATCTGGTATTGTTGTCTTTGCAGCGGGAATACCAGCAGCATTATCGTTCGGTGTATTAGCTGATATACACATAATGGGCAAATCGGTCTTTGATGCGACTGATTATCTCGTAAGTAACATCTTATTGCCGATTGGTAGCTTTCTTATTGCAATGTTTGTCATTTATGGAATGGACCGAGTGCTAGTGGAAAATGAATTTAAAGCTGGGAATTCGTTAGCAAACGGATGGTACAAGACGTGGCGATGGTTAATGGTGTTGCTTGTCCCAATTACAATTTTCGTTGTATTTGTGAATTTATTATTGGGATAAATGAATAAGTAACCGCTTTGATGGGGATCTACATCGAAGCGGTTGTTTTGGTGCAATGAAATAGTGAAGGTCGCATTTTCTTGTAGGGAGCTTAGCCAAATTTGAAGCGTTCTTTTTTAGCTACATGCATCTATTTTTTCTTTATATTGCTTTTTATTGTACAACATATTATAAAAGTGGCCGATAATATATAATAGAAAGTAGTTATGAAAGAAGAGGTGTTGTTCGTTGAAAGTACAACTATGGCAAGAAATGATGCAACTACAAGCAATGCGAAATATCGGACCTGGCAGCACATCATCACCAGTTCAACCGATGCAAAATTCTCTTTTGTTTTCCCAAGTATTGCAAAGCGAATTAGGAAAATTACAAACACCAATCGTACCTAGCAGTGAAATGGGTACTCCAGCACCAGTAGTTCATGCAGGATATACACCGAAGGCTATAGCGCCAATACATACGAGCGGTGATAATCAGTATGCGCCATACATAGAAGCAGCTGCAAAAGCACATGATTTAGACCCGAAACTACTCCATGCAGTCATCCAGCAAGAGTCCAATTACAATGCAAATGCAGTCAGCGAAGCCGGTGCGAAGGGGTTAATGCAACTAATGCCCAGTACCGCTAGAGGATTAGGTGTGCAAGATCCATTTGACCCAGTTCAAAACATTAACGGCGGAGCAAAATATCTCAGCCAATTGTTACATAAATATAACGGGAATAAAGAACTAGCTTTAGCAGCCTATAATGCAGGTCCAGGAAACGTTGACAAATATGGAGGCATCCCACCTTTTAGCGAAACAATGGCCTACGTACCGAAAGTGATGGAAAATTATATGAACGCATAAAGAGGCACCTCGCTCGATTGGCAGGGTCTTCTGTGATAACAAAAAGAGGACAGCATGGTAATGATCCCGCAAAGTTAGATTCTTATTCTAACTTTTGGGGGGCATCTCCCTTGTAGCTAACCTCTTTTTTTGTTGCGTTGTGCGCGGGATTTGCGATTTGTGCTCGGAATACGAGATTTGTGCTCGGAATACGAGATTTATGCGCTAAATGCATTAAAGAGAGAGGGGGGCTCTCTCTTTAATGGAGAATTTCTTTTAAGGTTTCGTCTTCGTGTAGAAAAGAAATTGCTTTTGCTCGATATGTTTCGTCGTGTAAGTATGTGTAGCGGTGTGGCTTGATGAGTGGACTTTGTTGGATTGCTTTTTCAAAATCTGTTCGTTTAATGCCAAGTGTTTTGACATAGTTGAAAAAGCCTGTTCTGCTGAATACTTTGTGCATTCGTTCTGCTCGGTGTTGTTGTACGCTGGCCATAATATAGGTGGCAATACCGACTTGGATGCCGTGCATGTTTGGATGATTAGCGTATTTGTCTAGGGCGTGGGATATTAAGTGTTCGGATCCGCTTATCGGTGCGCTATTTCCGCTAATGACGGTTGATACGCCGCCCATGGTTAAGGAACTGACGAGCTCTTTTAGGAAGGTCGGGTGTTTGATGTCGTGCATCGGCGTGCGAATAAAGCTATTCACGGCTTTTTTACTAAGCATAGAGGAGAAGGCGTTTACTTGACTGACTCCGTGCTTGTCTTCGAAATCCCAGTCATATAGCGCGGTAATATTGGACATTAAGTCGCCGATACCTGCTAAAATAAACTTATCTGGAGCTTGTTGGATGACGCTTAAGTCGGCAACAATTCCGTATGGCACACGTGCGGGAACGGTTGTTTTTCTTCCTTCTACTAGCAATGAGCAATTGCTGCTTGCAAATCCGTCATTAGAGGCGGAGGTAGGAATGCTAATAAAAGGCGTGCGTCGCGTGAAGCTAATGTATTTGCCGAAATCGATGATGGATCCACCGCCGATAGCTACTATGACGTCATAGGTGTCTATACTGAAAGCAGTTGAAATTAAATCTTCAATTGATAGGTTCGTATCGATTTGTACGGTGTTTACGTTTAATGTGGTAAATGTGCTTTTAACCTTTTGTTCATAGTGTTCAAAGGTGAAGTCGTCAAATAAGAGTAATATTTTTTCAAATCCATGTTTCATCAATATGGCTTCAAGGCTATAAATGGCGCCGCTCCTGATTTCCAATATGGCCGGGATAGGGATGTTCGTAATCGGGTTAGCCATGATGGATAAATCCTTCCTGTATTAACTCCTGCTCGATTTCTTTAAAGTTGTTCACAGCTACATAAGGAACATCTTTTTCTTTAAGAATATGTTGCAGGGCATCTTTAGCAAACGTGACATCTGCATATACGGCAGGATGCGAGTCGGGTTCGCTATCACCAGCAAAGTGGACGATTTCATATTCTTCTTTCAATGATTGTATGACTTTCGCTTTATCGATGCCGTATCGTGCTGAGTAGTGATGGTGTGCAGGGTCAATGTCTAAGTGGATATTGTTTGCCTCATAATACCCTTTGTTGGACAATACCGTCACATCTTCCATGCCGTATTTGCGCATAATGTGGTGAATGTAATAATCGGTGCCAGCACTTAGTATATAAACGTCACCGTCACTTTGTTGGACGTGCTGTATAAATGCTGGGACGTGTTCATCAATGGGAATGTTCAAAATATCTGTTACGATTTGTTCTTCGTCTTGATCAATGGATTGGAAAACTGTCCGAAGAAAGTCGATATCCTTGACCTGACCTGCTTTCCATTGATGATATAATTTTTCACCTTCAGGAAAGTACTTCTCAATCACAATCCAATAAAAGTCTTTGTTTGAAATTGTGCCATCAAAATCCGAAACAAATGCCCATTTCTTCATTCCATATCCCTCCAAATCAATTGGTCACTTTAACTTTAGCAAAAAAAAGATATTCTTATAATACCTTTCCTTTATTTTTCACCTTTATGATGAAAAAAACTCCAGACCGATGTCTAGAGTCAACATTCTACTTGCTCTTCTTGATAATAAAATAGCGGTATTCCATTACTGTCAAAATGCTCGACAATTGCCTGAGCAATCATCGGGTCGGTAATAATACCATTTACTGATGATAATGGCCCGATACGTAACATGGATGTTGCTTCGAATTTCGTGTGATCTGCCACGACTAACGTATTGGTAGCATTGTTAAACATAGCCATTTTCACTTCATATTCTCCATGACCAATATCCATTAGTCCGTCTGTTAACGAAACGCCACTAACACTCATGAAGAACGTATCGATATGTAGTCTGTTAATCTGTTTAATGGCAGAGCCGCCGACGATACATAATTCTGAGTTTCGCAATCGTCCTCCTGGGAGTATAACTTCAAAGTTAGGGTTTTGACTTACAATCGTCGCAATGGTAAGAGAATTCGTCAAAATGGATAATTGATTAAAGTTCTTTTGCAATTGTTTGGCTATTTCTGTATTTGTTGTACTGACATCTAAGGCAATAAAGTCTCCCTCTTGTACGTATTGACATGCCTCTAGCGCAATAAATTCTTTTTCCTTAATATTAATAGCCTCTCGCACTAAAAAGTTTGTCTCAGGTGTATTCGTTTGGTTGATCATGGCACCACCGTGGACACGCTTTATAGTCCCCACTTCTTCTAAATGTTCTAAGTCTCGTCGGATGGTTTCTGGTGTTACATTTAATTGTTTACTTAAAAATCCCACTTTAGCTGTTTGATTTTGTTGCAAAAAATCCATGATAAATTTAATTCTATCATTTCTAAGCATCGTTTCACCTCAGTCAATTATAGGCTACAAAAAGCCTTAAATCCGTAACCTTCCCTCTATTATACTAGTAATCACTTCCTTTTTTCTATTAAATTACCTTCATAATTTCATAACATTGAATTTACATAAATCTTTAATTATCTTTACATTTCATTTTTATAATTAATTTTGCAAAGAAAAACAAACATAAAATAAAGAAAAATAAAAAACAGGGGGTAACCTATTTTGGCTAAAATCCGTATGGTCGATTTATCAAAGCAATACGATAACCAAGATCGTAAGACGATAGATCGCTTTAATTTGAATATAGAAGAGCAAGAATTCGTAGTCATTGTCGGTCCTTCAGGATGTGGGAAATCAACAATGTTACGCATGCTAGCAGGACTTGAATCCATATCTGATGGGGAGCTTTGGATGAATGATAAGGTGGTAAACGATATTCCGCCTAAGGACCGAGATATTGCATTAGTATTCCAAAACTATGCATTATACCCACATTTATCTGTTTTTGATAATATTGCTTTTGGTTTGAAAATAAGAAAAACACCAAAAGACCAAATAAAGAAACAAGTAGAAAAAACAGCTGACATTCTTGGTTTAACCGATTATTTAAAGCATAAACCGAAATCTTTATCTGGTGGACAAAAACAGCGAGTAGCTTTAGGAAGAGCGATTGTGCGGAATGCAAACATTTTCTTAATGGATGAACCTCTGTCCAATTTAGATGCTAAACTGCGTACGCACATGCGTGAGGAAATTATGCAATTGCATCGTCGTCTGAAGGCAACGACTATTTATGTGACGCATGATCAAACGGAAGCAATGACCATGGCATCCAAAATCGTTATTTTAAAAGACGGCTATATTCAGCAAATTGGGACACCAAAAGAAGTATACAATCAACCTAAAAATATCTTTGTCGCCGGTTTTATTGGTGCACCGACGATTAACTTTTTGCCTGGGAAATTATCAAATGAAGAAATCAAATTGTTAGATGGCACTGTAGTCGGAGGAGTGCAACAACCACTATTTCATGAGGGGGACGTCATAATCGGAGTACGCCCGGAAAATATGTCGCTCACTTCAGAACAGAAAGGCATACCGATGAGCGTACGCTTTACAGAAATGATGGGTGCCGATATGTTTGTGCATGGTGAAGTGCAAGGGGAGAAATGGAAGATTCGTGTAAATCCTGATGAGGATATTTGTGTTGGAGAAACAATTTACATCCAATTAGATGCGAATAAGCTACATGTATTTGATCCACATACAGAAGAATCATTATATCCTCACAAGGAGTTGGTATAGTGTCGCGTTTGAAGACTGTTGGGAAGTTGTTGTTTTTTATTGGGATTCCCATGATTCCTTTAGCTGTTTTTTGGTTTTTTCCGATGTTTGTTTCCATTTGGCTAAGCTTCACCAATTGGGATTACATAAGTCCAACGTTTGATTATGTTGGGGTTGAAAACTACACGACTACGCTAACAAGTGCTGATTTTTATCAAGCGTTATGGAACACCGCATTATTTGCAGTTATGACGATTATTCCAACTATTATCATTGGATTACTACTAGCTTTATTGTTGCGAAAAGGATTAAAAGGAGAAACGTGGTTCCGTGCTTTTTTATTCTCTCCTTGGATTACGCCAATGGTTGCGATGTCAATTGTATGGACATGGATTTATGAACCGGATGTTGGCTTAATGAATCAAGTTCTAGGTTGGTTCCATTTGCCACAACCAGATTGGTTAACCGATTCGGATACAGCGATTTGGGCAATCATTATTGTCACCGTTTGGAAAAATGCTGGCTGGGCGATGTTGTTTTACTCTGATGCCTTATCTAAAATACCAAATGATTTATATGAAGTAAGTCACTTAGAAGGAGCTTCTGGCTTACAGCGAATTAAGACAGTTGTGCTTCCGCTTGTATCGCCGACGACGTTATTTCTAGCAATTGTATCAGCGATTAACGCAATCCAAGCATATGACCAAATTCAAGTTATGACACAAGGTGGTCCATCTGGAAGTACAAGAACGCTTCTATACTTGTATTACCAAATGGCGTTTGAACAGTTCCAAATGGGACAAGCAACCGCTTTGGCTACAATCATTGTCGTATTTACCATGTTGCTTTCTCTCATTATGTTTTATGCGTCAAAACGATGGGTTCACTATTAAGGAGGTGCGAGTATGGATCAAGCAACGAAGCATTCTATACCGAGGTATATTGTATTAATTGTGCTAAGTATGATGATGATATTTCCATTAATTTGGATGTTGCTTAGCTCGTTAAAAACAGGAGAAGAGATATTCGCTATTCCTTTAAAATGGCTTCCAGATACGCCACAATGGGGCAATTTCCCCGGGGCGTTAGAGCTAGCACCATTCGGCTTGTATATATATAACAGTACGGTAACAGCGCTAGTAATCGTCGTTTTTCAAGTCGTGCTCGCTTGTATGATGGCTTATGCGCTAACGCAATTGCAGTTCAAAGGAAAGAACGTGTTATTTAATTCGATTTTGATGACGTACATGTTGCCAGTAGCCGCTACGTATGTACCAAGTTACGTTATTGTTGCGAAATTAGGATTGCTCGATACGTTAGCTGGGATTATTATTTCGAACATTGCTAGTGTGTTTTGTATTTTTATGATTCGCCAAGCATTTATGCAAGTGCCGAAAGAGATGGTAGAAGCAGCTCGTGCAGATGGAGCGAATGATGTAGCTATATTGTGGAAAGTCATGATTCCCATGAGTAAGTCATCGATTTTCACTGTGGCGCTCATTAGTTTTGTGCAAATGTATAACAACTATTTATGGCCATCCCTTATTGTGAAAAGCCAAGAAAATTATCTAGTCACAGTAGGTTTAAATCAATTCTTTACAGCACAGGGTACATTTTCTAGTCAATGGCCGATGATTATGGCTGCTAACGTATTGGCTGTTTTACCGCTATTGTTGCTCTTTATTGTGTTGCAAAAATGGTTTATTAAAGGCATCAGTGATAATGGATTAAAAGGATAGATTATCACTCGTCTTTCATATAAAAAATTTATCAAAAAAGGGGTAGGAGAATGAAGAAAAACATGTTTGTCGCTTTGGTAATGTCGCTGGTACTATTGTTTGTTTCTGCTTGTGCCGCAAATACGAAGGAAGGAAAGGCGGAAGAAGCAGCAAGTGAAACAGATAAACCTATAGAAATTGAGTATTGGTTTGGATTAGGTAGTGAAGCAGGAAAGAAAATGGAAGGCATTATTCAATCTTTTAATGAATCTCAAGATAATTATGTTGTCAAAGGTGTTTCACAAGCTAGTTATGACGAAACGTATCAAAAGCTACAAGCTGCAATCGCTTCAGATACTGCACCTGGCGTATTCATTACTGGTGGTGCGCAAATGCATGATTTAGCATCTAAAGAAGCGATCACGCCATTAAATGATTTTTTAGAAGAAAATGATGCATTTAATGAAGATGATTTTCTTGATGTATTTATTAACCCTACGAAAATAGATGATTCTTATTATGGGCTTCCAGCTTATGGTACGACGCAAGTTATGTATTACCGTAAGGACTTATATGAAAAAGCAGGTATTGATCCAGAAGAAGCGTTCTCCTCATGGGAAAACCTAGCAGAAGCTTCCAAAGAAATTCAAGAACAAGGTGTAGCCGATTTCGGACACCTACCAATGTGGGATCAAAATAACTTAATCGACCTTGCGTTAAGTAGCGGAGGCACAATTTTGAACGAAGACGGAACAGAAGTCATGATAGACGAAGAAGCTTGGGTGGCGTCTTGGGATTTCATTCGGAAGCAAATCCATGAAGAGAAAACGATGAAAGTGAACTCTGGCGGACAAGGCTGGGAATATTGGTATAAAACGATTGATGAAGTAATGAATGGAAGCGCGACAAGCTACACAGGTTCATCAGGTGATAAAGGGAACTTAGACTTTGAGATTATTGATTCCACATTGCAACCAGGATTTAACGGCAATGAAGGAAAACCGATTGTAGAAGGTCTATTTATGGCAGTTCCAGAAAGTATCGCAGACGAAGAAAAAGAAGCAGCAGTAGCATTTATGAATTACTTTACTAGCCCTGAAGTAAATGCGGATTGGGCCCAAGCAATTGGCTATATACCAGTTAAACATACGGCAATGGACGTTCCTGAATACAAGACGTTTATTGAAGAAAATCCGTACGCAGGCGTTCCATTTGAGCAAGCACAGATTGGTACATCTGGATTTATTGATCCAACAGGCGGAAAAATTATTGATGCGTTGTCGATTGCAGCGGATAAAGTAGAATTAGAAAATATTCCTGCAGAAGAAGCGTTAAAAGAAGCAGATAAAGCGGCTCAGAAAGCATTAGATGAAGTCAATCAATAACCAGGGGGTGTAACAGTTGATATGTTTAAATTTCAAACAAGACGAGAAGCATAAAGTATTAAATCAACAGCAACATTTCGCAGTTCCAGCAGGTGTTTCCTCTATCTCATTTCAGGTAGAGGAACAACCAAATATGTGGTTAACATGTATGGTTTATGACGAAAAGCAACAGCTACGAGGACAATATATGAATATTACGAAGCAGCCGTTTGTTATTCATGAGGATCCTGAGAAAACAAGTCCGAATACAGTGTATGGAACGATTCATGAGGGACAATGGACAGTAGATATAGGGATTTTTGCAAAAGAAGAGGTGGAGGCTTCCGCAAAATGGTGTACATTAAGTATTTCGTTTAATGAATTAGACACCGTTTTACAGCCAAATGCTTATCATTGGCAAACGCCAGATCAAGCAGTATTTGATTTACAAGCTTTTCAATCAAACAAAGTGATTCAAGAACGAAGCAAATGGTATAAAGGTGATTTCCATACACACACCATATACTCAGATGGTAAAATGACTCGTGAAGAAAATATGGAAAGTGCTAACAACCAAGGGCTGGATTTCTTTGTAGCAACAGATCATAACATCGTGCCGACATCTTGGTTTGCTGAAACAGATATCCTTGTCATTCCTGGCGTGGAAGTAACGTCGCCATTAGGCCATTATAATATTATCGATACGAAAAAATCTCCTTTTTCCGATAATCGCATGCACGATTTACTGTCTGAAGAAGGAATGAATCGTATTATTCATGATGATTATGGTGATGCACTTACGTCAGTCAACCATCCATTTTTAACAGAGTGGAAATGGCTATTGCAAGAAACGCCGTTATTATCCATTGATTCTATTGAAATTTGTAACGATCCAACGTACCCTGACAATGAACACGCAACGAATCTAGCATTGCAAGCGTGGTCGATTTTATTAAATGATGGCTACCGCATTACGGGAATTGGTGGTTCCGATTCTCATATGAAACCAGAGGAAACATATGAGGGTAGCACGGAACCATCTTTAATAGGCGACCCAGGTACGTTCGTCTATGGTAATGAGCTTTCAGCGAAAGAGATTGTTCGCCAAATTCGTCAAGGGCATGTCGTCGTTTCCAGAGGAGAATTTATCGACTTTTGTGCAGGAGAGTACATGGCTGGTGATACGTGTGAAAGGAGAAGCGGTAAAGCAATGGCGCAAGTTTTAACAGATGAAGCTATTTATTTCGAGTGGATTCTTGACGGAGAGGTAGTGCATACCGAGTATGGTACTGAATCTTCATATGAATTTCAATTAGATAATGATTATCACTGGCTTCGGGTTGATGTTCGCTATATAGATGGCACGTTTTATGGATTTACGAACCCGTTGTATTTTGGTGAGAAACCTACGACGATGACGAAGTGGGGCGAATTATTACAACGAATGAAAGAGAGCAATTCATGATAAAAGCAATTTTGTTCGATAAAGATGGCACATTAATTGAATTTAACACGCTATGGCTACAGTCCACATATCAGTTAGTAGAGAGTCTTGTTGCACAATATGCGAACGATGCCAAGCAGCATATAAAAGTAGATACAATTGCCAGATTACTAGGTATGGAAGAAGAAGGAGTAGCAGAACATAGCGTGTTAGCTAGCAAAACATCAGAAGACATTGCAACAATTATTGCAGATGAGCTCGGCGTTGACCAGCAAATCATCCATGAAAAAGTGAATAACTTTTATTATAAACATGCGCGAGAGAATCGTAGCGAAATAAAATCCATCGGTGACGTCCACGCCTTATTCCAGCAATTAAAACAAAATGAACTAATGATAGGTGTGGTAACAGCGGATAATTATGACGTAACAGAACTGACATTGGCACAGTTACAAGTCAGTGATCAAGTCGATTTTATCGCAACCGCAGACCGTTATGAAAAAAAACCAAACGAAGAAGCGATGGACATCTTTTGCCGCACGTTTAACTTAAAGCGAGACGAAGTGATTCACGTTGGCGACACACCAACAGACATGGAATTCTCCCGCCACGGACGATTCGGTGTAGGCGTATTATCAGGTGTTGGCTCAGAAACAACCTTGAAACAATACACACCACACGTTATAGCATCTATCCAACAACTAATTGATAATAAAGGAAAGTTTATCTACCATTGATTTTCTCCCTAAATAAATCACGTGGACTTTCCTTTTAGCAGATACGAAGCCGCTTCATTTACTGAAGCGGCTTTATTGGGTGCTGGATATGTGCGTAGAATTCCGGTGATGTGCTCAGAATTCAAAAAATGTGCGTCAAAATCATGAATAATGCGCGAAAATCAAAAGGATTTGCGCGCATTGGTGTATTTAGGATAATGATTTTAAGCCTGTAACGCCGATAATGATTAAAATTAAGCTGACAATGCGGTATTTATTCGTTGATTCACCGAAAAATAACATATTCATAATGACAGCACCTGCTGTTCCAACTCCTACGAAAACGGAATATGAAATGCTTACAAGTAAATGGGAAAAAGAGGCGTATAGAAAGGCAAATGCAGCGCCTAATCCTCCTAAATAAAGTGCACCGTTCGCGATTGTCTTGTTTTGGCTATATAAACGTAAACCTAAGACACCTAATATTTCACATATAGATGCGCATGCAACTAGTATCCATCCCATTAGGAATGCACCTCCTTACTGGCTGATGTCGTCTCTGGGTGATCAAATAACTTCAGGCCAATGACGCCAACAACGAGAAGGAACATAAAGAATATTTTCTCAATACTTAAGCTTCCCCCAAAGATATAAATGTCCATTAATGCTGTACCTACAGTACCAGCAGCAGCGAAGATGGCGTACACTGTTCCGGTTGGTAATCCTTCACATGCTTTCGTTAGAAAATGTAAATCAAGTAGAATAGCACTAATAATAAGTACCCAATGCCACCATGTTGAAGCGGTATTAAATCCAAAAATCCAAAGTAATTCAAATAAACTTGTTAAGACTACGTAAATCCATGATTTATTCATTATTTCTCCTCCACTTAAATTGTGACTGAATATCAGTCATTTTATTATAAAAACTTGGGAAACCCAAGCTGAATTAGTTGCCTAATGCGTGTATAGCAAATTCAGTTACTTCTTTCTTTTTTTGAGTTGCTTTATCTTCTTCTTGTTGATCATATAAGTAGGATTGTTCCGCTGCTGATTCGATTAAACCTATTAACAATTTGGCGTTTGCCTCCGTATCCATATTGGCTCGCAGGACGGAGGATGCTTTGCTTTGTTGTAGAAATTCACTCATCCAGGCATAATAAGGTTCATAAATAGTTTCCCATTCTTTCAAGTAGTCACTGGATGCTAAACCTGCGAACATTAGGGCGTAAATGTCACGATAGTCATTCGTGATTTGAAAGACGATGTCAACAACTTGCTTTAGTTGATTGGTAAATGTTTGTTCGCGGTCAACTTCTTGTTCCATTGTTTGCACAAGTTTATTTACCATCACCTCTGCAATAGAAGGCATGACGGCTAGCTTAGAAGGGAAGTATAAATAAAAGGTGCCTTGAGCAATACCTGCGCCTTTAACAATATCAGATACTTTTGTTCTTTCAATACCTTTTTGTTGGAACACATTAATTGCTGAGTGAATAATCTTCTCCTTTTTGTTATCCATGTTATCACCCCATATCCCATATTATGAATGAATATCAGTCATTTTACAATGTGTTTCTATTTTTGTCAATAAGTAACCCCTCGGTATACCCAAGGGGAGGTGCAATCATTGTGCATATTTCTTCAAACATTCACGGCAAATACATGCTTTATGCAATTTATCTTCTGGAATCATTTCAAATATGTGTTCGGGAAAGGACTTCTTGCTACACCAGCAAGGTTTATCGCCATTATTTCCGCATTGGTTGTTTTGTTGACATATAGGACATTGATTTGAGTTCATTTCTTGTATCTCCTCTTGCTTTTCTTTCTATTATAATGCAAAAAGGCGTTGTATATAGTCGTTCACAAAAATGTCATGTGGATCGAGCTCTTTGCGAAGTTGAAGAAAGGAAGGGAGCATCGGATAAGTCTTAAGTAGTTGATCATAGGTGCAAGTGTGCATTTTTCCCCAATGAGGGCGGCCATCGTACCGTTGAAAAATTTCTTCAGCTGCTTGAAAGTACGACTCAAAAGGCATGCCTTTGTACATGTGTACAGCAATGTAAGCGGCATCTCGCTTATATGCGGGGCTAAGCCATAAGTCATCCCTTTTGACGAAACGACATTCAATTGGAAAGTGAACGGCGATTTGTTTAGCTTCAATCATTTGGTTTAGTTCCGTTAGTACAGTAGAGAAATATTTTAATGGAATGCTGTACTCCATTTCATGAAAGCGTACAGAGCGCTCCGTTGAAAACAATTGGTAGCTTGGCCCAATCATCGTACTTGTAGGGACACTATTGGCGGAAAAACGACTAATAGAGGAGCTAAGGGTTGGTATTTTTCGAGACACTTCACTTAAAATAGAGAACGCCTTATTCTCTATTGTGTTTGTTTTCCACTTTTTATAGGACAGAGATTGAGCTGATTTCTCTGTTCTGTTCATCGTTTTCACTTGTGTTTTGGTTGAGTATGGAAAGGCGAAGCACTCGAAATGCTCATTTTTTTGAACAAGCGATTGTATGTTAGATAATACGTTAGCTTGGTCCATACGCTTGCTTTCATATACAAAATTCTGCTCTTTTATGATGCGAATTTGCATGGACACAACAATGCCAAGCATACCTAAAGATAAAGCGAACGCAGCAAAATGGTCTGGATCCTCTTGTTTCGTGTAAGTGACGACTTCCCCACTTGCTAATACGACAGTCAATGCTTCGAGTTGTGTAGCCAAAATGCCGTGACCAATTCCAGTACCGTGTGTACCCGTTAACAATGCACCACTAATGGATTGTGCATTAATATCGCCTAAATTTTCTAAGGCATAGCCACGTTCATGCAGCTCCTCACTTAATTGATATAGCTTCGTCCCACCCCATACTTCAGCTAGAAATTGATCTTCATCAATGGTTCTCACACCTTGTAAATAATCCAATGACACCAATAAATGATTCGTTGCCATAAGAGGAGTAAAGGAATGGCCAGAACCGATGACGCGCACACGTTTATTAGAGCTTGTCGCTTCATTTACAACATCAATTACTTCTTCAATGGTAGATGGCTTGCGGATGTGTTCTGGTGTGAAGCGTATTCCACCTGACCAATTCTCAATTTGTTTCTGTTCTAGTGAAAGCATTGTCCATCCCCCCGATACGTATTAAATGAATCGATTATGTGCCCGTCTTGGACAGCATGCAGCACTTGAAAATGTTCTGTAACTTCCCCAGCTTTGCTATGACGAAAAACGGCTACATCACCAATATTCAAGCTATCATAACTATGAAAAATAAACGGTGTTTGCACCTCTCCCGCCCCTTCTACCGTAATAAGCCGACTACTAGCAGGCATATACAGTTGAGGGCGTTTATCTTCGCCGATTTCCCCACTTGCTACATATCCGCCGCTATAGCACGTATAAATGCTAGGAGCCGCTCTGCGAACAATTGGCGTTGTATAAAAGAGAGCTGGTGAATAAGAGAGACCTTCGTAATGGTCAAACAAATGTGGGGAAAAAAAAGCTGAACCTATAGTTACTTCGGTAATAATTGCTTCTTGAACAGTGGAATGTAGACTCCCTGTCCCACCTCCATTGACGAAACGGAGTTCTAAACCTTTTTGCTGGATCGCTTCTACAATTGCTTTGCGTCTGTTAGGGAATTCTTGTAAGGAGCGTTTTTTCAGCCAACGAATGAAATGATTCTTGACTCCTTTTCCAGGGAGGTTGTCTGCCACACCAGCTACTTGCGCTTCATACCCCATTACTCCGTCTAAACGAAGCGAAGGGCTTGTCCCTATCGCATCGACAACAGATAAGACTTCCTCCGTCGTTCGAAGAGGGGAACGCCTTACTCCAAAGTACAACCCAAACTGCTTTAAGCTCATATCGACGTCCACACACACGCGAAACATTCCGTGCGATTGATTAGCGATATGTTCAAGTAGCTCCACATGCTCCACACAATCCACCATAACAGTAATAAGCTTTCCTTCTTGCGTCTTTTCACTAATCTGCTTCAGCGCTTCGTGATCCATCGTTGGATAGGCTATAAGCACATCGTCGAAACCTTCTTGTAATAAAAAAACCGCTTCCCGCGGGTTATAACACATTACCCCATGAAAACAATCGTTACTTGCTAAGATTCGCTTCATCACTTGTATGGAGCGAATTGATTTACTTGCGATCCGAATCTTCTTCCCGTTCGCTTGCTCCGCGACTTTAGCGCAATTGGCATCAAGCGCTTCTATATCCAAATACGCAGCAGGAGCCGGAAGTTGATTGAAAGTCGAATAATGAATCATGCTGCATCACCGCCTTCTCTCTGATGTATCCATCGAATGAATAAGACTTCATTTTATACGTATTCGATAATGAAAGAGAAAAATCCTTTAAAAATAGGAATATTCAGAAAAATAGTGTAGGAATAGGAGAAAGTTTGATAGGATAATGGTAGATGAAAGGAGGAAGTGCAATTGATGAAAAAAGAGTTGATGGAGCAAAAGCACGATAAACGACTTATGAGTTTAATTCAATCGGTACGTGTATTAAACTCCACACGAGATTTAGATAACGTTTTGGATCAATTGGTCAGAGAAGTGTTTAATGTCATTGCAGGTGCTAATGCTAGCATATTGTTTTTATATGATAAGCGTGCAGAGGTACTGTATGCAAAGACAGCTAATGGATTTAATATGGAGTATATGAAGCATATACAACTTAAACCAGGGGAAGGCATGAGTGGAAAAACTTTTTTGGCTGGAAAGGGACAGATTTTTTCTACAGCTACAGATATAGCATTAGGAATGGAAAATATTTCTTCGCTTACGAAGGATATTTATGCTCAATCGTTAGGCGACATGAAATATCCAACAAGTGCTATTTGTGTTCCTTTATTGTCTAATCATCAATGTCTTGGAGTCTTAACGGTTGATATGTTTGAAAAAGATATTACATTTGGTGATATTGATTTACAATTGCTTGAATCATTTGCTTGTCAAGCAGCTATTGCTATTGAAAATGCCACCCTTCTTTCTCAAAATGAGCGCACACATCGCATTCTCGAAGAATTATCTAGAGTATCTTTAGCTAAAGGAGATATAGAAGATATAACGAAATCACTTGCAAGGTTAATCGACAAACAAGTAGTTGTATTTAATGAAATATTAGAGGTAGTTGCTTTATCGGATACACAATTTAGTCGAGTCGTAGAACAATTAAAAAGGAAAAGGGACTTTCTATTAAAAGGAGAAATATCATCCATGCTCTTTTCTTTAGATGATGCGTCGTATGTTATTTATGTATTTCCAATTAGAACAGAGCTGAGACGACTGGGATTATTATGTATTATTACGGAAGAAAACAAAGAGCTAGATTCCTTATATAGGTTTGCTATTGAACAAGCGAATTTAATCTTTGCAATGGAAATGGATAGACAAGAAAGGGCATTAGCGGAAGATTTCATAAACTCTAGAGCGATTTTGGAACATTTAATACATTCGCCATATGATGAATTGTCTACTACTCATTTAGCTAATTTTAATTTTCCTGACTTAGAGTACCATCATTATATTGTTGTTCAATTATATATAAAGAATCCATTAGTAGCTTTAAAAGATTTTTCATTAAAGAAACAACACCTGATGAGAATGATTTATAGAGAATTGTCTCGGTTGTCGTATAAAACATTAGTGTACGAACAAAATATGGAAGTCACATTGATGTTTACAGTGTCTTCTATGTATGAGGAAGAGAAAGTGTATACATATTTGAAAGAGCTGTTCCAAAAAATCAATGGTGTTGCTTCAAGTCAGCTTTGTTTAACTAGCTTAATTGGGTTTGGGCGAGTAGTACATACATTAAATGATGTTCAGCGATCTTATCAAGATGCAAAGAGTTGTGTGCAGTATTTGCAAAATACTTGTCAATTAGATCAAATGTTAACGTATCGACAACTTGGCTCTTATCGATTGTTTTTGAAAACAGATCGAAAGGAATTGAAAGAGTATGCTAGCAGTGTGTTAGGCATGATTGAAATGTATGACAAGAAACATGATAAAGAGTTATTAAAAACGTTGAAAGTGTATTTAGAGACTAATCAAAGTATGACAGAAAGCGCAAAACAATTATATGTTCATGTAAATACGATTAAATATCGCCTTAAAACGATAGCCAACTTATTGGGATACGATAAGTTGACGGGGAGAAAAGCATTTGAACTCCAACTCGGCCTTCATATAATAGAATATCTAGAAGGATAGAGTCGTTTTGTCGGTAATCAACAAAAAAATAAATAGAAAATTGTCGGTCACCCCTATTTTTTACTTGTCGAAATTGTCATATAATTTTGACAATAAAAGAAAGAAGGTGTGATGATTATGGAACCGATTTTTATTGTACTTATCATAATGTTCATTATTGCATTAGGGGAATTACTTTCACTATCGAGTAGGGCAAGGATTCCAACTTTACTAGTCGTTATTACAGTGACCTTTATATTGTTACAGACGGGAGTGATGCCAGAGACATTTATGGAGTCATCTACCTTTCTTGCTGTGGGTGCTGTACTTGTCCCTGTTATTATCGTTCATCTTGGCACATTAATTCCTTTGTCGGTAATGAAACAGCAATATAAGGCCGTAATCATTACGTTAATTGGTTTGGTTGTCTCCGTTGTATCCATTTTAAGCGTTGTGACAATTCTGTTTGATTATCATACTGCTGTGGCAGGAGCAGGTCCATTAACTGGAGGGATAATAGCTTACCTAGTTACTTCCGATGGACTAGCTAAAGCAGGATTTACTTCTTTAGTTGCTATACCAGTTGTTGTGTTTGCATTGCAAAATCTTGTAGGAATGCCATTATCATCAATTCTATTAAGTAAATATGCTAAGACGATTAGAAATGATTTACCGCAGAACTCAAGCCATGCTCCTCAAGAAGTGGCTAGTACCGTTGAAGAGGATATGCAAAACATGTTATTCCCAACAACTTTTATGCGGAGTGAATTTTTTATTTTGTTTCTTTTGTTTATAGGTGGTGCTCTTGCTGTATTCCTCGATCATCTAACAACGATAAATTACAGTTTATGGGCATTGGCGATAGGTGTGATTGGAGCGGCCATACGCTTTTATCCAGAACGAGCGCTTGATCGTGCCAATAGTACAGGAATAGCTATGGTGACATTAATTGTGGTAGTGATAAGTTCGCTTGTCGGGATTACATGGGGACAAGTCGTCTCTTCTTTATTGCCAGTCATCATTATCATTTTTGTAGGAACTTGTGGTTTAATGATTGGCGGTATGATCGGTGGCAAGTTATTTAATTGGAAACCAACGAAATCTATTCCTGTAGTGTTAACAGCAATGTATGGATTTCCAGGAGACTATTTAATTGTAGAAGAAGTGAGTAGAAGTGTAGGACGAAATGAAGAAGAGCAAAAAGCAATAATGAATGAGTTAGTAGCTCCAATGTTAATCGGAGGCTTTACTTCTGTAACGGTTGGATCTATCGTCGTGGCAAGTATATTAATAGGCACACTTTAATAGAGAGGGAGATTGTTATAATGTACACATTAATTAAAAATGGAGTTTTAATAGATGGTCTAGGAGATGAGCCAAAGCAGCACACATCCGTTCTTGTGAAAGATAAAACGATTGAGAAAATAGGGCAAGAAGTTGACTTTCATATTCCTGAAAATACTACGGTTATTGATGCGACAGGTCAATATATTTTACCAGGACTCATTGATACACATGTACACATGGCATTAGAATTAAAAAATGTTCAAGATATGATCTTAACACCTTTTTCTTATCGCTTCTATGAGAGTATTCATTATTTAAAACGAACATTAGCCATTGGCATTACATCTGTACGAGATGCGGGTTTTGCAGATGTTGGGATGAAAATGGCGATAGAAGATGGGTTGATTGAAGGGCCGCGCATGCAAGTGAGTATTAACCCTTTAACGATAACAGGAGGTCATGGTGATAGTTGGAATCGTTCAGGGGTTGATACGACATTACAAACGTATCCAGGCATGCCAGATGCAATTTGTGACGGTAAAGAAGAGGTGCGGAAAACTGTCCGGAAAATGTTACAAGCAGGCGCAGAAGTAATTAAAGTCCATGCTACTGGTGGTGTGTCAAGTCCGACAGATCATCCGGAGTTCACACAATTCTCTAGAGAAGAATTAGAAGTAATGGTGGAGGAAGCAACTTTTCGCAAAGGGATAAAAGTAATGGCGCATGCACAAGGAACAGAAGGGATTAAAAATGCGATAAGAGCAGGTATACATTCCATTGAGCATGGCATTTATTTAGATGATGAAGCGATTGAATTAATGCTAGAAAATGAAACATTCCTCGTTCCAACTTTATTAGCACCTGTGTCTGTCCTAGAATATAGTAAACAAAATAATCGCATGGCTCCATATGCTGTGGAGAAGTCGAAAGAAGTAATAGCAGCTCACAAAGAGAGTATTGCAAGGGCTTATAAAGCAGGAGTAAAGATTGCAATGGGAACAGATGCAGGTGTCATGGCCCATGGAACAAATTTACGTGAGCTTGGTCTGATGTGTGATATTGGCATGTCACCAATGGAAGCTATTGTAGCCTCCACCAAAACGGCAGCGGAATGCTTAGGGTGGGAAGAACAAACTGGAACAATAGAACAAGGGAAACTAGCAGACATCATTTTAACAAAGGTTAATCCGCTACAGAATATCCAAGCTTTAGACAATAAAGAGGCTATAACGATGGTCATGAAAGAAGGGAAACGATACAAAGGGTAATATTGAATAAGTTCGGACCTACTATCGAATCGATCAAGTAATTGTATAACCTTACTTGATCGATTCGTATGTGCTAGTGTCAGTTTCATCTAAGGATTACTGTAGAAGCACAGCTTGAATGATATTATAAATGTTTATACATATGATTACTAAAATAGAGAGATTAAATAGCTTCTCCACTTGGCTATTCCTTATATTCGTCACAACAATTGAGCCAATCCATCCACCTAATATACCACCTAGTACCATATAACTAAGCATAGAAAGGTCGTAGATTTCAAAACCAGTTGTGAACCCAATGAGTAATAAGGCAGACAACTGCGAGAAGAATATAATGAAGATGGAATTGATGCTTGCATTCTTAGCGTTCATGGAAAAAAGGAAGCTTAACACAGCTACATTCAACGGCCCACCGCCAATGCCGAGAAATGCAGCTAACACACCAAGTAGAATTCCTACACTAAAAATGATAAATGTATTCTTAAGTACGAAGGTTGTGTATTGATCTTTTTTCTTAAAGTAGATATAGATGGTCGATAGTAATAGAACGAGTATAATCGATTGTGAGATAGCTGTTATCTTCGTTGCATGCAATGAAAATACGATGTAATTAAATAACGCTTTCCCAATAATTCCGCCGACAATCGAGCCAACAGCAATCATAGAGCTAGCTGTTATATTAATTGTAACGTTGCTTTTTCTAGCTTTAAACATAGATACGATAGACATAGATAGTACTGTTGCGGCCGATAATACGCCGACGGTCGCTAAATCGAAATGACCAAACATATCTAACACGGGTTTTATAATTACTCCACCGCCCAATCCGGCAATCGCTCCAATTGTACTAGCAAGTAGTCCGATGAAAAAGTATATTAGAAAAATGAGCATCATCTCCAATAAAAAGTGTACGTTTAGTGAAGCGCATAGAGTTACTAAACTTCCGGGATATATTATATCAGAAAGCGAGATGCTTTTTTTACAAATGCAACCGCTAACCTTTTGTAGATGCCATTTGGGGGAAGTATAGATACTTTCCTGACATTATTCGTAAGTTGCTATAACAAACGTAATCGTCGAAAATTGTGATGGACCATTTCCTGAAAGTATCGCTTATTTGTACACACGGCCAATCAAACTCGCAATACTGCTGCTAATGGAGAAGGGTGCACATTGTTCCGGTAACTTTGATCTAGAAGGACTGGCGACTAAAAGTGTTGATGGAGTTCGTGGAAGTGGTAAGGGTATAGATAATATGTATCTCGCCACGCTTCGATTTGTTCTTTATAAAGTCGTTTTTTATGACAATACTCTGCCAGCTCTGCACCATTCATTGAGAAAGTTTCCATGACAACGAGAAACTTATCTTCACTGCTCCACTGTTCAGAACTTTGTCCATCTCTCCAGGTCTATTCGGGCATCCTCCCGCCATTTGTATAACGGGGGTTCAGTGATTCCCAGTTCTTTGCTTAATTGACTTACAGA
Source organism: Pontibacillus litoralis JSM 072002 (assembly GCF_000775615.1). Classification (GTDB taxonomy): domain Bacteria; phylum Bacillota; class Bacilli; order Bacillales; family BH030062; genus Pontibacillus; species Pontibacillus litoralis. Next base: position 25,893 of record NZ_AVPG01000009.1, read on the forward strand.
TTCATTGTTAGGTGTCATCATTCTCCCAACGATAGATTCTTTCTCTTCCATCTTTAGATTATGGTGAAAAAGTAGTAGAACAAGCGGGTGTAGCTGGAGAGAAGACCATTACTTATAAAGTAACTTATGTAAATGGTGAAGAAATAAGTCGTAAAGCTATCGCATAGGAAATAGCAGTTAACCCAAAGAAATTATAAGAATTGGTACAAAAGCAAATGAATCAAATGAAGGTAAAGAAGAAGATGGTGACGAAACAGAGGGAGACGACTCTACAGCTTCTGATAATGGATCAAGTGCAGTAGTCAAGGAAAGCGAAACAGATAATAATGAAAAAAGTGATAATTCAACAGGTGAAGAATTACCAAACACAGCTACAAATATCTTCAATATTGGATTAATCGGTGTTTCATTATTACTTACTGGTATATCAATTACTTTATTTAGACGTTTTAAAAAAAGTGAAGCATAAATTCTCACAAACTGGTATTGCAGAGCGATGTCTTTATATCCTCTCGATGCCAGTTCTTTGTATCTTATTTAATGGAAGATAAAGAACATAACTCCTTGATATACTGAAATTTAATATGTTACATTTAATTGGAATGTCAACACTAACCTGTACCAAAAATTAAAGGGCTTGCATTTAAAATTCTACAAGTGTTAGATATCAAAGCGTTCCGTGAATCCAGATGTTGTTGAACCAATGAACATAATCATCAAGTTTAATATGACTTTATATAGAAAAAGTGTAGCCTTTGGCGGGCTACACTTTTTCTGTGAATTTTGTATATAACCTGTGAATTTGGTTTACAAACTGGAGCTTTATTATATAACCTTGGATTCATCGTCAATAGTATCAAAAAGACTTAAATTGTGTATCTGTTCTGTTTCTTTTTGAACCTTTATTTCTTCATCAATAATCTTCTTCAGTTCTTTGGCCATTTTTTCTACTAAATCTACAACTAATGCATTTCCCATACAAAAGTATCTGAATTTATGTGGCATACCAGTATCTGTCCAATTATCCGGGAATCCGTTCATTCGTTCACATTCTATTGGAGTAAGTAAACGTAGTCGATTACTCTTATGGTCTCTAACCACGTGAGTGCTTCTATTTTTAGATGATTCACTTGTAAGAATAGTACGCCCTGGCCTGTCTAGATAATCAGGAAAAGCCATACCGCCTTCAGAGTATTGATATTTATATCCTTCACTTGTTACTCGATCTATTCGCTTGGGACCTTTCATATATTCCCAATCATCTAATTTTTCACCTAAAAAGAACTTTTCTTCAATAGGTTCTGATTCAAGAATATCTCCTAAAGTAGTAATTTTTTTTGGAACTTTTGGAATCACTTCTTCAGAATATACATTTCCATTTATCATTACTCCACTATTTCGGAATGGAAAACTAAAGTTATCAGAGAGCTCTACAATATCATTATTTAACTTTATTGATTTAGGTGCATGCTTTAAAGAGGATTCTTCATGAATTGGAAATTGAGCTTGAAAATATCCATTGCTATGAATAATCTCATGTGTTTCGAAATTCTTTATCATTTTATAAAAGTGTGTATCTTTATGGAATGCAAAAATAAACACTCTTCTTCTTTTTTGTGGGTACCCATAATCAGCTGCATTAATAACTCGCCATTCCACACCATATCCTCTTTTTTCGAATGATTTTAGCATGACTCCAAAGTCTCTTCCACGTTGTTTAGCTGGGGATTTTAGAAGACGATCGACATTCTCTAGAAGAACAAAAGGTGGTTGTTTCTCTGCAACTATTTTATCTATTTCCCAGAAAAGTACTCCTTTCTTGCCTGCAATCCCATCAGCCTTTGTTCTAGCTACTGAATAGTCTTGGCATGGAAAACCTCCTACTAAAACGGTGTGATCAGGGATTAAACTCTTGGCTGCTTTAGCATATTTTGCTATATCTTCATTAGTAACTCTCTGTTCTTCTATATGCAGAGGATTTTTTAGATTAAACTTGTTCTTCCTTAAGTTATTTATATAGCAATCGTAAGCGTGTTGAACATTTTTTCCTGGTTCCCACTGATTAGCAAATACAGTGTCCCATTTAGACGAAGCTCTTTCAAAGCCGAGACGGAAGCCCCCAACACCAGCAAATAACTCGCTAATGGTATAGTCGAATTTCATTTGACTTCCTCCGTTCTTATTTAATGATTTACTATTAGACATTATACTATAAGATAGACATAATATAAAAAAATTCTATTTGGAGGGAGTATAATGTCTGAAGGCAGAGTTACATATGATATCACAAATGCTCAATCAATTGAAAAGCATGCCAAGATGTTGGAAAATAAGACTTTTAGAGAATCTATGGATAATATTGTTATACGTGAAAGTGGAAATAAAGGTGGCTTAGGACAATTAATTGAAGAAAATCACTTTGGATATAAACTTAATAGTGATTCTGAGCCGGATTTCCCAGAAGCCGGTGTGGAATTGAAAGTAACACCTTATAAAATAAACACCAAAAAAGGCAATAAAGTTGCGAAAGAAAGACTAGTACTCAGTATTATTAATTACATGACATTACCTTACGAAAAGTTTGAAAATAGTATGTTCTACAAAAAGAATAAATTACTTCTGCTAATCTTTTATTTATATCAACCTAAAGAGGAAATAAAGGATAGATTAGATTATAAGATTACTCATGCCCAACTATTTGAATTTCCAAAGAAGGATCTTAATATTATTAAGCGAGATTGGGAAATTATAAAAGAAAAAGTGAATAATGGTTTGGCTCATGAACTTTCTGAAAGAGATACGAATTATCTAGGCGCTTGTACGAAAGGCGCGAATAAAAATTCACTTAGAGAACAGCCACATTCAAATGAACCTGCTATGCAAAGGGCTTATTCTCTTAAAGCTTCGTATATGACAGCCATACTAAACGATTACATACTAGCTAAAAAAGCTACGTTTGAAGATTCTGTTATCGATGATGAGAGAGTTCTAGAAGAAGAGTCTTTAGAATCTTATATACTAAAAAAATTCGAGCCGTTTAAAGGGTTTACTATAGATAAAATAAAAGCAACTCTAGATATTCATGCAAATAGAAAAGCTAAAAACTTTGCTCAGAAAATAGCAAGTAAAATGTTAAATTTACAAACTAATAATATTGAGAAGAGTGAAGAATTTATTAAAGCAAACATAAAGCTAAAAACGATTCGTGTTGAGAAGAACGGAAAAATAAAGGAGCATATGTCTTTTCCAACCTTTAAATATAAAGAAATAGTTCAGGAAGAGTGGGAAACTTCTACACTAAGACAAATGTTCCTAGAAACCAAATTCCTATTCTTTATTTATCGTTTTAATGAAAATAATGAGTTATGTTTTTATGATGCTATGTTTTGGAATATTCCTTTTAATGACTTGGAAATAGAAGTGAAGAAAGTATGGGAGGAAACAGTGAGTAGAATTATGGATGATCAAGCGGATAAACTTCCAGGATCAAAAGATAATCTAGTTTCACACGTAAGACCTCATGCGCAAAATAAGATGGATACTTACGAAACTCCTCAAGGTAAACAGGTTGTTAAAAAGTGTTTTTGGTTAAACAATTATTATTTGGAGAAACAATTAGGGTTAAATAAATAAGGGATAATGTAGCTTAAGGATGTTGACAATTTGTTGTCAACCCCGCTTAAGCTACATTTTTTTAGAATGAAACTATGGGGGAAATAAAGTGTAATAAGGAATGTTAAATATTTCAACTGTCATATGCAGTATATTTTCATTCTTTTATTATACCTTCACGCCAAACTTGCTATAAAAAGTCCAAAAAACTTATATCACAGCCTGAAATTTTTATGAAAAAATGTGTTTTTAAAGGACAGTGTATTGTAAAAGTTAACATTATGTTAAAATTGTACCATGCAATTAGTATTAATGGGGTGTGAATAATGTCGGGGTATTTGTTTGATTTTTTAATAGATGTAAATCCTAAATTAGCTGGTTTAGCAAACAAAGTGGAAGATATGGTATATGAATATCCTAATTCCGCTATTATGAATGCTAGACTTTTCACGGAAGAACTTGCAAAGCAGATTATAAGGCAAGAAGACGATTTATCTTATTTACTACATAAACGTCAAGCTGAGCGAATTCACGGACTGGATAATAACGGTATTTTGAAGAAAGATGTATCAAAAGCTTTTGATACGGTTCGGTCCATTGGAAATAAGTCAGTACATAATATACAGGACGAAAATATTGAAGATGCTCTTCGTGTGCATCGTAATATGTTCAAACTATCGGTCTGGTATATGGAGGTATATGGAGATTATAGCTTTGCATCTCCAGAATATCGTTCTCCAAAAATACCTACAAAAGCTGAAGAGACAGCAAATAGTATAAACAAAGATGAAATAAATGATTTTATAAAGGATACGCTGACACAGCAGTTACAAGATTTAATTAAAGAAAAAAATGTAACTAGTTTAGATGATAATATAGGTCCTTTAGATAACCAAAAAAAAGAAGAGAAAATTAATCCACAAAAGCTTGGTGGAAGTGCACTTATTTATGAGCTCTCAAAATTAAGAGAATCATCACAAGAAGCTATTGAAAATGCTAATGCTTTTAGCGAATTTAAAGAATATATGCATGTAGAACGTCCTATTCAAGAAGATCTTGTAAATGCTTTAGAAAGCGCTTCTAAAAAGAGTGGTAGTCAATTAGTTCTGTTGTGCGGTAGTGTTGGGGATGGTAAGTCGCATATGCTTGCATACTTAAAGAAGAATCGCCCAGACATAATGGAGCAGTTTGCAATTCATAACGATGCAACAGAGAGCTTTGATCCTACTAAAGATTCAATGGATACTTTAAATGAAATTTTAGAACCGTTTTCTGACACTAATATTGAACGAAGTAATGAAAATTTAATATTAGCGATTAACCTAGGGGTGTTGCATAACTTCCTAGAGACAGAATATGCAAAATCTAGTTATCAGAAATTGAGTAATTATATTTTTGCATCAAATGTATTTGATCGTACCATACTTACAGACCAAACAGAGTCGAATTCATTTCAATTGATTAGTTTTAGTGACTATCATGCATATGAATTAACAATTAATGGCCCAGAATCATCATATTTTCATGAACTTCTTAAAAGAATAGCTTTACCAGTTGAGCAAAACCCGTTTTATCAAGCATTTTTGTTTGATGCTAGTTCTGGTTATAAAGGAACGGCTATGTTGAACTATAAGTTATTACAATCAGAAAGTGTTAGAGAAAGAATAGTAGATATTCTTATTGCTACTATCATACAACGGAAAGTTATTATTTCAACAAGAGCATTAATGAATTTCATTTACGATATTTTAGTGCCAAACGATTATGAAAGGGGACACTACCCTTCTTTAATTGAAAGTATGGAGTCATTATTGCCTAATTTAATATTTGGTCACCCAGAAAAATCTCAAATATTGCAAAAGATTGCTTTTTTAGATCCAGTAGATACTAGATCAGAGAAGTTAGATCAAGCAATTATTGAATTGAACAATGCTCATAATATTAAAGAAGTATTTAAAAAGAATATAAAACTTCATCAACTCGATCAAATTCGTGAAGGGTTAGAAGAATTAGGGCCATTTTTTGAACTTACTCAATCAACCAAGTCATTACTTAATAGTTCCTTAATACGTCTTATCTATTTTCTATCAGATCAATTACATGATGAATTTAAAAAAACTTTATATAAAGAATATGGTCAATATTTATATGAATATAATCAAGGGAATGCTAGAGGTTTAAGGAACCTGTATCAAAAAGTGATTGAAGCGGTTTTTAAGTGGAGAGGAAGTCCAAAACAAAATTATATATATACAACCGACTCAGGTGACGATATGAAACTTGCAATAGAATTAGATATGTCACCAGATGTATCCAATTTGATCAAACGGGATAAGGATGTTCATTATCGCTTTAATAATACGTTAATTGTAGATTATATGTGCAATTCAAATTCAGTTAAATTAGAACTGGATTATCCATTATTTGAACGGGTGATGAATGTCTTGAATGGTTATAGACCAAATAAAAAGGATAAAGAAGATGCTATACAATTCGTTGAATTCATTGAAAAAATTGTGAGTTTAAATAGTAATGTTAATAATATGATTATTTATCAAATGAATAGTAAAAAGTTATTTAACTTTTCTTTTGACCCGATTTTTGAAGAATATACATTTAAGAGGTATTAAATATGTCATATCAGAATAATTTAAGTGAATTAAAAAAGGCAATGAGAATTAAAGATGATAAACAAAAGCTTACTCACGTTAGAAATACTAAAGCTATGTTACTACCTTTTACAAGTCGAGCTACAGAACGAGCTAAATTTAAAAATGGTTTTTCTGGAGTTGTAGGCGAGTTTACCCGGTTACTGTTAGGATATGAACTCAAACATGAAATGGATAAATCATCAATTAATGAGAAAATATTAAAAAAAGTTGATGTTTCTCAGGAAGACGAACCATATTTTACACGCTTAATAAATGGATTTTTGTTTGACAATGAAAATCAAATGAAAATTTTTCATCCACATATGATGCTATATTTACCTTTAAGTAAGGAGAAAGACGTAAAAGGGGAAAAGGAGATTGCTCATTTCTTAAAGGATTTAATAGGGGATGATTTACAAGAAATTCAATCGGTTTTGGAAAAAGATCATCATGGTCATTTAATTACTAATTTAATTATCGACCATTTAGATAATTTGAAGGATAAGGAAACAAAGAAAAAATACACTAGCAAGTTACCTCATATAGCTGATTTATTAAAAGAAGATTTACAATTTATAGTGAACCATAAAGAGTACTTTGTTGAGAATGTTAATTTGTTCCTAGCGTATTATTATTTTTATTACATTACACAATTAACACTAAAATTCAATCAAATGTTTAATGCGTCCTACGTAAACGAAAATAAAATGGTGTATTTATTAGATTGGGAAGGCGCAAGTAAAAGTAGACCTAGTTATAAGTTTGGATATCAAAAAATAAAACATTCTTCTGCCTCTTTAATCATCCATTATGATTGTCAAGAGCATTTAAACTATATATTTGGTACTTCAGGGTTATGCTATCCTGAATTTTTAGACCTATATGTTAATAAGCCTCAAAATGAGCAAGAGGAAATAATTGATGCGATACAATGCTGGATTAAAGAATACCGCTATCATTTAGCGTTACCAAATATAGAGATTCCTAATACTTTTAAAGAAGTTGTTGTAACATTAAAAGATAGTCTTAATGAAGGGTTTCAATTAGGAACTATGCAAGGTGTTTCTTCCAGATTCAAAATTCCTATCGACGAAATAGGAAAAAAATATTTTCTGAAAACTAGAGGTTCATTAGGTTATATGCTCAACCTTTCTCAAGATTTATTATTGCTTTTAACAGCAGTAAGTGTGAAAAATGAACGGAAACCTTTAAAGCAAGTATTCCAATCGCTTGAAGAACGAGGTGTTTTTTTAGATCGACATTCTAAAGAAGCTGTAGTTGCTCTGTATGATCAATTAAATTTACTAGATAAAAAAAGTGATAGTGGAGATGCTCAATATGTTAAACCAATTTTATAATTATTTAGCAGATAAATTAACAGATTTTCTAGAAACTCAATCTTTAAAGGGGGGAGAGCGTTTCTACCTTCAGTTTGATGAAAAGACACATGTTAAGGAGTTTGCCGATACCTTGAATGCTTTGGATAATGCGGAACCATTTAAATACACGCATGAAAAAGGATCTCCTTTTGAGACATTTGCTCTTAACATAAATGGAATTCGAGTTGTAGTAGCGGCAACGAAGGAAGACGTAAAGCCGGACTATCTAGTAACACTTCGAAATAAAGCAGGTGAACAAACCGACAAGTGGGAGAAAACGGCTTTATTAAGCATTTGCGACGAAACTTTAGATAGTATTCGTGGCGGGAGTAGTGACTTGCAAAAAGAAGGTATGCCGTTCCATGTTAAATCAATTGTTAGTAATTTAAAGGAAGAAATTGAAAAATCAAACTTAATGAAACATGAGAGAGAAGTGTTGGATTTCCATTTAGATACAAAGTTAAAAGATATCATAACTCAACCTTCTTTATTTGATTTTGAAGAAGTTCTTTCCTTACTTCACCAAGAGAAGATTCCAAAAGTGGTATACTCTCAATTAGGATTATTCTATGATGGGAATCTTTCTGAATATACGAACCGTAATGCAGTGAATAAGAGACTAGAAGAAAATGCAGATTTGTATGAACGAGTACAACATATACATGAATATGAAAATCTTGATCAACAATTAGAGAAACTATTTGACGATAAAGGTGTTAAAAAGTTAAAGCGGGAAGATTGGCAGCAAGTTGAATATAAAGATGTGAAAGAATCAAACGATCAGTTGAAGAAGCTAAAAGGTGAGGTGCTTTCATACCATGAAAAGCAAAACAAGTTAACAAATGAAAAGTTAACTTATTGGGAAAAAGCACAAAATGAAAATACGAAACCTGGTCAGAGAAAGCGTCATATAATTGTCTTTAACCCGGATAGTGAACCAATAATTAATATGACGTTTGAGTTTGATGAATATCTTAGAAAAGATTATTTGACTAAGAATAGCTTGGATATTGCTGAGGTAAAAGGGAAAAAATTGCATGTTTCGATTCCTAGTGGTACAAACGAAACGACTTTTAGAAAAGTATCGTATAAGCACAATAATGAAAATAAATCATCTTATGACTTTTATATTTGTATAGTAGAGTGTACTCCTTCGCAGTTAGAAGGTATCAAAACCTATTATTCTATAGATTCAACAAGGAAAAACATCGTCATTACGAGCGATGAAGAAAGTGTTATATTTGGATTGCTTGGCAATGATGTAGAAGAAATAACATTAGAGCAAGAAAATGAAACCATTCAATTAATGTCAGGAAAGTCCTTTATAGTGTCTGGAGATTCACCGGCTTGGACTGATGACACTTTAACACTCACTTTAAAAACTGGGCTCTCTTCAATACCTATAAAGTTAAAAGAACAAGTTGTGAAATTGCCTCCTGTTCTTGGTCAACGCGTTTGGAAATTGAAAAGGGAGCATCAAGAGCATTTCTTTTACAAAAATAATAAGCTGCAACAAGGAACAAGAGAGTTTAACATTAGAGAAGAATATAATGAGTATTTGATGTATGAAAGCCGGTGGATAAATGAGGAAATGCGTTACGCACATTTATCCATTCAAGGTCTCGAATCAATGAAGTTAGATATTAATCCTATGATTGAAGAAGCTTATCAACAATTGTTAGAGTACTATCAAAATCACACACTCCCAAGTTTATCCTATATGGACACCACATTAATACAAATTAGTCGACAGTTTTTACAAGCGTATAATAATGAAATTGATTCAATTAATGAAGGTGTTCCATTAACTACACGTCAAAAGAATTTATTTTTATTAGGTACAATTCGTAATGGTAGGAAAGTGTTGCTCACACCTCTTCATCCATTAAATATTTTATACCAGTTAAAGGTTAATGAAGAGTTAGAAGATGAACAAGTAGAGTCTCATATATTGGAGAGATTAAAGCCAAATAATTTACTTCCGTATATTTACGAACAAGGTGATGTAATTTATAAACCTGTAAATCAAAATGTAGCTAGTGAATGGTTGATATATGAGCCACTAAATCATGAAACGTTAGAAGGGTCTGACACTTACCATGCTAATTTAATAGAAGAGAAAATGAAACAATTCATTGATCATTTTAGATATCTATTTTTGCATGGTTCAAAAGCTCCTCTTAAAGTTAATGTAATCAATATGAGCAATGATAAGGAAGTATTAAGAGGTATTATTCAGTTTTTGAAGTCCCAAGTAGAGAAGAATGGCTTAAGTGCTATTGTTCCTGTTGCTATTTCTATTTATCACCATGTTGAATCAGAAAGTGCCTTTGAGTCTTTCTCAATGTATAATGATACTGCACAAATTGAGCAAATATTTGATGTATCACTACAAACAAAGAATTTAGACCCAATTGATATGTTACGGATCATTCGCGATAATATTCAATATTATAAGCTTAAAAATAATGGCGAATATCGTTATGCACATATTTCTTTTTATCGTATGGCTAACCAAGAATATAATGCCAAAAATAGAATGAATGAAATTGATTCAGGAATGGCATTAGACGGTTTGCTCTCTTCTTTAAATTCTTTAGCAACCCAAAATGATTTCAGAACAGGGTTTGGAACAAAGCATTCATTACATGATGATAATCTATTCATGCAAACAGTGAGAAATATGAATGAGTTCGCAAGTAATTTGGATAATGAGGGTAGGAACCCGTATAGTAAAAGACAATCTATTGTTACCATGTCCTCTTCATTACAAGAAGGCATGTTAGATAATCTATACAATGTATCCCATTGGGTGACTTTTATTGACCCTCACGTTGATTTAGAGTATTTTCAACGTTCTGCAAAAGAGTTGCTAGTTATTCATTATAGTGATCAGTACTCATCTTCTGACAAATATGATGCGATAACTGTAACAGATAAGAATTTGCAGTATGCTAAAGTTATTGAACAATATTTACTTGAAAAGGATATATACCCTGATACAAAAGATATTAATTCTGCTATTCGAGCATTTAATAGTATTAATGGTGAATGGTTGCTTCGAATCATTGGAAGTAAGGGCCATTTTTCTCGGGAGAAGCTTAGTATTGTATCCGCCATTAAATATTCACTTAGTCTTCACCAACATGACAAAATTATTTGGGTTCCTATATCATTGGAAGAAATATTACGTGTAGCAGGTGCGGTGAAGTTAACAAAAAGTGAAGGAGTGTTTTCTGCATCAAATTTAGGTATTCGTGGTGCTACAAGTGATGACATTCTATTAGTAGGTGTAGAAATACAAACTGATGATATTTTTATTCATTTTTACCCGATTGAAGTCAAGATTGGTAGTGACCAACGTTCGAAAGCAAAAGAACAAATTGAGAAAACGAAGTCTCTATTCGATGATCAGTTAAAAGAGAGTAATGATGAGGGTGAAAGACCGTTTAAGAATAAATTTTTCCGTAATTTCTTTGTGCAAATGCTTTTAGCAAATGCTAGAAAGTTTACAATGAACAAATTGTGGAATGAGAAGCACTTTGATATGCTAGAAAATGTTAAAGGACGTTTGTTAAATGATGATTTCCATATAGGGTATCATTTGGAAAAATATATTGGTAAAGGTGCTATCTTATCGTTTAGAAGTGGAGGATCATGGCGTTCTGCAATATTGCAAGACGATGTTATGAATGTTCAATTGGCCGAAGAAGATGCTTACACAGGATTAGTTGAAGATATAAGTGCTATTAGGTTAAAAATGGAGCAGGGAAAATTAGATTTGCCAAAAAAGGCGTTGCTTTCCAACTTATATAGAGGAGAATCTAGTGCTTTGACTGCTAAGATGGCACAGGAAATGAAATATCCAATTAATGATGAAATAATGGTTGAATCAGAAAAAGAAATGCTAGAAAAACAAGTCGTACCAGCAATTGCTGAAGTTCCAAATATTTTTCCGTCTAATACGTCTACTGTTATTTATAAGCATGAGGAAGAAGTGCACAATGAAGAAGATACCTCTGTCTCAGAAAACCTTCCAGAGTTAGAAGATGTTCGGGTGCTAATTGGAAACATACAAGGATCAACAAAACAAGTATATTGGGAATATGGGCATTCAGATTTAGCTAATCGCCACATTTTGATTTCAGGAAAATCTGGTCAAGGAAAAACATATTTTATTCAGTCGATGTTAATGGAACTAGCTCAACAAGGTATATCGAGTATTATCTTTGACTATACAGATGGTTTTAAAAAGAGCCAACTAGAAAATCAATTTAAAGACCATTTAGGTACCGACTTGATAAATTATTTAGTCGCCATGGATAAATTTCCGATAAATCCGTTTAAACGTAATCAAAAAGAGATTGATGAAGGGATTTATATGACGGAAGATTATTCTGATGTAGCAGAGCGAACGAAAAGTGTATTTAGTGCTATTTATCGAGACCTTGGACACCAACAATTAAACGCTATATATCAGGCTACCATACGGGGATTAAAAAAGTATGAAGAGCAAATGAACCTTGAAGTTTTAAGAGAAGAATTGCAAGAAGATGGTTCAGGTCCAGCCAAAACAGCTTTGGCGCAAATTAGTTTACTAATTGATAAGAATCCATTTGATCATACTCAAGCTAATGATTGGTCAAAATTAGGAGACCAAAAAGGTAAAGTGCATATTGTTCAAATGACCACCTATACAAGGGATGTCCAGCTGATGATTACTGAGTTTATTTTATGGGACATTTGGCATTATAAAGTGCAACATGGAGACAAATCTTTACCATTCCCAGTAATCTTAGATGAAGCACAAAATCTGGATCATAGTGACAAATCTCCAAGTTCTAAAATACTTACTGAAGGTCGTAAATTTGGTTGGTCTGGTTGGTATGCTACCCAGTTCTTAAAAGGACAGCTAACATCTGATGAAATATCCAGGTTGCAAAATGCAAGTCAGAAAATTTTCTTTCAACCTCCTGAAAACGAGATTAGTTCGATTGCAGCTATGTTAGGTCATGACGCAAGTGCTCGTAAAGAATGGGAGAAAAAGCTTTCGTCTTTAAAGAAAGGCCAATGCGTTTCCTATGGACCTGTTCGAAATGAAAAAGGAGAGTTGCAAAATAGTGTTCCAGTGGTAATTGATATAACATCAATGGAAAAACGTTTTTAATATAGTAAAACAAAAGGTGTACAGAATATCGTGCATCTTTTGTTTACCCCTAAATTGCAGATATGCCAATGAAAAAATGGTGTGGTTCAAGTAAAGGATTAATCGAATTTGATGGACAGAAGTTTGCTCTGACGATTGACGTAAGTATGAAAGGTGCACAATTACTACACGAGATGACGCGACAAATTTGTGAGTATAGGCTACATAGTTATTTTGAACGGAAGAGTCAGTCGAGAAACAACACGCATTAAAAAAAATATAAAACAATGTATATCCATCACATTTTGATGCACAATAATAACTGAGATAGGATAGAGTGTTTCCATGAGATGAGGTGTCAAAGTTGGACAAAGATGCTTTACTTTCGTTTGAACATTACGTTTAAAATGAGGTGTTGACAGCAGACTTTTCCATGAACGACTCCAATGAGTACACGAATCAAACCCATTTGTAAATGAGGTGTTGGTGATCGGCTACTAAATGAACCGATAAAAGTGATACAAAATCAGGATATGTTCCTATTCCTATCTCACCCCAGCAAGGTGCATTCAGTTCGGATGCATCTTGTTTTTTTCTGTTAATAAACGTAAACAATTAATCATAAAAGGTGGGGCTTATATGAATATGACGCTGGAGTGGATATATCAATTGCCAAAAGGATTGGAAACTGCTTTTACATCGGAGCCGCTGGAGTATCGGGAGGCTATTTTAGTAGGGGAGGATTTAGAACGAACAGGTCGCGTGAAGCAAATCATTTATAGAGATTCGTTTGATACAACTTGGACGTTAAAAGACTTGAAGCGATATGTGAAAGAGATGGAAACGGAGCCTCATCATATAAAGGTACATTTTGATGGTGGCTTTGATTTAGAAACGCAAGAAGCGGGGTTAGGGTGTGCCATTTATTATGAACAAAATGGTAAAAGCTATCGGATGCGTAAAAATGCCAGGGTTGAGGAACTCCATTCGAATAATGAAGCGGAATATGCTGCCCTTCATTTAGCTTTGGTGGAGGTGGAGAGATTAGGAGTCCGTCAAATGCCTGTTACGGTTATTGGGGATTCGCAAGTCGTTATTCATCAATTGAGTGGAGAGTGGCCGTGTTTAGATGCCGAATTGTCAACATGGGCAGATCGCATAGAACAAAAGCTAGAAGAGCTCAAACTAACGCCAAGCTTCCGCGTCATTTCGAGGAAAAACAATCGAGAAGCAGATCGATTGGCTACGCAAGCACTTGAACATGTGGAAGTGGAGAGTATTCGCGAGGTGTAAGTTTTGTTTGCTGCACAACATTTTGTACGCTTTTTTAGTATAATGGCATTAACGAGTAACAAGGTGGGTGACGGAAATGTTATGGAAAAAGAAGCACAAAGATGTGACAGAAGAGGATTTAATGAATAATGAGCATGTCGAAAAGTCACAAAGTAAAGCGAAGGAATATTTACAAGATACGAACAAGCTAAAGGAGTTAATTCATCAAGCAGAAGAGAAGGTAGGTCATTCAAAGGGGAAAGAAAGCTTCTTGAAAGAGAATATACAATCACTAAAAACGATGTTCGAGCTTGTAAAGACGTATATTAAAGGCGATTATAAACATATACCATATCGTTCCTTGTTATTCATAGTAGGGGCCATTGTGTACTTTGTTAGCCCAATCGATACCATTCCAGATATTTTAGTAGGATTTGGCTTTACAGATGATGCCGCGGTAATTGGGTTCACGTTAATGCAAGTCAAAAAGGATTTAGATAACTTTAAAGCGTGGAAGGATGCGAAGGAAATAGATCCCATTGATGAATAAAGTCAGGTGATACAGAGGCGGCTTGATAACAAGTGCGGTGGCACATCATTTGAAGGGTGAGTATTGTAGTGTGAGTAGCCTCATCTTACATACGAGAGGAAATCCGTTTAGCTTGTGTGGTCCTGCTTGGTGTTGCAAAGTGTTGTAGTCACTATTACTCATTTCGTCAAAGGCCAATCAGAGCTTCTGGTTGGCTCGTTTTTGTTGTGCAGTTGAAGTAGTATTTGGCATAATAAGTTTGTAGTTAATGCGAAAGGTGGGAGAAATGTGGGGCAATTGTTGAGAGGTGTTTTATTTGGCGCGCTTGGTATTGTATGTTTATTTGTACTTGTAACAGTGCCAATGTCAACGCCTGTTTGGGCGATAGTGCTTGTGTTAAGTATGGTGCTTAATTTCACAGGCTTAATTATTATTATTCGTTCCATTCGTGTATTAACGGATGAGGGTAAAGAATAGATTCTTACATAAAAAAACGAGGAGGGGGTTATCTCTCCTCGTTTAGTGTTTCTTTGTAAATTTCTCCTTCTGAGTATTCAATGATTTTGAATAGTTGTTTCTTTTTTACATAAATACTTTTGTATACTTCTTTTCCTTCAGCGTTATGGTAGATGATCACTCGTTTTTCGTTGTTATCTTTTACGATAGATGGTGTAAGAGTAGGTAAGTTAATATTCTCCTGTACAGCCGTGTATTCAGGTAGTTCTTCTATTTTTGTTTCGTATGTACGTTTTTGATTAGGGGAGTCTTCTTTTGATGCATCTTCCATCGTTTGGTTCTCACAACCAACAAATACGATCATCATAATGGTCATGAGTAGGAATAATCTCTTCATCGCATGATGCTCCTTTTCTTTACCAATTAGATCTCTCCTCTAGTATAGCGAATGGATGGTATAGATGTCTATTTATGATAAATACACCTCTCGTTAGAAAAATGTTTACATTAGGTGTGTTTGTAAATATAATGAATTCATCTATAAAAAAGGGAGAATGAAATAGATGAAAGAAATGAAAGTATATCGTTTTGAGCAATGGATTGATGCACCAATTGACCTTGTGTATGACTATATACATAAAGATGATCACGTCCGTCAATGGAATTCAATAGTAATGGGAAATGAGTATGAATGTAAGGAAGAAGATATTGCAGTTGGTACGACATTTAAAACAACGATGAAAATCGATAAGAAGGTTCTAACGTTTGATGCGGAAATTGTGGAACATGAACCCCCGTATAAAGGAACTGTGCAAACGAGATCCAAAGAAGGTGTGAGCATGACGAGGTATCGTTTATCAGAAGAAGAGGGTGGGACGAAGTTAGTCGTTGAGGCTAGTTTAACACCGAGTAATCTATATTATAAGATGGCGACGAAGTTATTCGGGTGGACAGTTAAGTTTGTATATAATGAACAATACGAGCAATTTGTTGATTATGTTTATACAGGGTTTAAGAGATTAGAATATTTCAATACTGAATGTGAGGAGTATATAGAAGCTGCCTGTAAATACAATGATCAAAAGCATATATATGAGGTATATTTTGGTGACATAGAAGATGAACAAATGCACAATACCTTCATGCGATTAGGATACGATATTAGCGAAAACGGGGAAGCTCTTCTATTTACTACTCAAGATCCAGATGAGACGCAGCAACTATTTGAACAATGGGCGGAGGAAGTGTTTTTCCAACACGTGTATGAACGAGTAAAGCAGGGAGAGAATTAAAAATGTTGTATGATGATATCTATAAAAGGATTTAAGGAGTTTGGTTTTTAGACTGAACTCTTTTTTTGTCTTTGCATACATTTTGCATATTTATGGTGTATGTTGAGAAGGGAGGAGGAGATAGCGATGAAAAAACATATAATTATTGGTGCAATAGTGATGGTTAGTTTGTTGTCTGCTTGTGCACAAAGTGATGATGAGGCGGTAGATAAGAAAGAACAAGAACTTATTGAAGTAAAGCAAGTTAATGCAGAGGGGCGTAATGTGAAAGAAGTTGAGATAACAGCAGAGGAAGCAGAATGGGAATTGGATAAGGAGAATAAGCTTACTGCATATACATATAATGGTGCCGTTCCAGGTGAGCAAATTCGCGTGCAAGAAGGAGATGTATTAAGGGTAAACTTTACTAATTTTTTAGACGAGTCAGCTACGATACATTGGCATGGTATTCCTGTTCCGAATTCAGAGGATGGTATTCCAGGTGTAACTCAAGATGCTGTGCAATCAGGGGAGAGTTATACGTATGAATTTGTGGCGGAAGATCCAGGTACTTATTGGTATCATACGCATCAAAATGGGGCCGAGATGATCGATAAAGGTTTATATGGATCTATCATAGTGGAACCGAAAGAAGGAATAGATGCAGATAAAGATTATACACTTGTGCTAGATGAATGGGAGTCTAGTAAATTAAACGATCATAATCAAGAGACTGAGTCAAGTGAAGGGCACGGTTCTATGATGCATGATATGTCTTCCTATGATGTGTATACTATTAATGGAAAGACTTATGACGGAAGTAAGCCATTAACTGTCGAAAAAGGGGAAAAGGTGAAATTACGCTTTATTAATGCAGGATATGTTGTACATCATATGCATATTCCTGTTCAATATAAAGTAACACATGTTGATGGACAGAAGGTGAACCAACCTAATGAGCAAGATGGACTGTTAGAAATTGCACCGGGAGAACGGTATGATATTGAATTTGTGGCGAATGGAGATAAGAATTTTACCATTGATCGCCACGGTAAAACGGAAGCCACTCCGGATATGCGTATCGATGTGGTGTATGAAGAGGGAAATGGTGCGTTTATGGAGCATAAGGATGTAGCAAACCAAGTTGATATTACTAGATTAGGAAATGATGGAGATGCTCCTTTTACTCTAAATGATATCTATGATGTCGAATACACAATGGACTTAGGAACGACAATGGATCATAGTGAAATGGCGATGAAATGGACGATTAATGATAAAGTTTATCCTGAGACACCTCCGCTAAAGGTTTCTAAAGGGGATAAGGTTAAAGTACAATTAAAGAATTCAAGTATGGATCATTCCACTCATCCGATGCATTTGCACGGACACTTCTTTCAAGTGTTAAGTAAAAATGGAGAGCATTTAAGTGGATCTCCAATTATTAAAGATACACTGAATGTGAAGCCAGGTGAAACGTATGAAGTAGCGTTTGTGGCTAATAATCCTGGCAATTGGTTATTCCATTGTCATGATCTTCATCATGCTTCTAATGGAATGGTGACGGAAGTAAAGTATAACAATTTCAAACCTTTCTATAAAGATTCAGGAAAAGTAGATAATCAGCCAGAATAGATACAAAGGAATCATTTTCGAATGGTTCCTTTTTTTTTGAAATGACTGTTGTACAATAAATATAAATGTAAGAGATAAGATAAATGAGGGATTGGGATGAATAAATTATCGTTAAAGTTAGGATTCTTTATTTTTATATTTATATTAGTAGTAAATGGGCTGTTGTTCTTCATTCTTTATACAAATGCCGTTGATAGTAGAGTTGAGGAAGTGATGCAGAACCTATTAGCTAGAGGAAATAGTCATCGGGATGTATTGGAAAAGCAATTTAATGAACAAACGCTTCACCATGTTGCTTTGATGGAGTCAGAAGCGGATACGACGGTAGTTATCACGAATAAAGAAAAGGAAATTATGGAGCAGTCAGAGTTTGTAGATGATCATATGGACGCATTCATACATCAATCGCTTACTTCTGTTCATCATGCCGGCAAAATAATAGACGATGAATGGAAAGATAGTGCATACGTTGCTACTGTAAGTCCTCTTTATATAGATGAAGAAGAAAAAGGTTATGTATATATGTTTGCCGATACGAATCTTATTCAACGTGTTGTGAATCAGCTTGCGCGTCAGTTTCTATTTGTAGGTGTTATTGCTTTGCTACTTATATTGGTGGCAATTGTCTTCTTTAGTTATTTAATTACACGGCCGTTAATTCATATGAAACAAGCAACGGAGGAATTAATGAAAGGGAAAGGGAATGTATATTTAAATGATAGGCGCAAAGATGAATTAGGTCAGTTAGCTAGTTCTATCGTTTCCTTGTCTAAGGAACTAGATCGGTTAAAGGAAGAACGGAAAGATTTTCTTGCAAGCATTTCCCATGAGCTACGCACTCCACTTACGTATATAAAAGGATATGCGGCAATTGCGCGAAGAGATTCCATAACTGAAGAGAATCGTCAACATTATTTGGGGGTCATTATGGAAGAAACAGATCACGTCACTACTCTTGTGAAGCAGCTATTCGATTTAGCCAAAATGGATCAAAATGAGTTCGATATCCATAAAGAGAATGTTTTATTATGTGATGTGTTACACCATGTAAAGAACAAAGTAAATCCCATTATGGCGGAGCGAGGGTTACATTTACACGTATGTTGTGAAGAGGGATTGGTCGGATACGTTGATAAACATCGTTTGCAGCAAGTGCTAGGGAATTTAATTGATAACTCCGTGAAGCACTCTCATTACGGTGACAGCATTTTCTTGCGTGCAATGAAGCGTAAAAGAATGTTAGAAATTTCTGTTGCGGACGAGGGTGATGGAATTCCTGAGGAGGATATGCCGTTTCTATTTGAACGTTTATACCGTGTGGATAAGTCGCGCTCTCGTGCATTTGGTGGTACAGGACTTGGTTTATCTATCGTGAAGGAAATTGTGGAGAAACATGGTGGTCAAGTTACCGTTGTTAGCGAGTTAAATGAAGGGACAACGGTAACCATCGTCATTCCAATGGAGGTATTGTAATATGAGTCATTTGTTAGTTGTAGATGATGAACAGCGGATGTTAGATCTATTAGAGTTGTATGTGATGCCATATGGGTATACCTGTACAAAGGTTCATTCAGGTCAAGAGGCGCTTAATAAGCTTAATGAGGAATCATTTGATTTGGTGTTACTCGATATCATGATGGCGCATATGGATGGCTGGGAAACGTGCATGCGTATAAGGGAAAAGTCAGATATACCGATTATGATGGTGACTGCACTTGAACATAAAGCAGATGTTGTCAAAGGTTTACGAATGGGAGCGGATGATTATGTGACGAAACCGTTTGATGAAGAAGAATTACTCGCTCGAATAGAAGCTTTGTTACGCCGGACATCGAAAGACGAGACATTGATAAATCGAGATGGACTATTGTGGGATGGGGATACGCATGAGCTTCGGTATGAACAATTGTCGATTCCTCTTACACCTAAAGAGTTTAATATGATTGGATTATTAATGAAAAATCCAGGACGAGTATACAGCCGTGAACAGTTAATTGAACTAGTGTGGGACATCCATTCGGAGACAGAGGGAAGAACCGTTGATTCCCATGTTCGCAATCTAAGGGATAAAGTTCGCCAAGTAGGCTTTCCAATAGACGATTTCTTGAAAACGGTTTGGGGAGTAGGTTATAAGTGGGAAAGAAATGCGTAAGTTCATTGCCCCTACATTCATTAGTTTGTCATCGTTTCTGCACACTTTCTTGATAGAAAATAGGTACACTTTATGTAAATAAAATAAGGAGGGGTCCTCATGAAAAAGAAGATATTCTCTGTATTGTTAACCGTGTTATTAGCTGTTGGGATAAGTAATGTTGTTTTAGCACATGGAAATGATGATGGATATATGGGACCAATGCAAAGTGATTTTCAAAAGGAAGAAATGACGAATTGGATGAAAAACATGCATCCAACGATGAATGATACGCAAATAGAACAAATGCACAGAGATTGTCATGGATTTTAATAGTAAGTAGTAGAGAGAGGGGGCATTATGGCGCCCTCTTTTTGTATTAATTATCCTTTTAAAGAAAAAAAAGGTTTTAGTTTCGTTTATACCAGGGTACAATATATAGAAAGGAGGGGATTATATGGATCATGAACATCATGAACATCATGAACATGGAGAGGGACACAATCACCATGACCACGGAGCGATGGTCGATGACTTTAAGAAGCGATTTTACATATCGCTAGTTATTACGGTGCCTATTCTGTTACTGTCGCCGATGATTCAGCATTTTTTAGGGGTTGATTGGTCATTTGCTTATGATCAGTACATTTTATTCGCTTTAGCGACGTTTGTTTTTTTCTATGGTGGGATGCCATTTTTAACAGGAGCAAGAGATGAGTTGAAGCAGAAAAATCCAGGCATGATGACGTTGATTGCATTAGCGATTGTCGTTGCTTATGGGTATAGCTCTGCCGTTGTGTTTGGCTTATCAGGGGGAAATTTCTTCTGGGAGCTTGCGACGTTAATTGATATTATGCTGCTCGGTCATTGGATTGAAATGCGTTCTGTTATGGGAGCATCAAATGCGCTAGAAGAGCTAGTGAAGCTAATGCCGAGTGAGGCACATAAAGTAGAGGATAATGGAAGTATTACAGATGTGCCGCTATCCCATTTGCAAGCTGGTGATTTAGTTTTAGTAAAGCCTGGGGAAAAGATTCCTGTTGATGGGGATATACAGGAAGGAAAGACAACGATTGATGAATCCATGTTAACAGGAGAATCTGTCCCAGTTGAGAAGCATGAAGGGGAAGAGGCAATAGGTGGTTCTGTTAACCAAGAAGGTTCTATTCAAATTGAAGTGAAGAAAACAGGTGATGATACCTATCTGTCCCAAGTTATTGGCTTAGTTAAAGAAGCACAAGAATCGAAATCAAGAACGCAAGATATTTCCAACCGTGCAGCGAAGTGGTTGTTTTACTTAGCGTTAGCAAGTGGTATCATTACGTTCATCGTATGGCTTGCTTTAGGTTATTCGTTAGATGTTGCGATGGAGCGAATGGTTACTGTGATGGTGATTACATGTCCGCACGCCTTAGGGTTGGCAGCTCCGTTAGTGGTAGCTGTTTCCACTTCGATATCAGCAAAGAAAGGACTACTCATACGCAACCGTGCGAACTTTGAAGGGGCAAGACAGTTGAATGCTGTCGTATTTGATAAAACTGGTACGTTGACGAAAGGACAATTCGGTGTAACGGACATTCATCCAATGGAAGGTCATAAGGAAGAAGATGTGCTGAAATGGGCAGCTTCATTAGAACGAAATTCAGAACACCCGTTGGCACGAGGTATTGTGAAAGAAGCGGAAGAACAATCGCTAGCTTTAGAAAGAATCGATGCTTTTGATTCTATGACTGGAAAAGGGTTAAGAGGTACTGTAGCTGGAGAAGAAGTGCTTGTTGTCAGTCCAGGTTATGTACAACAGCAGAACTACACATTTGACCAAGATACTTTTAACAATTTATCTGAACAAGGAAAAACGGTTGTCTTCGTTATCGTAAAGCAGCAACTAATTGGTATGATTGCATTAGCGGACATTGTGCGGGAAGATGCAAAGGAAGCTATTGCATCGCTTAAAGAACAAGGAATTCATTCCATTATGTTAACAGGAGACAACAAGCAAGTCGCCAATTGGGTTGCCGAGAAACTTGGAATTGATGAAGTTTATGCAGAAGTACTTCCGAACGAAAAAGCAGATCAAGTGAAAGCCATTCAAAATAAAGGATGGAAAGTAGCGATGACAGGCGACGGTGTGAACGACGCACCAGCGCTAGTCACAGCAGATTTAGGCATAGCGATTGGCACTGGTACAGATGTAGCAATGGAGTCCGCAGATATCGTCCTTGTAAAAAGTAATCCGAAAGACGTCGTATCGATTATGGAACTATCGAGAAAAACATACCAAAAAATGATCCAAAACCTATGGTGGGCAACAGGTTACAACATCGTTGCCATCCCTCTTGCAGCAGGAGTGCTTGCACCAATTGGGGTTGTCCTAAGCCCAGCAGTTGGAGCTGTATTAATGAGTTTAAGCACTATAGTCGTAGCTATCAATGCCAAATTATTAAAGGCTTAAAAAGAAGAACCGCTATGTGTTCTTCTTTTTTAAGCCAATAAAGTCTTTTTTCATACTTAGTAATTGTAGCATAATGGAAATGAGCATCATCGCAAATGCAAAATAAATTAACGTGATTGTTTTTGCACCTGTTGCAATGATAACTCCACCAAGCGTTGCCCCAATTGCACTTCCTAAATAATTAATTGAACTATTAAGGGCGACTGCTGCACTGCTTTGTTTCGGTTGGTAACCTATGAGAATATGTTGTTGTGGTGCTTGTGATGCCCAGCCCATTACTCCCCATATAAAGAAAGGTACATACGTGATGAAGGGGAGATTAATGACGATTGGGATGCTAATGATTGCTAAGGTTAAAGTAAATAGTATAAGGAGCATAAGTGGTTTGGATTTTTTGTAATAATCGATGAAATATCCGATTGATAAACTACCTACTAACCCTCCAAGTCCCCAGGCCCATAAGTAAAGTGTGATATCTTGAACGTCTGCTATTTCTCCTAATAAAGGAGCTAAGTACGTATAAAGTCCTAAACTCGCCATGCTTGCAAAAAGTGTAATAGATACCGTGATGGTAACCCTTTTATCAATGAACATCGCTAATCTCTCTTTCCACGCCGGAGGAGGGCTAATCGGTACTTGTGGAAGTAGAATCCATATGCAGCATGCGGCAATGATACTTATTCCTACGACAACCCACATAGCAGCTTGCCAATTGAGTACATTGGCAATGTATAGTCCTATAGGTACACCTAATACTGTTCCCATGCTCATTCCGCCTATGGTTAGACTTAATGCTCTTCCTTTCTGTTCAGGAAGTACAAACAAGGTTGATCCTGCTACAGCTAATGGGGAGAATAAACCAGCACCAACTCCAGCGATAGCTCGTGACAAAATAAAGATGGTGAAATTAGGTGCTAAAGCGGTTAGACCATTAGCCACTCCGAAAATTATTATAGAAATGAGTAATACTTTTTTGATTGGCTTACCAGCAAGTAATGATGCAAAAAATGGCGCAGATAAAGCATAAAATAATGTAAACACACTAACCCCTTGACCTACTTGGGCTGGCCCTCTTTGGAATGTATGGCTAATGTCAGGTATTAAGCCGGCTATAACATAAGCATCAAACCCTAGTGCGAACATTCCTATCGCTAAAATAATAACCTTTTTCATAGATGCCTCACCTTCTTGTTAATGAAATGGAACAAGAACGCGTTCTTATCGATTGATATCAATTAATGTTAGTATACTAGTGAGTAATGAATAATTAAAATGAATCATTATCATATAAAGGATGAATGATATTAATGACACTAGTGAAGTATGAAATATTTGAAGAGGTCATCAAAACAGGTAGCTTTACAAGAGCTTCAGAAAAATTAAACCTTACGCAGTCAGCAGTGAGTCATGCTATTTCAAGTTTAGAAAAGGAATTAGGAGTCACATTATTTATAAGAGAAGCAAAAAGTATTAAGCTAACGGAAAATGGATCGAAAGCTTATGAATCTATTGAACAAATACTCCAGTTAAACCGTAATCTATTGCAAACGAATTTCTCCAGCTCACCTCCTTTACCAAGAGTTCTGAAGGTGGGTGGTTTTTCTAGTGTTAACAAACAAATGCTACCAAAAATTATTAAAAAATTTAACAAGTCCTATCCATCGATTCAAGTGGCTCTTTTTGAAGGGACCTATGATGAAATTGATGATTGGGTGGAGCATGGGGTTGTTGATGTGGGCTTTACGAACAAACAAAGGGATAACGTCATATGCATACCGTTTTTACAAGATGAATTATTATTAGCGTCATCTATAAATAGGGAAGAATCGATTGATGAGTTACTACAATCGAATAGCATAATTATGCCGACAGCCCCGTACCGAGAACAAATTGAGAAATACTTTCGACAGCATGACCTTACACCTACTATCCATTCCTACATTAGTGATTGTCACACCATCGTAAAGATGATAAGTCTTAATCTTGGTATCTCTATTGGTCCCAAGTTGTACTTAACATTATTTGAAGATTTATATTTATACCCGCTCGGGGACTCTTATTACCGACAAATCTATTTAACATATCGTAACCCATCTAACAATGAGCAATATATAGAGGAGTTTGTAAATATAGCGAGAAGAATCTTTTCATATTAACATCTTGTCACAAAACCTGTTCCCTCCTCGTCTTGATTAGCAAAGGAACACAAGGAGGAATTTAAAATGGAAAAAGTATGGGACGTTGCCGTTGTTGGCGGGAGATTGGCATGGTATGTCGCAGCAAATTTCTTAGCTGAAAGTAATTTGAGGTGGAAAGTCGCTCTCGTACGGTGGAAAGTCGCTCTCGTACGGTGAGAAGTCGCTCTCGTCCGGTGAGAAGTCGCTCTCGCTCGGTGGAAGTCGCTCTCGCTCGGTGGAAGTCGCTCGCGTTCGCGTGGAAGTCGCTCTCGTACGGTGAGAAGTCGCTCTCGTTCGCGTGGAAGTCGCTCTCGTTCGCGTGGAAGTCGCTCTCGTCCGGTGGAAGTCGCTCGCGCTCGGTGGAAAGTCGCTCGCGCTCGGTGGAAAGTCGCTCGCGTCCGCGTGGAAGTCGCTCGCGCTCGGTGGAAGTCGCTCGCGCTCGCAGGAATTGGACAAGTAATTCCCTCTTTCATCATATAGATAGAAGGGGGGTGTTATGGTTATGTTGTTTGGGTTTACAGTATTTTCCTTCAGTTTTGCGCATGTTTTGCTTTTGGGCTACGTACAAAAGCATAGAGGTGTGATGACTGTTATGCAAGGCATGATGGTTGCGATGACGGTTGGGATGATTGGTGGCATTTTTGTTGGTACATGGGTGGCGCTCAATTTGGATGATTTGTTTTTGGCTACGTTTATAAGCATGGGCCTTGCCATTGTATTAGGAGTAATCACAGGTATTCCGATTCATCTGTTTGCGGTGATGGATGGGGTTGTGTCTGGAGCGATGGGTGGGATGATGGGAGCCATGCTCGGCGTAATGATTATGCCAGAGCATGGGAATGTGACACTTCAGCTACTTCTGTTGCTTCTCGTTAGTAGTTATAGTCTGGTTATCTATGCACTAGATCAAGCGCTAGGGATACATCGGAAATTGTTGCATCATCCAGTATTCCTCGTAATCATCTATTGCTTATATTTTATAATAGGTTTCATTATTTAAACGCACTAAAGAAACCCGCTAACATTAAAGCTAGCAGGTTGAACTAAAATCAAATCGTTCTTTAAATGGAAAAGGTATGGTGAAATGGTCTCCTTCTCCTGTTAAATATGCAACATCAAAGTAGGTTCGTTCAGAAATCGGTAATTGGTCTACCCAAGGGGAATAGGTTTTGCAAATGATTTGGTTGTTGATTTCGTCGAATTCTGTAAAACGCATCCAGCCATTTCCGCCATGGTAGCTTGATTGATAGTCTACAAGTATTTGGATAACGGCTTGACCATTAGCGTTCTGTTTGATTTGATATGCTGCTCCGTGATTGTGCCCGCTAACTGTTAGGAATATTTGGTTATTATTAGAAATTAAATTATTCCAAAGCCATTTTCCACGCCATGTTTCAATAGGTGAGACTCCATCTCCGCTAATATCTAATATTTCATGAGATACCAGTATTGTAGGTAAAGTAGGGTGTTGCGCTAATATTTGCTCTGCCCATTTGCTATCAACTTTCAAGTGTTGCATATCGATAGCTAGAATCATATACTCATAACTTCCAGCCGATACAATGGAATAGGAGCTATATCCTGATGCAGATGCGCCTTTATAATACGGTTTATGCGAAAATCGTTCGGGGGAATAGTAATCCAGATAAGGATCCTTATCTCCATAATCGTGATTCCCGGCAATCGTTACATAGGCTGTGTTGCTGTCATCAAGCAATTGGATGATAGATGAAGAGTTGTGCCATTCTTCTTCTGCATCGCTTTGGTCAACCATATCACCTAGAAATGTAGTGAATGCTAGATTTAGCTGCTGCTCGTATTCTGTTATCCATTCCACTTGTTTTTGAAACAACTCTGGCATGTATCGAACGGTTTTCTGCGGATCAGGAATAAATAAGAAGTTATAATTATGTTGCTTCGTTAATAACGGAATAGATTCATTGGTGCCATTTTCAACAAACCCCTCTTTTTGGATTGTAGCGAACCAATGCTCTTTAGAAAGTGGTGCCCCAGTTATTCGAATGCGCTGGATACTTCCAGCAAATAACGTATCGATTTCACTTCCCCATTCAGAAGCTCCAATATTCCATCCTTTACCTGGTACATAATCAATGCCCAGCATTTCTTCCTCTGCATTACGAAAGTCCGTTACGCCATTTATGTATAGGGTTGTATGACTCCCATCATTCACAATGGCAATATGGTACCAATCGTCTGTGCTATCAAGAGTGAAGGACCAATTCGTATCATTCGCTTGTAAATTGGTTGGGTGGCTAGACCATTGTATTTCTCGCAAACTGGAAACAGACAGTGTCGAAAGTGTTTCATGCTCACCGTCCATTTTCCCAATTGTTGCAGCATGTCCTTGTCGAGTGAGAATGCCCATCCAGCTATGCTGATCTGGTGAGAAGTCTTGTGGTAATTTCATCATCACTTCAATTGTATAGCCTGAAGGGAACGTTGCTTCGTTTATTGGTGCTTCTGCAACAGTTTGGAAATATTGGCCGATTTTCTCACGTTTTGAATTATGAAAGTTCATATAATTGCCGTCAGCAGACCATTGGATATAAGGTGTAGGAGGAACCCATCCTTGTTCGCTGTTGGTGATAAGCTCTAGGTCATTTCCGTTCCCGCTTGTGTCCTTTAAAGTCAAGGAACCATCATCAATCTTGCCACTCTTCGTAAAAGCAGTGGAGAAAATCCAGTCTGCTAGGTGATTTTTTTGTAGCTTATTACATGGAGTTGTGTGTTGTGTTGAGGTATTTTCCATTGAAACAATTCCTCTCTTTATGTAATTGCACTTATATTACTAATGAAACGTAAAGAGAGATATAGATTTAAGTTAAAATTATGTAACTTTCAAAAGGGAAAAGCACAAGCGTTTGGAATGTCGCTTGTGCTGAATATTAATTCATGAACTTTAGTGCACGATAAATGTCTCGTTTATATTGCAGGAACTGTTCTGTAAGCATAATGTCTTCCTGGCGTGGTCTTGAGAAGGGGAGGATAATTTCTTTTTGCACAGATGCCGGCTTGTTCGACAATATGATAATGCGGTCAGACAAATACAGTGCTTCTTCAATGTTATGTGTTACGAATAAAATGGAGCGTTTATGCTTTTCCCAAATTGATAGTAACCAGTGTTGCATTTCTAATCGAGTGAATTCATCCAATGCAGAAAATGGTTCATCTAAACAAATGAGGTGCTGAGGACTAAGCAAGCTACGAATAAAGGAGACTCGCTGTTTCATACCACCTGAAAGCTGGCTAGGATACGCATGTTCATAGCCAGTGAGACCTGCTTTTTCTATCATTTCCTGTGCTCGTTTAGTGTCCTTTTTGCCTGCGATTTCCCCCCCTAACATCACATTTTCGAGAATAGTTCTCCACGGAAGTAACGCATGACTTTGAGGCATGTAGCTGATTGAGCCTTTTTTGCCGTTTATTGTTTTCCCATCTAAGATAATATTTCCTGCATCTGGTGTATATAGTCCGCCAATTAAATGAAAGAGTGTGCTTTTGCCGCTACCAGAAGGACCTAAAATCGAGACAAATTCCCCCTCGTCTACCTTAAAGGAAAGGTTCTCTAAAATATGTTGACCGTCAAATGATTTTTCTAACTGTTCAATAGATAGTTTAGCCATGGCTTTCATCCTCTTCTTGTTTCCATTTCGTCGTTCGTTTTTCTAGCTGTGTAATCACCCCGAAAAAGAGTAAACTCATGGTCATAATGAGAACAATTGCAACAAATACGCGATCTGTTCGGAAGGAGGAAGAGGCGAGTGTCATGTAAACACCTATTCCTTTATTTGCACCTAACCATTCCGAAATCACAGCGCCCATCACACTGTATGTTGCAGCAATCTTAAGTCCGGAGAATATGCTTGGAATTGCTTGGGGCCATTCTACTTTGCGAAATATTTGTCCATTCGTAGCTCCGGCCATTTTCATGTAATGCATGAGTTCGCGATCGGTTTGGCGAAATCCATCCATCGTAGAAACGGCAATTGGGAAAAAACAAACGAGTATAATAACAATTAGCTTCGGTAACCAGCCGAAACCGAACCAGATAACAAGTAATGGAGCTAACACGATAATCGGTATATTTTGCGATAAAATCATCAAGGGATAAACGGCTTCTCGAACGTTCGGTAATAGGTGCAGGGCAACAGCAACAAGCAGACCTACACTAGAACCAATTGTAAACCCAGTAATAGATAACAATATCGTGGATAATATGTGTTGATTATATTGCTCCCATCCATTTATTGCCTCTAACCATATGTCACTCGGGGCGGGGAGTAACCAGACAGGAATGGCAAATAAACGGCTAGCCAATTCCCATAGCACGAACAAAAGGATGAGGACCGCAGTTGGTCTCCATCCTTTTTGAATCAGATGCTTCATGGGCGATACTTTTCCGTTAGTTGGTTCATAGAAGCCCCTGATGGTTTGTAGAAAATCTTCACTTGGGAAATGATGCTAGGACAGCCTTTAGCAACCATTGCTTCATTCATTTTCTCAATAACAGGAAAGATGTCTGCTAAATTGCCTTCGATTGTCGTTTCTAATGGATGAACCTCGTAAGGAAGTCCTGATTCATTAATAATCGTAATCGCTTCGTCAACATATGGAATCACATCTTCCCCATTTTGGGTTTTCGGTATAATTTGAATACTTACTAATGCATTTGCCATCCGTAACACTCCTTATTGTTCTGGTAGAAATTCGTTTGTATAAGCTTCTTCTACATTTAGTTGTTTATCCAGTAAATTGTTGTCAAACATCCACTCTGAATAGTTTTTCCATACTTGTGCATCCTGATGTCCCCACTGCTCAGCATCATCTTGGTATTTCGGACTTAGCCATTCTTGAGATGCTTTCACTAATTCGGCATCTAAGTCTGGAACTGCTTCGATTAATATGTTCGCAGCATCTTCAGGATTATTAATTGCGTATTCATATCCTTTCGTTGACGCACGCATGAATGCTTCAACCGTTGCAGGATTTTCTTCAATCATAGTCTCATTCGTTGTTAAAATAGGCGTGTAGTAATCCAGTTTCTCTGAGTAGTCGGTTAAGTATTGCATGTTTAATTCCTGTTCACGCAATTCGGCTTCTATACCAGTCCAGCCATAGTATATCCATGCAAAATCAACATCTCGCTCTACAGCCGTGAAAAAGTCTGTATTCCCCATATTAATGAATTCTACTTGATTTACATCTGCATCCTCTTTACTC
Organism: Pontibacillus litoralis JSM 072002; assembly: GCF_000775615.1. GTDB lineage: Bacteria > Bacillota > Bacilli > Bacillales > BH030062 > Pontibacillus > Pontibacillus litoralis. The sequence continues at coordinate 55,845 of NZ_AVPG01000009.1, forward strand.
ATAATCGAGGAAATAACGGCTTCTTCAACAGGAGCACCCCAGCCACCATATGTTTTCCCTTCGTAATCAGCAGGACTTGTTATATTCTTATCCTTCGGTGATGCAAAACCGGATGTGTTATGTTGAATAATTGCTCCAATCGAAACAATAGGAATATCTTGCACGCGTGCTTCTGTCAATGCTTCTTGAGCACTCACACCGAAATCTGCTTTACCAGAAGCAACGAGCTGATCTGCACCAGCTTCTCCAGGTAATTGTATTTCTACATGAAGTCCAGCCTCTTCAAAGTACCCTTTGTCTTGGGCTACATAAAGGCCAGTGTGGTTCGTATTCGGTGTCCAATCAAGGACGAGTGTTACTTCTTCTTGCTTAGGCTTCTTCACTGCATTTCCTTCTGATGATGGTGCTTCTTCATTTCCACAAGCAGTTAAGACAACTAAAGCAAAAAGAGAAAAGAATAATTTCTTCATGTTGCGTCCTCCATTCATTAAAAAATCGCATAAAAATGAGAGGTATTCGATTGAGAACATAAAAAAACATCCTAGATTCATACCTAGGATGTGCAGCTTACACGTTTATGTAATCGTCACAAATGTTTCCTACGCTGGTATGAGCCAGATCAGGTTCAAAGGGTCAGTATCTTAAAGGATACACTTTCAACCAGCATGACTGGTTCCCCTACATCTTTATTATGATTTTTTGAAATTGTTTTCATGTTAAACTATCGCATACTTATTAGTGAATTGCAAGGGTTGTTTGAAATAGCAACAAGGCTAGTAAACTAGAGTGATAGCTTTATATGTGAATATGGTATCCCTCTTCGTGAATGTCCCTTACTACTCCTCGAGCGATTATTGAAAAAAGAAGAAAACTAAACTTGTATAATAAACAACCACATTCATCCTGACATAGTATAGGTAAGGAGCAGTTGTATGAAAGAAATACTGACATTATCGTTGTAGGAGGGAGATAGTGACGATGCAGATTGTTCCATGGGAGATCGAGGAAGAGGTAGATGATTTCTTCGTACCTGATTATATAGTAGATATTGGACTAGAAGTATTGAACCAGTATGATTTACATGTGCATCAGATAGAAATTGTTACCACAAAACCAGATAAAGGAGGAGCTATTTGGAAAATAGAAACTAATCAAGGCCCGATGAGTTTCAAGCTTCTCCACAGACGTCCGACGAGAAGTATGTTTAGTTTAGGGGCGCAAGAATATGTTGTGGATGTAAAGCAGGCAAGAGTACCGCCAATAATACAAACAAAAGATGGGAAAAACTTTGTAGAAGCAGGAGGGAAATTGTGGTTCGTAGCAAAGTGGATTGAATCTTTACAGCCTGTTACGAAGGATTTAGAAGGAGCCAAACAGCTCTGCTTTGCTCTAGGGGAATTTCACCGATTAACACAAGGCTATGTTCCGCCGGAGAAAGCGGAAAACGCATCGCGAATTCATAAGTGGCCGAGAAATTATGAGAAAACCATATTGAAGATGGATTGGTTTAGAACGATTGCAACTTTATATTCGGAAATGCCGGCTAGTTCAACAATTATTAGCGTTGTTGATCAGTTTCAAGAACAAGCAAAGGAAAGCTATGAACGTTTGAAGCAATCAAGTTACTCTGAATTAATTCAATATCAAGAAAAAGAATGGGGGTTAGTCCACCAAGATTATGGTTGGTCGAATGCACAAATGGGGGAAAACGGTATGTGGATTATTGATTTAGATGGCGTTTCCTTTGATATTCCAATTCGTGATTTAAGGAAGCTTATTACTGGAACGATGGCTGATTTATTTCGGTGGGATGCTAATTGGGTAAGAGAAATGATTAAATCTTATCACGAAGCTAACCCTATTTCAGCTGCATTATATGATTTATTGATGATTGACTTATCTATGCCAAATGAATTTTATAAAAATGTGAAGGAAATGCTGTATGAGCCAGAGTTCTTTTTAACAGAAGAAACGAGCAGTATGATCGATATGATTGTAGCGTTAGATGAAACGAAATGGCCAGTATTAAATGAAGTTCAAAACGATTGGAAGGGGGGAGTTGAATCTTGAACATACTCATGGTTTGTACAGAGAAATTACCTGTCCCTCCTGTATTAGGGGGAGCGATTCAAACGTATATATCTGGAGCCCTCCCCTATCTTCGCAAACAGCATGAAATTACAGTGTTAGGTGTAAATGATGCTAGCTTACCGGATAACGAGACGATGGATGATGTGCACTATGTCCGAGTCCCAGGGAAAGTTTTTGAAGTCTATCGAGAAGCGGTTGCAGCATACGTTGCAAAGCATAATTTTGACCTTATTCATATCTTCAATCGACCACGCCTTGTTCTTCCTATACGCAATGCTGCACCAGAAGCAAAAATCACTTTAAGTATGCACAATGATATGTTTAAGCCAGAAAAGATAGACCCTCAACAAGCAGAATTAGTCGTAGAAGAAGTATCAAGAATTGTAACAGTAAGCGACTATATTGGGGATGTTATTCGAGGCTTCTACCCTAAAGCAGATCATAAAATAAGTACCATTTATTCTGGAGTGGATACGACTCGTTTTCTACCTGGGACTGATCCAGAAATGCGATCTATTCGGAGCCAAATACGAAAAGAGAACCAAATAGAGGATAAAACCGTGTTAATGTTTGCAGGGAGATTATCGAGAAATAAAGGAGTAGATAAGCTCGTTTTAGCGTTACCAGAATTAGCGAAAAAACATAAAGACCTCGCTTTAGTTATCGTAGGAAGTAAATGGTTTAGTCAAGATGATGTCACGGACTACGTTGCATATGTTCGAGCACTAGCAAATCGTTTATCCATTCCAGTTGTTACAACAGGATTCGTATCTCCGGCTAATATTCAGAATTGGTATGCTGCGGCAGATATATTTGTATGTACGTCAATCTGGCAAGAACCATTGGCGCGAGTTCATTATGAAGCAATGGCAGCAGGATTGCCAATTATTACAACAGCTCGTGGTGGTAACCCAGAGGTAATGGAAGAAGGAAAGAATGGCTTTATCGTCCATGATCCCGAAAACCCTGAGCATTTTGCAGAAAAGATAAATCAATTGTTATCAAATCGCTCTTTGCTGAAAAGTATGGGTAGTTATGGTAGGTCACTTGCTGAGTCGAAGTATGAATGGAACCGAGTAGGTGCACAAATTCTAGAAGCCTGGGCTCAAGCGAAACAGGACGATGTTATGTTAGGAGATAGTTCCCATGATGAGGGGGGCGTTGAAACAGTTGAAACAAATGCAGAAGATAACGACGAACAACAGCAAGAACAAGTAATAGAACCCCAAATGCAGCCACAGCAAGAAGAGTCTAAATTAAATAAAATAGTTATAGAACATATGAAAGAACAAAAGATGCCGATAATGGAAGAACAGGTGCAAACAAATGAAATGAAGAAGGAAACGGAAGTTCAATGGACGCTCATGAAAAATAAGGTAGAGGAGAGGCAGAAATCAGCTCATAAGCAAGCAAAACAGCCATCAAAACTGTCTATAGCTAGTGATGTAAATAATGGTAAATTAATTAATATATGGGGAGAACCTATTGATTCTAGAAGTATGGAAGCAGAAGGTGATATATGGGGAGATAATGTAAAAGGAAACACTCCGGTGGTATATGATCCGTTTGAAACAGAATATTCTAACCCTTTCGATTGATAACATTCTAGTAGGAGTAGTAGATTTGTATAATTATAGTCAGTTAAGTTTATAGTGATAACGTTGTGGGGATTTAACGAATCAATAATCCCCTCCCTTCTTTGTAATGGAGTAAGTAGATTTTTTATTTTACAATAGAAACAGAGGAGGTTAGGTTGATGAAACGAGGTATATTATCGTTAGGGGAAGCGTTAGTAGATTTTGTTCCCTTGGATTTAACAAATCAGCAGTATCAAAAGAGTCCAGGTGGTGCACCTGCAAATGTAGCAGTTGGTGTTGCAAAATTAGGGGGAAAAGCGACCTTTATTGGCAAGGTTGGTAATGATGGATTAGGTTCTTTTTTGTATGATACTTTCATGCAATACGGTGTTCGGACTGAGCATATGAAATTTACGAAGGAAGCGAAAACGGGATTGGTGTTCGTATCAAATACAGCAGATGGAGAGCGGAGTTTTGAATTTTTGATAGAACCGAGCGCGGATCAATTGTTTAGCGTTGAAGATTTAGATGTAACGGAAATTAAAGAGCATAAAATCGTACATTTTGGTTCTATTTCATTGATACATAAATGTGCGAGAGCAGCAACGTTGGAAACAATCAGATTAGCGCAGGAGCATGATGGGATTGTGTCATTTGATCCAAATGTGCGTCTTGATTTATGGCCATCAGAGGAAGTCGCTCGTGAAATGATTCAAGCAGTGCTGTCTAAAGTAGATGTATTAAAATTATCGAAGGAAGAATTAGTGTTTCTTACGGGGGATAGGGATATTCAACAAGGTGTAGCCGCGTTGTCTATATATGATATTCCGATTATTCTCGTAACGATGGGAGCTGAAGGTAGTTACGTTTGTATGAAAGATAATGTGCAGTTCGTTCCAGCGACGGCAGTTGAAGCGGTTGACACGACAGGTGCCGGGGATGCATATATGTCTTGTATACTGTATTTACTTGATCAGTATGAGGGGGAGTGGAGTCTTGTATCTATAACAGAACTTGTAGAAATGGCGACGTATGCTAGTGTTTCCGGGGGATTAGCTACACAAGCAAAAGGTGCAATGACAGCACTTCCGTCGTTAGCGGAAATCGAAGAAAAATTAGATGGAAGGTTGTAGAAACCTAACACCTAATATTTTTTGAATTTTTGCAATGATGGCATGTACGTCTGTAAAATAGAATGGTAATCTAGTAGTAGGACAAATAAAATAGAGATATATAGGAAAAGGGGAAAAGTATGACGCCAAATTACGAAGCTCAACTATTGGACTGGTTTCATCACTTCCACAATCATCCTGAAGTAAGTTGGAGGGAAGTTGAAACCACAAATACATTAGCACGCATATTGGATCAGCTAGGCGTTTCGTATCAGCGTTTTGATGATATGACTGGTTTAGTGGCAGAAATTGGTCAAGGAGATGGAGTTATTGCGGTACGTGCCGATATTGATGCGTTATGGCAAGAAGTCAATGGTGTGATGCAAGGGAATCATTCCTGCGGCCATGATGCGAATATGTCCATGGTGCTCGGTGCATTGTTATACGTGCGGGAACATGCCATACATAAGAAGGTTCGATTTATTTTTCAGCCAGCCGAAGAAAAAGGGGAAGGGGCACTCGCGATGATGGAGCGTGGCGTAATGGAAGGGGTCACTCATTTATACGGCGTTCATTTACGCCCGCAAGAAGAGCTGCCTTTCGGTAAAGTTGCACCGTCCATATACCATGGAGCTGGTAATATGCTAGAAGGTAAAATAATAGGTGAAGATGCCCATGGAGCGCGTCCACACCAAGGGAAAAATGCAATCGATGTCATAGTGGCACTGCATCAGCGCTTGAAGTCGATTTATATTTCGCCCTTTGAAGCACACTCGGTAAAGTTAACGAAGTTAGTGGCTGGTGGAGATAGTTTGAATATTATACCAGGTATAGCGTCGTTTGCGTTGGACGTTCGCGCGCAAAAAAATGATGTTCTACATACTATGCAGCATCGTATTGAAGAAGCGCTTACAGGATTGAAAGCGCTGTATGACGTGGAAATTGAGTATGAGTGGAAAGAGTTCACACCAGGTGCTGAAGTGTCTAAAGAAGCAGAAGCAATTACAACGGAGGCAATTCAGCAAGTAATAGGAGAAGAACGCACCGCACCTCCAGTTGTTACTTCAGGTGCTGATGATTTTCATTATTACACCATTCGTTATCCGGACGTGAAGGCGGCCATGATTGGAGTAGGTGCTGATTTAACACCTGGTTTGCATCACCCAAAAATGATGTTTAACACGAAGGCTCTAGACATTGGGGCGAGAATTTTAGCAGAGACGATACAACGTACACCATAAAGGAGAGAAACTGTTATGAAAATTACAGCTGTTCATATTTATGCGATTCGATTACCGTTACGAGTACCATTTGTTATTAGTTATGGCTCATACGATGATATGCCTGCCGTTATTGTTAAGGTAGAAACAGATGAAGGGTTTGTAGGTTATGGAGAAGGAGTGGCTGATGAGCACGTAACAGGTGAGTCTTGGCATAGCATTTATCATGTCCTAAAGCATACACTAGCTCCGGCATTAATTGGTGCAGACCCTATGAACTTGGAAAAAATCCATGATACGATGAATAAAGCGATTTACGGTTGTCCAACAGCGAAAGCGGCACTAGATATTGCTTGTTATGACGTGATGGGTAAAAAGCTAAATCAGCCTGTTTACCAATTAATTGGTGGACGCTACCATGAACAGTTCCCTGTCACGCACGTGTTAAGCATTGCCGAACCAGAACAAATGGTAGATGAAGCAGTAGAAATGGTGGCAAAAGGGTATAGTTCGTTAAAAATGAAAGTCGGAACAGATATAAAGAAGGATGTACAACGCATTCGCGCTGTTTGTGAACGAGTTGGCGACGAAGCAGCTATACGCGTCGATGTTAACCAAGGGTGGCGCAATAGTGCTAACACATTAACGGCTTTACGAGATCTTGAAGGCGTATCGATCGATTGGTTAGAACAGCCTATCGTTGCCGATGATATAGATGGCATGGCATTCATTCACCGACAAACGTCTGTCTCGCTTATGATTGATGAAGGGCTAAAAGGATCAAGGGAAATGCGAGAAGTCATCCAAAAAGAAGCAGCCGATAAAATTAACATTAAGCTCATGAAGTGTGGTGGGATATACCCAGCGGTTAAGCTTGCTCATCAAGCAGAATTAGCAGGTATAGAATGTCAAGTTGGTTCGATGGTAGAGTCATCTGTCGCATCTTCCGCAGGCTTTCATGTTGCTTTTTCGAAAAAGATTATAACAAGCGTTGAGTTAACAGGCCCGCTTAAATTTACGAAGGATGTCGGTAATTTGCATTATGATATTCCATATATTCGTTTAAATGAAGAGCCGGGGTTAGGCATTGATGTAGATGAAACAGTACTTCAACAATTAACTCAATTTCAAGATGTGGTAAAATAGGAGGTAGTTGATGGAGCATTTATATGAAGGTACGTTACAACGAGGAAATGAAGCCTACTACGTGAAACAATTGCAATTGAAAGATGTTGAAGAAGTTCTAGCTTTGCAAAGTGAAGTGGTGGAAGCATTGGAAGTTAAAAGTTCCCTCTCTGCTTTAAGTAGAGAAGAATACCAATACATCTTGAGAGGAAAAGGCGTCATGATAGGTGCATATGTGGAGAACAAGCTAATTGCTTTTCGAGCACTATTAATTCCTCAACTTGATGATGAGCATCTAGGGCGAGACATTGGACTACAGGAAGATGAATTAAAAGAAGTTATCTATCAAGAAATATCGAATGTGCATCCAGCCTATCGTGGCAATCGATTACAGAAAACGTTAGCAGTCATAATCATGCAAGTGTTGCAGCAACAAATGAGTCAATATCGCTATGTTTGCTGTACAGTAGCACCATTTAATATTCCGAGTTTAAAGGATAAATTTGCTCAAGGGATGGAAATTGCTGCGTTAAAGGAGAAATATGGCGGGAAATTGCGTTATATTTTCGTGAAAAAGTTAGATGCAGCTACGCAAGAATATCGAAACGAATTAGTGTCTATCCCGATGGAGGATATTGAACGTCAACAGCAAATGATTGCTCAAGGGTTCCGCGGAATACAAATGGAGAAGCGGGATGAAGCATATTGGGTGAAGTATGTTAAGTAATGGAGGTCTTGTATGAAAAAAGATATTTACGTCGTCGGAGCAGTGATTATCGAAAACGGAAAAATATTATGTGCTCAGCGTGGCTCGTTGAAGTCGTTACCTCTAATGTGGGAATTTCCTGGTGGGAAAATAGAACATGGAGAGTCGCCCCAACAAGCATTGCAACGTGAAATTGTCGAAGAAATGCAATGCAAAGTTGAAATCGGTGAGCAAATTGAACATACAGTACATGAATATGACTTTGGCGTTGTTCACTTAACGACATTTTATTGCACGTTACTAGAAGGAGAACCGATACTTACAGAGCATATTGCGTTTAAATGGTTAGCTGCTCATGAATTACCTTCCTTAGATTGGGCTCCGGCTGACATTCCGGCAATTGAAAAACTGTCTAAAGTTACCTTATAGAAATAGACGAAAAGCCACTCCTTTTACGGGTGGTTTTTCGTTTTAACAAGATGTTCTAGGTTGCGTTGTTTAATTTCATCATAAAGAAGCTCAATAAATTCATCATCGATCTTCGGGTCTATTTTCGCTTTCTGATATGCTTCTATTAATTGTTCATTGGTTAATATATGTAGGGTCATTGGCTTGCTCCTCGATGTTTATTCCGTATTATTATAGGGAAAGTTATAGCACATGAAACGTGGCAAATGAGCCACATAGAAGTTTAATCCAAAGGGAAGTATGAGGGAGTGAGGAAGCAAGTGAAAAAAAGAATATGGTTAATTCGTTTAAGAAATAGAAAAAACTTGACACAGCAAGAGGTTGCTGAGAGAGCATTTATTGATCGTTCTTATTATGCACAAATCGAATCAGGAGAACGTAAACCTAGTATAGATGTAACACAAAAAATAGCTGAAATTTTACATTTTCACTATTCTAGATTTGAATTAGAGGCGAATCCTTTTCGCTTTGCGTTAGAAGACACTCCCATGTCCCTTTCCCATTGTGATAAAGAGTTACGTTATACTTGGCTGTTCAACCCTCATGATGACTTCAATGCTGAAGATGCGATTGGAAAAACCCCAATTGAGTTAGCGGATAATGACGGAACAAGAGAATTGACACAGTTGAAGGTCGATGTATTAAATGGACAGTTTCCGGTTAGAAAAAGAATCCCCTTCCCTTTATCAACCGGTGTTGTGATATACGACGTGTACGGCCACCCTTTACTGAATGAACAAGGAGAAGTGATTGGTGTTGCAACAGCTTCTGTACAAAGCCCTAGTATAGAAAGGAAAGCCAGGTAAATGGGCAAACCTTCTATTATTGCCTATTTTTCTAGTTGGTAGTAAAATTAAGTAAGTTGTATAGGTAATATTGGGGGAAGAGCGTTGGGGTTAAATAGTAATGTACGAATATTGAAGTTAAGAGAAATTCTATTTGAAGAAACCGATGAAATGGTTGAATTAAGTATGGAAGAGATAATAGAAAAGCTTCAGTTCTATTTCGGCGAGGAGTTTGATAAACGAACAATTAACAAAGATATGGAAGTTCTAGAAGAGAGTGGTTTTGACATTGTGCGTAATAAAGGAAGATTCGGGAAACTTTACTATAGTTGTCAAGATCGAATATTTGAGACGTATCAAATCCGGTTGATTAATGATGCGGTTTTGTCTGCGCGTTTTATTACGGAGAAGGAAAAGAAGACGTTGATTAGTAAGGTGAAGCAATTAACGAGTAAGCATATTGCTAGAACATTACCTGATCCGTTGCTGTTCTCCCAATCTTCTAATGAAAGCTATGAAATGGTAAAGCTTAATATAGATCATGTCCATCGGGCGATTACAGACGAAGTCGTTCTACATTATAAATATGGACGATATAATATGGATAAAGAGTTTCAATATAGTCGTGATGGAATGACGTATGAGGTAGAGCCTTACGCTTTAATATGGCAAAATGATTATTATTATTTAATTGGATATTTTCCTTTAACAGAAGAAATGCGCCATTATCGCTTAGATAGGATGAGAGAGGTTCGGTTAACAGATAAACATTTTCGTAAACACCCTTTTCCTATTCAAGATTACGTTGATCAAAGCTTTCATATGTTTGCTGGTCAACAGGACAGAATCAAAATACAATTCCATGTTTCACTGTTAAATGTTGTGTTAGACCGCTTTGGCATGGAGGCATGTATTCAGCGAGTGGATGAGGAGCATTTTCTGTTGTCAACGAAAGCGAAAATGAGTAAGGGGCTCGTTAGTTGGGTTATGCAATGGGGAAGTAAAGCGAAGGTGATTTCACCAGCCAATTTAGTAGAGGATGTGCAAAAAGAGGCGGAAGCGATGTTTCGTTTATATACGTAATGGAAGAGGGTGTGCATAATAGTGTACACCCTTTTTGTTATGCTATTAGTACAACAAATAAGGGAGGAACGAACATTGGCTAAGTCAAAAAAGAGTGTATTTAAGAAATGGTGGTTTTGGGCATTAATGGTTATTGTGCTAATAGCGGTATCACCAGGATATAGTGAGACAGAATCAGAGCAAGCGGATGAGCAACAAACAAATGAAGGTAAAGCACAAACAGAAGAAAAGAGTCAAAAAGAAGAGAAACAGCCTGAACAAGAACAACAACCAAAGCAAGAAACTACCGATAAGGAACAACAATCGAAGAAGCCAGAAAAGCCGACCTACGCTTCTGGTATGTATGAAGTAGGGTCGGATATAGAACCGGGTTTATATCAATCGAGTGGATCTGTTATCTATTGGGAGCGTTTAGCCGGATTTAGCGGGGAATTCGATGATATTATTGCTAATGGAAACCCTCAAGGACAAGAATATGTACAAATTAAACAATCCGATGCAGCGTTCACTAGTCAAGGATCTGGGGAATGGACGAAAGTGGAAGAAGATTACAATCCGAAGCCAAAAACGACCTTCGGTGATGGTACGTATCTTGTAGGGAAGGACATCGAGCCTGGGCGTTACAAAAGTTCTACAGGTGATGGATTAGGCTATTGGGCGCGATTAAGTGGCTTTAGTGGTGAATTAGCAGAAATCATTGCTAATGGCAATCCATCAGGTCCGACGATGATTGAAATTTCCTCTTCAGATAAAGGATTTCAAACGTGGGGAAATGGTGAATGGAGGAAGGTAGATTGATAGAAAAAGTTCAAGGAAAGGGCCGAAACATGATATGGCACTTTCTATGAATTTAGGAGGAGTAGAATGAGCGAGAATGAATGTAAATACGCAAATAAAATGGAAAGTGTAGAGCTGGCTTATCATTCTCAATTGAATTTGGCTACGAATGTCATAGAAGGTTCGGCAAATATCATTCTTAGTAAAGGGAATGAAATAAGGAACACGATTGGGCAAATTCAACTTCGTTATTATGTAACAAAGATTTATAAAGATGAAATAGATCTATTAGATGCAGCTGCTACGTATTCTATGGAAGAAGAGCACGGCATGCTAGTATTAGGGAAGTATTATGGTAAAGCAGTCATGACTAAGAAAATCGTATTACTTTCTCATTTCATCATTGATGATCTGTATCGAAAACAAGGATATGGATTGCAGGCGATGTATGAGTTGCTCAAATATCTCACATTATTTGAAGTAGACGTGATTGCTTTATCAGTATCACATGCAGAACAAGAAAGTAAAAACGATTACAATTTATCAGTAAAACAACTTGAGTCCTTTTACAAGCGCTTCGGATTTCGCTACATACATGAATTGGAAGATGAAAGGGTACATCCCCACTTAATGTTTTTAGAGATGACATTCGATTGTTTTAGTAAAGGGAATCTAGGATAATACTAGAAAAACCGAACAACGCTTAACGTGCGTCGCTCGGTTTTTCTTCTGGTATAATTAAGTTTAGGAATAACGTTGCAAATGCACCAACAGTAATGCCAGAAGATAATATATAATTTGCATAATCTGGTAAACTGTATAGAACTTCCTTAGGTAGAATGGTAACCGCAATGGTTAGTAAAATAGGTACACCGATAACAATCATATTACGGTCATCGATTTGGAATGGTTGAATCACTTTCAAACCATTTGTAACGATGGCTACACAAACGATGCCGAAGATTCCATTAATAACAGACTCTGGAATGCATGTGATGGCGGTAGATAATTTAGGGATGAGTCCTAAGCCAACTAAAATAACCCCTGCTGCCATAATAGCCATGCGACTAGCCACACCTGTAATAGCAATCAAACCAGCATTAGAAGCATATCCTGTCATTGGTGTACTTCCGAATAAGGAACCAATGAAACAGCCAAGTCCTTCTCCAAACGAAGCACGATTTAACCGCTTCTCACCTAAGTCTTTCCCAGTGACAGAAGACACAACAAACCACGTGCCTGTCGTTTCAATTAAAATAATGAAATAAACAAGTACCATCATTATAATTGCCTGTGGATCAAATACCGGTTCACCAAATGGGAATAATGTAGGCAGAGAAATCCAATCCGCTTCTTTTACTGGAGAAAAATCAACAACTCCAAAAAAGCTTGCCGTAATCGTTCCAACTACGATGGCAATAATAACCGAGATTAACCGGAAAAACGTACCTATGTAATTATTTCTTCTCCCTAACAAAATACAAATTACTAACACAGAAGCAGATACAGCTGCAACGGCAACATTTTCCCCTAAAGTCCCTTCCGCATTGTAAATGTTCGTCACTCCTATTGGCATTAAGGCAATACCAACGATAATGATAACTGTTCCACCAACTAATGGCGGAATGAGTTTACGAACGGCCTTGGCAAACACACGAAGTGGATAGCCAATAATGGCGATTAAAATAGCACCTGGAATTAAACTACCGGCAATTGCCCCAAGACCAAGCTTGCTCCCGATTGCACCAATCGCTCCAATCGGCACATACGATGGTCCTTGTACGACTGGATATTTGATACCAAATCCTGTTTGAATGAGTGTTGCAACCCCTGTCGCAAAGAAACACATTTGAATGAAATAAGACGTATTCTCTGTACTTAATGCGAGTAATCCCGCAATGATAATCGGTGCGATGTATAAGTCCATGGCTAATACGTGTTGTAGCCCTAATACGAACGCCTTTCCAATTCCAATCTTGTCGTCTACCCCAATTAGTACTTTGTTATTTTTCTTACTCAATGATTATCCCCCTCAGTGATTCTAAGATGAAAAAACGTATGTTTGAGAAAGATTATAAGCTAATTCATATAAAATGTATACAAAAAACGTACAAATAATATATTTTTTATATAAATGTTCGTTTTTTGCTTGATGAATGCCGTTTGGTCACATACAATATACATAAATAATGATGAAGTGAGGGATAAGTTATGATGAAAGATGAAGCGCTTTTACAACAATGGATGGTTGCCTGTCGTGCTAGTGATGTGACAGAAGAGCCGTTGCAACTTGTCGTTATGGGGGAGAGAGTGGTACTATTTCGTACATCAACAGGCATAGCGGCGTTTAAAGATTTGTGTATTCATAGAGGGGCAGCGTTATCACATGGTAAAGTAGTGAACGACTGTCTTGTGTGTCCTTATCATGGGTGGGAGTATGAACAAGAAGGAGGTTGTGTACATATTCCTCAATTACCGGAAGGACGCGCGATTCCGAAGAAAGCGAAAGCAATTACATATGCATGTGAAGAGAAATACGGATTGGTTTGGGTTCATTTTGGCACGCCAACATCCAATATTTTAGATTTGCCTGAATACCAGGACGCAACGTATCATCATGTTGTGTGGGGAAATAATCAAGTCCATGCGAAACCACCTCGTATAATAGAAAACTTTCTAGATGTGGGGCACTTAGCCGTTGTACATGAAGGATTCCTTGGTGATGAAGAACATCAAGAAATTCCGGATTATAAGGTGCATAAAGAAGAAAATAGAATATATTCTAATGAAATCGCGATATTCCAGCCTGATCCAGATGGAAGTGGTCAAGCGAAATATGTGTATTACACGTATGAAATATTTAGTCCACTATCCGTAAGATTTATAAAGAGAGAACCAGAAACGAATCAGAAAATGAGCATTTTGTTAACGGTGCGTCCGCAAACAGAAGAAACATCTGTTGCCTATGGTCTATTGTCTTTTAATTACGATACAGGTCAAACTGATGAAGAAATCGTTCGCTTTCAAGACATGATTTTTAATCAAGATAAGCCGATTGTAGAAAATCAAAAACCAGAAGATTTGCCGCTTGATCTGCAAGTGGAATTATCGCTCGTATGTGATCGGGTGAGTATTGCTTATCGTCAATATTTACGTCAAATGGGTGTTGAATTAGGAACCAACTAAAGAGAGACAAGCCTTTACGTTTCAAGGAGCGTAAAGGTTTTTTTGTGATAAGAAAAGGGATAGGCTCGATTTTTTGAAAAAATAGGTGGAAATAACTATTAAAATGCCGTTATAATTCTAATAGAAGAAATATTTTGGTTATATTTCATATTAACTAGTGAGTATGACCTTATGTTATGGAGGGGTATCGTGCGTAAAAGTGTGGCCAGTTGGTTCGGCATTGTTATATTATTCGTTATATTTTTCATACCTTATACAGGTAATGCATCTTCTGAAATGGTTCCATTACTTAAGGGACATCATACGATAACAACACCAAAAGAAGAAGGCGAAGAATCAGGTAATAAAGAGGATAGCACTGACATGGATGATGAATCGGAAAAACCAGGCGGTGGCACAGACGCTGGGGATGGATCAGATAGCGCAGGAGATGGCACAGACGCTGAAGGTGGTTCAGATAACCCGGGAGGTGAGACTGACACTGGGGATGAATTAGATAACCTAGGCGGTGGCACAGATGCTGGGGATGAATCAGAAAACTCAGGCGGCGGCACAGACAGTAGTGAAGGCTCGGATAATTCTGATGGTAACGCGAGTAGTGGAGAAGATTCAGGTAACTCCGATGCTGAAGCGGAAACGGAGGAAGGCTCTGGTAATACAAGTGATGGCTCGAATAACGAAGAAAATGCAAGTAACTCTAGTGATTCTGGTAGTACTGACGATTCAGTAAATAATACGAATGGGTCGCAGTTTGATAACTCCTCAGATACCTCTAATCGGAATGGAAGTGGTAATCATTCTTGGGATAGCGACACAACTCCTGCACAGGAAAGGGCGTATGAACCTTCTCAGACTGAAGAAGTAACAGAGGAAGAAATGAAAGAAGAAATCGTTCCAGTTGAAGTCATCAAAGCGGAATTGGATGAGGATGAGGACGAGGAAGGGGATAAAGAAATAGAGGAAGAAAAGGATTATGAAGAAGTCCTCCCCATTATCATTGATCGAAAAACGATTGAACCAGTTCAGCAGGTGAAAGCGCAGCAAACAGTTTTAAGTAGTGATTATGTACAAGAGTGGCGTCAAACCGGATGGGTAGTCTTAGCGGGCTTACTCGGGTTAGCAGCGCTTATATATGGGGGATACTGGCTGTATCGAAGAAAGTAAATGATAACGACAGTGAACGCTAACGCACTGCCGTTTTAGTCAAGAATATTATGGTACTGCTTATACCATGTTATAAAGTGACGGACACCTTCTTCAATGGAAGTTGTTGGTTGGTACTGTATAGCTTGAATTAATGTTTGGAGGTTAGCATATGTTCTTTTTACATCTCCTGGTTGTATAGGAGTATATCGTTTATGAGCTTTTTTATTCAGTTCACGTTCAATCAGCTGAACAATATATTCGATTTGCACAGGGGAGTTGCTGCCAATATTGTGAATCTCATGGAGGGTGTTTCTGGTTTGGAGATGCCCTTTTTTCATTAAGCGGTAAATGGATTCGACAACATCATCGATATACGTGAAATCACGTTCCATCTTCCCGTTGTTGTACAGGGAGATTGGTTCATCTTTGAGAATGGAATTAGCAAATGTGTATAGTGCCATATCCGGTCTACCCCATGGACCATAAACGGTAAAAAAACGTAAACCAGTAGCTCGAAGGTGGTGCAAATGGCTATACGTGTAGGCGAATAGTTCATTAGATCTTTTGGTTGCAGCGTATACACTAATCGGCTGATCAACGCGGTCTGTCGTGCAAAATGGGATCTTATCATTACCACCATAAACAGAACTAGATGACGCGTATAGTAAATGTTGCACGTTAAATAACTGACAGCATTCTATTAGATGCATAAATCCGGTAATATTTGATTGTACATACGCGTGTGGGTTTTCGATGCTATAGCGTACACCGGCTTGAGCTGCTAAATGTAGGACGATTTTCGGTTTGTATGTCGTAAATAGGTGTTGAAGAAGCTCTATATTTTCTAAACTTCCTTTGACAAAATGGAAGGAAGGATTAGTTGTCAAAAGGTGAAGGCGATCTTGCTTTAACGTTTGATCATAGTAGTCGTTAAGATTATCATAACCAATTACTTGATATCCTTCTGTGAGTAACCTTCTAGCGGTGTGAAAGCCGATAAATCCTGCACATCCCGTCACGAGAATCGGTTCGTTCAATATTAAATCAGCCATGAATACCAACTCCTTCATAATGAAAGCCAAGTTGCTTCATATAATGTGGTGAGAGCGCGTTACGACCATCGAACAAATTCGACTCTTTCATGAAGGATTTGGCTTGTTTCCAATCGATATTTACGATCTCTGGCCATTCTGTAACGAGTATGGCTGCGTGTGCGTCATGTAAAGCTTCTAATGGAGTAGTAGCGCAATGAATGGTCGGAAATCGTTTCTTTATATGGGAGGTAGCTTGTGGATCATATACGGTTACCTGTACTTCTTGTGCTAATAGTTGAGAAATGACTAGAATGGAAGGAGCGGATCGAATATCATCTGTTCCCGGTTTAAAAGCGAGACCTAATAGCGTAATGTGTTTGTTGTGTAAAGAGCCTAAGCGTTGAGAAACTTTGTCTAGAAACCAGTTGACTTGTGTATGATTCACGTTTTCCACAGCTTGTAATATCGTCATGGGAGTGCCGTACTTTTGGCCTATTTGTTGTAATGCCTGTAAATCCTTTGGGAAACAAGACCCCCCATAGCCGACTCCCGCTTGGAGAAACAGTGGGCTGATGCGTTTATCCTGGCCCATACCTTCCGTTACAACGGTAATATCAGCATCTACTCGTTCGCAAAGTCGAGCTAACTCATTGACGAATGAAATCTTAGTTGCAAGGAAAGCGTTCGATGCGTATTTAATCATTTCGGCGTTGTTGATGGACGTAAACAGAATGGAATCATTCGTATCGTTATATAATTGTTCCATCACGGCTTTTGCTTTTTTTGAATCATATCCAATCACAATTCGATTTGGATAAAGAGCGTCATAAAGCGCTTTTCCTTCTCGCAAAAATTCAGGATTGGACACGATTTCAAAGGGAATATCGACGTTGCGCCTCGTTAATTCCATTGCGATGATTTCTTTTACGCGTTTACCAGTACCAACAGGGACGGTGCTTTTTATCACAATAGTTTGTTCGTTTTGCATAGTTTGCCCGATTTGTCGTGCTACGGCATTAACAAATGAAAGGTCTGCTTGGCCATTAGCTTGTGATGGTGTACCGACTGTAATGAACACAATCGAGCTATGATGTAATGTTGCTGTTAAATCATCGGTAATGGTAAGGTTTCCGCTGTCTACATGTGTCTGTAGTAACGCTTTCACTCCTTCTTCATAAAATGGTAATTGAGCATTGCTAAGGTGTGCTAGTTTATGAGGGTTATTGTCAACCAAGTAAACACGGTGACCACTATGTGCGAAGGCGACACTCGTTGTAACTCCAACATAGCCACCCCCAATAACAGCGATGTTCATATTAACCCCTCTTTCATTTTTTCTTCAATATATTCCCGTAATTTGTTACGGTAAGACGGATGTTCTAGGCCAAAATCAATGGTTGCTTGTAGGAAGCCAAATTTATTGCCAATATCATATCTTTTTCCTTGGAAAATATATCCGAATATTGCTTTTGATTTACTTAATCGTTGGATGGCATCTGTTAATTGTACTTCACCAGAATAATCTGGTTTAATATGCTGCATGGCGTCAAATAGCTCTGGCCGGAAAACGTACCTTCCCATAATAGCTAGGCAAGAAGGACTTTTTGCTTGTGAGGGTTTTTCGATTACAGTATCTATATTAATCAAGTTTTCTTCGATCGGTTCACCCTTTGGTTTAATCATTCCGTAATTGGATACTTCTTCTTGCTTTACTTGTTGAATGGCGATGACAGACGTATGGTAACGGTTATATACATCGATTAATTGTTGTAGGCATGGCTTTTCTCCTTTCATTAAGTCGTCTCCTAGTAAAACAGCGAATGGTTCATTTCCAACAAAACTTTTAGCATGGTGGACAGCATCGCCTAGCCCTGTCACGTCTTTTTGTCTTACGTAATGAATGGTTGCTAAATTAGAAATGTTTCGGACTTCTTCTAGCAAGTCGTCTTTGTTTTGTTTGGCTAGTGTATCTTCTAATTCATACGATTTATCGAAATGGTCTTCTATAATCCGTTTATTCCGTCCGCTAATGATAAGGATGTCTTCAATCCCAGAAGCAATCGCCTCTTCAACAATATATTGGATGGTAGGTTTATCAATGATGGGGAGCATTTCTTTCGGTAACGCTTTTGTTGCGGGTAATAACCTTGTACCGAATCCTGCTGCGGGAATAATAGCTTTGCGTACCTTCATCGATTTCCCTCCTTCAAATCATTATTTGATATCGTATGTTACATTCGTATCCAATGCTTGTGTACTCGTTTAGTTCGCAAAAAAAAGCCAGCTTATATACATAATTAGAAAGAAGCTCCACCTTAAGCAATAGGTTGTGCGTGCGATATAATATAGAAGTAATTAAAAAGAAGATGTTTATGATTTCTTTTTAATAGGACGAATCGGACGCATTCGTTTAATTAGGACATCTTCCGACTGGCGCGTAGGGTATTTTTTTGTATAAAAATGCGGTTTGTAACGTGTTTGTAATGTGTGAAATGTAATTGTTGCTGTTCTGTTATTGGGCTGTGAAAAGGATATGATATAGTGTCCCCAACGTTTAAAAAAGCGTTATGTGGTGTGTGGTGATTAGCACCACTATTCATAAAGGAGGCTGAATAACATGAAAAAATTAATGTTATCCTTAGTAGCGGCTGTTACGATGCTAACAGCTACAACCGTAGTATCTGCCAGCGCAGAAGAAGTTATTGTTCAAAAAGGTGATACGTTATGGGGCATTGCGCAAGAGAAAGGTGTTTCCGTACATGATATAAAAGAAATGAATAACTTACATTCTAATCGGATTTATCCTGCTCAACGTTTAGCTGTTAGGGTGGAAGAGGAAGTCACTCTAGAAGCTTATACGATTAAAGCAGGAGATTCATTATGGGATATTGGGCAACAATTTGGTGTAAGCGTGCATGCTTTGAAGCAATGGAACCATTTAACGTCCGATTTAATCTATGCAGGTGATAAACTTATTGTTAATGGAGAAAGTATTCCAGTAGAGCCAGCCAGCCAAACTTCAGCAAAGGCAAAGCAGCCAGCAACAAAACAGACAGCAACAGCAGAACCAAAGCAATCAACTACTCAACAAGAAGAACAAAAAGTAACCGCATCTGCATCTAAGGAACAAACTGAAACGGCAGAAGCTAAGGAAGCCACAAGTGCACCTAAACAAACTGCTGATCAACAATCAGGCAACACAATTGCGATGCAGGCGACCGCTTATACAGCGAATTGTTCAGGATGTTCTGGTGTCACTGCTACTGGCATTGACTTACATGCAAATCCTAATCAAAAAGTAGTAGCTGTTGATCCCAATGTGATTCCATTAGGTACGAAAGTGCACGTAGAAGGGTATGGAACGGCAATTGCGGGGGATACTGGTGGCGCCATTAATGGCAACAAAATTGATTTATACATGCAAAGCAAACAAGATGCTCTTCAATTTGGGCGTCAAACTGTTCAAGTAACGATAATCGAATAGCCAATTAGAAAAAGCGGCTGTGACAGAAGTTAAGATATTAAAGAAATTTCTGATTTTCCCAAAATAGAAAGTGCATGAAATCAAAGTATTTAGATTTGATTTCATGCACTTTTTTGATTTCCGCTAGGTTATGTCCCAACCTCTTTTCATTAACAAACATGCAAATAATATTAAATGCATTCGTTCGGATATTCTGTTGTACGAAGCAATGGAGAAATTGGTTTTATAATAAAGCTGGATAAGAAAAACAGATTGAAACGTGATAAGATGAAAGGAAGGAGGTGGGATTGATGAGGAAGAAAAGATTGATAATTACGCTGTTAATAGCGACAATGCTATTAGCAGGCTGTGCTCAAGGTACTGCGCATATTACGGTACATAAAGATGGAATGGTTGATGTTCAGATGGATGTCGTGTTACCAAGTAGTGCTCAAGTAGTAGTTCGCGACAAGATGATACATGGGATTGAAAGAGACTTAGATGGACAAGGAATTCAATTTGAAGAAGTCCCATCAGAAGAAGGGTTGCATTACCGAATGAAAAAGCGCATTGATTCTTCACAACTCGAGCAAAGCAATACGAAAGAAATCGATCTGCTTTCCTTACAAACGGAGGAACATATCTTTACTACGACTTACATTGTAGACGGGGAAGTTGATGTGATGGAAGCATACGGTGGTATTCTACAAACCATTAATACGTACGCTCCTTTCGATATAATGGAGAACATGTTCAAAAGTCTGGATTTTCAAGCAAAATTAACGTTACCTTATGACATTGTAAAAGACCATAATGCTAGCGTGAAAGAAGGGCGCACCTTAACTTGGGATGTGTCGTTAACAGAGCCTAATTCTATATATATGGAGTTATCTGTACCAAATATACGGAATATCGTTATTGCAGCTGTTGGAGTGTTAATAGTATTGATTACTGCTGTTATATGGTGGCTCCGACGTAGAAAAAAAGCCTTAACATGATTCGTTAAGGCTTCTCACATTTAATATGTTCTTCTTGGAAACAGCGAACGGTATTTCTGCCTGCTGCTTTTGCTTTATACAATGCTTTATCGGCATTATTGATTAAGTATTTACTATCAACATCCTTACTAGGTGTGATGGTCGAAATGCCAACACTAATGGTGACAACCGATGAAACGGGTGAATAATCATGTACTAGTGCTGCTTTTTCTACTGCTGAACATATTGATTCTGCGACATTCTTTCCTTCATATTCATTTGTATTGGGTAATAATACGGTAAACTCTTCTCCCCCGAAACGAGCGAGGAAATCATCAATCCTTATAGTTTGTTTCGCAATTTCTGCTACTTGTTGTAAACATTGGTCCCCTTGCAGATGTCCGTAATGGTCGTTATACAGCTTAAAGTAATCGATATCAAAAAGGATAAGCGATACTGGTTGTTTGTTTCGATGTGCATCCTCCCACAGATGGCGAAGCTTATGGTTAAAATAGCGTTTGTTCGCAACCTTTGTTAACCAATCCATATTAGATAAGTACTTTAACTTTTTATTTTTTTCCCCTATTTCTTGTTCTAACTGTATTCGTTTCGTTTGATCTCTAGAGAAACAGAGAATATCCTCCATTTCCATCCCGATTGTATTTACTCTCTTTACGTTCGTTTCTAACCAAATGTATTCCCCATTGAGATGACGAAAACGATAAACGACAGAAGAATGAAGGTCGTCTTGAATCGGAGTTATGTTATTTTCTACATCATCTGGATGCAAGAAGTAGTTTAGCGGTTTTCCGATTAAGTCATTAGCGGTATAGCCTGTGATTCGTTTGCTAGATGGGGAAACGTATTTAAATGTTCCATCTTCATAATGGGAAGATATTAAATCCATTGCGTTATCAGCAATATATTTGTAATAGCGGATGTGTCGATTGTTTACGTTCATTTGCTTAATATATTCTGCCATGTAATAACTCAAAGCTGTACTAATAACAGTAATAAATAAATAATAAATCAATGGAAATTGCGCTTTTGGATTGTCGGCAGTTAGAAGGTAAATAGCACCTATATTTACGATGGTGAACAAAGTGCTTGCAGTAATAAACTGATAAAGTCGAGTTGTAATGTGTTTAATAACAAGCGGTAATAGGAAAGTCATACTAAACAGGATACATATTGAGATGAAGGCAGCCGTACTAAAGCCGTAATAAATAACACGTACGAAACTAATTATGAGACTAGCTATGAAAGCGGAAATTGGACCGCCATATATAACAGCAACGATAATGCTAATTTGTCTAACATCCACAATAATGGTATGCGTAACAGCAATCGTATGCACCATCAACAAGCTCCCTAACAGTCCACTCCCAATACCAGCGTAAATTTTAGTTGATATGGCAGATTTATGGCTAAGTGGTCGATTTTCAAAGAAACGCCCTGCTATAAATAAAAAAGCAACGATAATTGTAATGGTACTTATGAGATCAATAACCATAGAAAAACCTCTTTCTGTATTGTGTTGAGAAGCGGGATGTAGAGATTTTAAACGGGGGTTCCATTTCCTTTATTATACCAATCAGGAGATCCAATTTAAATTTTTTCATGAATTTTTTGTCGAAAGGGTTGCAATAGCACTT
The DNA here is from genome assembly GCF_000775615.1 of Pontibacillus litoralis JSM 072002. Lineage (GTDB taxonomy): Bacteria > Bacillota > Bacilli > Bacillales > BH030062 > Pontibacillus > Pontibacillus litoralis. Next base: position 78,250 of record NZ_AVPG01000009.1, read on the forward strand.
ATACCTGTATAAACTGTACTATAACAACACGAATATAATATAAATTGTTATATAAGAGAGGTGAGGCAAATGAATCAAGCACAAAAAATGATGACCACTTGTCCTGAATGTGGAGAGCAAATGGACCAAATGAATCAAAAGTTTATGATGGAGTGTGAACGTTGTTTGTCAAAACGGGAGGAGTAAATTTTTTTGCTTATACTGTTATATAACTGATTACTAATGATGATATTGTTTTGTAACAAGGAAGGTGGATGGAACCATGGAAACAAAGCACAGCACTATTCAAGTTCAAGGGGAAATGTACGAAGGATTCGAGCGTATGTTATCCGAAGAGGCACTACAGTTTATTGAACAACTGCATCATCAGTTTGAAGAGCGTCGACAACAATTATTAACGAAGCGCCAGCAAGTGCAACAACAAATAAAAGACGGCCAAATGCCAGACTTTTTACCAGAAACAGAATCGGTTCGGAAGGGGAGCTGGACCATTGCTCCTTTACCGGCTGATTTAAAGGATAGAAGGGTTGAAATTACAGGACCTGTGGATCGGAAAATGGTTATCAACGCTTTAAACTCTGGTGCAAAAGCGTTTATGGCTGATTTTGAAGATTCAAACGCACCTACTTGGTACAACACGATTCAAGGACAAAACAATTTATATGATGCGATTCGTCGCACGATTTCCTTTCAAAATGATAAAGGAAAAGTATATGAATTGAAAGAGGAAACAGCAGTGCTGATGGTGCGGCCTCGTGGCTGGCATTTAGAAGAGAAGCATATTACAGTCAATGGTGAACGAATGTCCGCAGCGTTAGTCGATTTTGGATTGTACTTTTTCCATAATGCGAAAGCGTTAATCCATCGTCAAACGGGTCCATATTTTTATTTACCAAAAATGGAAAACCATCTTGAAGCTCGTTTGTGGAATGATGTATTCGTATTTGCTCAACAACAATTAGGAATTCCTCAAGGTACAATAAAGGCGACTGTGCTTATTGAAACGATTTTGGCTACGTTTGAAGTAGATGAAATATTGTATGAATTAAAAGAACATTCAGCTGGATTAAATTGTGGACGTTGGGATTATATATTCAGTTATTTGAAGAAATTTCGATACAATCCTGGTGTTATTTTGCCAGACCGCTCTCAAGTAACGATGGAATCTCCATTTATGCGTGCGTATAGTATGTTTGTTATTCAAACTTGTCATAAGCGTAACGCACCGGCTATTGGAGGCATGGCTGCGCAAATTCCAATCAAGGGCGATGATGAGGCAAATGCGATTGCTTTCCAAAAAGTACAACAGGATAAAGAGCGAGAAGTGAAAAATGGACATGATGGTACTTGGATCGCCCATCCAGGAATGATACAAGCTGCAATAGATGTATTTGATTACTTTATGCCTGAGCCAAATCAAATTTCTCATAAGCTACTAGATATATCCATCACAGCGAAAGACTTGTTACAGGTTCCAGAAGGGGATATTACAGAAGAAGGCTTGCGCACGAACATAAGTGTTGGCATCCAATACATTGCTTCTTGGCTATGTGGTAGAGGAGCGGCGCCTATTAATCATTTAATGGAGGATGCGGCAACTGCCGAAATCTCTAGAGCGCAAGTGTGGCAATGGATACGCCATCCGAAAGGACAAATGAAAGATGGTCGATATATTACGTTTAAAATGGTAGAGAAGATACAGCAAGAAGAATTGCAAAAGATTGCTGAGCAAGTTGGGGAAGCAACATATAAGCAAAATCGTTATGAGGAAGCGGCGGAACTTTTCACACAGCTTATTCAGGAGGATGAATTTGCAGAGTTTCTAACCATTCCAGCTTATGAGCGTTTGTAAGTCTATATTTATATATAAATGACTAGGGAGGAATTGTTGTGAATCAGGAAAGGGTAGAACAATTAAATAAAGCATGGCAAAATGAAAAACGCTGGGGTGGGGTGACTCGTCCATATAAAGCAGAAGATGTCATCCGTTTACGTGGTTCCATGGATATTGAGCATACGTTAGCGAAGAAAGGTGCAGAAAAGTTTTGGAACCTATTGCAAACAGAAGACTACGTACATTCATTAGGTGCACTGACAGGGAACCAAGCGATGCAACAAGTGAAAGCAGGACTTAAAGCAATATATTTAAGTGGCTGGCAAGTAGCTGCAGATGCTAATCTGTCTGGCCAAATGTATCCTGATCAAAGCTTATATCCAGCCAATAGTGTACCACAAGTAGTAAAACGCATTAACCAAGCTCTACAACGTGCAGACCAAATTCATCACATGGAAGGCGATGACAGTGTGGACTGGTTTGCTCCGATTGTTGCAGATGCAGAAGCAGGATTCGGCGGTCAATTAAATGTATTTGAATTAATGAAAGGCATGATTGAAGCTGGGGCATCAGCTGTACACTTTGAGGATCAGCTTTCTTCAGAGAAAAAATGCGGACACTTAGGTGGCAAAGTGTTGCTTCCTACCCAAGTAGCTGTAAAAAACTTAATTTCTGCCCGTTTTGCAGCAGACGTGATGGGGACACCGACTGTACTTATTGCAAGAACCGATGCGAATGCAGCTGAATTAATTACAAGTGACGTCGATCCATATGATGAGCCGTTTATGACTGGTGAGCGCACACCAGAAGGGTTTTTCAAAACGAAAGCAGGACTCGATCAAGCTATTGCCCGTGGTTTGGCTTATGCTCCATATGCCGATTTAATTTGGTGTGAAACGTCTGAACCAAACTTAGAAGAAGCACGGCGTTTTGCGGAAGCAATACATGAACAATTTCCTGGTAAACTGTTAGCCTATAACTGTTCCCCATCATTTAATTGGAAAAAGAAATTAAACGAAGAAACGATAGCAACATTCCAAAAACAAATTGCACAGATGGGCTATAAGTTCCAATTCGTTACTTTAGCAGGGTTCCATGCATTAAATCATAGCATGTTTGAATTGGCCAAAAATTACAAAGATGAAGGAATGGCAGCATACTCTGCTTTGCAGCAAGCAGAATTTGCGAATGAAGAAAAAGGGTACACAGCAACTAGACACCAACGTGAAGTAGGAACTGGTTACTTTGATGAAGTTGCTCAAGTTATTACAGGCGGAACTTCTTCTACAACAGCATTGAAAGGCTCAACAGAAGAAGAACAATTTGAAGAGCAAACGATCCATTCATAACAGGAAAATCCTCCTTTTGTATTAAACAAAAGGAGGATTTTTACTTTTTGTTACAATTTTGTGTACAGTGATGTAAATGTTTTGTGAACTTTTGAATGATAATGGGGAGTCTTAACGAATTAAAGAGCTTATCGTGTATAATGAGATAGGTATATCGTTCTACTTTTTGCGGAGAACTACTTAAGTACGCAACTAATTATTTACAAGTTGGGGGGATAATTTTGTTTAAACCACTCATGCCCAAGATAAAACGGCAATATTGGCTAGAGAAGTCCAAGACTGTGTCTGTAACTCTAATCGAAGGAAATGCAGCATTAAAAGATAAACTCAAAATCATTCAAATGGATGCAACAGATTTACAACGTATGAAAGTGATTCAACCTATAGTAGAGGAGCATATCGATAAAGTTGTGGATCAGTTTTATGCAACCATTATAGAACGGTCTCGTTTAAAAGCGATGATAGAAGAAAATAGCTCTGTAGAGAAATTAAGAAAAACCTTAAAAGTGCACGTTATTGAACTGTTTTCAGGAGTAATTGACGAATCGTTTCTAGAAAAGCGTAAACGCGTGGCAACGAGACACTATCAAATCGGATTGACACCATCTGCCTATATGGGGGCATTTCAAAATTTACAGAACGCGCTCATGTATGTCATTGGCAAGGAGCTAGAAACGAAAGAAGAAGCCTACGCCATCATTGCATCGGTGATGAAACTATTGAGCCTTGAACAACAAATCGTTCTAGAACATTATGAAGAATTAAATCGTATTCGTATTATGCAACAATTTGATGAAGGCAAGCAATCACTTAAGGAACAAATCGTATCGATTGCAGAAGAATTATTATACTTAGTACAACAAACAAATCACTCGATGGCGTCATTAATAGAGTATAGCGATGATGCGAAACATCAAACTAATGCCTTTTTGGAACAGTCGAATAATATGCAACAAATCGTGAAAGAAGGACAATCTAAGCTAGAAATAATGGATGGTCGTATTTATGATGTCACAACAGATGTCGAGATAATGAAGACTTCAGTTCATGAATTAGTAAAATCTACACAAAATATAGAGAAAGTCGTCCACATAGTTTCAGATATTGCAGAACAAACTAACTTATTATCATTAAATTCAGCCATAGAGGCAGCCAGAGCAGGTGAGTATGGAAAAGGTTTTTCAGTCGTAGCAAACGAAGTAAAGAAATTAGCTCATCAAACGAAAAACGCTATTGGACAAATCGGTTCATTCGTTCATCAAACGACAGAAAAGACAGAAGAAGTATTACGTACGTTAGATCGTGTAGAAAAAACGATTCATTTCGGTATACAATCATCTAAGGACAATAAACAAGCATTTGGACGTATTCGTTCTTCCATTGAGCAGAACACAGCTTCTTATGAGAGCATTGATCAGCAAATGAATGAATTGATTCACGTGATTCAAGATATCGGATCTGCTACGAAAAAAGTATCAGAAAGTGCTGAACACCTGAAAGAGTCAGCTGATATTGCGAAATAGTTTGTAAGAGCATTAGTGGTTCCCTTGCCATCGTTTTCGGACATATTATAACCGATCCGTCCTATCACCTTTTTGGATAACTTTACGAGTTATGGCATACACTTAGTACATAATATGGTTGAAGGAGGACAAAACGTGCCGAACCCTTACTTATGTCCCAATTGCAAAACGAACCGAACTCGCTTCAATTTAATTGAACAAAATGCAAGGGCAATTAAAAAACATCCGCAAACAGGAGAGGTTACGGAAGAATGGATAGGTGAAAATTTGGAGCCAATGCATTTATCGTATCAAGGTCCAAATATCCGAGTTCAATGCGCTACTTGTGGCGTAATTGAAGATGAAATATCTTTCGTAAAGCGAGCGGAGTATAGTAAAAAAAGTCTCTAAGTGTTTTTAGAAGCGTATACCTATATCCGTATGTTATACTTTTTCTATTCATGATAGAAAGGATGGATAGAATGGACGGATTGCAGGAAAAACGTACTCAAGTCGTCAATTTCTTAATGGATTTGACAGAAGAAGAGGCGAAGTATAAACCGGATGAAACGAAATGGTCCGTACTAGAAATTGCTGAGCATTTATATTTAATGGAGATTGTTGTGCATAAACAAATTCATTATGCAATAGATAATTTAGAAGCGGTGGAGGTATCTGAGAAGCCAATCAATCAAACGACAGATCGCTCTAATAAAGTAGAAGCTCCTGAAGCATTACAACCACAAGGTCGCTTTCATTCCACGGAAGAAGCGTTATCAGCGTTGAAAGAATCACGAGAAGGAACACTATCTATCTTGAAGCAATACGATAAACAATTGCTAGCATCTAGAGCTATTCCTCATCCTGCATTTGGGAATATGAGTGGTTTACAATGGATAGAGTTTATCGGTTGGCATGAACTTAGACATCTAGAACAAATGAAAGAAATAACTGCATAATGAAATGAAGAATCTTGGCATAGTAGCTAAGGTTCTTTTTTGATTGCTTTTATAAAATGATATTAAAGAAAAGGGATTTATGTGTGTTGTCACGAAACATAATATTAATGAAGAAATGCGGAGTTAAAAGGGGGATGTTATGAGTAAAGTAGAACGTATCCTATCTGTGAAAGACCAAGCATGTAAAGCACACAAAGCTTCCAAAAAATTAGCTGTTCTTGAGACCGCAGAGAAGGATCGAGCATTACAAGTAGTAGCAGACCGTTTAGAAGCGGAATATAAGACTATTTTGCAAGCGAATGAATTAGACTTAGAAGCAGGACGGCGTAATCATTTTGATGATGCATATATGGACCGCTTAGCTTTGACGAAAGAGCGCATAGCCGAATTTGCTCAAGGGCTCCGAAATGTAATTGCACTACAAGACCCATCTGGGGTTGTGAAATCAGAATGGACGTTAGAGAATGGGCTGCACGTGCAACAAGTTTCTGTCCCATTAGGTGTTATCGGTATGATTTACGAAGCGCGCCCTAATGTAACGGTCGATGCGACAGGACTTGCTTTAAAATCAGGAAATACGATTATTTTAAAGGGAGGGTCTTCAGCAATCTACTCGAACCAAGCAATTGTAGAGATTATGAGATGCGCTTTGGAAGAAACAAAGATACCGAAAGAAGCAGTACAGTTCATTGCCAGTACAGACCGCGAAACAACGAAACAGCTATTCACGATGAAAGAGTATATTGATGTATTGATTCCTCGAGGTGGAGGTCAACTTATCCAAACCGTTGTGGAAAATGCAACGGTACCAGTGCTCGAAACAGGCGTTGGTAATTGTCACATTTATGTGGATAAAGAAGCTGACGTGGAAAAAGCCATTCAAATTATAGTAAATGCGAAAACAGACCGACCAGCAGTTTGTAATGCCGCCGAAACGTTGCTCGTTCATAAAGCGTGGTTAGATTTGCATCATGACCGGCTCATAAACGCTTTTCAGCAGCATGGTATTCATGCATTTGCTGATGAATATGCCCTCCCATTCATTCCTAGAGCCGATAAAGCTACAGAAGATGATTGGGCAAATGAATTCTTAAGTCGAGATATTGCAGTGAAGACAGTGGATAGTGTACTAGAAGCAGTAGAGCATATCGAACGCTATGGAACGAAACATTCCGAAGCAATCGTTACAGAAAATGAGCAACATGCAGAAATATTTATGAAACTAGTCGATGCCGCTGCTTTGTATCATAATGCGTCTACTAGATTTACAGATGGAGGAGCACTTGGTTTTGGTGCTGAAATCGGCATCTCTACCCAGAAGCTTCATGCAAGGGGACCAATGGGCTTACATGCATTAACAACCGTCAAATATATAATGAGAGGATCGGGACACATACGATAAGGAACTACATAGGGTTATGGATGGAGTATACCATTCTTAACCCTTTTGTGTGCGTTCATATACTTATTATTGATATATTGTTAAATATGACTTAAAATGGTATGTGTAACTTTTTATTTCCAATTACTAGAGGTGCAATCATACCTTGCATTTAAGAAGGAGCTAATTCTATGAGCCAAATGTGGAAAGAATATAAGACGCCATTTTTATTAACGGTTTTAATAGGTTTATTGATTAATTGTGTCTCAATATATTTTGTTTCAAATAGTTATACATTGCAGTATGAAATGGATGCTTGGGTACAGGGATCAGGTTTAATGGATTTTGTTTTTCCGTTATTCGCTTCAGCTCCCTTTGTTTGGATTTTATTTTATAAGTATAAGAATGATTTTATCAAATATATTTCGCTACGTATTTCCGAGAAAGAGTTTGTAATAAAAGAAATAGCTTTTATGTGCATGCTTTCAGGAATGAGTATAGTAATTATTTATTTTGTATCCTTGTTAGTGACGTTATTTGCTCCGTTTAATTTTTTTCTAGTAAATGAGGGGGATTTGAGTACGCATTTATTTGGAGAAATGCAAATAAAACGTCCAATAGTATTTGGATTTTTGTATTCTTTGTTTAAAGGAGCTATCGCATCATTATTCACTCTATTTGGAGCGGTATTTGCAATGCATGCAAAGAACTTGTTCGTTGTCCTTTTCGCTCCATTTTTATACGCTTTTATAGAAAATTTTGTAACAGGCATTTTAAGAATTCCGCAATTTAGTATTTATACTAGCTTCATCGTGAACCGCATAGACCCTAAAAGTATGGAGGTAATCTATTTATTTGTTGGTCCAGCAGTGTTGATGCTTGCTATATTTATAACGTGGAAAAAATATAGAAGTAATGAAGGGCACATGAACGTATGAATAAAATAGAACAATTAAAAGTAAAAGAGTTTTTATTTTCTCCGCTACTATTAATACTATTATCCATATACATATTTAACATTTTTAGTTATGGTGTACCAATCTCGCAGATGACATGGGAAACGATTTTATGGGGCTTAACAGATCATTATTATTTGCTTTATATGTTGCTTCCAGTTTATATGTATTTAATATTAAAGATACAACAAACACATGAACATTTTAGTGTTATTCGTCATCGAACTTTTTTCCATTACTTTCGTATCCATTTAATGACTGGATTTGTTAGTATTACGAGTTTTATAATATTGCATGTCCTTATTTTGTTACCGGTGCTTATAATAAATGGACAATTATTCGATGTTCATTTTAACTATACCGACTATACACATACTCTTTCACCTCTGTATGCTGCAATATTTCCTAATACGTTTATTTCTGTTATAGCCACGCTTACATACATGATAATGGGGCTATTCTATATTTATATCATCATCAGCGTATTTTCTTTATTTTTTGGTCAACGTAACACATATTATTTCGTCATTTTCCTGATTATTTCTATGATTTTTGCATTAAGAAGTGGATTAGATGACATTTTATATCCTTTTTTCTTGAATAATTATTATATTCTACATCATACATTTGATCAGGCACATCAGTATATCCAATTAATGGTGTTAATGATTGTTGTCATTATCGTCCTATTATACGTTGTAAAACATTATTGGTATAAGACGATTTATTTTCAAGGCATTACGATGAAGAATTGGTTCATTTCTTTTTTTGTTAAACCTAAAGTATTGTTAGTCATTCTTTTATTCATTTGTGTGAACGTAGTATTGTTTGACTTACGTGAAGCAGAATATACGTTTATCCAGTTGTTGCTTAATGATTTTATAGGATATGGCTATGGATATTTTGATATTACTACATTTATGAAATATGTATTCGTAATAGGAATACCGCTATATATGATAGGTATGTATATAGATCAAGAAGTAAGCGGAAGGTCGTCTATTATAGTTGTGCGTTTTCACTCGTATAAACAACTTTGGTTTCAAATGCAAAAAGCGATAACTACATTTATTGTGGTATATTGTACTGGCTATGTATGCATTAGTATGTTATCTGCGCTAATGATTGGAGGTTCATGGACGAATGCCCCCTTGGAGAATTTTGTGGGAACTTCTACGAATCTATCATTTCTAGTCGGTATAATGATTAGTTTCTTCATAATGGTATTGGAAATTAATTTGTTGCAGCTGTTGATGAATGTGCTAATGGCGATAACGAATAACTTATATGTAGCTTTTCTAATTATCGCATTTGGCTATGGTTTATTGTTCATGTCGGCAAATGTCATTCAATATGTACCGTGGGGTATTTCTAGTATCGTGCGTATAGATCAATTTACAGGGGATTTTGTCTTTAGCGGACTAATCGTTATGGTGGTTATGCTTGCGTTAAATGTTTGTTTGTATTATCTCATAGAGAAACGATTGTTAAAGCAGTTCTAGTCATGTGCGTAAAGGAGAGGGTTTCTTGATGGAACAAAACAATATGATTGAGTTAAATGGAGTGACGAAGCGTTTAGAAGGAAGATTATTGTATGAGAACATTACTTTGACTGTACAACGAGGGGAAATTGTTGGTTTTGTTGGGTCAAATGGATCTGGTAAGTCGGTTTTATTTAAATTAATATGCGGTTTGATGAGAGCAGATGAAGGTACAGTTTATGTTAATGGAGAACGACTAGGAGACAAGAATGATTTTCCGAAAGATACAGGTGTGTTAATTGATTCACCTGGATATATTGAACTTTACTCAGGCTTTCAAAACTTAAAAATGATAGCCTCGATATTAAATAAAATTGATGATAAACAAATTGAAGAAACGATGAAGCTAGTTGGCCTTGATCCGTATAATAAAACGAAAGTGAAGAATTATTCATTAGGAATGAAGCAAAAATTAGGAATTGCACAAGCCATTATGGAGAATCAGCAGTTACTCATTTTAGATGAACCGTTTAATGGGTTAGATTTTAAAACAATTAAGGAATTACAGCAAATTATAAGGCGATTAAATGAAGAAGGAAAAACAATACTATTAACGAGTCACGAACATGAATATTTAGAGAAATTATGCAATCGAATGTATATGATTGACGAAGGAAAAGTGATGCCGTTTACAGATGAAATAAAACAAAAATATTTTACATTGTAAAGGTGCAGAAAGGACAAGGAGTGATATACCTTGTCCTTTCTGTTTGGATAAGCAGTTAATAGCGCAAAGAAAGATGCCTTTATGCTCGGATATTGAAAAATTCTTAAATAAAACAATTGAAAATTTCAGAATATTTGTTATGATGAGAATTATTATATTATACATTACGAAGAATATTTATTCGGTTGTCGCTAAGTGGACGGAATGGCTTGGTTAGAAGTAATAGTAGAAGGAGTGAAGGAATGGTACAAACAAAGAACACTAAACGAGTCGTTATCAAAATTGGTAGCAGTTCGTTAACGAGTGCTCAAGGGGAATTAAGTAGACGTAAATTAGAGAAATTAACAAATGAAATTGTTCGATTAAAAGACGAAGGATTTGAAGTCGTTATTGTTTCTTCTGGGGCGGTAGCAGCTGGCTATCGTAAACTTGGTTGTTTGCACCGTCCGACAACATTACCTGAAAGGCAAGCGGCAGCATCCATAGGTCAAGGGTTATTAATGGAAACGTATGCTGAATTATTTACGTCTCACGGATATGTCGCTTCTCAGCTTTTACTTACAATGAATGATTTAGCGGAAGAAGAACGGTATCATAACGTATTAAATACGCTAAACATGTTATTAAAGCGGGGAATCATACCAATAATCAATGAAAATGACACAGTAACGATCGATGAGTTGAAATTTGGTGATAATGATACGTTATCTGCTAAAGTAGCAGCTTTAGTTGATGCAAATCAGTTAATTGTGTTATCAGATGTGGACGGATTGTATGATTGTGACCCTTCCCTTTATACGAACGCCAAGGTGATTGAGCAAGTGGATGTTATTTCCCAGGAAATTGAGCAGCTAGCAGGGGAGGCAAGTAGTAAAGTGGGTACAGGAGGTATGAAGTCTAAATTGATTGCCTTTAAAATAGCCATGGCTGCCGGTATAAAAGCCTTTCTAGGAAGAGCCACGACGGAGAACATTATTTATGATGCTGCTTATGAAAATGCAAAAGGGACTTATTTTTCCCCGAATGATGCGTTTGGATCACTTGATGTGCATCATAAGTGGATTGCGTTTCATTCCAGTCCTAAAGGTGTTCTGATTATAAAGGATGAATATGTATCATTAATAGCAGAAGGGAAACATGCTATTAATCGTCACCATATCAAGCAAGTATTAGGTGAGTTTCCTAAGCAATCAGTTGTGAAGCTTGTTGATACTAGCAATGTGAAAATCGGCTTAGGACTTGTATCGGTTGCTTCAAGAATGATAGAGCAACATACTTCAATATTAAACTTAACGGTGGTTGATCCTGAGCAAATAGTACAATATCAGCATTATCCTGTTTTATTAAAATGAATAGCAACAAAACACGTTGTCAAACGAACGAAGAGTGATATAATATATGTAAATGTATTACATTTCTCCTCGTTTTTTTGTGTGTAAAAATATTTGAATTTACAAAAAAATCACGGGTTGATTATTTTTGTAGTATTATATAAAAGCATGCGTTAAAAAAGCAAAAAAATATAGGAGGGATTCTATTGCAGGTATGGGATTTTGCAATTGATTTAGGGCTCATTTCAATGTTGTTATTAATTGGAGTTATGTTACGAGCCAAAGTCACCGGGATTCAAAAACTATTCATTCCAGCAAGTATTACAGCTGGTATTCTAGGCTTAGTATTTGGACCGAACGGATTGGACAAGTTGCCATTTTCCGAAATGATGAGTTATTATCCAACCATATTAATAGCTGTTATTTTTGGTGCAATACCAATTGGAGCTGCTAAAGTAAATTGGAAAAAAACTTTTGGAAGAGTTCGCAATATGTGGGTTTATTCCATGTTACTCACGCTACTTATGTGGGGTGGCGGTGCGCTATTTACATTACTATTGATTAATGCTGTATGGGATGTTCCAAATGGATTTGGTCTCGTTTTAGGAGCCGGTTTTCTTGGGGGACATGGAACGGCAGCAGCGGTAGGTGAAGCGTTTAGTGGTTTAGGTTGGGAAGATGCAACAGCACTTGGATATACTTCTGCAACAATAGGATTAGTTTGTTCTATTTTAGGTGGATTGTTAATTATTAAAAGAAGCACCAAGAATAACCAAGCGAATTTTATATCAGATTTTGAAGAATTGCCGAACGAATTAAGAACAGGTTTAGTGCCAAAGAGCAGGCGTGTCTCGACTGGGGACGACACTGTTTCAAGTAATACTGTAGATCCTCTATTTTTTCACATGGCAATAATTGCTGTGGTAGTGATGGTAAGCTATTTCCTACAATCATGGATTCAATCCATCTTCCCAAGTATTAGTATTCCTTTATTAAGTTTATCCTTCGTCGTTGGATTACTAGCACAAACAATTTTAAATATCACAAAAGCAAACGAATATGTAGATAAAAGAACGATAGATCGTATTAGCGGAACAGCTACGGATTTAATTGTAGCCTTCGGAATTGCGTCCATTAATATTTCTGTTGTGATGTCATATGCGGAGCCTTTAATTATCCTATTTGTATTTGGTGTTATTTGGGCTTATTGTATTTACCGTTTTATAGCTCCACGAGTATTCCATGACCATTGGTTTGAGAATGGTATTTTTGGATGGGGCTGGAGTACAGGGACAGTTGCAATGGGAATCGCATTATTGCGCATTGTAGATCCGAAAAAAGAAAGTTCTACTCTAGACGATTACGCACTCGGATATGTCGGAATGGTACCGGTCGAAATAGTAATTATTACATTTGGACCAATGATGATGATGACAGGTCTCGGTTTTCCGTTTTCACTAGCTTTATTAGGTGGAGCTGCCGTACTTTTTGTAATCGCAGCGAAAACAGGATGGCTCGTTTCAAAACGTACCCCATCTATGATGGAAAAAGATTCTGCGTAATAGTTGGTAATGTTTGAATAAAAAAGACAGCCGTATTTGGCTGTCTTTTTTTTGCTATATATGATCAATACTAGCGTATATCTAACTAATAAGTTAAAGGTAGAGCTGTTAGAATGAACGTAAAGACTCTGAGCCACGGGATTTTATTCATACTCGCACCTCCTCTCTATGTAACATTCGTGATTTGAAAGTTATTTTACTAGTTCTCCTTTTGATCTACAGGAGACCATCTTTCCTTTTTTAAACATTTCTATTCATTCGGAGATTAAATACAAGTTTATTTATCTTTACTGAGGATATTCTTCTTTATCACCATTATAATATTATATGATTGTCATACAAATTTTTGTGGTGTAAACTATACACAGAGAAGATCTTACAAATAGAAAAGAGGCCATAGTATTTGATGAAAATTGTTCGTAAAAAAGTTTCACTACAAGTATTCGATCGCATTAAAGAGATGATACAAGAACAAGATTTAAAGCCCGGTGATAAATTGCCAACGGAGAAGGAGTTAACGGAGTTGTTTGGCGTTAGCCGTACACCTGTCCGTGAAGCGTTAAGCATTTTAGAAGCAAGTGGAATAACTGTCCCGAAGCAAGGAGGGGGAAGTGTAATTCAGCCTGTTTCATTAACGAATATGTTAGAGCAAATTCAATTGGAGTTTGTCGATGAGGAAGAAGTGCTTAATTTGCTAGAGACGCGAATTATTTTAGAGTCAGAGGCAGCAAGGTTAGCTGCTAGCCGTCGTACGGAAGAAGACCTCGTACTATTAGAAACAGCGCTAGATCGATTGAAGCAGTCACAAACAGATACTCAAATCGGCCATAAAGAAGATATAGCTTATCATACGGCTATTGTACAAGCAACGCACAATCCTATTCTTATTCGCACGGTGGATAGCATCAATCATTTATATGAGAAAGCTATTTTTTATTCGTTATTGCAGTACATGAAACTTGCAGAAAACCGTGCGCAAATCCTTGCAGAGCATGAAAAAGTGTTAGATGCGATTAAGAAGAGGGATGAAGAACAAGCGAAGGAAACGATGTATCACCATTTATTGAACTCAATGAAGAAATTTAAACGATCAATGGAAAAATAATGAGGAGGATGGAGATGGAGAATTGGATCTCAGCATTACAATTAAACATTTCAGAGACACAAATTTTAACAGAGGTAGCTGATCGATATAGTTATAGCTTCGATGCATCTTTCGGTGAGTATTTACCAGAAGTAGTTGTTCAGGCGAAGAGCAAGGAAGATGTCATTCACGTCCTTAAAGTAGCTAATCAACATAACGTGCCTGTATATCCGAGAGGGCAAGGTACGTGCTTAAGTGGAGGGCCTTTGCCTGTGCATGGTGGGATTGTATTGGATATGTCTAAATGGCCAGAGAAGATTGAAGTAAGCCCAGATGACTTAATTGTAACGGTTTCTCCGAGTGCAATCACCGCTAACATTAACAGTGCAGCAGAGGAGCACGGTCTAATGTATGCACCAGATCCAAGTAGTAGTAAAGTGTCTACGATAGGCGGGAATTTAGCAGAAAACTCAGGTGGACCACGTGGATTAAAATATGGTGTAACGAAAGACTTTGTACTTGGTTTGGAGCTCATAACACCAGAAGGAGAAGTTATTCGAACAGGCGGAAGAACGATTAAAAACGTAACAGGTATGGATCTAACGAAATTAATCGTTGGATCAGAAGGAGCACTTGGTGTAATTACAGAAGCTACATTGAAACTCATGCCGAAGCCTCCTGCCGTTCAAACTATCATGGCAGTTTTTGATGATGTGCGTACAGCAGGTAAAGCAATTTCCAAAACGTTAACTTCGGGCATTTTACCTTCTAAGATGGAATTTATGGATCAAGCATGTATTCGTACTGTTGAAAACTTTAAACCTGCTGGCCTTCCAGTTGATGCCGAAGCAATCGTTATTATTGAGTTAGACGGTCATAAAGAAGCTTTAGCTATAGAGAAAGAACAAGTACAGAAAATCATGGAAGAGATTGGTGCAACAGATACAATATTACCAAAAACGCAAGAAGAAGCGGACAAAATTTGGTATGCCAGAAAACAAGTTTCTCCAGCCATTGCAAAAATTAAGCCTACCATCGTATCAGAAGACGCAACCGTGCCACGAAGCAAAATTCCTGATATGATGGACCGTATTTTAGAAATTAAACAAAAGCATAATGTAGAGATTGTTGTATTCGGTCATGCAGGTGATGGAAATCTACACCCGAACGTATTATGTGATAAGCGTGATAAAGAGGAAATGAAACGAGTAGAATTGGCGGTAGAGGAAATGTTCCAAGCAGCTATTGATCTTGGAGGAACGCTTTCAGGAGAACATGGCATAGGAACGATGAAATCCCCGTTCATGGAGCTAGAACTTGGGGAGGTAGGTTTAGACATGATGAAGCGAATTAAAGATGCTTGGGATCCAAACAACATTATGAATCCAGGCAAGATTTTCCCTGAAAAAGGACAGAAGCTGGTGTTAAGTGATGAGTAGTTTACAAGAATTACAGCAAAAAATCAACTATGAAAAAACAATAGATTGTGTGCAGTGTGGGTATTGTTTACCGGTATGTCCAACGTTTGAAACAATGGAGCGTGAAACCCATTCACCACGCGGACGCATCAACTTGGTCAAAATGGTAGCAGAAGGAAAAGCAGACATTGACGTATTAGAAGACCCGATAGAGAAATGCTTAGGATGCATGGCTTGTACTACTGTTTGTCCGAGTAACGTGCAATACGGACAAATTTTAGAGGGGGCTAAAGACGTCGTTGAACAAAATAAACAGAAATCGAAACCACAAAAAGGCGTAGAAAATTTCTTATTCGATTCTTTCTTCCCCTCGAAAGGGTGGATGGATACACTAGGAAACGCTACATGGCTGTATCAAAAGAGTGGCGTACAGAAAGTAGCAAGAAAGCTTAACTTAACGAAAATTGCTCCATTAAATATGGAACATTTTGAGAAGGTGATTCCTGATTTACCATCACCTAAGGAAAGAAAGAAACGTGCTAATCGCTACATTAGTAAGCGCCCTGCAACTGCGAAAATAGCGTTCTTTACCGGTTGTGTTATGGATAGCATGTTCTTTGAAACGAACAAAAATACAATCCATTTACTTGTGAAAAGTGGAGCAGAAGTTATTTTACCAAAACAACAAACGTGCTGTGGTGCTTTACATGCACACTCAGGAAAAGTCGATGAATCAATTGAGCTAGCGAAAGCAAATATAAAAGCATTTGAAGAAGAGCAAGTCGACTATATTATTAACAACGCGGGCGGCTGTGGAGCAAGATTGATCGAATACCACCACCTATTTGAAGAAGGTAGTGAATGGCATGAACGTGCGAAAAAATTCGTGACAAAGGTAAAAGATATTACACAAATATTAGTAGAACTTGATCAAATTGAGTATACGAAACCCGTTCATAAAACTGTGACCTATCAGCCATCTTGTCATATGACTAACGTTCAAGGAGTTATCGAACCACCAAAGCAGTTGTTGAACAAGATTCCAGGTTTAACATTAAAGGAATTAAAGCGACCAGAATTTTGCTGTGGATCAGCAGGAACATACAACATGCTACAATACGATGAATCTATGAAAATACTAGACATGAAAATGGAAGACGTCTGCTCAACAAAAGCATCAGACGTTGTCACAACCAACCCAGGCTGTTTACTACAAATGAAGCTAGGAATTGAACGTGAAGGTACAACCGGTGAAATGGAAGCCGTTCACATTGTCGACCTACTAGCCCAAGCAGGACCAGTCGGGAAATGGGAAAAAGAGACAAGGGGTTAATCCCTTGTCTCTTTTTCTGCGGAGCAGAGAATTCGCTCGCGTACGGAATAAAGTCGCTCGCGTGCGGAGGAAATTCGCTCGCGTACGGAGGAATTCGCTCGCGTGCGGAGTAAAGTCGCTCGTGTACGGAGGAATTCGCTCGTGTACGGAGGAAGTCGCTCGTATACGTAGTAAAGTCGCTCGTATACGTAGTAAAGTCGCTCGCGTACGGAGGAATTCGCTCGCGTACGGAGGAATTCGCTCGCGTACGTAGTAAAGTCGCTCGCGTACGGAAGGAATTCGCTCGCGTGCGGAGGACAGTCGCTCGTGTACGGAGGAATTCGCTCGCGTGCGGAGTAAAGTCGCTCGTATACGTAGTAAAGTCGCTCGCGTACGGAGGAATTCGCTCGCGTACGGAGGAATTCGCTCGCGTACGTAGTAAAGTCGCTCGCGTACGGAAGGAATTCGCTCGCGTGCGGAGGACAGTCGCTCGTGTACGGAGGAATTCGCTCGCGTGCGGAGTAAAGTCGCTCGTATACGTAGTAAAGTCGCTCGCGTACGGAGGAATTCGCTCGCGTACGGAGGAATTCGCTCGCGTACGGAGTAAAGTCGCTCGCGTACGGAGTAAAGTCGCTCTCGTACGTAGTAAAGTCGCTCGTGTACGGAAGGAATTCGCTCGCGTGCGGAGGAATTCGCTCTCGTACGTAGTAAAGTCGCTCGTGTACGGAAGGAATTCGCTCTCGTGCGGAGGAATTCGCTCATGCCCGCGAAAAAAAGAGTTCCGTTCATCAAAAAAAGGTTCACACAAAAGAGGTGGTGAACCTTTTTATTGATATTTTATAAAATAGGAGATAACAAACGGGAAATGGATTCTTTTAATTTGATTAACGTTGATCGGTTTTTATACACTTCTTTTGTTATTTCTTGACAATCTTCTAAGTCTTGCTCAAATACTTGGTGCAATGATTGCGCAACCTCGTGATCATATACAATCGCATTTACTTCAAAATTCAATTTGAAACTTCTCACATCAATGTTAGCCGTGCCAACAGAAGCGACTTTTCCATCCACGACGAGTGTTTTTGCATGCAGGAAACCATTCTCATACGTGTAGCTGCGGACACCGGAGTCGATAAGTTGACCGATGTGTGAGTAGGTGGCCCAATAAACAAAAGGATGATCTGGCTTATTTGGAATCATGATGCGGACATCGACACCGCTTAAGGAAGCAATGTTTATCGCATCCATTAAGCTGTCGTCTGGAATGAAATAAGGCGTTTGAATATAAATGCTTTCTTTTGCGGATAATATTAATTTAATATAAGCATTTTTAATTTGTTGCCATTCTGAATCGGGTCCACTCGTAATAATTTGCATACCAGAATTTCCGTGTGGATCCATCTCAGGAAAGTACTTAGGAGAAGGTTGTAATTTATTGCGTGATGCATGGTTCCAGTCCAAATAAAAACGTGTTTCTAATGCGTATACCGAGCTCCCGTGAACTTTGAAATGTGTATCTCTCCAGTAACCGAATTTATGATCTAATCCGAGGTATTCGTCACCAATATTAAATCCTCCAACAAAGCCAATCTCTCCATCAATGACAACGATTTTCCGGTGATTACGATAGTTTAATCGTAAATTGATATAGGGTATCCGTGAAGGAAAAAACGCTGCCACATGTCCACCGGCATCAATCAATGGCTTTAGCGTTGAACGTCTTAACCCTCGCGACCCCATTTCATCATAGAGGAAGCGCACTTCGACACCTTCATGAGCTTTACGAGTTAATGCTTCAATCAACCTTTTACCAGTAGCATCATTTTGTACAATATAATATTGAATATGAATAAAATAATTGGCTTCTTCAATGGATTGGATTAAATCATCCATTTTTTCATGCCCATCAATAAATAGTTCAACCTCATTATCTAATGTAAGAATCGATTCATTATTGACAAGGTTCATATACATAAGATCCTGGTATTCAAATTCTGTCTCTTTATGTAATTGCAGCATTTCTGTTTGTTTTTTCTTTAACGCTTTAAAGAAGTTTTCCGCTTCAGATGATAACTGAAATATTTTTCTTCTGCTTAGGTTTTGGCCGAATAACAAGTATAGAATAAATCCGAATATAGGGATAAAGAAGAGAACCATCAACCAAGCCCAAGTAGTACTAGCTTGTTTACGTTCAAGAAAGATAATAGCGATTCCCATTAAAATGTTAATGATAAGTCCTAGTATAGCAAGTATAGCGAAAATATCCATAAGAACCTCCTTTTAAAAGAATAACCATTGTAATCATAGCCCATTTTATTGTAAAAGTGAATAGGTTACATAGTTTACTTTACCCTATTAAGGAAGGCTTAAGCACAAAAAATAAGCCCTTTCCTAGAGAGAAAAGGAGAAAGGGCGTTCGTTTATTATTGTTTATGTTGCTTTTTTCCAAAAATGAAATAAATACCGACAGCGATTAGAGCGATTGGCCAAAGTTCTAGTAAAATTGCCAAGAAAGCTTGCGCATAAAAGAGCGCAGCAACAATCGTTAAAACGCTAATCGGAACCCAAAGTCCTTTATTGCGTCCACCAAAATACCATAATTCAAATAATCCAAAAGCAGGGGCTAGAATGATGGTAGGCCACGTATAGGTTGTGTATTGATAGTTTGTTAATATATCAATATAGAAATAAATGCTAAGTATAAGCAAAATGCCACCTGGAACGAGTAAACCTGCATTTTCTGGTCGTTTCCCGGTTAGGAAAAATGCTATATGAAAGCCAAGTGACGTAAGAAGTAATGTGATTGGCCAAGAGATAAAACCGTAATGAATAAATCCGAAGTTTTCTAATAAAAGTATAGAGCCAATGACAATAAAGAGTATGCCTAAAATACTATTTTGAAGTTTCTGTTTCAAGATGAGTAACCCCCCTACTATTGTAATAAATGCCTCTACGTTTATAATATGCGTATTTTAGGTGTGTGGCAACTATATTATAGGGTTATTTCGTATAACGGTTCGCATAACTAGAAGCGGCGTAAGCGTCTGGTTTAATTTTCACTTCAATTCCCATTTGGCGGGTGCGTTGCGTCATTTCGGTTATTAAATGGCGTGTAATCCCTTTGTGGCCTATATCCAAATGAATTTCAAACGTGAATGAAGCACCTTTTTCCTCGAAAGGTTGGATAATACATGCTAATTCTTCTAAATAGTCTGGTGTAAAGTAAAAGGCAATTTCTTGACTTAGCCATGTTTCTGTTGAAATTTTTTCCCGAAGACTTTGCACAGGACGACGAACGGTGTGATTACGTAAACAGCCCCAAGCCCCTTTGCCAATGCGATGAATATGAATTGCTGTAATGAAGCGCGTGTATACACGATGTACGTGGGAATCCGTTCCTATCGACAGCCGATATGAAGCGGCAGGATCCTGTTGCACAAACGTCCGAATCTGATTGCGCACGTCTTCCATCGTCATATGATGCTCACTCTGGTTATAAAAAGAAGGATTCTCAATCATCTATTCGCCTCCATTGTTCATAAAGTGGTGTTCAACTCATGTTAACTTATTTACGAGAAGTGCTGATGCTTGACGATAGAAAAAAACTGTACTTATAATAAATACGTTACAACTCATAAAAGTTATGACAATATAGAGGAAAAAGGGTGATTTCATGGCTTCAAAACAACAAAAAGGAAGCAATGCATGGATTTATTGGATGATTGCCGTTGTCGTCGCTGGAGCAATCATTATGGTTGTGTTAGATAACAAAATGTCCGGAAATGATACAAATACGGAGGAAGCAGTGACAATTGATTACGAAAATCAACCATATATAGGGGATGAGGAAGCACCAGTAAGCATTATAGAATTTGGTGACTACTTATGTCCAGCATGTAAAAATTTCAACGAAGGTGCAATTCCTGAGATCCAACAAGAACTAATCGATTCAGGCCAAGCAAAATTATATTTCATGCATTTCCCAGTAATAAATAACGATTCAACGAAATCAGCAACATTTGCAGAAGTTGTCTACCAAGAACTGGGCAATGAAACGTTTTGGGAGTTTCATGATGAGCTGTATAGTCGCCAGCCTAATCATGACGAACTAGAACAAACTCCTTATACAGATGAATTTTTACAAGATACATTAACTACTGTTGTTGACGATCAAGAAAAAGTAGAACAAGTCATGACAGCGTATGAAGAATCATCAGATGAAATTATTGCAAGCGACATACAACTTGCGAAAGACTTAAGCGTCATGTCCACACCAACAATGGTCGTAAACGGAAAAGTATTTAAAGGCGAATCCTTTGAAGATTTAAAACAAATGGTAGAAGAAGCCGCTAACGAATAATTTATAATATGGATCCGTTGGTATTGATGCGCGGAATTCGAGATTTTGTAATTTAATACTGAAAATAGCAAAGAAAGCAGGCTGTTCAAAGAACGAGCCTGTTTTCTTTATGCGTATTGAATGATTTTTGGTTGCTCCTTTAATTGTTGAATCATTGGGAGTTTGGACACGTCCATGTTGCCGCCGCTAATGACAATACCGATGTTGTGTGTGTTTATGTGCCGGTGATGAGCCAAAAGTCCAGCCAAGGCTGTTGCGCCTGCACCTTCAACAAGGCTTTTGTGACGTTCGAGCATATACAACATGGCGTTCGCGATATCGGTTTCGGTTACCGTAATGATTGTATCCACATAGCGTTGGATGTAAGGGAACGTTGCGATGCCTGGTTGCTTTACAGCGATGCCATCTGCAATGGTGTCAACTTGCTGTAATGATTTTTGGTTGATTCCATAAAAACGGTTGTAGGTTGCACTTGCTCGTTCTGCTTGTACGCCAATGATTTGGATGCTTGGTTTTCGCCATTTTGCTGCAAAGGCGATGCCACTAATAAGTCCGCCGCCTCCAATTGGTACGAGAATGGTTTGTAAATTGGGGTTTTGTTCAAGCATTTCGATTGCTATTGTCCCCTGACCAGCCATGACGTCAATATCATCAAATGGGTGGATAAACATTTTGTTAGTCGTGGCTTGTTCTGCTCGAGCTGCTTCGTATGCTTCTTGAAAAGATCCTCCCGTTTTTACAATAGTAGCACCGTATGCTTTGGTGGCGGAAACCTTTGCTTCTGGTGTTCGTTCTGGCATGTAAATGGTTGCTGCGCCGCCACGTTTAGCTGCAGCAAGAGCAACACCTTGAGCATGGTTACCAGCAGAAGCGGTAATAACACCATTTTGTAATTGCTGTTTAGTTAATTGTGATATTTTATAGCTAGCGCCTCGTATTTTAAAGGCTCCAGTTTTTTGTTGGTTTTCCATCTTAAAGTAGACGCTTTTCCTCGTTTGTTCATTGATAAATGTTGATGTTGTTAGTGGTGTTTCATGTATCACCGATTGTAAGTGATCCACGGCATCTGTAATTTTCGTTCCAGTTAAGCAATTCCCAATGTCTTCACACTCCTAGCGTTTGGTTTTCATAACTTGTTATTTTGTCTTCATATGTTAATGTAACGGCAATCTCGTCCCAGCCGTTCATGAGCATTTGCTTATGATAGTCGTTTACTTCAAAGGAAATGCGCCAATCATCATCGTCATATAGTCGTTGGGTAGCTAAGTCCACGTGTAATTGGTACGTCGTTTGCTCTGCTTGCTGCATGATGTGTTCTACTTGTTCTGCTGGCAATTGAATAGGTAGAATGCCGTTTTTTACACAATTATTGTAAAAAATATCAGCAAAGCTTGAGGCAATGATAACTTTAAATCCGTAATCTTCGATAGCCCACGGTGCATGTTCTCGTGAAGAACCACAGCCGAAGTTATCACCGGCTACTAAGATAGATGCCCCTATATATTTATCGTTGTGTAAGTTAAAGGAATCTTTCTTGCTACCATCTTGATGAAAACGCCAGTTGTAAAATAGAAATTGCCCGAATCCTTTGCGCTCGATTCGTTTGAGAAATTGTTTCGGTATAATTTGGTCTGTATCAACGTTCGTTCGATTAAGTGGATAGACTTTGCCTGTATGGTGTCGAATCGCTTCCATATGAATAAAACCTCCTTTGATTAAACAGGTTGCTTGACGAAATGACGGACATCAATGAAACGCCCCTCTACTGCTGCCGCTGCTGCCATTTCTGGACTTACTAAATGGGTGCGGGCATCTGTTCCTTGGCGCCCTTCAAAGTTCCGGTTAGATGTAGAAGCGCAACGTCCACCTGGCGGGATGATATCATCGTTCATTGCAAGGCACATGCTGCAACCAGCTTCTCTCCATTCAAAGCCTGCTTCTTTAAAGATTTGATCAAGACCTTCTGATTCTGCTTGTAATTTCACTGATAATGACCCTGGAACGATTATGGCAGAAACAGAAGGGTGTACTTGTTTGCCTTCAATGATTTTGGCTGCTTTTTGTAAATCAGAGAGTCGTGAGTTCGTGCAAGATCCGATAAAGACGTGATCAATGTCAATCGAAGTAATTGCTTGGTTCGGTTGCAGGTCCATGTATGCTAACGCGTGTTGGATTTCTTGTTGTTCATTTTGGTTTAGTGCTTGCTTTGGATCTGGAACATGGGCACTTATTGGTAAACACATGGCTGGATTAGTACCCCATGTCACTTGCGGTTCAATTTCTGAAGCGTCGATTTCAACTGTTGCGTCGTATTTCGCTCCTTCATCTGTTGCAAGGGATTTCCACTTTCTAACGGCAGACTCAAAGCATTCACCTTGAGGGGCATGTCGTTTCCCTCTTAAGTAGGCAAAAGTGGTTTCATCAGGGCTAATTAAGCCAGCACGCGCTCCTGCCTCAATCGACATATTGCACACCGTCATTCTTTCTTCCATGGAAAGGGAGCGGATCGCATCACCTGTATATTCAATCACATAACCAGTTCCAAAACGTACGCCGTATTTCCCGATTATAGCTAGTATTAAATCCTTTGCTGTTACGCCCACTGGTAAATTTCCATTAACTTGGACGTTTAATGTTTTTGGTTTCGCTTGCCATAACGTTTGCGTAGATAAAACGTGTTCCACTTCACTTGTACCAATGCCGAATGCTAATGCACCAAACGCCCCGTGTGTCGATGTATGACTATCACCACACACAATCGTTTTACCAGGCTGCGTAAGACCTAATTCAGGACCAATGACGTGAACGATGCCTTGGTCAGGGTGGTTAATGTCTGCTAATTCAATCCCAAATTGTTGGCAATTTTCTTGTAAAGTTTCCATTTGCTTCTTGGATACTTCATCTCTCACTTCTTGCCGGTTTTTCGTCGGTACGTTATGATCCATCGTAGCAAAGGTTAGTTCAGGACGGCGCACAAAGCGATTTTTGCTACGTAGCGCTTCAAAAGCTTGTGGTGATGTAACCTCATGAACAAGGTGCAAATCAATATAGATAAGGTCAGGTTTCCCGTGTTCTTCCGTAACGACATGATTATGCCAAATTTTTTCGACAATCGTTTTTGGTTGGCTCATTTGCTTACTCCTTTCAATCTGTTAAAGGGGGGAGGGGATTCCTCCCATTTAGGCGTAACATCTCATAATGCTTCTCGTTGCATCTTTAGAGGTAACGTGTTCAATTACGTGTTGCGTCATTTGTTTTGTGTTGACAATAGTACCACCTGTAACGTTTAAATCAGCTGTGTGATAACCATCAGCTAGCACTTGTCGTACTGCTTCTTCAATAACGTTCGCTTCCTCTTCCATATCAAATGAATGGCGAAGCATCATTGCGGAAGATAGAATCATTGCAAGAGGGTTAGCGACACCTTTTCCAGTAATATCAGGTGCTGAGCCGTGTACTGGTTCATAAAGCCCGAGTCCATCTGCTCTTGTACTTGCAGAAGGAAGCATGCCAAGGGATCCAGTTAGGACAGAGGCTTCATCACTTAGAATATCTCCAAACATGTTCTCGGTAACGATGACGTCAAATTGTGTAGGGTTCGTAATTAGCTTCATCGCTGCTGCATCAACGAGTTCGTGTGTTACGATTACGTCAGGATACTCGGTCTTCTTTTGTTCAACGACTTCCCGCCATAGTTTACTAGATTCTAGTACGTTCGCTTTATCAACAGAAGTAAGATGCTTCCGGCGTCGCCTTGCGCTTTGAAAAGCAGTATCTACAATTCGTTCTATTTCGTCGCGCTCATAATACAACGTATCAACAACAGATTTATCGTTCTGGCTTCTTTCACTTGGTGTTCCGAAATATAGTCCGCTCGTCAGCTCACGAATAATAAGCAAGTCACTACCTTCTATTACTTCTCGTTTCAGCGGGGAGGCGTGAAGCAATTGAGGGAAGCCTTTTATTGGGCGTAGGTTTGCAAATAAGCCTAACGCTTTGCGAATACCTAGCAGTCCTTTTTCAGGGCGGAGATGGGAAGGGTTATGGTCCCATTTCGGCCCACCAACAGCGCCTAACAAAATAGCATCCGCTTCTTGACATGCTTGGAGCGTATCGTGGGGGAGGGGAGTGCCGTGTTGATCAATAGCACAACCTCCAATATCGTGCGTATGGAATGTAAATGAATGGTTGAATCGTTCTGTTACAGCCTCAAGCACTTGTTTAGCAGATTGAACGACTTCATGACCAATTCCGTCACCAGGGAGCAATATGATTTGTTTTTTCATGTTATTTTCCTCCTTTACATTTGGGCGTGTTGTTTTTGTTTAAGATTTGGTTGCATGAACACTCGATTCACGCTATTAATAAAAGCATGTGCGGATGCTTCTAACACGTCTTGAGCTGATCCACGACCGTTCATGGTGTAGCCGTTTACTTTTAGACGTATGTGTACTTCTGCGAGAGCATCTCGTCCGGCACCGACGGAGTTAATGCGATAATCTTCAAGTTGTATGTCTTCATGCATTAAAGCTTCGAGTGTATTGTAAATCGCTTCTACACTTCCTTTTCCGGTACCAGCCATTTCAAGGTATTCACCGTTAGGGTTTTTCATCGCAATAGTTGCTGTTGGGATATTTGTTGAACCGTATTGTACTTGAAAGGATTGTAAAGTATATTTCGGTGCACGAGTCGAAACGGTTTGTACATCTGTCAATAGCGTAAACAAATCTTCATCAGTAATTTCTTTCTTACAATCTGTTAAGCTTTTGAACGCTTGGAATGCTTCTGTTAATTTTTCTTCTGAAAGGGTGTAGCCAAGTGATTGTACATGATTAGAGAATGCGTGTTTACCAGAATGTTTACCTAGTACAAGATCGCTTTCATGAATGCCAACCATTTCAGGAGTGATAATTTCATAGGTGGACGCGTTTTTAAGCATTCCATCTTGATGTATGCCTGATTCATGGGCAAATGCGTTCTTCCCAATAACGGCTTTATTCGCTGGCACGACCATCCCGGTTAGTTTACTTACAAGGTCACTCGTCCGTTTAATCTCATTTAGAACAAGGTTCGTATGATAAGGATAGACGTTGTTGCGGATTGTAAGGGCTACTGCAATTTCTTCTAAACTAGCATTACCAGCCCGTTCGCCGATGCCGTTAATCGTACCTTCTATTTGCGTGGCACCATTTTCGATAGCGGCGATCGTATTAGCAACCGCCATGCCTAAATCATCATGACAATGGGCGGACAAGGATACTTGATGGATGTTCGGCACGTTTTCCTTCATATAACGGAATAGAGCTCCATATTCTGCTGGAGTCGTGTAGCCGACCGTATCAGGTAAATTAATGACTGTTGCACCAGCGTCAATGACCTTTTCGGTAATTTCTGCAAGAAAGGCTAAATCGGATCGCGAAGCATCTTCAGCAGAAAATTCAATTTGTTGAAATTTTTCCTTTGCGTAAGCGACCATGTCACAAGCTGTTTCGATTACTTTCTCCGGAGACATTTGTAATTTGTGTTGCATATGAATAGGGGAAGTGGCGAGAAAGATATGCAAACGTGGCTCTTTTGCATATTGTAATGCTTCCCATGCACAATCAATATCGGATTTTTTGGCTCGTGCTAATCCTGTTACGGATGCGTTTTGAATCGTTTTTGCGATGGCTTTTACTGATTCAAACTCGCTTTGGGAAGAAGCAGGGAATCCTGCCTCCATCCGGTCTACACCAAAGCGCTCCAATTGTTTCGCAATCTCGATTTTCTCCAATTGATTCAAGTTCACCCCTGGCGACTGTTCACCATCACGAAGTGTCGTGTCAAAGACTTTAATGCGTGCCACCTGGGACCACTTCCTTTTCAGATTTTGCTTTCTCTGATTCCTGAACGAACGGCATTAGTTGGCGAAGTTCCCTACCTACTTGTTCAATAGGATGCTTGCTTTCTTGGGCGTTAATAGCTGTAAATTCTGGACGATTTGCTTGGTTTTCAAGAATCCATCCTTTCGCAAATGTACCTGATTGAATGTCGGCAAGCACTTCTTTCATTCGCTCTTTCGTACTTGCATCAACAATGCGCTTACCAGATACGAAATCTCCCCATTGAGCAGTATCTGAGATGGAATAACGCATATTCTCTAGTCCACCTTCATACATCAAATCGACGATAAGTTTTAGCTCGTGTAAACATTCAAAGTAAGCTACTTCTGGTTGATAACCCGCCTCTGTTAATGTTTCAAATCCAGCTTTGACAAGGCTAGAAAGTCCACCGCATAGAACAGCTTGCTCTCCAAAAAGGTCTGTTTCAGTTTCTTCTTGAAAGGACGTCTCAAGCACTCCAGCACGACCAGATCCGATCCCTTTAGCGTAGGCTTTCGCGATAGATGCGGCTTCGCCTGTATAGTCTTTAAATACCCCGTAAAGTGCTGGAACTCCAGCGCCTTCTGTAAAAGTGCGTCGTACTAGGTGTCCAGGTCCTTTAGGTGCTACGAGGAAAACGTCCACATCTTGCGGGGGTACCACTTGATTGAAATGTACGTTAAATCCATGAGCAAAAGCTAATGCATTACCAGGTTCTAGATTCGGTTTGATTTCATGTTGATACACGCTAGGTTGATGCTCATCTGGCAGAAGCACCATCACAACATCAGCGTGAGCTACTGCTTCTGCCACACTTTTTACTGTCATGCCATCTTGCTCTGCTTTACTCCAAGATTTCCCTGCACGTACACCAACAACGACATCATAACCACTTTCTTTTAAATTTTGAGCATGTGCATGACCTTGAGAACCATAGCCGATAACTGCGATTCTCTTTTGTTTTAATACCTCATCTTGAATATCGTTGTGATAAAGAACGTTTGCCATTTTCCATCATCCTTTCGATTATTATTGAATTAAAGAATAGTGGTGAAACTCTGTTACTTGAGGCTGTTGTCCTCGTTGGAAAGCTGTTAACCCGGTTCGAGCAATTTCTTTAATGCCATATGGTTTAAGCAATTCAATAATGGCTTCTATCTTTTCGGATTTTCCTGTTGCTTGAACGGTAATACTATCTTTACTGACGTCGATAATATGAGCGCGAAATGGTTCAATAATTCCGTTTAATTCTGCGCGTTGTTGCGAATTACAACCTATCTTCACAAGCACAAGTTCTCTCGCAACAATGGCTTTATCGGTAATGTCTGAAACCTTTAACACGTCGACTTGCTTATGAAGCTGCTTCGTTAATTGTTCGAGTTTACGATGATCTTCTACTTCCACAACAAACGTCATCTTTGATATGCCTTCCGTTTCGGTTCGACCGACAGAGATACTTTCAATGTTGAACTGGCGACGCTGAAGTAAGCCAGTAATTCGATTTAAAACACCACTTCGATTTTGTACCGTAGCAGTTATAATTCGTCTCATGGTTTCACCCCAATCATTTCATGTATTCCTTTGCCTGGGGCAATCATCGGGTAAACATTTTCTTGTTGCAGTACGCGACAATCCAACACGTAAGGATGATCATCTGCAAAAACATCTGGCAAAACGTTTTCTAAATGCTGTTGCGTATCGATACGGATTGCTTTTACATTGTAGCTTTCGGACAATTTAACAAAATTAGGTTGTGTGTGTAATAAGGATTCAGAATAGCGCTTGTTATAAAACGTTTCTTGCCATTGTCGCACCATTCCGAGTGCTTCATTATTGACGATAATCACTTTGATCGGGTACCTTTTTTCTTGAAGTAGGGAAAGCTCTTGCATCGTCATTTGAAAGCCACCATCTCCGACAATGGCTACAACGCGTTTGTTTGGGTTCGCGATATAGGCGCCGATAGCAGCAGGGAAGCCAAAGCCCATAGTTCCAAGTCCACCTGATGTGACCCAACGATTCGGTTGACTAAATGTGAAATATTGGGCTGCCCACATTTGATGTTGGCCAACGTCTGTTGTAATGATAGCGTCCCCTTTTGTAATGGTTTGAATTTGTTTCATTAACCATTGGGGAATCAACTTTTCTTTTGGTTTGTTGTACCAAAGTGGGTATTCTTGTTTGTATTGTTGTAACTGTCGAAGCCAGTCTCCATGATGCTGGGCGTTGACTTCTTGATTTTCAAATGCTTTTAACACTTCTTTGGCATCTGCCACGATGGGAATGTGTGTATTGATGTTTTTTCCAATTTCAGCTGGATCAATATCAACATGTGCAACGGTAGCATTCGGTGCAAAGTGTTCAATTTTCCCAGTTAAGCGGTCATCGAAGCGTGAGCCAATGTTGATGAGAAAGTCACATTCATGCAGCGCCATATTTGCTGCATAAGTTCCGTGCATGCCAGCCATTCCTAGAAATAACTCATCATCTCCTGGGTAACTTCCAAGACCAAGCAATGTATTCGTAACAGGGATACCGTGCTTCTTCGCGAATGATTGTAATAGATCGGAAGCTTGCGCATGAATGACTCCTGCTCCACTTAATAGCACTGGTTTTTTAGCTTCTTTTAATGCTTCTTTTAGCTTTTTTATTTGTAGTGGATTCGGTTTTAAGTTTGGTTGATAACCAGGCAAATAAAAGGTTGATTTGTAGTTATCCTCACAAGGTGCGGAAGAAATGTTCTTCGGTATATCAACTAACACAGGACCAGGCCGACCGGTTGAAGCAATGTGAAAGGCTTCTCTAACGATGCGCGGTAAATCCTCAATGGATCGAACTTGATAATTGTGCTTTGTAATCGCGGTCGTAATGCCCATTACATCTGCTTCTTGAAAAGCATCTGTTCCAATGACGGTTGTGGCTACTTGGCCTGTAAAAATAACGAGCGGTAAAGAATCCATCATCGCATCTGTTATCCCGGTAACTAAGTTCGTAGCGCCTGGACCAGATGTGGCAAGGACAACACCTGGCTTACCAGATACACGAGCGTATCCTTCTGCTGCATGAATCGCTCCTTGTTCATGGCGCGTTAAAATGTGTTCAAACGCCTTTTCGGATCGATAAATGGCATCATAAATTGGTAAGACAGCGCCACCTGGATATCCAAACAGAGTATCGACATTTTCTTGTACCAATGCTTCCACAAATAGGTCAGCACCGGTTTTTTTGTGGGACTGCTCTGCATCTTGAATAGCGTCCGCCTTTGTTTCTACCTTCAACTCAAACCCTCCAATTCTTTTTTCGTAAAGTGTATAGTTTTCGTTCCACAATGGTCGAAACGTACCAATCAATAATTAATAAATTGAAAAATCAGACTTTTGTAAAGGGAAATCGCCGAAAAAAATACCAAGATTTCTCTCCCTTATAAAACCACTCCACAAAGAGAAGCGGTTGAATAGGGGCGAGAAAGTCTTGGCTTTTCGCGGTACCACCCTAGTTTATAGCATTCATTCGAATACTACCTTATGAGACGGCCCACGAAAAGAGATGGGGTCTCTTTTGATAACAGGTGTTTAGTGACACCTGGCTAGGCCTACTAAACGAATCGTTCAGCCTAACACTCAGGGATGATGTCGGATTAAGGTGTATTTCCGGGCTTCCAGCAACCCCGGCTCTCTGTGAATACAGTATCTTAAACCTTTACTCCCGTCATAGAGTTCAAATATTGACGTTGTTCTAGCTCACTTCAGCGCCACGTTTTTCTGGATAACATTGCACGCCATCTTTCGTTACTAAATTACGGAATGAATCAAGTAATTCGTTCGTTACAGCTCCAGGTTTCCCATCGCCTATGGTTCGCTGGTCTACTTCAACTGCCGCAATGACTTCTGCTGCTGTTCCTGTTAAAAATACTTCATCTGCCACATAAACATCATGACGAGTAAATGGCTGTTCTTTCACTTCGAAACCATGGTCTTTCGCTAAATCGATAATCGCGTTGCGGGTGATTCCTTCTAATGCTCCTAGGTAAACAGGAGGTGTATAAATGACGCCATTTTTCACTATGAAGATATTGTCCGCCGATCCTTCGGTTACATATCCTTGATCGTTTAACATTAATGCTTCGTCGACACCAGCTTGATTGGCTTCTAGCTTTACCAAAATATTATTTAAATAGTTAAGTGATTTAACTTGTGGGCTTAACACATCCGGTCGATTTCGTCGTGTGGAAACAGAACCGAGCTTTAAACCACGTTCATATAGTTCTTGTGGATAGAGAGCGAGTGCTTCAGCAATCACGACAACGCGTGGCTTTGAGCAGCTTGCAGGATCTAAGCCAAGATTGCCAGCTCCTCTAGAAACAATAACCCGAATATAAGCATTATCCAATTGATTGTGCTGAATCGTATCAACAATAATTTGCTGCATTTCCTCCTTTGTGTGTGGGATGTGTAGCATAATTGATTGTGCAGATTCATACATGCGGGTAAGGTGTTGATCTAATCGAAATACATTCCCACTATATGCTCGAATGCCTTCAAACACCCCATCGCCATATAGAAAGCCATGATCATATACAGATACAACAGCTTCATCTTTCGTTACAAACTGGCCGTTTAAATAAATCCATTGACTACTCATACATGCACTCCTTTCTTCCTCATTTATCTTCCTCGTTTATACTTAATTAAAATAGGGGCCCTTGAAGGATTAAAAAGGGCCGAAATCAAATTGTTGCAAATGAATGTATGGTAGGTGTTTGCATTCATTTGTTTGATTGAGAACTATCATAAGCCCCTTTTGGAAAACGGTCAATAGGATATTATTTATTTTTTCAGATAATTAAGAAAATGAATCCCTTTAGGAAACGCTTACATACGCGAGATGACTACATATTGCTCTCATTAAAGAAAAAAAAGAAAAAAAGTAAGGGCATTAGGCTATGTACCCAAACAATGAAATGACCCATGACATACATTGAGGATAAGTCAACAACATGAGAGGAGAGAGGATTAATGTCAACACATGATTCAAAGAAAAATCGAAGTTTGTTTGATGATTTATTTGATGTAACGAGAGGAAACTCTATCTTTCGAGCTATGGATCAATTATTTGCGGATGCGTTTAGCGATGGTATTCAATTGAAACAATATGAAACGAAAACAGATTATGTAATTGAGACAGCTTTACCAGGCGTATCGAAAGAAGAAATTCATTTAGAACTAGTAGAAGACTCACTCAGAATGATGATTGACCACCACGAAAAAGCATCGAATGATACGACAGGACAAACGAAGGAAATGAGATCGTTTCGAGAAAGAACGATTTCTTTACCGGCAAATATATCGAAGCGAGAAATGCGTGCTACGTATCAAGATGGGGTGTTAAGCATTACATTTCCAAAACGAAGAGGGAAGAGAATTGAAATAGAGTAAATAAATTATTCTTATAAATCATTTGTTTAGCACTGTCATATGTGCTAAACGTATTTTTAAATTAGGGACAAGCCTTCAGGGAAATATGGAAAAGAGAAGGTTATTATTCAACAAAAATAGTAATCTTCTTATTAAAAAACGAATGATGCAGAAAGAGGATCAAATATGTTACAATAAAAACAAATTGTTAACTATAAAATTATAGGTTAACATTAAAGTGAAAGAGGGGGAAATGAGCATGAACAAGAGAATATCAGCGTTAGATATTACGTTAGGAGGGATGTTTGTTGCGTTAATGGCAGTAGGGGCTAATATTACTGCGATTGCTCCATTTATGGAAATAGGTGGAGTGCCGATAACATTGCAAACGTTTTTTGCTATATTAGCTGGTTTACTTTTAGGAAGTAGATTAGGGGCATTTACATTGACAGTATATATGGCTTTAGGATTAGCAGGAGCACGTATTTTTGCTCAATTTAGTGGGGGACCGTCACAACTAATTTCCCCTACATTTGGATTTATTCTATCATTTATTTTAGTAGCCTATGTAGTAGGGAAGATAGTTGAACGGAAACGTACATTACCGATGTATATTGTTGCCGCATTAACGGGGCTTGTAATTAATTATGTGTTTGGAACGAATTGGCTGTATATGGCTTATATATTTTGGTTTGAGGCGCCGGGAAACTTTTCTTATTCTGTGGCATGGGCTTGGATGTTAGTCCCTCTACCTAAGGATATAGTATTATCCATTATTGCAGCTGTATTTGGATATCGGTTAGAGAAAAGCTTTGTAGCAAATAGCTCCTTTCGTAAACAATCATCCTCACAAAAATCAGCGTAATGTAATATAGAATGTAGAAAAGACACCAAAATTTTGGTGTCTTTTCATGTCTGCAATTAATCTATTCGACGTTTGGAGAAGTAAAATAAGCCAAATCCAATAACGAGAATAATGGAACCTAGCAACAACCAGTTAAACATATTGGTTGCGGTATTAGGTAATTCTGTATTCGGATTTGATTGATTGTTGTTTTCATAATCATTGTCGTGATGATCATCGTTGGAATCTGTAATTGTTGATTCAGAATCTTGATCATCAGATGGATTTTCTACTTCGTCTGTTCCTATTTTGTTTTCAAATGTCAGCGAAAGCGCTTCTGACATACCCTTATCAATCGTAAATTCGATAGGTGTGTTATCTAGTTCATAACCGAACGGAGCTTTTGTTTCAACGAAAGCGTACTGACCAGGCTTAAGGTCTGCCTTGATAAGTCCGTCTTCATCGGTAGTAAGCCCTTCGTGAACGATGTTGCCTTTTTCATTTACAATGTTGAACACAGCACCTTCAAGTGTCATTTCGTTGTTGTCTGCATCAACTTTGGTAAGCGCTACTTGGGCAGTGGAAATCATGTTTTCCGCAGTTAAAGTTACTGTTTCTTGTTGCCCTTTATCAATC
>NZ_AVPG01000089.1 GCF_000775615.1 Pontibacillus litoralis JSM 072002
CAGACGCTCTATCCAATTGAGCTACGGGCGCATTTTTTGAATCGACAAGAACTATTATATCAAGTAAACACTTGGAATGCAACAACTTTTTTGTTTTTTATTTTTTATTTTTTGTAGCTTTATGGTGCGGCCGAGAGGACTTGAACCTCCACGGGGTTAACCCCCACTAGGCCCTCAACCTAGCGCGTCTGCCATTCCGCCACGACCGCTCAATTTATATAATTGAGCTGATGAAACATCTAATGTAATGGTTTCTTTGGTGCGGGTGGAGGGACTTGAACCCCCACGTCGCAAGACACTAGATCCTAA
>NZ_AVPG01000085.1 GCF_000775615.1 Pontibacillus litoralis JSM 072002
ATTTGTACCCTTGTTCATAGTACGATTTCGCCCGTCTAATGGCATGGTGCGCACTTCGTTTTGGACGAAACCCAAAACTATTATCGGAGAACGTTGGTTCAAATATTGGTTGTAATACTTGGTTGATGGCTTGTTGAAGCATTCGGTCAATAACTGTAGGAATCCCCAGTTTTCTCTTCCCGCCATCTGGTTTCGGGATTTCAATCCGCAGAACGGGTTGCGGTTTGTACTTTCCTTGACGTAACTGAATTAATAATTCCTCTTTATGTTCCTTCAAGTATGGAAGTAGCTGGTCATACGTCATACCGTCCACCCCAGCTGCTCCCTTATTTCTGACTA
>NZ_AVPG01000093.1 GCF_000775615.1 Pontibacillus litoralis JSM 072002
AGCGCTCTAACCAACTGAGCTATAGGACTGTTCCTTCAGTTCAACCTAGTCCGAAACAGACTCGGCGTCATCTTTTCCCTTCATATCTTGAATAAACAGTACGAGTACAGGAGACAACCTGGTATTAGGCTTCTCTCCAGAAAGGAGGTGTTCCAGCCGCACCTTCCGGTACGGCTACCTTGTTACGACTTAGCCCCAATTACCAGTTTTACCCTAGGGCGCTCCTTGCGGTTACGCACTTCAGGTACCCCCGGCTTTCAT
>NZ_AVPG01000086.1 GCF_000775615.1 Pontibacillus litoralis JSM 072002
GGCTACATCTCTCCCAAACTGTTTGATTCCTTATTTGACGACGGCATTCAGCTGGTACATGGAATTAAGACGAATATGAAGAACAGGCTTATGTCCTTTTATGACAAGATGATGCTCAGAAAGAGGTATATCATTGAGACGATTAACGATCTGCTCAAAAACAAAGCACAGCTTGTGCATTCCAGACATCGTTCGATAACGAATTTCCTAGTAAATCTGGTGGCTGTACTGGGTGCTTATTGTTTCTTTGAAAACAAACCGGATGCATTGCAAGGATACTATATTGAGGACTCAAAACAACTGGCCTTATTCTAAACTTATCCCGAACTCAGGTA
>NZ_AVPG01000091.1 GCF_000775615.1 Pontibacillus litoralis JSM 072002
AAGGGCTTAATTGCTCTCTCCGCACGATTATTATCCAACTCTAATCGCCCATCCAAAAGAAAGGCTTCCAGTTTAGGCCACTGCGACTTACAATATTTAATGGCTTTACCTAATGCACTTTTTGGTAACACCTTTGGTGTTTGTACTTTTAACCATTTAGAAAATTCATCTAAGATAGGAAGGCTTAATTCATTTCTTTTGTGATAACGGTCAACGGCATCCAATTCTTTCAATTGACGCTCAACTTTATAAAGTTGATCACAAAAATTTAAACCTTCTTGCGCAGTA
>NZ_AVPG01000092.1 GCF_000775615.1 Pontibacillus litoralis JSM 072002
CGGGTTCGAATCCCGTCTTCCGCTCCATTTAGTAAGTCCTTGCCGGGGTGGCGGAATTGGCAGACGCACAGGACTTAAAATCCTGCGGTAGGTTTCTACCGTGCCGGTTCGAGTCCGGCCCTCGGTACCATTTTAATAAGCGCCCGTAGCTCAATTGGATAGAGCGTCTGACTACGGATCAGAAGGTTAGGGGTTCGACTCCTCTCGGGCGCGCCATTATACGGGAAGTAGCTCAGCTTGGTAGAGCACATGGTTTGGGACCATGGGGTCGCAGGTTCGAATCCT
>NZ_AVPG01000010.1 GCF_000775615.1 Pontibacillus litoralis JSM 072002
ATCCATTTCGTAAATCGTACCCTTGCCCTGTATACTCTTGAACGCTTACATACTTTTCCTTGTTGAAGCGTTCCTCTTTAGACATGAATAACTTCTCCACTGAACAACCTCCTAGTAATATCGTTAAACTTAAGCTACCAATTAATATTTTCCGTTTATGTACCACCTAAACACCCTTCCTTTTTCATTTGGAAATTATATTCATTATTGTATCTGTCACGATATCTTCAGGCGTGAAAACCAGCTAACTCGACTAATTTAGAGTCTGTAACTTGCGTGTCATTTACTGATACAGAATCCATTCTTGTACCTCCCAACTTTTATTTTTTTATAATTTTATTTGGGTTTGAACGCTCTAACGTATTATCTTTACCAGCCGTTGCCGACCCTTTACCAATGCGATTATCATGTAAATAAATAGAATAAGCCCCTGTTGGAATTCCTTCCATTTCTTCAATCGCAGTTACTAATTCGTTAAACGCCTCTTCGTTTGGGTCTACCTCTTTTTCTGCCATAAACATGTGAATTGTAATTAGTATATTATTAGGATCTACGTTAATTTCATTGAAAATCTCTCGAAACTTTTCTATATTCGTATCTGGATTCTTTAAGTATTGATCTAAAAGGGGATAAAAACTTTTATCGTGCATAGACATATAAAAGTAAGTATTACTAAATCCACCTGCGCCAACGTTTGCCACTGCTTCTCCTCGCTTACCAACAAGGTTGTATTTGCCCGCAACCTCAGCCAACTTGTTATTCAATTTGGTAAACTCCTCTTCATACACCATGCCATATATCCCTGTAAAAAGTGCATTTTCTACTTGCCCTTCCTGCGACCATACCTTATCTACCTTCACTTCTTCTGTTGACTTATCAATCGGCACAACGGCAAACGTATAAAAATGTGGCTCCCCTTTTGACTCCACAAATACAGAAGCTCCGCCTTGAGCACCTACTACGTTGTGTACGATGACGTCTGTTTTATATTCTTCTTTAAAAAATTTCGTGACTCCCTCGTCTATTTCATCAAGGTGGTCATCCGCAATCTTATCTGTTTTTGATCCATTTCGTAAATCGTACCCTTGCCCTGTATACTCTTGAACGCTTACATACTTTTCCTTGTTGAAGCGTTCCTCTTTAGACATGAATAACTTCTCCACTGAACAACCTCCTAGTAATATCGTTAAACTTAAGCTACCAATTAATATTTTCCGTTTATGTACCACCTAAACACCCTTCCTTTTTCATTTGGAAATTATATTCATTATTGTAAAGGTTCTTTTCTGCATTTTACAGATGAAATCAACAGAAAGATCGGATATTTCTAAAAATGAGTCTATCGTTACGGGGAAATGGTTGGAGGGGAATAGGGTAAGCTATTTGTACGAAACAAATGAACATAACGATACATCAGGTTAGAATCGTTTTCTCTTAACTGGATACGCTATGAAAGATTGCCTTTAGAAAGGAGAAACGTGAATGTATAACCTTCGTCCACATTGTCAGTCGGAGATATTCTCTCTTCGTTCTGTTATCGTTAGCCCACCATCTGTAATAGATATTCCAAATCTAAAAGCAGCAAAGGAAGTACAATGGAATGAACCTGTTAATCACTCCATCGCACAAGAACAACATAATAACCTCTGTCATGCATTAAGTGAAGAGAATGTACATATTTTACGATATACGGATTATTTATGTGAGCCAGATGCCCGTTTAAGTAAGCAATTAATTAATCGTATGTTTGTACGTGACCTTGCTTGTGTAATGAAAGATACAATACTTCCTGGACATGCTGGGACTTCGATGCGCAAGCCAGAATATGATCACATGCAATCTTTATTGCGAGTATGGTTTTGTGATGAATTTAAAGAAATAGACGTACAAATAAGTCAAGGTTTAGAGTTTGGCGATTTATTAATATTAAACAGAGATGCCATCTTGATTAATGTTGGAGCTCGTACAAGTGTTCATAGCGTGAAAGCAATTTTAAAACAGCTATTTGCTATCGGCTTTTCTGAAATTGCCATCATTGATCTACCCCGAACTAGTGAAACGCTCCACCTCGATATGAATTGTAATATTGCCCATGAGGATGTAATAGTCGCCAAAAGTTTTTTGCGTTTTTTTCCTATACAAGTTTATACAAATGAAAAGGACTATAATTATTACATGATGGAAGATTATGTACGCCGACATCAATTTGAAGTGTATTGGTTAGAGGTGTATAATACCATACCAGATATTAACTTTCTTAATATTAATCCTGAAACCATTTTATTAAGTACAAAAGCAAATCGGAGAATTTTCAATGATCATCCAAAACTGCGAAACAAGAATATTATTCCAGTTGAAGTAGACGAGTTAGAAAAGGGCGGAGGTGGTATTCGTTGTATGACGCTGCCGCTTGAAAGGAGAAACTGAATTAGGGGGAGAAACGGTGGGAGCATTTTTTAGTTATATTGTATTAGGTTTATCATTGTCTGCTCCAATTGGTCCAATTAATGCCGCTCAATTAGACAAAGGAATAAAGCATGGATTTGGGAGTGCATGGCTTGTAGGAATTGGGGCAATGATAGCTGATATTTGTTTTATGTTCCTCATTTATTTTGGACTAGCTCAATTTATTAACATTCCGATTGTAAAAGTATTTCTTTGGTTATTTGGCGGATTTATCCTCCTATATACAGGGATAGATAGTATCATTCATGCGGGAAAAGAAATTCAAGAAACACAGCCGAGTACATCCTATAAGAAATCTTTTCTAACTGGGTTTCTTATGGCTTTGTCGAATCCATTAAACATTATATTTTGGCTTGGGATTTATGGTTCCATTTTGGCAAACACGATGGCACAGTATAGCATGGGAACATTACTCTTTTATAGCAGTGGAATTTTTGTTGGAATTTTAATTTGGGATGCTGTTATGGCTTATGTAGCTAGCACGGTTGGAAAATGGGACAATCAACGACTGTTAAAGACCATTTCCCTCATCGCAGGTGTCGTTTTGGTTGGCTTCGGTATTTACTTTACATCGCAAGCTGCTCAAATAATTCTTTAACGTATGGACAGTCACCTAATTAAGCTCCTTTTTATATGTTAATAGCATATAAGGAGGAATCGGTTATGTCGCTTTTGTATCAAAAGAGTTGGATTGAACACAACCTCTCTTCGTTAAAACCTTGGAAGCGAAAGGCATTTACTAGTTTTACAGATATGATCAATGACGCAAACAATTCGTATCCATGTGTTCTAGGACGTCAAGGTTTTAATAATAATGAACTACGGTTTTGTTTTGCGAATGACCCAAGAGAAGCACATACGCATAAAGAGCTTGCCCAATCCTTAAAAGAATATAGTAAGGTTTCAAGAAGTACTGGCCAATACGCATCACTTGTTTTACTATTCAATACGTATGATAAAGATTTCTCTCACTATACAGTAGCCGATTACGAACAATTATTTTGGAAGGTGTTGAATGGAATTTCGGCAAATGATGAAATGGAGTGGCCAGCTTCTATACCTGAAGACCCAAAGCATCATAAATGGGAATTTTGTTTTCATGGTGAACCTTATTTCGCTTTTTGTGCTACTCCCACTCATTTCACTAGAGCGAGTCGTTACGCACCTACGTTTCTCATCGCACTGCAACCAAGGTGGGTTTTCGAAAATATTAATGATCATACATCTTTTGGTAGGAAAATTAAACATGTCATTCGTAAACGTTTAAATGCATATGATAAAATTCCCATCCATCCATCCTTAAAATGGTACGGTCAAGAAGACAATTACGAATGGCAGCAATATTTTTTAAGAGATGATGATTCTATCCCTTCTACATGTCCCTTCTCTAAAAGTCAGCAAAATAATGAGAATGTAAAAAACAGCTAACTTTAAAAAATTAGCTGTCATACGTACTACCTATTGATATTTCGTAATATCTAGCGGAATGGTGCTATTTTTATTATAGTATTGCGCTAACAACTCTAAATCAGACGAATGCACCTCTTGCTTTCCATCTCGTTCGGGGTGCATACTTTGATCAAATTCTTGAACATCCATTGAAAAGGATTGTGTCACTTTATTCCACTTTTTATTTACCATTAATATACCCCCTTTATGTTAGTTATAGTTTTTCCTATTCACTTTTCTTTACTCATGAAGAAAAATAATTTGCTTTTTAATTATTATGATGTTAGTATTAAATATTGTTAAACGCATTACAGTTTAACCATTTAAGAAGTTCCCATTACAATTTACGGAAAATCATCTGGCAACTGTGAAAGCTTCCATGCAAGCACCTTATTTACACTGGCGCGATCGAGGAGTCGCAAGGACGAATGAGAGGTAGGGCTTTCGTTATTTAAGTTTTTTAGTAGCACAGTGATTATTCCGCGGCAAAATATAAAGATTTGAAGTAAACGTTATGAGAATGTATATATAAAGGGAGATGCTATCGGTAAGCATCTCCCTTTTCCAATTTACGTAAAGCACACCCCCGTCATGGAACGAAGGTGTTCTTCTTTACTATGCAGGTAACGATTCTTCTTGTTCTTGCTCCATCTTCTTACCTGATATTTTATCCACTATTATCGCTAAAGCTCCATCACCAGTTACATTCGTAGCTGTTCCAAAACTATCTTGAGCTAAATACAGTGCAATCATTAGTGATGTCATCGTTTCACTAAATCCAAGCATTGATTGCATCAATCCTAGTGCAGCCATTACAGCTCCTCCTGGTACTCCTGGTGCAGCAATCATCGTTACTCCTAATGCTAAGATGAATGGAAGCATTGTACTGAATGAAGCATCCATTCCATTGATAAACATGACAGCCATCGCACAGCTTACAAGTGTTATAGCACTTCCTGACAAA
This sequence comes from Pontibacillus litoralis JSM 072002, assembly GCF_000775615.1. GTDB lineage: Bacteria > Bacillota > Bacilli > Bacillales > BH030062 > Pontibacillus > Pontibacillus litoralis. The sequence goes on from NZ_AVPG01000010.1 coordinate 4,880, forward strand.
TGAATATTTGCACAAAGTGGAATAACGAAATCGGCTACTTTTTCACGGACTTTATTCTTCTTCGTTTGACGTAAAGTAACCGGTATAGATGATGCAGATGATTGAGTTCCTAAAGCTGTAAAGTATGCAGGTACCATTGTCTTTAATAATTGAAAGACATTTGCTCGTGAAACTGCTGCTGCTACAGAGTACTGCAAGGTTAACATTACTAAATGCAAAATAATGATAAGCGCAAACACTTTAATAAATGTAGACATAATCGTCGCTACTTGACCGCCGTATGTCATATTCGCAAATACTCCCATAATATGAACGGGTAGTAAGGGGATAATTACGTAATGAATCACTTTCTCAATAATAGCTCGAAAATCTTCCATTCCTTTTTGTAATGTTTCGCCTTGAATTGCCGCTAAGCCTAAACCAAGAACAAATGCAAGAATAAGTGCTGTTGTAACACTCATAATTGGCGGCATATCAAAAAGGAATAATGGACTTTGAAGAAATTCTTCAGGGTTATCAATCGAACCATTTCCATTAACTCCAGATAACATAACCGGGAACATTGTAGTCGCTGTAAAGAAAGCTAACATTCCCGCAAAAATAGTGGATCCATATGCGAATGCAGTAGTAATACCTACCATTTTCCCTGCACCTTTACCTAATTCACCAATTCCCGGAGCAATAAATGCAAGAATAATAAGTGGAATAATAAAGTTTAAAAAATTGCCGAAGATGCCGTTAAATGTTGCTAAAAACGAAATCCACCATTCATTCAATATAAGTCCTGCTCCTATACCTAATAAAATGGCAGCTATTAATCGTGGTAATAAGCCAAATCTCATCTCACTTGTCCTCCTCTAATGAACAACCGTTTTTTTATGATGGATACTAGTATATATCTACTTTCCTTTTTTGTTAAGAGGTTTTTTTGATTTTTAAATTTTCTAATAATTAATAGGCAAAAAAACAGGTCTAGAAATGTTCCAGAACCCGCTTTTTATTCGAATATCTATTCTCTTGTACTTTTCATTTCATTGTCTCGGTCATGACGCTCAATAGCAAGATCAATTAACTGATCAATTAATTGAGAATAAGCAATACCTGTCGCTTCCCAAAGTTTCGGATACATACTTATCTTCGTAAATCCAGGTAACGTGTTCACTTCATTCACTATGACTTCTCCGTTCGCTTTTAAGAAGACATCCACGCGTGATAAGCCTTCACATTCAAGTGCTTGAAACACTTCAACAGCGACTTGACGTATCCGATCAGATGTTGCCTCATCTATGATAGCTGGAATATCTAATGAAGCGCCATTTTCGTCAATGTACTTCGTTTCGTATGAATAAAAGTCATTATCTGCACGTATTTCTCCTAATACAGATGCTTTTGGGCTTTCATTCCCTAATACTGCACATTCTATTTCACGGCCTTCAATACCTTCTTCAATAATGATCTTCGTATCAAATTGAAAAGCATCTTCAACAGCTTTCTTGAAATCCTCTTTGCTTTGCACTTTACTTACTCCAACTGAAGAGCCTTGATTCGCAGGCTTCACGAAACAAGGTAACCCTAACTGCTGTTCTACTTCTTCGAAAGAAATGGTATCTTTCTGATGTCTTTTAAACGTAATCCAGTTGGCTACACCAATGCCTGCATCTCGTAATAATCGTTTTGCTATATCTTTATCCATACAAACGGCAGAACCAAGCACATTTGTTCCTACATAAGGTAGATTGGCAATACGAAGCATCCCTTGAATACTGCCATCTTCGCCTAACGTTCCGTGTAAAATTGGAAAAACAACATCTAATTGTGGTAAAACCACCTCTTCTGATTGAGTCCGAATTTGTTTCTCAGATGATCCAGGAATAACTGAAATAACTGCATTCGACGGATTCAAAGCTATCATTTTAGGATCTTCAGCATGAAGTAAGTATTGTGATTCATCATGAAGATGCCAATTCCCCTCTTTATCTATTCCAATTAAAACGACATTATACTTTGTTTTGTCTATTGCATCTACAATATTTTTGGCAGATTGTAAAGAAACCTCATGTTCTGAAGATTTACCACCAAAAATAATTCCTACTGTCTTTTTCGTCATGTCCGTCTCCCTTCTTGTAACACAATAAACCTTATTACAAAATGTACTCTACAAAATATTACTAGAAATTATATTATACCTTTCTAATCAAGTTCGGGCAAAGGTACAAATGCACGAAACTAGTAACAACTTATGTCTTACTTTACTAAATCGTGCTTAAAAGCGTATATGACAGCTTGTGTACGGTCTTGGACTTCTAATTTTCCAAGAATGTTACTAACATGTACTTTAACGGTTTTCAAAGCGATAAATAGCTGATCTGCGATTTCTTGGTTACTCTTCCCCTCTGCCATCAATAACAATACCTCTTGTTCCCGCACCGTCAATTGTTCATGTAGCGGTTGATGTGATGGCTTTCGCATTTTATTCATAATTTTACCCGTTACTTCCGGTTCTAATATCGATTGTCCTTCATAAGTAGCACGAATGGCATTGGCTATTTCTTCAGCTTTTGATGTTTTTAACATATAGCTTGTTGCTCCAGCTTCAAGGGCTGGATATACTTTATCATCGTCTAAAAAACTAGTAACGATAATAATTCTCGCCTGTGGCCATACGTTGATAATACGTTTCGTTGCTTCAATACCATCCATTTCATTCATCACTAAATCCATTAAAATCACATCAGGCTTGTATTGTAGAGCAAGTTCGATAGCATCATGGCCATTACTTGCCTCCGCAACCACTTCAATATCTGATTGAGCAGATAAGTAAGCAGACACGCCTATTCGTACCATTTCGTGATCATCAGCAAATAACACGCTAATCATTTGCCACCACCTCCTTTAATTGCGGTACTTTTACTTCGATACGTGTTCCCTCCCGAAGTACACTTACCACTTTTATGTTTCCACCAATTTCAATCGCCCGCTCCTGCATATTGTGTAATCCGTACGAACTGGTTTTCTCCTGTTCAACATCAAAACCAATTCCATCGTCGACAATTCGTAGGATGATAAATGTATCCCGCTTTATGAGCATAACGTGTAAAGCCTCTGCATTCGCATGACGCAACGTGTTCGATATGGCTTCTTGCAAAATACGAAACAGCTGATCCTCTACTCCTTTCTCAAGGCGGATATCTTCTATGTTCCACTCTACTTTAATGGGCACTTTATTCACTAATTCCGCTAATAAATCTTGCACACCTTCTTGCAAAGACTTTCCTTTTAATGGAACAGGCCTTAAGTGTAATAATAAAGCGCGCATTTCTAATTGAGATTGTTGAATCATATGTTCAACCATTGCTAGTTGCTTTTGTAAAGACGAGTCATCTGGAGGGTTTGTTTCATTTATGGCAGACATCATCATCGAAGCGGCAAAAAGTTGTTGACTTACAGAATCATGTAATTCACGAGCTAAGCGACTCCGTTCTTGCGCAACAACTTCTTGTAAACTTTGCTCCCTTTCCTTCGCTCTCTTCGTCGCTAAACGTTGTGTCGTCTCCGTTTGTTTCTTCATTTTTATTTCTAACTTTTGCAACCTTTTATTCATTTGGATAAAAGGTTGCTCTTTTTCACCTTTTAATGTTAATTCACGACCGGTTATAAGTTCATCTAAATGACGCTGGATATTATGCAACCTTCTATTCCACACCCAACCGAAAGACCAACCACCAATTATTCCCAACAATACAGAAAAGGACAAAATAAAAACTATATATGGAACATCAATTAATTCTTTGTTCCAAAGATCTGTCCATTGTTGTAAAGGGAATACATAAAAGGTTAAACCAACAGTAAATATAGTACAAAGTAAAGCAACTCCGATACCTATAACGGTTTGTCGCAGTATAAACATCATAGACGCTTCACCTCTATATCACCAGAAATCGTTGAGGTAATAATTTTAATGCGTGGTTTTTTCTCATAATAAAGCGGCGTATGATAGGCAATTGTTTGATTGGTTATCTTCCTAGAAACCTCTCCTAACAGGCCCACATTTCCAAACATAGCGCTATGGTGCACGCTCACTTCGACTTCATATGGTACGTAAATTTCAATATTCCCAACAACATGTCGGATTGAAATAAAAACGTCTTCTGGTAATACCGTATTACTCAAATCAAGAATTCGATCACCAAATCCACCTTGAATGTTTACATCGTGCCATTTATATCCCGCTTCACTTGTCACTTGATCACCAAGGAATTTATGTTGTAATAGTGGCGTCGTTTTCAATAATGGCTCTTCAAGTGAATCACCTTCATAAAAGGATGGTTCCCACTTCGGTGGGTGTTTTTTCGTGTTGGCATAATAACGCAAAAATAAAATCAGCGCAGCACCAATAGCGAATTGAACAACCATCATGCTGGAAATTAAAAAGATTAAAAAGACGGCACCAATCCAAAAGCACATTTTTCCAATCAACGTATGATTTCGCTTCCTCCCTATATAAATTAATAAACCAAGAAACATAAACATAAAAATTAGTTCAGGTTCAAATAGGAAGAAGTTAAAGCCGAGTAGCACTATCCCAATAATCACAATCCAATTTACCGTATCTGTCGTTAATTTATTTAGCAATGAACAGGTGCCTCCCTTCTGTGTAAAATAAGAAATAAAGACGCAGGAATCTGCGCCTTACATACATATCCTATATATTAGAGTACCACAAATTAATTAACGGTTTCGTCCATTTCTTTTTCTAATTGAGCCATTTTACTATCAAATGTATTTTTATGATAAGCGTGGTTCACTTTATATTCCAAATTCTCAATATATTGTTCTATCTCGGAAAAATTAGAATAAGACTGATTGGCATTTTCTTGAATCACTTGGTTCATGCGATAATGGGCATTGGCTACATTTTCTCTTCCCATAAGTTCCATTCTTCTTAACTTCATATCCTTTAGACGATGCTTCATTTCTTCATACTTATGTTCTAACACAGATAACTGGTGGACAGCTTCTTGATAAGATTGGTTCATTCGCTCTACTCTTGCTGTGTATTCTTCATATTCTTTACTTGCAAATTCAGCTAAACTTTCTTCCCCTGCTTTTTGGGCAATCTCTAACTGCCTTTTACGTTTATTAGCCATGTCCTTTGCTTGTTGATACTCTCTTCTAAATTCTTCTTTTAGTCGATGCTGACGTTCTACCAGCTTCCTCACTCGTTCTGTTTCTTGCTCGCTTTGACGTAAATAATGATTTAACGTCGCAATAGGATTTTTCTGTTCTTTTTGATCTAACATGGTATGGATATCTGCTGATACAGAATCTGCAATTCGTTTAAAAATAGATGCCATCATCCATCTCTCCTTATATTTTTGTTTTTTTATTTATTCAATTCGGCCCACTGTTTCTCGAAATGAACGAAAGGATCTTCGGAACGGTTGTCCATTAGAACGTTCTCTTGTTTTCGTTCTCTCCACTTCTTGTATGCTATGTACAAGAAGTAAGCTGCTGCTATTCCAATAACCGCATATATATTCGCAATCGCTATACAGAAAACCATTAATGCAATCATAATCCACAGCACTCTCTTAAATGTGGAAGATGACTTCATAAACTGTTTAAAAATAGCATACAGTAACCATACGCTTCCGATTAGAAACACCATTGGTATAAAATGAACAACCAGAACGGTAAGGGCAATGAATGAGCCAATAAACCATAAAAATTGTTTCATCGTATGTTTTCCTCCTTTCGTATTTCTTAATTCCATCATACCTGTCTATACTGCTTGTCATAATGAACTTTAGCTATATTTTCATATAAGACTTAAGACGTATCAGCAACTAAACCATGCTCGAGCATGAGTTTGTGGGTGTTGGTTCATACTAAGGCAAGACATGGTTAAAGGAGTGAAAGCATTCATGTTAACGACAGAACAGTTAAGTCATTTACAAGCACAATTACACAAGCAACAAGACATACTAATGGAACATTTAAAACAAAATAACCATTTTAATCTACAGTCTGAGTCCATGCAGCAATCCGTTGGGGAATTATCGAATTACGACAACCATCCTGGTGATACAGCTTCGGAATTATATGAACGTGAAAAAGATATCGCATTAAACGAACACGCCGAAAAAGAACTTAGCGATATTGTCGATGCATTGCATCGCATGAGCAGTGGGGATTATGGAAGGTGCGTATCATGTGGGGAGCCTATTCCATACGATAGATTAGAAGCAATACCAACAACGAAATATTGTGCAAAGCATAGTCCTCAGCAAAAACACGAGGAGAATGAACGACCTATCGAAGAAGAAGTACTTGAACCAGGTTACCAAAAACGTGCGGACAAAAGAAAAGGAACTAACTTTTTTGATGGGGAAGATTCATGGCAAGCTGTTGCACGCTATGGCACGTCGGAAACACCATCTGATTTCTCTGGCCAACATATCGAGCATTATAATCAAGCATATATTAATTCTGCGGAAAACGTTGGCTCCGTGGAAGCATATGAAAATTTCACAGGAATTACTATGGAGGGGAAAGAAAAACGCACATATCCCAATGATCAACATAAGGAATATGAACAATCATTAGATGAAGCGAACGAAATGTCTATCTTAGGGGATTTACATGATTCCCGCAAAGACTCCTACCTTGAAGAAGAATAAAAGGCAGGCCATAAATAACTTATAAAGCAAGGACTATACCTTTGTTCCCTGCTTTATAAGTTATTCTTTATGTTACAAAGAAATACACTCTAAATGTTTTTCCTATGTTTATTATCATAACTTGTATAATATCTAGCCAATAGCTGACCTTCTGATGATGCATCGCCCATTTTCGTTCTAGAAAAAGCTTGACTATATGTCGATTTATTACTAAAGCCTTCTGCAAGTTGGTTGTGAGATAAACGTTTAATGATATATTTCCTCGCCATGTTATTCCCTCCTTCTTTCTGATTATTTCCCTTTTACGCTTCTATCATAACCAATAAGCATAAGACACACGCTTTTAAGCAACAATAAACACGAAGTCATATAGAAAGGAGCATGTACGTGACGAAAAGAAAAGTAATGCATAATGCCGCCGGAAAAAATAACAACACACCGACTGAGAGCATGGCAAGTGTCGAATTAACAAACGAAACGATAAGTAGAGAAAAATTAGACCGCGTTGGAAATAGAAACTCCAAGCATGGATATCAAGGAGAAGAGGACTAGGTTACATACCTAGTCCTTTACTAGTCCAAAAAACGTTTTCTCATTTGAGGAGATGGGATGGTACATACATCCTTTTTTCCAAACCATTTATATCGGTTGTTAGCAATGATGTCATATACTTTATCCCGCATAAATCGAGGAATGATGATACATGCACAACACAGTTTCCATGCCCCGTCTAGTTCATTTGCAATCTTTAATGCAGCAGTCGAACGAGTATAAACACGCCCTTCTTGAATAAGAACCATACTATTAATGTTATTTTTTGTATGATATTGTGTGAGTAACTGTTGCCCTACTTCACCTTGTAGCGAAGCAAACTGAAAGCGTTCTTGTTTATCTCTCTTAATAATAAACTGAACACTTTGGCTACAAAAATGACATACCCCATCAAACAAAACAATTTGCTTTTGCATCTTAGACATCCTCCCGATAGCATGAGTAGTAATTTCATTGTAACAAACAGACAATCATCGTGGCTATTTACTGTATATTGACATTAAGTCATTTTTTTCATTTTCATTGTTGACTTCCAATCTTCATATAGTATATAATTCATTACAAGTTCAGTATTTTCAAATTTTTATAATTTTTATCTCTTATCAAGAGAGGCAGAGGGACTAGGCCCTATGAAGCCCGGCAACCTTTCAAAATCCGTTTGAAAAGGTGCTACATCCTACAGGTCATGTGGATCTGGAAGATAAGAGGAGGAACGTACACACAACCCTCTTCTTATGAAGGGTTTTTTTATTCCCTTCTCCCTTACCTGTCTGGCGATTTTTCCTAGTTTACTTTCATTTACCCAAGGAGGAATTGTTCATGACGTTACCATTTCATCATTATCAGCCCGAAACAACTAGTTTACACGGAGGTCAAACTCCTGATCCATCAACCGGATCACGCGCAATACCGATTCACCAGACGACTTCTTATGTATTTCGTGACACCGAACATGCACAAAACTTATTCGCCTTGGCAGAACCCGGCAATATATACACTCGAATTACAAATCCTACTTTAGACGTTTTTGAACAACGAGTTGCATTGTTAGAAGACGGGGTTGCGGCAGTATGTACGTCTTCAGGGATGGCTGCCATCACACTGGCGATATTAAATATTGCTGGAGCTGGCGATAACATCGTTGCTTCTTCTAACATTTATGGTGGGACGTATAATTTATTTGCCGTGACGCTTCCCAAGTACGGAATTGACGTAACATTTATTGATGGAAATGACGCGAATCAATTTCAAGCTGCAATCAAACCAAATACGAAAGCTATCTTTGCTGAAGTAATAGGTAATCCCAGTTTAGAAGTCCTTGATATAGAAGCCGTGGCAGATGTGGCACACGCTTGCCATGTACCCTTTATTGTGGATAGCACCTTCGCTACCCCATACGTATGCAAGCCGATTTCATGGGGAGCAGACATAGTCGTTCACTCCGCCACAAAATGGATAGGTGGACATGGTAATTCAATTGGTGGTGTAGTTGTTGATGGTGGGCGGTTCAATTGGAATCACGAGAAGTTTCCAGGTTTTACAGAGCCTGATCTAAGCTATCACGGACTACGATATGGAATAGATGTCGGACCAGCAGCATTCGCTGTGAAACTACGCGTACAATTATTACGTGATATAGGGGCATGTTTAAGCCCACAAAATGCATTCTATTTGCTGCAAGGTTTAGAAACATTGCCAGTACGCATGGAACGACACTTGAAAAATGCGGAAGAAATTGCCACGTATTTAGAAGCACACCAAGGTGTAGAATGGGTTTCTTATCCAGGTTTAGAAAACCATCCGTCTCACGAACTTGCGAGTAAATATTTACGCGGGGGCTATGGTTCGATGGTCGTATTCGGAATTAAAGGCGGGCGCGAAGAAGGACGTACAGTTATTGATCATATTCAATTATGGTCGCATGTAGCGAATGTAGGAGATGCGAAGTCACTCATTATTCATCCCGCCTCTACAACCCATCAACAATTAAATGAACAAGAATTAGTCAAAAGCGGTGTTACAGAAGATTTAATTCGTTTATCAGTTGGATTAGAGTCACCTAAGGATTTAATCGCGGATTTAGAAAAAGCCATTAAGGAAGCTACTGGTTTTACGAGTAACGCAGTCCCTACTGAGCTTTCATCTCAACTACTAGCTTCTTCCTTACACCGAGATGAACAAACGATTCGAAAGAAGAAGATAGCCATTTTTGGAGGCGACAGAAAGAGTAAACATGTTGAGATAGTTAAATTAGAGCGATTAGGATTTGAGGTTGTTGTAGAGAAAGAGGCTCTAACAAACGATGTAGATATTGTGTATGCGCTAAATAGTACAGCGGTTTTAAAAGCTATAGCTACATTCCCAATAGCTTTCTACTGCATTGTACGCGATACCATTGATCCATATACAATAGAACAATTAACGAACACAAACACCGCATATATAGAAGTAGATAGTTTATATGAAGAAATTATAAAGCACCATTGCAATAAACAAACAGTATCTATAGGAATAAATTAAATTCATGGAGGATGGGAAAAATGAGCATACGTGTAGCCATACTTGGGTTTGGAACTGTTGGTCAAGGAGTATACGAAACGTTACGTAGCCATAGAGCACACATGTCAAATCTATTAGGCGAAGAGCTTGAAGTCGTTGGTATTTTGATTCAAGATGGCTCCAAAGAAAGAGAAATAGATGCTTCCACGCTTGTTACGACCAATTATGAAAAATTATTACAGCTTCAAGTAGATGTTGTTATTGAAGCCATTGTCGGCCAGCAACCAGCATACCATTACCTTGTGCAAGCGATAAAATCTGGAGCACATGTCGTTACAGCGAATAAAGTGATGTTTGCTCACTATGGTCAATCCTTACTTAATCTTGCAGCACAGCATAACGTGCAAGTTGGATATGAGGCTACGACAGCCGGAGGGACACCGATTATACGAACGCTACAACATTTACTTAAAGTAAACCAAGTTAGTAAACTAGAAGCCATTTTAAATGGTACTTCAAATTATATGTTAACGGAAATGGCTGTGCATCATCTTTCCTTCGAGGAAGCCTTACAGCAAGCACAACAAAAAGGGTATGCTGAGTTAGACCCTTCAAATGATATAAATGGTGATGACGCTTTTTATAAAGCTATGATTTTAAGCAGACTAGCATTTGGGATGCAACCAAACTGGAACGATGTATATAAAGAAGGCATTGAACGTATAACATTGGCAGATATTCAGCAGGAAGCTAAACGAGGGCGTGCTATTAAACACGTAGCAACCATCGAAATAAGAGAAGATATTCCACGCGTATCCGTTCAACCTGTTTTTCTAGACGAGAGTCATCCATTATATCGAGTTGATGGAGTAAATAACGCCATTACGATACACACTGATCTACTAGACAACATAACGATAACAGGTCCAGGTGCAGGAAAATTACCAACAGCCAGTGCAATCGTCGAAGACCTCGTCCATTGCTTCAAGCAACAACATGTCGTACCTACCATGGTATAATAACTAAAAAGCCCGAATACATTCTCCTTGTATTCGGGCTTTACTTAGTCTTGTTGTTTATTCAATGCTTCTTGTAAAGAGATTTTCGCGAGTTTTTTTCTGGAGAAGAACAAAGACGTATAGTAAGTAAACATAATGATTAGAAATCCTATTATAACCATCCATAAACTAAGATTCACTGGTAGATAGAATCCCGTTTGTTCTACAATTGATGCCATCATCGCTTCGATGCTCCACATCCCGATTGGTACAGAACATACATAAGCAATGAGGACGATAGGACTATATACATTTACAACTAACTTAGATATTTCTTTATCTTTATATCCCATCACCTTTAACAATGAGATAGATGGTCCATTTTCTTCAACAATCAAATTCGTTATTAACGTTAATACGATGACACCAATAAGGAAAGCAATACCAGCAATTACGATAATAGAGTAACGTGTCATTGCAGAAGTTGATTCAAAGTTATCTATTACATCCTGTTTATCCTCTAAAAATAGGATATTTTCTTGCGTTATAGGTGCTTCTTCTGTCCAAATCGCTGTATAAGTATTAAGAGGATAACCCAAGAATTCATTTACCTTTCCATGCTCGCTATATACATAATTCCCCACATAGACATTCGTAATACCAACTACTTCTTCTGTCAGCGCACGATCATTAAACGAGTTACGGATTGTCAGCGTATCCCCTACTTCAATGTTTTCCATCGTTGCAAGTGGCAAACTTACTACTATCCCTTCCTTTGTTTTCGATGTCAATGAATGTCCTTCATTATTCAACAACTGAAGGAAGGTTGTATCCGGCGCAATTCCAAATACCATAGACTTGTGGTTTTCCTTTTGAGTTTTTTCTCCATTCACTTCATCAATCGTTATTTCACTTGAAGTAAAGCCGCTCGCTCCTTCGTCTAGTTCCTCTTGTTGCAAGGTGTTGTAATAAACGGCATAGTCGTACGTGTAAATATCTTCATATGTTGTATCCACTAATTCATCCATCGCGTTATACGTAATAAATCCATAAATTAATAATATAGTGGAGAACATCACACCTAAGAAAATGTAAATAGCTCGAGCTTTGCTACGAATCATAAGTCGCAAGCGAAACCTAGAAATAAATGAACCTGTTCGAAATAATGGCAGCTTTTCTATGGTTGATTTTCTTCCAGCTTGCATATCCTTCGGGCTTAATAAATCTAAAGGTGCTTGAGATAACGGTTTTCGGATGACGAGGTAAGTCATTCCGAGCAGCAATAGAACAGGAAGAATGATGCCTATTATAATAACGCTAACATCCCAGTCAAAGAATGAAATACGAGGCAAATTAAAAAAGGTAGCGTATAGATTCGTAAGTGGAACGGATAAAGCTGCTCCAAGTGCAACACCACCTAGAGTTCCAATAAACCCTATCAATGCTGCATATGTCATATAATGAAAGAGTAATTCCTTCTTACGATACCCTAAAGCCATTAGCGTTCCAATTTCTTTCCGCTGCATTTCCATTCTTCGCTTCATAATCATTAACGTCATCATAATTGCTAGTGCAAGAATAAAAAGTGGTAAAGTCGTAATTACTCCTTGAGCACCTTCAATTTCAGACTCCACAAATGTGATGCGCGGATTATCTTCAGCATTTAACCATTTTAAAATAGTAAAATCATTCGAGACCGCTTCTTTCAAACTTGCTATTGTTTCATCCTTAGCTTGATCCCCTAATATTTCAATCATCGGATATTCCGTTACAGCTTGAATCGTTTTCTCATTGGCAATAGCTATCCCGAATGTGTTCGGATCACTTAATAAATCGCTTTCCTTATCTAAAATGTATATATAATCAGGAAGAAACATAAACCCTGTTACGGTTAACGTTTGTCCGCGTACGTTTAGTTCATCCCCTACCTGTATAGCGTGTGCATCCGCAAAAGTAGGGGCAATCGCTATTTCATTTACTTTTGTTGGCATTTCTCCTTCAGATATATATGCCTTATTGATTGTATCAGTCGTTTGAATCACTCTGAGCGTTGCGTCATTTCCAAAATCAACATCCGCTACTAGCCTTTTCTCTAATTGTACGTTATAAGCTGATTCCCATCGGGATAGCTGATTGGCATCGGCTTGCTCCGATACCATAAATCGGAAATCTTCTTGGTTATATGACTCGATAAATTTAGTATTCCTCGTATCAAGTGTGGCGATTGCCATAGACAAAGAGACGTAAAGCATAATGGAAATGATAAGAAGCAATACAACGCCAATATATTGAAACTTACTTTGTTTCATATCACGTATAATGCTTTTTCGAAGAATCATGCCCAAGTCACACGTTCTGGATGTACTGGTGTTTCATTTTGATAGTTTTCAACGATTTCGCCACTTTTCATCCGAATAACGCTGTGCGCCATTTCCCCAATCCCATGATTGTGCGTAATAATACACACCGTTGTACCATATGTTTCATTAACATATTTGAGTAATGTTAATATTTTCTTACCTGTTTCTTCATCCAATGCTCCAGTTGGCTCATCACACATAAGAATTTTAGGATTTTTAACAAGTGCACGTGCAATCGCTACACGTTGTTGTTCGCCTCCACTTAACTGGAATGGAAACTTATCCTTTTTATCCCACATACCAACCTTTTCTAACGTATCCTGCATGTTTAAAGGATTTTCGCTTAAATGTCTACCTACTTCTACATTTTCATAAACGGTTAACGTTGGGATTAAGTTGTACTGCTGAAAAATAAAGCCTAGTGTATGACGACGATATTCTGTTAACATTTTATCTTTCAACTCGTGTAACGTTTGTCCTTCCACTTTAATCGTTCCACTCTCATATCTGTCAATTCCACCGATTACATTTAATAAAGTAGATTTACCCGAACCAGATGGACCTAGAATTACAACTACACTCTTATCTGCTATGTGTAAGCTAGCATTCTTTAACGCGTGCACTTCTACTTCACCACTTTGATACACCTTATTCACATCTGTTAAGTCAATACCCATACCCTCTACTCCCCCTTATTTTGAAATATAATAAACCTTATATTTCATTTCTAATTTTAGAATACATGAAAAGGGAACCATTCACAAGTATATATGAAATATAACAATAAAAATATTTCAAAATTAAGCAAAAAAACATAAGTTATCCACTTATGTTTCTCATTGCCGTTTAAAATCATCTAAAAAGTCTTTTTGAAAACTAGTTGTTATAGAATTAGATTTCACTTCTTTTAAAGATTTAAACGGATTGGTGCCATATTTTTCAGTTAGTTGGTCGATTGTGTCATACAGTTTTTCTTTTTTCGCCTCTGTTTCATATGTAAATAAATTCATTTGCATGCCTGATTCTTGTTTATCAATAAAATGCTGAGCAGTCACACCTAATAAACGAATCGGTTGCTGATTCCAATGATATTGGAACAAGTGATTCGCAGTAGCATATATATCATCCGCCGTATAAATGGAATCAGGTAATGGTTTACTTCTCGTAATCGTTTTTCTGTTTGCATAACGAATCATAATTTGCAAGTGATTTGTGCTAACTTGCTTTCGGTCCATTCTTGTTGCTACTTGTTTGGAAAGCTTTCGTAGCATTTTTGTAATTTCTACATCATCTGTTGTATCATGAGGAAAGGTCTGAGAATTACCAATACTTTTAAATTCTGAAACTGCATTGGGATCCACTTCCCTGTCATCTGTTCCATTTGCTCTTTTTTGTAATCGTTCGCCATTTATACCTAGCAAGACTCTTAATTGCAACACATCCGCATTAGCTAAATCTCCAATCGTATGAATATCAATCGTTTGTAATTTCTCGGCTGTTTTGTTTCCTACGCCGTACATTTCTATAACGGGTAATGGCCATAATTTCTTTGCTACGTCTCTTTTTCGTAATACCGTCATTCCAAGAGGTTTCTTCATATCGGAGGCCATTTTTGCTAAAAATTTGTTTGGTGCAATCCCAATGCTACATGGTAGGTCGAGTTCATGAAGTATAGTTTGTTGAATACGCTCGGCAATGTATATAGGTGTTCCCATATACTTACAGTCCGTTATATCCATATATCCTTCATCAATAGATACTGGCTGTACTTGTGGAGTAATATTGGCTAATATTTGAAACATTTCTTTTGACGCTTCACGATAGCGATCAAAATTAGGCCGCATTACAATTAAGTCCGGACAAAGACGCTTTGCTTCCCAAAGAGGCATCGTCGTTTTCACACCTTTTGCTCTAGCTTCATAACTACTCGTTACAATAATGCCTCGCCTTTCTTCTGGGTTACCGGCAATAGCTAATGGTTTTCCCTTTAAATCAGGGTTATAAGCCATTTCAACAGAAGCATAGAAACTGTTCATATCAACATGGAAAATGACCCTTCCGTTTTTCGGATACCATGAAGTCATACAATCTCTCCTCCCGTTCCACGAACATAAGTTCTTCATCTAATTATACCATAATCCAGTTTAAACGAAAAAAATCCAGCGTGACAGCAATTGTCATGCGCTGGATTCCGTCTTCATTATTGGGCAGCCTCTTCGATTATAGCTGTTACTAGTTCTGCTACTTTTTCCAGTTCATCAAGTGGCATGCGCTCCTTCGTTGTATGAATATCTTCATAACCAACGCAAAGGTTAACAGTTGGGATATTATGGCCAGCAAAAATATTCGCATCACTACCGCCACCACTTTGTTCAAGTTCAGAAGTACGGCCAATTTTACTAGCAGCACGTTTAGCAACTTCAACCACTTCATCGCCATCTTGATGCTTAAAGCCTGGGTACATGACTTGAGCGTCAATCTCCACACTGCCTCCCATTTCTTCAGCAGTTTCTTGAAGTGCTTTCTTCATCTTCTCTACTTGCGCTTCCATTTTCTCAGGGACTAAAGAGCGAGCTTCGGCAAGAATTTCTACGTAATCACATACAATATTCGTTTTCTGTCCGCCTTCAAAACGGCCTATATTCGCTGTTGTTTCCGAGTCAATGCGACCTAATGGCATTTTGGCAATTGCTTTAGAAGCCATTGTAATCGCAGAAACGCCATTTTCAGGAGCTACTCCCGCATGGGCTGTCTTGCCGTTCACAACTGCGTGCAACTTAGCTTGAGTTGGCGCTGCTACGACAATGTTTCCAACTGGACCGTTACTATCAAGAGCATAACCATATTTCGCCTTTAAGTAGGATGGTTGTAAGGCTTTTGCCCCTTTTAATCCAGATTCTTCACCAACCGTAATAATAAATTGTACGTCACCATGTTCAAGATTGTTTTCTTGAATGGTGCGAATAGCTTCCATCATTGCTGCAAGACCTGTTTTGTCATCAGCACCTAGAATCGTTGTACCATCTGTTACAACATAACCGTCTTTAATAGAAGGCTTTACACCTACACCAGGAACGACTGTATCCATGTGAGATGTAAAATAAATCGTATCCGCACCACTTACGTTCCCTTTTAATGTACAAATTAAGTTGTTTGCACCATGACCTGTTTCTGCTTGAGAATCATCTTCTTCCACTTCTAAGCCTAGCTGTACAAATTTGTTCTTTAATACTTTCGCAATTTCTGCTTCATTTCCTGTTTCAGAATCAATTTGCACCAATTCCAAAAACTCTTCAATTAGTCTGTCGCGATTAACGCTATGCATCATGGTTCCTCCTTCAACTATGTAAAAAAAGGAAGTTCGTAGTCGAGCTTCCTTATCGATGAATAATGCTACTAACAAGCATTACTTCTATTATACAATATTATTTCTAGTACGTTAAATGTTATAATGGCATATTGCCGTGCTTTTTAGCCGGTCGATCTTCCTGTTTGTTTTTCAACATGTCTAAAGCCTGAATTAAAATAATCCGCGTATCTCGTGGATCTATCACATCATCAACCATCCCTAAGCTAGCCGCTACATACGGGTTAGCAAAACGCTCTCGATATTCATTAATTTTCTCTTGCCTAACGATTTCAGGTTGCTCGCTTTCTTTAATTTCCTTTGCATATATTATATTAGCTGCTCC
The DNA here is from genome assembly GCF_000775615.1 of Pontibacillus litoralis JSM 072002. Classification (GTDB taxonomy): domain Bacteria; phylum Bacillota; class Bacilli; order Bacillales; family BH030062; genus Pontibacillus; species Pontibacillus litoralis. The sequence continues at coordinate 21,661 of NZ_AVPG01000010.1, forward strand.
ATCTGGTCCCATAACCGCAATCTCAGCGTTTGGCCAAGCATAGACAAGATCAGCTCCAATCGATTTACTATTGAGCGCAACGTATGCACCTCCGTAAGCTTTTCTCGTAATAACCGTCACTTTAGGAACAGTCGCTTCCGAATACGCATATAAAATTTTAGCCCCGTGCCTAATAATGCCACCATGTTCCTGTTTAATACCAGGAAAAAATCCTGTCACATCTTCAAATGTGATGATTGGAATATGAAAGCAGTCACAAAGGCGAATAAATCGAGCTGCCTTATCAGATGAATCAATATCAAGACCACCAGCCATATATTTTGGTTGATTACACACTAAGCCAATCGTCTTTCCTTTAATTCGAGCAAAACCTACGACAATATTCTTGGCAAAGTCAGGATGAATCTCAAAGAAAGAATCTTTATCTACTACCTGTTCAATTACTCTCCGAACATCATAAGGTCGAATCGAATCAAATGGAATAACATCTGTTAAATCCGGCCTGTAATGATCTGCCTCATCCATCTCGACTTGCTTGGGAATTTCTTGATTGTTTGCTGGTAAATAGCCAATTAAAGTTCGTACTTTTTCTAATGCATCTTCTTCTGTTGCTGCTTTCAAATGGGCGTTACCACTTTTCGTATTATGTACACGGGCTCCGCCGAGATTTTCCGAACTTATTTTCTCCCCAGTAACCGTTTCAATAACTTTCGGACCTGTAATAAACATTTGTGACGTTTCTTCCACCATAATAACGAAATCAGTTATAGCTGGAGAATATACCGCTCCGCCTGCACAAGGCCCCATAATAACCGATATTTGCGGAATAACACCCGAATAAATAGAATTACGATAAAACACTTGCCCATATCCATCAAGCGAGGACACACCTTCTTGAATACGCGCTCCACCAGAATCATTTAAACCGATGAACGGAGTACCATTCTTTACGGCTAAATCCATCGCTGCGGCAATCTTTTTGGCATGCATCTCTCCTAACGCCCCACCAAAAACCGTAAAATCTTGCGCGAATAAATACACATCTTGACCGTTAATTTTACCAAAGCCAGTAACAACACCTTCACCTGGCGCTTTTTTTTCTTCCATTCCAAATCCAGTACCTCTGTGTTCCATAAATGGGCTCAATTCGACAAATGTACCTTTATCCAACAAATAATCAATCCGTTCTCGTGCTGTCATCTTCCCTTTTTGTCGTTGCTTTTCAATACGTTCATCCCCACCCCCTAATTCCACCATACGTCGTTTATCGTATAATGCATTAATTTTGTCAAAGATGTCCATTATTCTTCCTCCTTCTCAAGCTGACATAGTTCCATTAGAACACCGTTTGTTGCTTTCGGATGGAGGAAAGCGACTTGGGATTGATGAGCCCCTAATTTCGGCGTATCATGAATAAGGGAAATCCCTTTCTCTTTGTAATGTCGTAATCGCTCTTCAATATCTGTTACTTCCACTGCAATATGATGGATTCCCTCTCCACGCTTTTCCATAAATTTTGCTATTGGCGAGTTGTCATCGGTAGGCTCTAACAATTCAATTTGCGTTTCCCCTATCTCGACAAAAGCAACTTTCACTTGTTCTGACGCTACTTCTTCCACGCCAGTTAAACGAAGACCTAATGCATTTGTATAAAAAGGTAACGCTTGTTCAATGCTGTTTACTGCAATGCCTATATGTGCTAATTTCTCTGGTGGGGTTAAACTTGATGTTTGTTCTGGTTGAAGGATACGTTTAATGTATAAGGCTGTTTCTTCTGTAGGAGTTCCTGGTGTAAATATTTTGTGGATACCTTGTTTTTCCAAAGGTGGGATGTCTTCATACGGAATAACCCCTCCGCCAATTACTGGGATATCTTCTGCGTTGTGCTTCTTCAATTCTTCTATTACTTTAGGAAAAAGAGAATTATGTGCTCCAGATAAAGAAGAGAGCCCTATCACATCTACATCTTCCTGAATGGCCGCTTGAACAATTTGTTGCGGTGATTGTCTTAATCCTGTATAAATGACTTCCATCCCGTGATCTCGCAAAGCTTGTGCAATAACTAAGGCACCTCGATCATGTCCATCCAATCCAGGTTTTGCTATTAACACGCGAATTTGCTTATGTTCCATTGTCATTACCTCCTTCGCTACATTCCTGTATATTCTCCATATTCATTACGCAGTACGTTACATATTTCACCTACAGTGGCATAGGCTTTAACTGCATCTAAAATAAGAGGCATTAAATTGATAGTTGTTTGTTGTGAAGCCTTTCTAATCCGATTGAGCGCTTGTTCAACGGCAATAGCATCACGCTCGGTGCGAACGGACTGTGTTTTCTTTATTTGTTGTTTTTCTAGCTTCTCATCTACACGTAACAGTTCTTCATTGACCTCTTCTTCAATTTTAAATTGATTCATGCCTACGATGATCTCTTCTCTTTGCTCAATCGCTTTTTGAGATTGATAGGCTGCATAATGTATTTCTCGTTGCATAAACCCTTCTTCAATGGCTTGTACTGCTCCACCTAAATCACTAATCTGTTGTAAATAGTCGGTTACCTCTTTTTCCATATTATCTGTCAACTTTTCTACATAATAGGAACCCGCTAACGGATCAACAGTGTCCGCCACTCCACTTTCATGGGCAATGATTTGTTGAGTCCTTAAAGCAATACGAGCAGACTCTTCAGTCGGTAAAGCTAATGCTTCATCACGAGAATTCGTATGCAAGCTTTGTGTCCCACCCATAACAGCAGATAACGCTTGGATAGCAACACGGACAATGTTATTATCTGGCTGTTGAGCAGTTAAGGTAGACCCACCTGTTTGCGTGTGAAAACGAAGCTTCCAACTTTTCGGATTTTGAGCTTGATAATGTTCTTTCATTATTTTTGCCCAAATACGCCTAGCTGCTCGAAACTTCGCTACTTCTTCAAAAAATTGATTGTGCGCATTAAAGAAAAAAGCGAGCCTTGGCGCAAATTGATCTATATCGAGGCCAGAAGCTAAAGCTGCATCGACATAAGCCATCCCATTTGCAATCGTAAAGGCAAGCTCCTGAACAGCAGTAGAGCCTGCTTCACGAATATGATAGCCAGAAATACTAATGGTGTTAAAGCGTGGCAAGTGCTCCTGACAATATGCAAAAATGTCTGTAATAATTCGCATCGATGGCTTCGGAGGATAAATATACGTTCCTCTAGCAATATATTCTTTTAAAATATCATTTTGAATCGTACCCGTTAGTTTCTCTTTCGGTACACCTTGCTTTTCCCCAACCGCAATATACATACATAACAAAACGGAAGCCGGTGCATTGATGGTCATCGATGTACTCACTTTATCTAATGGAATTTGATCAAATAACGTTTCCATATCAGCCAATGAATCAATGGCTACTCCTACTTTCCCTACTTCTCCTTCTGCCATTGGATCATCTGAGTCATAACCAATTTGAGTAGGTAAATCAAATGCAACCGATAAACCAGTTTGCCCTTGATCTAATAAGTAACGAAACCGTTCGTTCGTTTCTTTAGCAGAACCAAATCCCGCATATTGACGCATCGTCCAATAGCGACTCCGATACATTGTTGGCTGAATTCCTCTTGTATATGGGTATTGACCTGGAAATCCTAATTTATCCATATATGTTTTATCTATTTCGTTTGGACTATACAACCGTTCAACTGTAATGTGCGAGCTTGTTTCAAATAGTGATTTTCTTTCTGGAAATCTTTCTGTCACTTGATCTGCTTCTTTTTCCCATTGTGCATGCTGATTTTCATACTTAGAAGTCATCAGCCCATCCCCCTTTTTCTCTCTTAACTGCTAATCTTCTACACACAAACAAGAAAACCCTTTCAATATTCCGACAATTACATTATATCATGAATCTTCGCAATAATTGAATAAAAGGTTGTATAAATGAATGGCTTCGTTTCATTTTTTAGTGCATTCCTCAGGAAGTAACTTGTCCTTTTGACGAAATAAAGGTAAAATAACGGTAGCACTTCGCCCGAAGGAGGATTATCCGTGTCAGCAAAAACGGCTAACAAGAAACAACCAATGCAGCAAGAACTAAAACGCAAACCATCTAAACGTCAAAGAAGACAAAAATTTGTTATCTACTTAATGATTGTATCCATGCTTCTATCTTCTCTATTAGCTGGAGCATCGTTCTTCCTATAACAATGGAAGTAGGACTGTCTTCGAATACAAATGCATTCACGTTCAAGAAGATGATTTCGGTATAAACCGAAATCATCTTTTTTAATGAAACGTATAATAGCTGGACTAAAACCTAAAAAAACCCTGAATGCGGGCACTTTTAGGAGCGTCCCATATTCAGGGTTTCGTATACTATGAAATCCAAGCTGTTCTTTATTCAGCGTGTTGTTGAAAAATTTGCTTCACATACTCTTCTACACTTTGACTTCCATCTTTCGTATCTTCTATCATCATAGATACCATTAAGTCCTTTTTATCGGTGTTCCAAGCAACAAACCACCCTAGCTCTTTACCTTTCTCCCCTTGTTGTTCCTTGATTTCTGCCGTTCCCGTCTTCCCTGCAATCGCTATATTGTCCACAACTGGTTTATAGGCCGTTCCTTGTGGATGGGAAACAACTTTCTTTAAACCAGTTGTTACTTCTTCGATTGTTGCACTGGAGATGACATCCTCATGCCAAGCCTTTTTCTTCTCTTTCCCTTTTTCCATTACTGGTTGTAGTAACGTTCCACCGGTGACAAATGGCGTATACGATAACGCTGCGTGTAATGTACTCATCTGTACTTGTCCTTGTCCATAACCTGTATCTGCGAGTAATACGTCACTTTCGAACGGACCTTCTGTAATGATTTGTGATGAGTTAATAGGATATAAGAAAGGTATTTTTTCCCCGAAACCAAATTGCTTACTTTCTTGTAAGAAACGTTCTCCACCAATATCTAACATCGACCTAGCAAAATAAATATTATCTGAACGATAGAGTGCCTCTTCTAAAGTAACAGCATTATCGGTCGCTGCCCCACTCACACGATTAACAGAATAATTCCCCCACCCATCTTGTGAGTAGGATTTTCCTTCAATTTTCATTTCTTTATTAGGGTCAATAACATTTGTTTCTAAACCGACTGCTGCTGTAATGGCTTTAAAGGTCGACCCAGGAGAATACGTACTAGAAAAACGATTCATCAACGGATTTGTTGAATGTTCAACCAGCTTATTGTATTCCGCTCCACTCATCCCTAAAATAAACTGATTTGGATCATAGGCCGGACTACTTACTAACGCCTTTACTTCCCCTGTTTGTGGGTGAATGGCTGCCGCTGAGCCCATTTGCCCATCCATCTGTTGGTAAATATCTTGTTGCAACGTTGCATCAACCGTTAAATGAATATCTTCTCCATTCTTTGCATCCGTACTTGTAAGCGCCGTCTTCTTCTCCCCCTGTTCGTCAATTATCGACACTTCCCCTCCTGGTGTGCCACTCAATGATAGTTCGAGTACATTTTCTAATCCTGTGCGTCCGACTACTGAATGTTTCGTGTATCCTTTATCTTCCCAATCTTTTAATTGCTCTTCTGTAATACTACCAACATAGCCTATTAAATGAGCAGTTGCTTCTCCTTGAGGATACACACGGGCATTCATTTCTTCAAATTTCGTTCCATTTAACGGCCTTAGCTCTTCTATTAGTGACGTATTATCTTTTGATACGGACTTAAGAGGAACAAACGAGCCATCTGTGACCCATTCTTGATTTAATTTATCATTGATTTCTGAGACTTTCATATCAAGTAAAGATGCTACTTTTTTCTTTACTGCTTCTTCATCCCCTTGCATCCATTCTGGTACTAATCCAATTTGAATCATCGTACCGTTAACAGCTAGAGGCTCTCCATTTACGTCAAAAATTTCCCCTCGTGCTGGTTGTACTGCTTTTGCCCTCACTTGATCGCCAGCTTCCATCTCAGGGAAAATCATGGATGGACTCCACTTCATCCCCCAACGAGATTCCTCTTCTCCTTCTTCGTAAACGAACGTTGCTTTATGAGTGGAGGTAATTGTACCACCTAACGTTTCCATGCTTAATTGATAGTCAAAAGACGGCATATCCTCTTCTTTATATGTATTTTCTTCTTCCGGCAATTTGTATTCTACTTGTATGTTACTAGCTTCTATACCATCATAAATCGTTTCGTACCGATTGATAAACGCTTCTTCGGAAATGCTCTTTTTTGACTCTGCTGATAACGCGCTGTACATTTTATCATACGCTTGTTCATTCCAAGCATCCATATATTGTTGGAATGTCGTTTCTGGCTTTGGTTTTTCAGAACAGCCAACCAATACAAATATAAAAAATACACTAAATGAGAACAATAACTTTTTCATCACCATTTCCCCCTACCTCTTAAATGTCTCCTTCTTGCTCATGTTTCGTTGACCGATGCACATTTTCATGTATATCCTTTACCATCTGAGCAGTGGTTGATCGCTCAATCGCCGTTTTTACAGCATAATAGACAATGCTAAACAATGCGAAAGCTCCTACAATAAAAATTAAAAACAAGTAAATAATACCCATCACAATTCCTACCTTCCCTTATTTCAACCTAAAAAAAAACCATTTTATCACTTTTTATCACGTCTTTTTTACAATGATATTAAAATTACATTACAATGGTTGAAATATAGTTCTTTTAACCCATGTTTGTATTATAATAAATCATAGCGAAATTTTATTACACATAATCCCTTTTATTTTACCATTAAATTACCTTTACACAAAATGAAATAGGAAAAGGAGTCTAAGCGATGCAGAAGATACGAACGATATTCGTCCTATTCGGTTGTTTATTTTTCGTTTATGGCACTACTGTTTCTGCTGAGGAGAAGAAAACGCAGCAGATCGATTCGATTATTTCCAGTGAAGCAGCCGTTTTAATGGACGCCAAATCAGGACAAATTCTTTATAGTAAAAAAGGGGAAAAGCTAATGTACCCCGCTAGCCTAACCAAAATCGCAACCGCTATCTACGCAATAGAAAATGGTAACTTACAAGATGTTGTTACAGTTTCTGATCATCTAAAAGAGGTAGAGGGTTCTAAAGTCTACCTTGAAGCAGGCGAACAACTGACGTTAAACAAGTTACTGCATGGATTGTTAATAAATTCTGCTAATGATGCTGGAGTAGCAATTGCGGAACATTTACACGGGTCTGTAGAAGCATTCGCTCATGAACTCAATACGTATTTACAAGATGAAATTGGCGTAAAACATACGAGCTTTAAAAACCCACATGGACTTTTCGAGGAAGATCATCAAACTACTGCTGTTGATTTAGCGAAAATAACCGAATATGCCATGGAAAACGAAACATTTCGCGAAATAATCGGAACGAAACAATATGAATGGACCAATCAGCAATGGGAAACGACGTTATATACCCACCACCGCATGTTACGAGAATCTCCTTATGATGGAGTAACAGGAGGAAAGACTGGTTTTATAGACGAAGCTGGAGTCACACTTGAGACAACAGCTGAGCGGGATGGTTTAAGTTTAATTGTCATTACCCTTAATAGTGATACCCAGAAGGAAGCTTATGAAGATACACGAAATCTATTAGACTATGGATTTAACAATTTCGAAACAAAGAGGATTAAAGAAGGGACTATTTTTGAAAGTCCATTCCAACAGTGGAATTCACCGAAAGATTTATACTTCACGGTACGTAAAAATAGTCAGTACACTACAGACGTTCAATATGGAATCTTGAACATTTATGCAATGCAAAATGAACCTATTGCATCGTTCCCTTTGCACTACCGTTATGAAACTGACAATAAGCACCATTCCAATATGGTCCGAAACGAGATTATATCCTTAATAGCCTTTCATTAATATCGAGCCCAAATTCCCTAATGATTTGGGCTTCTTCATAAATAAATGGTACATAAATATTGTAATTCATAGCTATAGATGATACACTCAATGCGAACATACATTCTTAACAAGGAGGACACAATGAGCCAAAAACGACATGTAGTATTATTTATTGCTAGCAGTTTAGATGGATATATTGCAACAAAGGATGAGTCTCTTGAATGGTTATTTAAAGTAGAAGGGAAAGGAGATAACGGATTTTCACAATTTTATGAAACTACGGATACCATTTTAATGGGTAAGAAAACATATGATTGGATTATAAAGCAAGGTATGGAACATTTTCCGTATAAGGACAAAGATTGTTATGTATTCACAAGGTCTACTATGGAAGATACAGAAGATGTCAAGGTTGTTCAAAATGATGTAACGTCGTTTGTACAAAGTCTTAAGAACCAATCAGGAAAGAACATATGGATTGTAGGTGGAGGAGAATTGCTACATACATTCTTACAAGCTCATTTAGTTGATGAACTTATTATAACAGTTGCTCCGACGCTGATTGGTACAGGGATACCGTTATTTAAAGAAAGAAATGATCACATCAATCTATCATTAAAAGACACGCAGAAATTCAACCAATTCGTTGAACTACATTATGAAGTTATCAACTAAAATGCCTTATTTCTCTTTCACAGCATTGAATTGTTTTGCCAATTCGACAAAGGTTTGATTACTCGATACAACAGCTATCTTCGTTCCAATTGGAATGCGATTATATAAATATTCCACGTCTTTATTGTGCATACGAATGCAGCCATTTGACACGTACTTCCCTATAGATTCAGGTCGATTAGTGCCATGAACCCCGTACATTCGGCCATCTGTATGCAGTGCGTCAAACCCTATCCACCTTGTACCTAACGGATTACGAGGATCACCACCAGGAATGTTTAGTTTACGGTAATAAGGATTAATTGCTTTCACTGTAAACGTGTGCACACCCTCAGGGGTTAAATCAGCCGTTTTTCCTGTCGCTACATGGAATACGCGTTGCACGTTCCCTTTATCAATATATGCGAGCTGATTCGTTTGTTTATTTACAATGACCATAGGGTACCCAGGCGATGGGTTCTCCCCTACTGGCCATATAGGAGACATAAATAATAAAAAAACGAGCAAGCTTTTCATACCTTCTCTCCTTTGAAATGAAAGTTATATGTAGCTTGCCCGAAACATGTATTATATATCACTTTTCTTAAACATACGCTTAATAATTAAATATTGTTCCACCTCATTTAATAAAGTAAATAAATTGGCTCTTTCCTCAAATTCCTCTCTCGTTATCGGCAATGTTTGTTGTTCAAACTCTTTACGCATATCCTTAATGTCATTTAAAAACAAAACTGCCGTATTTCCTGGGTGAATATTTTTTGATAAATCTTCGAAAAAGTCAGCAATGCGCATCGATTCTCCTGAAGCATTATGAATTCGACTAATTAGCGGAAGCATTCTTTCTAATAAATCAAATTGCTTCTGTCTCATCTGAAAATAATGATAATATTCATGGTGCCCTTTAAAGAGTCGGTTCTCCACATCACGATAAGCTAACGCCTTCGATTCGTCTAAAATTTCTGCTGTAATCGTTATTTCGTGCCCTGTCCACTCTTGATCACCTGTTCGAAGATAAAAAGCCATTTCACGAAAAATTGCGGCAAAATTTTGCTCAACTAATTGCTGCTTTTTCTTTAATTTCGCTTCCAAACTAGGCATATACAAGTTTAACAACAAGGCGACACCTATTCCTACGGTAATCAATAAAAACTCATTAACTAACGTTTCACTAGTTATATCCCCAGAATCATACAAATGCAAAATAATAACCGAACTTGTCACTATTCCTTGATGCACTTTTAGCTTAACCGTTGTTGGAATAAACAGCAGCAACATAATCCCTATCGCAAGAGGGTTGTAACCAATGATATTAAAGAAAGCAAAGGAAAACATCATAGCTAACAAACAAGCGGCAAATCGAGAAGAAGCACTTTCTATCGACCTTTTTCTCGTGTTCTGTATACACAAAATGGTTAAAATACCAGCTGAAGCAAAGTTGGTAAGGGAAAGCATTTGAGCAATCCATATTGCAATTGGTGTGCCGATTGCCGTTTTGATCGTACGATATCCAATTTTCACAATTTTATCTCCTTACATGAAAATGACGAAAAAGATGGCCATTTGACCATCTTTTTCGTAGTTTCTTACACTTCTTCACAATGTTGATCAAAGATTTTTTGTAAGCGATTCACTACTTGAATTGGATCAAACCCTTCAATATCGTGACGCTCTACCATCGTTACAATCTCCCCATCCTTCAGAAACGCAAAAGAAGGAGAAGAAGGTGGAAAGCCTTTAAAATATTCACGCGCACGCTCGGTTGCCTCTCGGTCTTGTCCAGCAAAAACTGTTACAAGGTGATCCGGCCGTTTATCATAATGAATTGAATGAGCAGCAGCTGGACGTGCAATACCTCCTGCACAACCGCATACTGAATTTATCATGACTAAAGTCGTTCCTTTACGTTGTAATGCTTCATCTACTTCTTCAGGTGTTGTTACATGCTCATAACCAGCTTGTTCCATCTCTGTACGAGCTTGTGTAACAACGTCATTCATAAACAAATTAAAATCCATGGATGCATAGCTCCTTTATATTGGTGTTACTTACTACCGTCATATTACCAAGTTTTACGCACCGTTTCAACGGAAATGTGAAGAATGCGGTTTGCATAAACGTAATCGTTCCACATTCTACAAATAATTTAGAAATTACTAGCCGCGCCACGCAACAGCAATCATATTGCCCAAACTAACTAAACACCTATCATTTCTTAATATTCAAAAAACAAAGAAAATATATTGACCTCTTTTATTCCATGACTTATAATGATTGGTAATTGCATAGTAGTATCTCTTATCAAGAGTGGCTGAGGGAATAGGCCCTGTGAAGCCCGGCAACCTTTCTATTTTCGACGGAAAAGGTGCTACATCCTACAGGCAATACGTCTGAAAGATAAGAGGAGGAATCCATACATACGCCCTCTTCTTATTTTGGAAGAGGGCTTTTTGTATTCCCTTCTATTCTAATATAGATGTCAAGGAGGAAATGATTGATGAAACGATCCCTAGAACAAAGACTTAAAGATGGACCGGTTATTTGTGGAGAAGGATATTTATTCGAGTTGGAACGCAGAGGTTACTTACAAGCAGGTTCCTTTGTACCAGAAGTGGCATTAGATAATCCCGAGGCGCTTAAGCAAACGTACCGTGATTATATGAATGCTGGGTCAGACGTTGTTCTTGCTTTTACGTATAATGCTCATAGGGAAAAAATGAGGATTATTGGAAAAGAACAATTGCTAGAACCACTAAACCGTCAAGCGATTCGTCTAGCAAAGGAGGTAGCAAAGGAGCACCCTCATGAAGAGGCGTTAGTAGCTGGGAACATTTCGAATACGAACTTATTTGACCCAACTGATGAACACGCTAAACAAACCGTTCGACAAATATTCAGAGAGATGGTGGGATGGTGTAAGGAAGAAGGTGTTGATTTTGTAAATGGAGAAACGTTTTATTACTTCGAGGAAGCGCAGATTGCTTTAGAAGAAATTGCAAAACAACAGTTACCCGCCGTAATTACGCTCGGGTTAATGGGGGAAAACAAGTTACGTGATGGCTATAAAGTGGAAGAGGCTTGTCACCTGCTACAACAAAATGGCGCGTTAGTCGTTGGCATGAATTGTTTCCGTGGTCCCCAAACGATGCAGCCCTATATCGAGAAAATTAGAGCGACAACCGCTGGATACGTGGCTGCTTTACCTGTTCCATATCGTACTTCAGAAGCACACCCTACTTTCTTCAACTTACCTGATATTGGTTGTGCTTGTCATTTGCCAACCGAAACGACATTTCCTACTTCCTTAGATCCTCTTTATTGTAATCGTTACGAACTTGCACAATGGGCAAAGGAAGCCTTTAATATCGGAGTGAATTATTTCGGCTTATGCTGCGGGGCATCACCAAGTATGTTAAGGGAAGTAGCCGAAACAGTTGGCCGGAAAACTATAAATTCAAAGTACTCCCCAAATATGGAGAAACATTTCTTGTTCGGAACAGATAAAACGTTGAAAAAACACAATGTTGCTTATCGCGTAAAAGCATAATTATGATTAGGATTGTGACTAATAGACGCTGCGTTAAAACCAAAACTAACAGTAGCTGCAACTATACTACATGAATAATCAGGCCCACCTTAACAAAAAAGCTCTTTCCTACTGTTGTAAGAAAGAGCTCTATTCCTTAATATTTATCCATTACTTCAAGACGAAAGACTTTACACGTTTAATGGTACCGTTTGACAAGCTAACCGAAAACCATTCGATAATTCATCTTCTAATTTTGTATGTTCTTTCGGTGTTGGCTTATTTACAGCATCTTGTCCAGTTAATAATTCAACTCTACAACGTGTGCAGTTCCCTTTTTGACACTTATAATCCAACGGAACCTCCTGCTCAAATGCAGCAGCTAATAACGATTTCCCTTTAACCGCTTCAATCTCATACACGTTGCCTTCTTGTTGTACTTTGATTAACATTACTATTCCCCCTGCTTATGTAAAGTTCGCTACTTACATTAACTATTGTATGGGTAATCCATTAAAGTAGCAAGAGAGCACCCCCTCTACTCACTTGCTGCTGATATATCAAAAGTTAGGGAACATCACATGACAAGGAGGTAATGCAATGAAGAAAATGGGTGTATTATTTTTCGTAACTTTCCTATTGTTTGGGTGTTCAAATGAAGTGAAAGTTAAAGAAGAGAACGTAACAGAAAGACCCCCATTAGAAGAACAAATCACGAATATAATGACAGAAAACACTTTACCGAATAAAGAAATTATTGATTATGACATTAAAGGAGATTTTATTTACGTCATATTTAAAAATAACTATGACGGCACTTCTCATTATCCTGATTTAATCATTTTAAAAGAAAATAATGGAAAATTACAATGGCATGCAGGTCCAAATGATCGCACTAAGTCAATAAGTATTGAAATAGGACATGCACTGTTATTTGCAAGAGACGAAGGACCAACTGTTACGATTATTATGCCTGATGATTCCCCAAATGTAAAAGGAGTGAAAGTGTTAGGAGAAACTAGCAAAGCGGTAACTTATTTAGAGGAATTTACAGATGATATATCAAAGCAGTATACGTATTGGATTGCCTACACAGAAGAAGTTCCTACACATGAAGATTTTGACATCATTATGCAGTAAAGGTTATTGCGAAGTAGTTCATATAAACAAGTCAAACCCCCGGTAAAATAGGTGTTTGACTTGTTTGTTATTTATTGTTATTTTCAATGATGAAAGGTTTATTTCGTTAATGCAACAGCTTGGGCTAACACTTTTTCCCCATTCATCGTTCCATATGCCATTTGATCTATTACTTCTACTGGTGTATTGTATGGCTCAGCTTTTTTCGCTATTTGTCCTTTCAAGTAGCGAACTTGTGGTCCGACTAAAATAACGTCTACATCTTCCATATGGTTTTTTAAATCGGCTTGAGCATAGGCATCAATATGAGCCTCTAATCCTTGAGCTGCAGCTGCTTCACGCATTTTTTGTACGAGCATACTAGTAGACATTCCTGCTGAACAAACAAGTGCTATTTTCATCTTAATTTCCTCCCCTAACTTCTTTGTATAAATCAATCATCTCTTTCGCCATATCTTTCAGCGTCATAGCAGTCATCAAATGATCTTGAGCGTGAACTAACAACACGGTTGGCGCTTTCCCTTCTCCTTGAGCTTCTTGCTGAAGTAATTGCGTTTGTGCCTTATGTGCTTTATGAAGCTCTGTCTCTGCTTCTTCAATTTTTTGCATGGCTCCATCGTAATCGTTTTGCTTTACAATTTGTAGTGCTTCCATCGCTGAAGATCGTGCATTGCCAGCGTGCAAAATAATTTCAAAGGAAACTTGTTCGATATTTATCGTGTCGTTCATTATGCGTCCCTCCAACCTTGGGCGTCAGATGTAACTTGCGCCGCTTTTTGTTCTTCCAGCTTTTTTATACTTGCACGTTCTGCTAGTTTAATAAACGGTATATAAATCAAAGTGGCCATTGTTAAATTCACTAATTGTAAAACGACACCGGTGAAGGACCCTCCCGACACTAGGTAACCGCTTATAATTGGTGGTGTTGTCCAAGGTAAAATGGCGACCGTTTTTGGCACCAATCCGAAATAGATAGCAAAATAAGCATTCGCTGTCATTAGCAGAGGAATGATAATAAACGGAACGAACATAACCGGGTTTAACACAACTGGTAAACCGAAAATCATCGGTTCATTTATGTTAAACGCTCCAGGTGCTAAAGAAAGCTTTCCTACGGTACGATAATGCTTTGCTTTGACGACTAAGAAAATAGCAAAGATTAATGCTAACGTAGCACCAGACCCTCCCATAAAGACATACGCATCGAAGAATGGTTTCGTTACAATATATGGTACCTCATGCGCGCTCACTCCGCTAGCAAATAATGCTTGGTTTTCTTCTATTAATGGTAAATAGATAGATTCCATAATTGGGCCAAGTATATTCGTGCCATGTAAACCGAAGAACCATAGGACTTGATTTAAAAAGACAAAGACAATAGCTGATCCAATCGTATTCGAAAATCCTTGTAAAGGTTCTTGAATCGTGGCATATACCCATTCATGAATACTAACTCCAGTAACATTGACAACAAATGCGTTAAAGAAACCAGCCAACGTTAAAATAACGGCTGCCGGGAGTAATGCATTAAATGATTTCGTTACTCCTGTTGGTACCCCTTCTGGCATTTTAATTTTCAACTTGTCTGAGTTGTAGAACAGACGGAAGAGTTCAGCTGAGATTAAAGCAGTAATGACGGCGACAAATAAACCTTGAGCTCCTAGCCAAGTCATCGCTAATCCGAAGTCTTCTGTAACTGGGGTTAGTACGACAAACGTCCCTGCACTAATTAAAGCAGCAGATAACCCATCAGCTTCATAGGACTCAGCTAAATGATAGGCTATAGCGGCAACAACGAGTAAACTTAATATCGCAAAAGAACCGTTCCAAATCACGCCGCCAACTGATTTCCAATTCTCTCCGAATACAGCGGTCATAAAGTCTTGGAATTCAGGTATCGGAAAGTTGTTAATCAATACTGCCAATGATCCAATAATAATGAGTGGCATAATGGCGACAAACCCATCGCGAATTGCGACTAAGTGCCTTTGAGAACCAATTCTACCTGCTACTGGCATGACTTTCGTATCAATGAATTGCATGAAACCGTTTTGGCTCATTGTTTCACTACCTCCTTCGAAAATTGGGGTAAATTAGATTGATGAACGTGCAATAACTCATCTAATACAACTTGTGCCTTATCATCTGAAGTCACTAACGGATTCATTATCATTGCCGCATAAGCTTTACTGTAATCACCTGTCACAGCTGCCTCCACAACAAGTCTTTCATATTGTTTCATCTGAACGATTGCTCCACTAATAACCGCTGGAAGATTGCCAATCGAGAGTGGCATTGGTCCACTAGCTGTAATAACACTGTTCACTTCAATGACACAATCTGCTGGTAAATCCGTTATTGTGCCGTTATTTAGCGTGTTTACAGTTTGGACATCCATGCTGTTGTTGTAAATGGATGTCATCACATTACAAGCTGCTTCACTATAATACGCTCCGCCTCTTTGTTCTAATTCCTCTGGTTTGACATCCAGATTAGGAGATTGATATTTTTTAAACAATGCTTCCTCTACTTCCATCACAACTTCCGCGCGCGTAACATTCGTTTGATAAGCTTCTACGTCTTTCTTCAACACTTGTTCATGCTGGAAATAATACTGATGATACGGATTTGGAAGCATATTCAATGTTTTTAAAAATTGCTTATTCCACGGTAATGCGACGATATTAGCGGGTGAATAATCCACGTCATCATAAATTAGATGATGCATCGCTTCTGCTGTTCGATCGACACCATCAATATACACCTTTCTTCCAAACACAAAATGATTCAACCCGACAAATTCAATCATCACTCGCTCAGCTGGAACCTGGAATAACTCCCCTACCCCACTCCGCATATTAAATGGAATGTTACAAACTCCTATCACATTTTTAAATGGACTATGATTCATAACAGCTTCTGTCACAATACCTGCTGGATTCGTAAAGTTAATTAACCATGCATCAGGACAAATTTCATGCATTTCTTGTGCAATTTCAAGCATAACCGGAATTGTACGAAACGCTTTCATAATGCCGCCTGCACCATTCGTTTCCTGTCCTATCATGCCGTGCTTTAACGGTATTCGCTCATCATACGCCCTCGCTTGCAAACCACCAACACGAATTTGTGTCGTTACAAAATCCGCGCCTTGTAACGCCTCTTTTCGATTAAAGGTGTACGATACTCGAATATCTTTCCCCGCTTTTAAAACCATTCGTTTCGCAAGAGCTGTAACAATCTTCACCTTTTCCTCTCCAGCCTTAACATCAACGAGTACGATGTCTGTCACTGGAAATTGCTCATACCTCTTTAGAAAACCTTCCATTATCTCTGGTGTATAGCTTGATCCACCTCCGATAATCACTACCTTCAAAGCCATAACTCTCCTCCTCTACCATGTGTTGAAAACGTTTTCTTGCATTTATATTAACAGATTATCACAATATAGTCTATACCAAATTGTCATAACAAATATATTTCTTATTTTTCCGAAACATGATAAGCTTAAATAAACAAACATCCTTATGAAGGAGAAAGATCATGACACAAAAAAAACAATTACACAGTAAAGTAAAAAGAGACATTATTGAAAAAATTGAAAATGGTACGTATCGACCCGGGAGAAATTTACCGACAGAAGCGGAGTTTTGTTCTATTTACGATGTAAGTAGAACAACGATACGAACAGCTTTAAATCATCTAATTATGGAAGGTTACATTTTCCGTAAACAAGGAAAAGGAACATTCGTGGCAAAAGGAAAGGTGAGACAGAGCCTTAGTGCTAGTCAAAACCGATTTGCGGAACAGTTAGCTTCCCAAGGATTGAAGCCGAAAATCGAAGTGAATGAATTAATTACGATGCAACCGAGTGAGAAACTTCAACAAACGATGAAGAAGCATTCAGATTACGACGTGCATGAGGTAAAGCGAACGAGGTATGCAGACAACGAAGTGCTTCAATTTGAAATTGCCTATGTTCGGGCAGATTTAGTACCAACATTGACAAAGGAAATGGTACACAAATCCTTATATGGAACAATAGAACAACAAGGAAATACAATTAAACGAACGGAAGAGCAACTAAAAATTATTATCCCAGATGAGGAAATTGCTCATCATTTAAATCTGTCTTCTGGAGCACCGTGCTTTCAAATTACGACAAAAACATTTCTAACCACGGATGAAATAGTAGAATATTCAGAAGCTTATTTTCGTGGGGATAAGGTCGAATTCTTTATAGAACGAAACTATCAGTAGGAGGAATTGATAATGAAGAAACTTATTATTAATGCGGATGATTTTGGGTATTCACGTGGCGTAAACTACGGAATTATCGATGCTTTTCAACAAGGATTATTAACTTCTACCACACTAATGGCGAATATGCCAGGGGCTGAGCAAGCCTATGCATTAGCTAAAGAAACCCCTTCACTAGGTATAGGGGTTCATTTAACGTTAACGGCAGGCTCCCCCATTTCACCAAAAAAGCAGACAATTACGGATGAGTATGGACGTTTTCGTCAATTAAAGTATTACTTAGGTTTTTTTGACGTTGATTTACAAGAAGTGTATGAAGAATGGAAAGCCCAAATAGAGGCAGTGTATTCAAACGGCATAGAACCTACACATATAGATAGTCATCATCATATACATACATATGGTAAACTCATAGACGTTTATAGTGCATTAGCTAAGGAATACGATTTACCAGTAAGACGTATGTTTCCGGACGGTTATCAAAAAGACGAGCATCTGTTGACAACCGATGCGTTCGAATTAAAAGTAGATACGCTCAAGGATCCAGCTAGTCTTGCCAAACATCATGAAAGCGCTACCTCTATTGAGATCATGGCACATCCTGCTTATTTAGATAAAGCCGTACTTAACGGGTCTTCCTTTACATACCCAAGAGTAGATGAGCTAGCGATGTTAACAAATAAAGAAGTAAATTCGCTATACGAGCAGCATGAAGTTTTTGAATTAGTAAATTACCGAGATCTTATAAGGTCATAGCACTTATAGCAATCCCCTCTTGTTGATATGCCATAGAGGTCAGAGATTGATTACCTCCGGCCTCTATGGTTCAACAGCATAACATATGTACTTTATATTGTTCTCAATCTATCCTTTATCAAACACGACGTTAACGAAAAGATATACTACTATATTATGTGTTAGACTTGTTTACGCTTTTTTCTCCACAGTGTAAATTCCAATGCAAATATACAAACTAAGAGCCACGCCATACCTAAGGATAATCCTGCTAGTATGTCTGTAAAGTAGTGAACGCCTAGATACACTCTACTAAAAGCAACGGACAGAATAATGAACGTGAGTAAACCGCAGATGATTCTTTTAACAGATGTTGTGCTATTCGAACGGAAAATGATATACATCATGAATCCATAGAACACGACAGAGCCTGTTGTATGCCCGCTCGGAAAGCTAAAGCCAGTACCATCGTATTGTTCCAGCACAGACGGCCTCGTGCGACCAAAACCATACTTTAAGAGCGTTGTAAGCAAGCTAATGCCGAGCATACTGATTGCTAAATAAATCGCAACCCAATTACTTCTTTTTGAAAATAATACAATGTAGACGAATAATAAGATGGAAGCTATTGTCATCCACTTAACAGCGCCAGCACTTGTTATGACGCGAAATATAGAAGTCATCCAAGGAGATTGAATTCCTTCAACGATATTTTTCATAAAAGTATCAATATAAAACGTACCATTCTCTACAAGTTTTTCTGATAGTTCTAGAAATAATTGAAAGGATAGTCCAATGATAAGAAAACCACCTATAATAATACCAATGGCCGGCTTCGGTATGTCTTTTAATATTGCCTTTTTCAATAGAAAGTCTCCTCTCTTTTATCTTCGGATGATCCTATTTTGTAGTCCTCTCTCACAATGGTATAATACAAGTCGTGAAAATAAATGAATTTTGGAGGACTTATGCTAACTTTCGAACAAAAATTAACGATTATCCAATCTTTCCCTGAATTAACACGTCAAAATGTTTCTTTAGGCAGAGTTAATTTCCATTATAACGAAAGTGTAATGGATAAGAAAAATGTTGTCTATCATCTACACCCGAACGGAAATGGTTTTGTGTATGCCGCTTATATTGAAGGCTATGAAACAGATCAACGCGGCATGGTAAACATTCGCGATTTTTCTGAAGAGCAGTTGAATAAAATTATTAAGCAATCGATAGATTCTTTATCGATGTTACCAGAGGAAAGAGAATATAACGGTTTAGAAGAACAGTTCGTCAATGAATCTCAACAAACGTTAACCTTAGTGTATGATTTTGGGCTGTTTAACGTATATGCTGGGGACATGTTAGACGGTACATTCACTACTTACAAGGAAGCTCTAGACTATTTACAACAAGAAGGTTTCACAAAAAAATAACCATCTAGTCGGACCTCATCTATGAAAGGATGCGGTCTTTTTTTTTAATGCTATTGACAATTTTCTAAATATATGGCTAATTGAAATCCCTTACAGCTTCCGTTATTATATGAAATTATAAAATATTTTAACAAACATTCTAATCCACGAAGGAGGATGATCGGATGTACTTTCATCTCTCTCCGCTTGGTGATCACGCAATTGTAATCGAACTAGGAGACGACATCAACGAAACGGTTCATAGAAACGTACAATGCGTTAGTCATGCTATAGAGCAGCAATCATTTGAATGGCTAATCGAACATATTCCAGCGTTTACGAAGGTAACAGTCTTATATGACCCTATGAAAACACCTTATGTAAATGCTCACGAATCCCCGTATGAAATAGTTTCAAAGCAACTCATAAGGTTATTGCGTACGGTTAAAGGAAGTAAGGTAACACGAAGTCGAACAGTAGAAATCCCCGTATGTTACGGTGGTGAATACGGTCCTGACTTAGCATATGTGGCTAAAGTAAATCATTTAACAGAAGAAGAAGTGGTTCATATTCATTCACAAGGAACGTATACGGTCTATATGATTGGTTTTGCACCAGGCTTTCCATATGTCGGAGGGATGTCGGAGAGAATCGCTACTCCGAGAAAGCAATCCCCTCGACTAGAAATTCCAGCAGGCTCTGTTGGCATTGCTGGTAAACAAACAGGAGTGTACCCTATTGCCACTCCTGGTGGTTGGCAGTTAATCGGGCAAACGCCATTATCCCTTTTTGATCCAAATTCTACATCACCTACCCTCCTTCAAGCTGGGGATACAATTGTTTTTAAGCCTATTACACGACAAGCTTATGAATCGTATAAGGAGGAAAAGTAAGTGATATTGATACATAAACCTGGTATGTTAACGACTATTCAGGATAAAGGAAGATATGGGTTTCAGAAACAAGGCATCATTGTAAGTGGAGCGATGGATCAAACGGCTCATCGTATCGCCAATTTATTAGTTGGCAACAGCGAAGATTGTGCAACCATCGAAGCTACGATTGCCGGCCCTAAGCTCGAATTTGAACAAGATGCACTTATCTCCCTTTGTGGAGGCGAATTCAATCCTTCTATCGACGGACATCGAGTAAAACAATGGTGTCCGGTTATTGTGCGCAAAGGTAGCGTATTAACGTTCGGTCAAGCAAAAAACGGCTGTCGGTGCTATCTAGCAGTAGCTGGCGGGATCCAAGTTGACGTTGTGATGGGCAGTCGGTCTACCTATTTACGCGCTGGAATAGGTGGAAAAGACGGTAGAGGTTTACGTGCTGGTGACAGACTTCCAATTGGAACACCAGCCTCTTATTTACAACTATACATTGATGAAATAAAGAATAAATCCTTTATATCGTTACCATGGTCGGTTACACACGCTTTTCGGACGAAAGTTCAAAACAATCAACCAGTTCGAGTGATGATTAGTCATGAATACCATTTATTCAGCAAAAAGAGTCAACAAGCTTTTTTTAATGAACCGTTTACTATAAGTAGTCAATCGGATCGGATGGGCTATCGTTTAAACGGACCGACACTTCCACTAGCCGAAGAACAAAGCATGCTTTCAGAAGCGGTCGTGTTTGGTACCATTCAAGTGCCATCAAACGGAGAACCTATTGTATTGTTAGCGGACCGGCAAACAACCGGTGGCTACCCGCGGATTGCTCAAATTGCTAGCGTTGATTTACCAATATTCGCTCAACTAAAACCTGGAGCAACCATCACATTTCATGAAATCACATTAGAAGAAGCGCAACGATTATACATGGATCGAGAAAGAGCCATTAAACATTTAACTAGAGCCATTACCCTTCAATATCAATCACGTATACGTTAAGGAGGAACACGAATGTATAAGCTAGATATTAATTGTGATATGGGAGAAAGCTTCGGCACTTACACGAAAGGTCGTGATGAAGAAATTCTTCCCTATATCACTTCAGCCAATATTGCATGTGGATTCCATGCGGGAGATGCATCCACCATGAAGAAAACAGTAGAACTGGCGTTAGAGCATAACGTAGCTATTGGAGCTCATCCAGGATTAAACGATCTTGTCGGTTTTGGTCGCCGGAATATGGATATTACTCCAGCAGAAGCATACGACATTGTCGTGTATCAAATCGGGGCATTACAAGCATTCGTCCAAACACAAGGTGGGACATTGCAGCACGTTAAGCCACACGGAGCGTTATATAACATGGCTGCTCGCAACAAAGATTTGGCACAAGCAATCACACAAGCAGTCACTGATGTTGATTCTGAGCTCATTTTGTTCGGATTAGCGGGTAGTGCTTTATACGAAGCGGGAAAACAAAACGGATTGCGCACAGCGAGTGAAGTATTCTCAGATCGCACATATCAGGAAGATGGCACGTTAACTTCCAGACGTCAATCGAATGCACTTATTACAGATCACAATCAAGCTGTTCAACAAGTGATACGGATGGTGAAACAACAACAAGTCCATACATTACAACAAGTCGATATAGCTATTCAAGCCGACACAGTGTGTATTCACGGTGATGGGGAACAAGCTTTATCCTTTGCCAAACACATACATGGGGCGTTACAAAGTGCTTCAATAAAAATAGAACACATACATACCATCGTTTAAGGAGTGGAACAACATGGAGAAGCAATCTAGACTAAGACTCTTACTAGGAGCCGCTTTCTTAATGGCTACCTCTGCTATCGGCCCTGGATTTTTAACACAAACGACACATTTCACAGAACAGCTCGCAGCTAGTTTTGGATTTGTCATTCTCATATCTATCATTATCGACATTGGCGCCCAATTGAATATTTGGCGTATCATTACCGTCAGCGGAAAGCCCGCTCAAGACATCGCAAACAGTCTATTGCCAGGATTAGGGTTCTTCCTGTCTGCTTTAATCGTTGCGGGTGGTTTAGCATTTAATATCGGAAACATTGCTGGTGCCGGTTTGGGAACGAATGTGCTATTTGGAGTTTCCCCGGAGTTAGGTGCGCTCTTAAGTGGTATGGTTGCCATTGGTATTTTTCTTGTTCGGGAAGCTGGTAAACTTATGGACCGTTTCGCCCAATTTCTCGGGTTTATAATGATTGGCTTGACGGTGTATGTCATGTTTACTGCACAACCTCCTATCGGTGAAGCCGTAGTCAAAACATTTAATCCAGATACAATCGATTACTTAGCTATCGTTACATTAGTTGGTGGTACAGTTGGAGGCTACATTACATTTGCCGGTGGTCACCGCTTATTAGATGCAGGAATTAAAGGGAAAGAGTCACTAAACTATGTTAATCGAAGCGCTATTTCCGCCATTGGAATAGCTTCCATTATGCGGATTTTTCTATTTCTTGCAGCATTAGGTGTCGTCGCTCAAGGAATTGCACTTGACCCAGCGAATCCACCCGCTTCTGTATTTGAAGCAGCGGCTGGACCAATTGGATATAAAATTTTCGGCGTCGTTATGTGGTCTGCTGCCGTCACTTCTGTTGTCGGTGCCGCCTACACTTCTGTATCTTTCATTAAAACATTTAGTAAAAAAATTGAATCCAATCAAAAACTAGTCATTGTAAGCTTCATAGCTATTTCAACACTCGTGTTTGTACTTGTTGGGGAGCCAGTGAAGATTCTTATTTTAGTAGGATCACTAAACGGTCTTATCTTACCTATTTCTTTAGGTGTGATGATTATTGCCGCTCACAAAACGCGTATTGTTGGCGACTATAAACACCCTCGTTGGTTAACGATATTCGGTGCTTTTATCGTCATCATTATGGCAACCATGGGAATATACAGTTTAACAGAGGGGATTCCTGCTCTGTTTGCTTCCTAGTGTGTGTCTCTTTCATGAGGCACTTTTTTCATTTATCTATGAGATTATCTTGAACTTAAGATAAATAGTTGTTATAATGATTATAAATAAATAAAGATTATTTGGAGGAGGCAGTACCATGATTACATTATATTTATCCCCTAGCTGTACCTCTTGTCGTAAAGCAAAAGCTTGGTTAGATGAACAACAATTACCTTATATAGAACGAAATATATTCTCACAACCACTTAGCGTGGAGGAGATTAAAGATATTATCCGCATGACAGAAGATGGTACGAAAGAGATTATTTCTGAACGTTCTAAAGTGTACCAATCGTTAAATACCAACATTGATGACTTAACAATGAGAGAGTTATATACCATCATCCAAGACAATCCTAGCATTTTAAAGAGGCCTATCATTATGGATGAAAAAAGGATGCAAGTAGGGTTTAATGAAGAAGAGATTCGTAGTTTTCTACCGAGAAAAGTTCGTAGCTTTGAGTTACAACAAGTATTATCTGGAGTAAGCTAATCGAAGCTAGCGCACCTATCGAAGGTGCGCTAGCTTATTCTTTTCTGGGTCAAATTAAGCGTACTTTCCCTTTTACTGCTGAAAATTCCATCCCACTAAGTGCTTCGCTAAATGCTGGGTGCGGATAATGAGGGAACGTCAAGTCTTCCACTCGAGCTGCCATTTCTAATGCAAGTGTACCAGTAGAAACTAGTTCTACTGCACCTTCACCGATTGCATGAAAACCTAACACAACATCATTATTTTGGTTGATTACAAGTTTGATGAATCCATCTTTCTTCCCTTGGATAGTCGCATACCCATTAGCTCCGTAAGAAAAGTGACCAATTTTCACATCGAATTGCTCTTCTACCGCTTGTTGTTCTGTTTTACCAACAGTGGCAATTGGCGGAATGCTATGAATGACTTCTGGAATAAATGTTGGATCAAATTCTGAAGGCTCTCCAGCAATAGTTGCTGCAACAACTTCTGCTTGCTTTATTGCTTTTACTGC
Source organism: Pontibacillus litoralis JSM 072002 (assembly GCF_000775615.1). Classification (GTDB taxonomy): domain Bacteria; phylum Bacillota; class Bacilli; order Bacillales; family BH030062; genus Pontibacillus; species Pontibacillus litoralis. Next base: position 46,186 of record NZ_AVPG01000010.1, read on the forward strand.
TAAACGTGGTCCTTCTGTAACATCACCAATCGCATAAATGGATGGCAGGCTCGTTCTCATGTGCGCATCTACGGCGATATACCCATTGCTTCCTTGTTGTATCCCTAATCGACTTAGCCCTAGCTCCTTTACATTGGGCACATAGTCCGATGCTACATAAACGTGAGTACAGTCAAGTGTGTCTTGTTCCCCTTTATGTTGAAACATTGCAGTTATATGAGAAGCTTCTTTATTTACTCTAAATTCTTTTACGCCTGTATAGACTTTTATTTGTTGCTTTTTAAACTGCCGCAAGAGTTCACGAGTAATCGTTGTATCATAAGGCAAGGTATTTTTATCGTCCGCCATTATAAGGGTAACCATAGAGCCAAATTGTCGATAACTCATCGCCACTTCGATTGCAATAGAATGACTTCCGTATACTACTAGATGTTCTGGGATTTCTGATAATAAAAAGATAGAGCCGTCATGAACCACCTTCTCATCATCAAATGATACACCGCTACGATGAATCGGTGTGCTTCCTGTAGCGACAATGGCATGATTAAAATGAAACACGTCAAATTGATGACCGTTATCAACGCCAATCCGATCTGCTGATAAGAAAGAGGCGTTGCCATGAACAATCTCGATTTTATTCGTTTTACATAAAGCTTCTACGCCTTTCTGCAGCTGTTCAATGACCTTTCGTTTATGTTGTTGAAGCTTTGAAAGTTGAAACGTAACCTCACCATGGTCGATTCCGAAAGCATGAAATCGTAATATTTCTTCTTTTTTTCTAGCTGCGGTAGTAAATACTTTAGATGGGATACAACCGTCATGTAAACATACGCCACCGAGCTTTTCCTTTTCAATGAGTGTAACCGTAAACCCTTTTTGTGCTGCTTCAATCGCAGCATGATAGCCTCCTGGACCACCTCCGATAACGACAACGTCTTTCTGTTCGGCGATTTCACCTACAACCATCTATACCAGCTCCAATGTCAATAAATTCGGATGCTCAATTAGTTCAACGAGCCGATTCGTAAATTGTACTGCAGTGGCACCATCTGCAACGCGGTGATCGAATGTCATAGACACATTCATCATGGAGCGAATCACAATCTCATCTTCGACTACGGCAGGGCGCTTCTTCGTTTTATGAAAAGCCATGATTCCTGTTTGAGGATGGTGAATGATTGGAGTAGCACCAATACTACCTTGTAAAGGACCTACATTGCTAATGGTAAAGGAACCCCCTGTGATTTCTTCTCTGGATAACGTATGATGAAGTGCCTTTTCTGTTAAAGCTCTCATTTCCGCCTGAATAGTTAGCAGCGATTTATGTTCCACATGCTTTAAAACAGGTACAATTACCCCTTCCTCTGTGTTCGTTGCTAAGCCGATATGATGAGAGGTTTGCACTTCTATTTGTTCTTTTTCTTCATTTAATGTAGCGTTAAAAATAGGGTAATCCTTCAGCGCTAAAGAAACTGCTTTTACAAAGTAAGCCGTAAGCGATACATTTTTACCTGCTTGTTTACTTTGTTCCTTCCATTGCAGTACATTTGTAACATCAACCTCTTCAAAGTGACTACAATGAGCAATCGTATGTAGCGATTGTTTCATTTTCTTAGCGATTTGTTTGCGGCGACCTTTGAATGGGATGATGTGGATTTCTTTCTCTTGTTTCATCACTTGTTGTGTGGGCGAATTTTCTTGTAATAACGACTCTTTCTCTTTTTGAACATATGCATACACATCTTCATCGACAATTCTACCAGCAGGACCCGTGCCTTTTATTTCTTCAATGTTGACACCTTGTTCGCGAGCCATTTTTCTCGTATATGGGGATGCTAAAATCGGTTGTTTGCGCTTTTCTATACGGAAAGTTTTCGCTTGCCATTGTTGTTCTATGGTCGATTCTTTCTCTTCCGATACTGCTGATGTGGGCTGTGAAGTGGTGATCATGGATAATACAGTTGTGCCTACTTTTATCGTTTCACCAACCTTAACGAGCACATCTTCAATTGTTCCATTGGCTGGTGCTGGTAATTCTGCCGTCATTTTATCGGTTTGCACTTCTACTAACGGTTGATCGACTACTACTGCATCGCCGGGTTGTACGAAATAATGAACGATTTCTGCTTCTGTCATTCCTTCCCCTATATCATGCAATTTCACTTCCATACAATATGCTCCTTTCTTTAAAAGTTCATCACTTTTTCAATGGCGTGTATGACTTGGTCTGAAGATGGTAAGAAATAGTCCTCATATGCAAAAAACGGTACAGGCGTATCAAATCCTGTTACTCGTTGCACTGGTGCTTTTTGATAAAGGAAAGCGTAGTCATTAATGATTGACATGACATCGTTTCCTACTCCACTCGTACGATGTGCTTCATGAACGATGACGGTACGACCTGTTTTCTGTACCGATTGCTGGATGATGTCACGATCTAGTGGGTATAGCGTGCGTAAATCAATCACTTCACAAGTAACCCCACGTGCGGTCATTTTATTAGCGGCTTCCATGGCAACAGGCACCATAGCTCCCCAAGCGATAACGGTTACATCTTCTCCTTCTTGAACAACCTTTCCCTTACCGATTTCGACTGAATACTCATCTTCTGGTACTTCCTCTTTTCCAGCCCGATAAATTTTCATTGGTTCTAGGAAAAGGACAGGATCAGGATCTAGTACACTAGCTATTAATAATCCTTTCGCATCGTAAGGCGTTGACGGACAAACTACTTTTATACCTGGCATATGTGTAAACAAAGCTTCTACTGAATCGGAATGTATCTCCGGAGCGCGCACACCAGCACCATATGGCGCGCGAATCACCATTGGTACGGAATAATGCCCCATCGTTCTAGCACGAATACGAGAAGCGTGCGTCATAATCTGCTCGTAAGCTGGGTAAATAAACCCTAAAAATTGAATTTCTACAATTGGTTTCAATCCATTAATCGCCATTCCTATCGCCGCACCAGTAAATCCAGCTTCACTTAATGGCGTATCCATAACACGATCCGTACCAAATTGTTGCTGCAAACCATCCGTCGCTCGAAATACCCCGCCATTTACTCCGACATCCTCCCCTAATACAATAACTTCTTCATGCTGTTCTAATAATGATTTCATCGCGTCTGTAATGGCTTGGACAAATGTGAGCGTATTCGTTTTTACCGTTGTACTCATGCTTTCTCTCCTTTCCCTACTGAAGCATAGTAAACTCTTTTTTGCTCTTCGATAGGCCAAATTGATTCAGCGAAAACATAGTCAAAAATATCATCCACACTTACGGGAGGTACTTGCTCCATTTGTTCTACAGCTTGCTCCACTTCAATTATAACTTCTTGCTTCATTTGCTCCATTTCTTCTTGTTGACATATAGCATTAGCCAACATATATTTCTCTAAACGAAGAATAGGATCATACGCTTTCCTCCTGTTTTCACTATCTTCTTGGTTTCGATATTTCGTTGGATCATCGGCAGTCGTATGCGCTCCGTACCGCCATGTAACTGCCTCGATTAATGTCGGTCCCTCTCCGTTACGTGCGCGGTCGAGTGCTTTCTTTGTTTCCCTGTATACAGAGAACACATCATTTCCATCAATGCGAACAGACGGCATATCATAAGCCATTGCTTTTTGAGCAATAGTTTTTGATTTCATTTGTTTTTCTATCGGTACCGAAATGGCATATTGATTATTTTGGTTAAAAAATACAACAGGCGCTTGAAATACACTTGCGATATTTAACCCTTCATGAAAATCACCTTCTGAAGTCGCACCATCACCAAAATAAGCGATGACAGCATGATTCGTTCCTTTCTTCTGTTCAGCGATTGCCGTGCCAGTTGCATGTGGAAGCTGGGTTGCAATCGGTACAGCTGGAGGAATTATACGCTTCCCCTCTGGCGGTATACAGCTTTCATTTCGTCCGTTCCAATATAATAAAATTGTTGTTAAGTCATGTCCGAACGTCATCGTTGCAGCATGATCACGATATGTCGGAAAAAGCCAATCATTTTGCTCAAGCGCCATCGCACTCCCTACTTGCGCTGCTTCTTGTCCTTCAAATGGTGCATACGTGCCAATTCGACCTTGACGCTGCAAGCTAACACATTTACGGTCAAACGTTCTAGACCGAATTAAGTGGTAATACAATAAGCGAATGAAAGCATCGTTTAGCAATTCATTCTGTAAAACTTCGGTGACTTCTCCCTTTTCATTTAACAACTGCTTGATTGGAAATTGTTGTTCCAATGTCATTCCTCCTTCAACGATGGAAACGCTTATATATGGAAGCGTTTACAATTAGGGTTGTGTCATTTCGCTTAGCTTTATTTTCTCCTTGATGACTTCTTTTGGCACGATTGCTTGGGTGACTTCTCCTTTACCTATAATCCCTTTATTATTCTTGGCTTCTACTTCTGTAATAACTAAATGATTCCTTAATTCTGTCAATGTCGCCGTTACTTGTATGTCTGTTTCAACTGCTGTTGGTGCAACATGTTTCACTTGAACAGCAGCACCAATTCCTTCTTCATCAGCTTCTAAATATGGTAAGATTATTTGCCTTGCTGCCCATTCCATGTGATACACCATGGCAACTGTTGAATAAGCTTCATGAACGACTTTTCCTTCAAACTGGGCAAACATTTCTGGTGTCACCCTTGCCGTAATGGTCGCTGTTTGCCCTATATGCATTCCTGACTTCATTCTTCTCCTCCTTTATTTAAGAAAGCAAAGCTCTGTCATTTACCAACTGCTCTCCTTTTATCTTCTGAAATTCGTCTAACAATTTATCTACTGTTAAATTTCTCTTTTCCTGTTCATCGTACTCCCGAATAATACCACCTTTATCCATCATCAATAGTTTATTCCCTAAATCTAACGCTTGCTGCATGTTATGGGTAACCATTAAGGTAGTTAACTCTTTTGTTGCGACAATTTCTTTCGTTAAATTCGTAATAAGCGCAGCACGTGCAGGATCTAATGCTGCAGTATGTTCATCTAGCAATAGAATAGCAGGTTCTGTAAACGTCGCCATTAACAACGATAAAGCTTGCCTTTCCCCTCCAGATAACAGTCCAACTTTAGCATTTAAACGATTTTCCAAACCGAGATGAAGCGTTTGTAATGCCTCTTGGAAAAAATCTCTTCTCCTCTTCGTTACTCCTTTTTTAAACGTTCTTCTTTTACTTCTACAATAAGCGATGGATAAGTTCTCTTCAATTGTCATAGACGGTGCTGTTCCTGCCATTGGATCTTGAAACACCCTTCCTATATATCGGGCACGTCTATATTCCGGTAAAACCGTTACTTCACGATTATCAATAACGACTTTCCCCATATCAGGTGAATGCACGCCAGAAATAATATTCATTAACGTCGATTTTCCCGCACCGTTACTACCAATAATCGTTACAAAATCACCTTTATGTAACGTAAGATTGGCCTGATTTAAAGCAATCTTCTCGTCTGGGGTGCCTTCATTAAATACTTTGTGTATGTGTTCAAGATGAAGCATGGTGCTCCTCCTTTTCTTCCGACAGCGATTGCAAATTTGCTAACCTTTGTGCATTTCGTTTCTTTTTCATTTTTCGAACTTTATGATCATCCATTACTTTCGGAACAATTAAAGCAATAATAACGATAATCGCTGTAATTAACTTCATATCTCCTGCATCGAGAAACTCTATTCGTAACGCAATACTTACGACGATGCGATAAACGATTGCCCCGCCGATGACAGCAAGTGTTGTTCGTCCAATCGTTTTGGAGCCAAATAACGCTTCTCCAATAATGACCGATGCAAGACCGATAATAATCATCCCTATTCCCATACCAACATCCGCAAATGAAGACAGCTGTGCGATGAAAGCTCCGGAAAAAGCAACAAAAGCATTGGAAACACCGAGCCCTAGTATGATTAACCAATCAGTATGCGCAGCAAAACTACGAATCATTTTCGGATTGTTTCCTGTTGCACGAACGGCTAACCCTACCTCTGTTTTTAGAAACCAGTCCAATAGCAACTTGAAACTTAACGTAACGAGCAGCATAAAAATGACGACTCCCCATGAGGATAAAACGGCCACATTTGACCAAACCGCCTCTACTTGATCTAAAGCCGTTTGTTGATTAAGTAGTGGAATGTTTGATTTCCCCATAATTCGAAGGTTAATCGAGTACAACGCAATCATCATTAAAATGCCAGACAACAGTGGATTTATCCCACCTTTTGTGTGTAAAATTCCTGTAAGGCAACCCGCGACAAATCCAGCTAGTAAAGCAACGGTAGAAGCGAGAAATGGATTGTACCCTTGAAGAATCATCACAGCGGCAACAGCAGCACCAGTCACAAAACTGCCATCAACCGTTAAATCCGGAAAATCAAGTACACGAAAGGATAAATAAACACCGAGTGCCATAATAGCGTATATTACACCTGATTCAAATGCACTAAACAAAGCTAAAGCCACCCGAACTCCCCCTTACTCAAGTAGACAAGAAAACTCGAAACAAGGCTCAGTGATTGCATTTTTACTTCTGTAACCACTGAACCACTTTCACATTTTTCTATTCTATAAACTCAGCCAAGCTCTTCCATTCATCTTTTATTTCTACTCCCATGTCTTTAGCTGCTTGTTGATTCATAACGAGCTTTAAGTCATTTGGGTATTGTGGCGCTATTTCCGCTATCTCTTTTTCCCCTTTTAATACAGATGCCGCCATCTCCCCAGCTTGATAACCTATATCATAGTAATCAAATCCATAAGCAGCTAATCCACCACGTTCCACAGAATCAAGTTCTCCTACAAAGAGAGGAATCCCTTGATCATTTGCAACACCAATAACAGACTCTAATGCAGAGACGACGGTATTATCGGTAATAATGTAAAATACATCTGCTCGTCCTACAAGAGATTCTGTAGCTTGTTGTACTTCAGCGGAGTTGGATACAGACGCCTCTACTATTTCTAAGTCGGTACCTTCTGTAGCCTGTTTCACCATTTCAACTTGTGCGACAGAGTTCTGTTCACCAGCATTGTAAACCATGCCGATTTTCTTCGCTTCTGTCTGCTCATCAATGAATTGAACAGTATTCGGAATCGCATCCGGATGATTATCTGTTGTACCTGTAATGTTTCCTCCTGCTTCATCCATAGAAGGAACTAACTCGGCGCCAATCGGGTCTGTTACCGATGTAAACACGATAGGAATGTCTGCTGTAGCATTTAATGCACTTTGAGCACTAGGTGTAGAATTGGCGAAAATTAAATCCACTTGATCACTAACAAAATTGTCCGCAATCGTTTGGTTGTTAGACATATCATTTTGCGCATTCTGAACATCAAACGTTACATTTGTCAAACCACTATCCTCGATGCCTTTTTTAAAGCCTTCTGTTGCAGCATCTAACGATGGATGTTCCACAAATTGAGAAATACCAACCGTGTACGCATCAGATGATTCCGCTGCTTCCGTTTCATTTGTTTCACCACTATCAGCACTATCTTCCGCATCACTTTCTACATTTTCTGTTCCCCCACATGCGGCCAAAGCCAATGAACCAACAACGAATAACACGAAAAGCAACCAACTCGTTTTTTTCATTTCATTCCTCCTCGTATTCATTCCCCTGTGTGTACGTCTTGATGTTTAGCATAACGAATTGCTATGAAGCAACGTTAGCGCATTTTTATAACCATTGTATTTATAACGTTATCGTAACGAACAAGCCTAAAATTGTCAATGAAAATTCTGAAAATATAAATTAATGTGTATATTTTGACTTTTGTCGAGTTATGACCAAACAAAATACAGACACATAAAAAAACAGGCATTAACTTAGTCTAACTGTGAACGCCTGCTTTTTATGTGCCGATTATGGTTGAAAAGGTTGTAACTGTTGAATTCGATTGTTATATTGCTCCATCATAGATTGTATTAATTGTTCCACTGTTGGAATCGTATCGATAAATCCACATATTTGTCCTGCATTCATAAATCCTTCTTCAGCGTTTCCTTCTAATGCGCCGCGTTTATGAAAATGTTCAGAAGTATATTGTTGAAATTGTTCCACTGTTATGCCTTCTTGTTCATATTGTAAAAGTTTTTCCGTATATGGTTTTTTTAATACTCGACGAACCTGGCCAACACTTCTGCCAACAATGACGGTTTCATTGTCCTTTGCTTCCATGACCGCTTGTTTATAATGAGAATGAAACGGCGCTTCCTTCGTCGCAATAAAACGCGTTCCCATTTGCACCCCGCTAGCTCCAAGCGCTAACATAGCCGCTAAACCATATCCGTCCGCAATTCCTCCCGCTGCCACTACTGGTACGGATACAGATTGAACAATTTGAGGAATTAAGGAAAGTGTCGTAGTCTCGAATGGAGAGTTAATACCCGCTGCTTCAAATCCTTCTGCAACAATGACATCTACCCCTGCCATTTCCGCCTTAACTGCCTGACGTTTAGAGCCGACAACGGTCAACACTTTAACGCCTCGTTCATGAAAACAGTTTACATAAGGGGCTGGGTTTCCTGCTGACAAAGAAACAATCGGAACGTCATATTGATTAACTAACTGGATCATCTCTTTTTTGTAAGGCGTTACATTCAATGGTATATTAACGGCAAAAGGCTTATCTGTGAGCTCTTTTGTTGCTTGTATTTTGGAATCTACTTCCTCCACACTCATCGTACCTACCCCGATTGTACCTAATCCCCCCGCTTCTGTAATCGCTGCCGTTAACGTTTCATGACTAATATCCCCCATTCCCCCTTGTATGATTGGATACTTAATATGTAATTGCTCGCATAGTTGATTCATCTAATTCCCTCCACGCAATTAAAATGTTATACTATTTTTAACATTATCACAATTTGAGGTGAATGAGAATGTTACATCCTTATAATCACATATGGCCAAAAGTCGATAACACCGTATTTGTCGCACCTGGAGCGCATATAATCGGCGAGGTCACCATTGGTAAATATTCGAGCGTATGGTTTAATGCTGTCATCCGTGGAGATGAAGCACCGATTACGATTGGTGAGAAATGCAGCATTCAAGACAACGCAACATGTCATTTATACGAAGGAGCACCATTAAAAGTAGGGGATGAAGTAACCATTGGGCATAACGTCATTTTACACGGATGCACTATTGGGAATCGTTCCATTGTCGGCATGGGATCAACCATTTTAGATGGCGCACAAGTTGGCGAGGAATGTATTATAGGTGCTAACACATTGATTTCTCCTGGCAAGCAATTCCCACCAAGGTCGCTGATTCTAGGTACTCCTGGTAAAGTAGTACGGGAATTAAATAAGCAAGACTTACAACTGATCCAGCTATCCATTGATACATACATTCAAAAGGGACAAGAATTCATGCAACAGCTTAAATAAATTACTATTTTGCAACGTCATACTATGCAAAAAAACGCTTCGTAATGGGCTAGCCTAAGGTAGTATCAAACGTATCATGAATGCTAGAAGTAATTTTGATCTATTGCGAAATAAATTATTAGGTCGATTGTATAATTAAGTGCAACACCCAAGGGTAAATAAAAGAAGCCCATAACGACCTCGTGTAAAATGTAGTTACCACAACAAACATTTGAACGGAGGAAATCGTTATGAGCTACAAGCATCTTACCATATCAGAACGCGTGAATTGAAAAGAAACGCTGAATGTACGGCTGAAGAAGCACAAGCACGTTATCGAGCCAACAAATCCAATTGTGGAGCTCAGTCAAAATGTACGCCTGAGTTAAAAGAAACTGTTCAAAGTGGCGAGATAGCCACTCTTTTTTTACTTTCTTCGGCTAAAAGTGAAACTCACTGCACCCGAACCCTCTTGGCACTGAAACAAACCCATCTTAAATACTCTCTTATTCAACAATCTCGCCCGTTTGTTTAGGACTCTGCTTTCGGAATTCAACTTGCTTTTTCAGCAACGAAAGCACTTTTTATTGCACCTATAATTCCAGGTATCAGAAAAAAGATTGCAAAAAATACAGTCAGTAAATTCATATGTGGTTTCTCATAAAAAGCAAACCAATCGGTAAAAATTGGAGATTCCAGAATCTTTCCAAATAATGTTCCACTGTCAAATTCTTTGTAATTAGGCGTCCATCCTGTTTTTTCAAATATAATAAAGACTATCTGCGATAATACAAATACACCAACCGAGGAAACCCAAGCTTTTTTTAAAAATGAAACAGAGCTTTTTTTATTAGCCAAAAACATCCCTCTTTCTCTTCTTCTGCAAAATGGCCCGTTTGTTGAATTTCTACTGATTCCGCACCACCATATGCGTTCAAATATTTTTCCCTTTCATCTTCTAAATTCCCCCCCTGATGTACCTATCAAATTCTTGTTCGATATATTCCTTGTCAATATCATCAGCAGTAACTTTCGGCTGTTTGTTGTTGCCATGTGGAACTGGGAACGACAAAATTATTTCATTGGGAGAAATAATTAATTAAAATATAAAATAAGTAAATGAATTGACATGTGTATACTTAGACTAAATAAAGAACCATAATATGGAAGCAACGATAAATAAAATGTAAGTTACTTATTAAGGTATGTAGATACAAATTGATATTTCCTTTTGAATTCCTTAATTTTTTCTACTACTATGCTACAACCCCATCCCCCCATATTAATGTAAATCCATACCCGATAAACATTGCATTCTGAGAAATAATTATACAATCTCCATTATTATTTATAAATGGGTTTGACAAATATTAAGAACAAAGCAACCATAAAAGGGAAAACCTTCCATCAGTAAGTGCTAGAAAAAGTTTACTATCCATACACATTCATCATCCCTTTTTCTATATTTTCGTTACATACATTGTAAAATTTTGAATTTAATAAGTCAACCCATTTTTTGCAATAAATTGGATTATATGAAAATAAATAGAACCCAATTTATTTGCAGATATAATCTCTTCATATTTTTGGTAGGTTCCATGTCATATAATTCTTGGATGCCAAATAAGCTTGGTTGTCGTATAATAGTCATAATTTTGCTTTAATTGAGAAGTATAGCGTTTTTGAAAATATACGCATACCCTTATCATATTCTAAAAAATATAATAAGAAAGAAGCTAGAGAGAAAACGCAATTGTTAACGAAGAAAATAGGAATACATGATAGGTTAAAAGAGTTAGTCCATCATTTATCTGGTGGTCAAAGACAACGTGTCGCGATAGCCAGAGCTTTAATTAATGATCCTGATATTATCTTAGCTGATGAACCTACAGAAGCACTTGATAGTGAAACAACAAAAGAAATAATGCTTTTATTAAAGAAACTTTGTAATGAAGGAAAAACCATCTTAATAGTAACCCATGATACCAATGTAGCAGATTATTGTCATTACACAATTAACACTAAAGACGGAAAATTAGTATAAGCGTACGCGTCAAATAGCCCACACCTACTATTCAGGTCTGGGCTCATGCTATGATTGGGTTACTTCTTACTCGGTTTACTTTTTGCACCCTTCGCCGTGTTGCTAAGAAGCCAATTTTTTCTTTCCAAAACAAAGGGCTTAATTGCTCTCTCCGCACGATTATGATCTAATTCTAATCGTTTATGAATAGTATTTGTTTAATTATACCATGTCGGAGGTGTTTTTTATTGTTTTGTCTTTCTTTAGCGTTTTTTTTCTTCTTGAATAAGAGGGTGGTTGTACATATTATAGGATTCATCTTTATGCACAATATTGCTCCCTTTTTGAAAAATATGTTCAAAAAAGCGATTGGCAGGTGCTGCTAACAGTTTATAATAATCAGCAAATAGCGCAGCAGCATGACTTCCATACCATTTCGCAGGTAGTAATTCAGTAGGTAGACCAGGATCAATAAACAGAAATTTCCGATATTCGTGCACTAGTTTTGTTCGCTCGACAAAGCATTGCGCGTCAGTCATTTGTTCATGCTTCATCTTGTTCTTATCTACAACAAATTGTTGGCTATAATGACGAATAAATTGATCATACTTGTCATTGATTTGAGACATATCCCAGCTTTTTTGAACGATACGGTGATTTTCATAGGGCCCGTCGTATTCTGAAATAAAGAAGTCAACGTAATCCTCTATGTTATATTTAGCTATTAATTCATACACTTGATCTTCTAGTTGATTCGGTGATATCCATAAACTATTGGATAGAGTTCCAAATCCATTCCAGACTAACTCTTTTCGTAATTCATCACGTAGGCTCCGTTTCTCTTCTGGAATGCTATACAAAAGCATGCGCCATTTACCATCCCATAAATCTGGGTTTAACTTAAAGATGCGGTTGCCAGCTTCATCTATCCGCTTTACCCCTTTACTGCTTAAGGAATAGTAACTTTTATTCCCTTGTTTCTCCGATTGAAGCCACCCTTGCTTACTCATACGCGAGACAGCTGCTCTAACTGCCTGATCGTTATGGCCAAATTCATTCAGCAAGCGGATAAGGCTACCAACCCAAATTTGGTTACCATAATGACGAATATAATCACCATAAATCGTAAATATCATTGACCTTGTATTCATCCCCATACTTTCAACAACTCTTTTCTCTATGTGTCTATCAATCGTTGAATATCAGTATAACATGAATATTACAAATTTAAAGAGCCCATTGTCGAAAAATAGCGATAATAGCAAGTAGTTTCTAGTAATTCTCTACTATAGTTGCAATTCCTTGACCGACGCCAACACACATGGTCGCTAAGCCGTATTGGACATTTCTTCGTTTCATTTCATAGATAAGTGTCGTTAATATTCTTGCTCCACTCGCACCTAGTGGATGACCAAAAGCAATAGCTCCCCCATTTACATTAACAATGTTAGTATCTAATTCTAGTTCTTTTATACATTGAAGAGATTGGGAGGCGAACGCTTCATTCAATTCAACCAATCCAATATGCTTTATCGTAAGCTTTGATCGTGATAGTGCTTTTTTTGTCGCATAAATAGGCCCTAATCCCATTACATTAGGTTCTAATCCAGCAGAAGCGGACACATGATACGTTACTAACGGCTTTACTCCAAGCTCTCGTGCTTTATTTAAACTCATTAACAATAAAGCGGATGCTCCATCGTTAACACCGGATGCATTTCCTGCAGTAATCGTTCCACCTGAAAAAAGCGGCTTTAATTGAGATAACTTGTCGAGTGTTGTATTTGGCCTTGGGTGCTCGTCTTCATATATAACAGTTTCTTTCCCTTTTCTATCTGTTACCGTAACAGGTATCGTTTCTTGTTCAAAGATTCCTGTTTCCATTGCGACTTTAGCCTTTTGTTGACTTTCATATGCAAATTGATCCTGGGCTTCGCGAGAAATCCCGTAACGCTTGGCTACATTTTCAGCTGTTTCTGGCATACTATCTGTTCCATACATGTTAGCTAATTTATCATTTACGAATCGCCAGCCAATGGTCGTATCATATAACTGTGGATTGCCACGCTGAAAAGAAGTTTCACTTTTGGCCATGACGTATGGTGCACGGGTCATACTTTCTGTACCACCAGCAATAAAGATATCTCCTTCTCCAGCCATAATGGCTCTAGCAGCATAATTCACCGCATCTAAGCCAGAACCACATAACCGATTAATCGTCGTACCCGCTACTTCAACTGGTAACCCAGCCAGTAAAGCTGCCATTCTAGCAACATTGCGATTATCTTCACCTGCTTGGTTAGCATTTCCAAACACAACTTCTTCTATCTCATGTATGGGCACGTTTGGATTACGTTCTAAAAGGCCTTGAATCACGTGCGCAGCTAAATCATCTGGACGTACATCCTTTAGCGCTCCGCGATAACGCCCAATCGGTGTTCTTAACGCGTCAACGATTGCCACTTCTATCATTTACGACTCACTTCTTTCGTATAATTATAAACCCCTTTACCTGTCTTACGTCCTAGTCTACCTGCTTTCACATATTGTTCTAGTAATGGAGCTGGACGATATTTTTCTCCTAATTTTTCATGCAAATATTTTAAATTATTTAATCTCGTATCTAAGCCAACTAAATCGCCTAATTCAAACGGTCCCATCGGATAATGAAGACCCAATTTAATTGCTTTATCGATTTCTTCTGGAGATCCTAGTCCTTCTTGTAACATGTAAAACGCTTCATTACCAACTAAAGCGCTAATCCGGCTCGTAACAAAGCCCGGAAATTCATTCACAATAACTGTTTCTTTGCCCATTTGTTTGGCAACTTGTTGTAAAGCGGCTACCGTTTCCTCACTAGTATCTAAGCCGCGAATCATTTCGATAAGAGGCATCTTATGTACAGGATTGAAGAAATGCATAGCCATTACTTTGTCTGAACGATTCGTAAAGGAGGCTATTTCTGTCGGACTCATGGTTGACGTGTTTGTAGCAAACAAACACGAAGCAGGAGCATTGGCTTCGGCTGTTTCAAAAACTTGTTGTTTTATCGTTTTCTTTTCTGGTACTGCTTCAATAATAAGATCTGCCATTGTACTGACGTGTGCGAGGTCTGTATCGTAATATAACTTTGCTTTATACTGTTCCACATCTACGCTTCGTACCTTACCGCGTTCTACTCCTTTGTGAAACATAGCATTGATTTCTTGTTGAGCAGCCTGTATTTGCTTCTGATTAATATCTACTATTGTTGTATGGAATCCGCTGCACGCACTAACATAAGCAATGCCTCTTCCCATTACACCAGAACCGACTACGACAATATGATTGATCATCTTCTATTTCCCCTTTCCTTATTGAAAGCAGAAAGGAATGTAAGCATTTCTTACATTCCCATTCTGCTTTTTTATACATTTAATGGATTTAATGGTTTTGCACCGTAATATGAAATCACACTTTTCGTTTCTGTATAAAGGTCTAGTGTTTCCGTACATAACTCACGGCCAAATCCAGATTGCTTATATCCACCAAATGGCGTGCCAGGAAATGCAGAAAATGGACAGTTAATCATGACGATACCCGCTTGTAGCTTGTTGGCAACACGTGTAGCACGGCCGTGATCTTTCGTCCAAACGGCTGAACCAAGACCATAATCACTATCATTCGCTAACATAATAGCTTCCTTTTCATCGGAGAATTTCGTTACAACAACTACAGGGCCAAAAATCTCTTCACGTACAGCAGGATGATCATGGCCAATATCGGTAATAATAGTTGGCTCATACCAATGACCTTGCTCATACCCTTCTACAGTCGCTTCTCTCCCACCTGTTTCGATGGTAGCACCTGCTTCTTTTGCTGATTGAACATACCCATCAATGACTTCTAATTGTTCACGATTAATAATCGCACCTATTTGAGTTTCTTTCGCCATAGGGTTGCCTAATTGGAGCTGTTTCGTTTTCGTTATAAATTGTTCCATGAAGTCCTCATAAATAGCTTCATGGACATACAAACGGGAACGCGCCTCACAAGATTGTCCCGTATTATAAAAAATGCCGAACAATGAACCATCAACAGCCGCTTCAATGTCTGCATCAGCAAACACAAGGCTCGGCGATTTACCACCTAACTCGAGCGTGACACGTTTCAACGTATCTGAAGCTTTCGCCATAATACTTTTACCTATTGGTGTGGATCCTGTGAAAGCTACTTTATCCACTTGGCCATGCTCTACCAAATAATCACCAACTTCAGAGCCAGAGCCAGTAACAACGTTTACTACCCCTTCTGGCACACCAGCTTCGGTACAAATTTCCGCTAATACAATCGCCGTAAGCGGAGTAAGAGAAGCAGGCTTGACAATAATGCTACATCCGGTTGCAATCGCGGGTGCGACTTTCCAAGCTGCCATCATAAGTGGGTAATTCCATGGTATAATTTGCGCACACACGCCAATTGGCTCTTTTTCTGTATAGTTATGGAACTGACCTGGAACAGGGTTTACTTCTCCCTTGTGGCTAACAATGGCCCCAGCGTAAAACTCAAAATCTTCAATTGCTTGCATGACTTGCCCTTGGGCAGCAGCTAATGTTTTTCCACTATTCAACACTTCTAACTCGACTAATTCTTGAAAGCGAGAACGCATTATACTAGCAATCTTATTCATGACGCGTGAACGCTTATTAACAGGATACTTCTTCCACTTCCCGTAATCAAAGGCTTGTCTAGCAGCTTGAATGGCTTGATCAACATCTTCTTTTGTCGCTTTTGGAACAGTAGCTATCCCTTCACCAGTAGCTGGGTTGAAAGTAGTCATCGTATTAGCAGAGTTAGATTCTACCCGCTCACCGTTTATGATCATTTGATAATGATTTCGTTTCATTTCTAATACTTCCATTACTTCTTGCTTTGTTGTTGTCACTGTTTACAACTCCTTTATCAATTAATTCCCTTGAAACAATGGAGGTCGTTTGTCAAGAAAGGCTTGCACTCCTTCTTTATGATCGTTTGTCAAGCCAGCTATTTTCTGTCCATTTGCCTCTGCTTCGAGAAACTCAGGTAACGTACTATTCCAACTAGCTTTAAGGTTACGTTTGATTAAGCCCATTGTTTTGGTTGGCATATTGGCTAACTGATGAGCAAAGGCATTTACCTGCTCCTCCCATTGTTCTTCTGGAATGACTTTTGTCGCTAAATGAAGGGCTTTTGCTTCTTCTGCTGTCACTTTCCCACCGAGAAGAGATAATTCTAGAGCTTTTGCATGGCCGACCAACTTCGATAAATAATACAAGTTCCCTGCATCGGGAATTAAGCCGATTTGAACGAATGCTTGCACGAAACTTGCTTTTTCCGACATCAATCGAAAATCACACGCTAACGCTAAACTGAATCCCGCTCCCGCAGCCACCCCATTAACAGCTGCAATAATAGGTTTCTCACATTCTTCCATCGCTCTTACGACAGGTCCATAGCTCGTCCGCAACACATCTCCATAATCCACGTCATCTGATGCCAGTGTTAAATCTTGACCGGAACAAAATGCTCGTCCCTCTCCTGTTAAGATGATGACTCTTACATCATCAGAATGGGATGCTTGCTTCAATGCTTTGCTTAATTCAGCGTTTAACTGAAGTGTAATCGCATTTAATTTCGCGGGGCGATGTAACGTTATGGTCGCCACCTGTTGGATTACATCGTATTGAATCGTTTCATACATACATATCCTCCTATCTTCCTTTAAACTGCGGGGGCCTTTTTTCGACAAAAGCATTCATGCCTTCCTTTTGATCTTCTGAGGCAAACAGTAAATAGAAATTTTTCCGTTCCTGCTTCATGCCTTCTTCTAGAGGAACATCAACAGCAACATTAACCGATTCTTTTATTAAACGAATAGCTAAAGAAGGTTGCCTTGTAATGCGTTTAGCAAATTTCATCGTTTCTTCTAGTAATACTTCTTCGTCTATTAAACGAGTAACAATATCACAATCATACGCCTGTTGTGCGGTCATTCGATCACCAGTCCATAAATATGCGAGTGCTTTTTTCTTTCCTATTATTTTCGTTAATTGTTGGGTTCCTCCAGCCCCTGGCATTACACCTAAGTTCACTTCAGGAAAGGCGAATTGGGCTTGATGCGAAGCAAATAATACGTCGCAAGCTAATGCAAGCTCAAAGCCACCCCCTAAAGCAAATCCTTTTACTGCCCCAATGATTGGTTTTCGTATGCGCAAAATTTTATCCCAATCCGCAAATGGATCCGCTAATTCAAAATCAATCGGCCCTTCTTTACGCATTTCATCAATATCCGCTCCTGCTGCAAATGCACGCCCTTTACCTGTTAACACAATTACACCGATTCGCTCATCTTTATCTGCATGTTCGAATGCTTGCACTAATTCAGTAACCATGGCTCTATTAATCGCATTCAGAACGTCCGGTCGATTTAATTCAACAAGTGCTATCCCATCTACGACGGTCACCTGCAAAAAGCGGTACTCACTCATCTACTTCCTCACCAATCATCATTGTTACTAAATCTCCCGCAAATCCCATTACATCTTTACCTGATGCTTTCGCTTCATCGGTTTTCATTGCCTCTTTTAAGGATTCATGACTGTCATAATACATTTCACACATTAAATAATACTTGCCTTTTCCACCCATCGGATTGCCGACAACTCGGGTTACTTTCATATCTCGTAGACCAGGAATTTTCGCTGTAATTGGACTATGAGTGTTAAAGTAATGCTCATCAAACGCTTCTATATCTTCAGGGTGTTTATACAACGCGATCATTTTAACCATTTGATTCATCTCCCTTTTCATTATTAACTACACATTTAGTGAATATTCCGAAAATATTCCATGAATTCATTTTATTGAACTAAGTGAAATGGATTCTATTATATGGTTGACACAGGCTTCATTGCTTCAAATGGGTTTTTACACGTATGACAATACAAAATACTTCGGCACGCTGTAGGGCCAAATAAGTTGTCCATCGTTGTGTACGTAGACTGACAGTAAGGACAATCGACGTGCCACTCACCAGTTGCATCCATTTGTTTTGGCGGTGGGGCTATACCAAACGCTTTTAATTGCTTCATCCCTCTTTCCGTTATACGACTTGATGTCCATGGTGGGGAATACAAAAATTGGACCGAGATTTTTTCGATTCCTTTAATGGATTGAGTCAGTGTGGCTTCTACATTGTTCTTAATAATTTCCAAAGCTGGGCATCCCATAAATGTCGGCAGTAACTTGACAATGATATGGGCATGATCAACCGTTACATTTTCGACCATTCCTAAGTCGACAATGCTTACTGTATCAATCTCTGGATCCTTTACTTGATGTAGAGCTTCTTCCACTTGTTTTGCATGGATCACTACAGCACCCTCCTCCCATTTAAGTTACCTCATTACCAGGCTGCTGTTGGATCGATTCGATATACACTGCTTAACGTATTCAGTGCATCTTCTAAATCCTTTGAATGCTCCCCTAAGCGGCCATTTCCACTATTCATTTTAAGCCGGACTTCAATAGGAAGGTGGTAGTTGGAAATCAAAGACTGCATTTCTTGCATCCAGCTATGCATTAATTGTGTTTCATTTGTCATAACATTGTATTTCACTAAGTCCTCTTCATAAGATCCTAAAGCGAGCACACCTTTCATATCCTTCATGACACGATCCCACGCCGCTACCATACGCTCTTGTGATTCACCGGGTATTTTCATTAATTGTGTAAACCACGTTTTCCAATGTAATAAGTGATAGTGTAGCTCCATGTTTATTTTCACTGCTAGCTGCGCTAATGGTTCAAAACTAGATTGTTGAAGCGATTTCATCTTGATTGTTTTCGCCAACGTATAGCAATAATGCCTTACAACCGCAAACGCCCAATCATACTTTGGTTCTTGTAGATACGTACCTGAGCCATTGACCATTTCTAGTAAAATAGCATTCTTTCGCTCGTCTGCTTTCCTAGCATGAGCTAGTGCATTCGCATCGCCTTCCCCAATAGATTCAAGTAATTCATATAACATCGTGGCATGTCCCATCGTATCTTGGCTAATTGAAGAAAATGCAACATCTTCCTCGATATGCGGTGCAAGTCCAAGCCATTCAGACCCACGATATGCAACGATAAAATCATCATCAGCAAGTTGGTACAACAAATCAACTAATGCATCTTGATAGGCGGGATTCGTATGTAGTTCTTCGATTGTCATCATTGTTTCCCATCACCTCCCCATGAAAGTATTTCTTTTTCATCTAACATATTTTGTTCATATTCGCGCCATTTTTTCTTTAAATAACCATAACCTTTCGTACTTCGGTATTGCTTATTGTCAAGTCGTTGCAGCGCAAATCTTTCTGTTTCATCCAGTTTACGTACTTCTGAACGCTTCACAACCCATATATCGACGACAGGCTCGCGCCGCATAAAATTTTCTTGAGCCATAACCATTGCAATTTCCTCATTTGGCGCAAGTAAACTAAATTGATGTTGAAACGGGGATTTATACGTACGTTTACTGAATACTTCATACTCTTGGTAAAATGCTTTCTTAGCTTCCATCATGCTCCTCCCTTCACACCACTTTGTTCATTGGACTAAGCGCTTCACGAACCCATTCATTGTTATGGTAAGATAGTTGACGTAATCGAAGTCGTTCCTTTGATTTAGGACCATTATTCTTTATAATTTGTTTAAACTTATTCCAATCCGGTTGTTGATACACCCACATCTTGCTTTCCTCATCAAAATGCATTGTAGAATCAGGTAACTGAAGTCCTATCGATAAAGCTCTAGGGATGTACTTTGAAAAGAAATCTTGACGCAGCTCCTCATTTGTTTTCGTACGTATATTGTATTTAATCGTTACATCCTGCTTAGAAGAACCTGTCGTTGATGCCTGAGCCGGGCCAAAGAACATCAGCAGCGATTCCCACCATCGATTGAATGCATCCTGCACCATCGCCCGCTGCTCTTGTGTCCCTTCTGTTAATGCCATAATAATTGCTTCACCATGTTGAGCATGAAATACTTCTTCTGCACAAATACGTTGCAGCGCACGGGCATATGGTCCATAGGAAGCATGAAGCATATTCGTCTGCGTAATAATAGCCGCCCCATCAACTAACCAACCAATCAATCCTGCATCACCCCACGTTGGTGCCGGCATGTGGAATACGTTATGAAATTTAAGATCCCCGGAAAACAAGTCTTGCATAATATCTTCTCTGTTCTTGCCATAGGGTTTCATCAAATCTTCCGCAACACGCAACAATAGCTGTCCGTGCCCCATCTCATCTTGAACCTTAGCCATAATGCCTAATTTGCGTCTTAGCGTTGGTGCTTTGGGAACCCATTCCTTCTCAGGTAAAGCACCCATAATTTCACTAATACCATGCATAGAGATAAGTTTGATTAAAGCGACGCGATACTCCTCTGGCATCCAATCATCTGCTTCAATCTTTTCACCTGCTGCAATACGTTCCATAAAACGGGCATGCTTTTCTTCTTCTGACAAACGATCAAATGATACCATGTTTGCCATCACTCCCCCTCCTTCAAGGAAATTATAAAGCGCTTACACAAATTTTGTATAACGAATTTAAATCGGTCAACTGTATATCTGTTACATAATTTACTTTAACAATACATTCTAAAACAAATAATGTCAATATATTATTCAGAAAATTTAAAACTAATCAATAATTCGCTCTTTTCTTATTTGAACCCATCTTATAGCGTAATAAATTGACTATTAGCTTTGTTCAAGTTTCAATATTTTGAATGAATTCTCTTCTATAAACAAAAAAACCTAGCCAAAGAGTGACTAAGTTTCATGTATATGCATATTTTGTTGTATTTAAATCATTTGTTCATTATTGTTATACATATAATTCGATAAAATGTTTACCACGTTTATCTTAAACGATTCGGTAATAGGAATATCGTTTGGATCCTCATAATAATAAGCACCTATATCTTCTTTATAATAAAACCCGATTTCCTCCAATTCCGTGCGCACTTGTTTCGGCAACTCATATAAGCCTGTTAGCTCAGTGAAATAGGACGTTGGGTATATCTTTAGCCCTACATCATTAATTGTTGAATGCATGACAAATAAATCTTCTTCTGAACGTGTAATCCATATACCTTTAGAGGAAATAGCTATATCGATGTCTTGTATTTCTGCTATTTTTTCTAAATCAAGACCATAAATCGAAAGAATAACCGCTTTTGCTTCTTCTGCATATTCGATTCCTTTATTGGCTGCGAAATACAAGTCAAACACTTCTGATTTTGATAAGGACATAATATATTGGCGTTTATCATTAGGAATATTCGTGTCTTGCAACATCTCTGTAACATTGCGCATAACACGTTCTGAATATGAAGTAGAGGCTTTGCTTTTTCCTTCTACTTCTTGTAAAAAAGAGTTACCATCAGAAACGAGCAGATAAGATGAGATTTGGTCTAAATCATACCCATATATATCATAAACGATTTGCTTCACTTCTTCAGCTAATTCAGACATTCCTTTTCCTTCATAATACATTGCTAGTACTTCTGCTTTCGATTTATTCATGATTATGTCATCTTTGACGATAGATTGTGGATCTATTCCTAAACTCTTACGTACTGTTTGCATTATTTCTTCATCATATATATTCTGAATGGCTACTTCTTGCGATTCCGTGATCGCAGGATCTGCCAGTAAACTTTTGTCCATTATTACCATTAATAAGATACCTAATCCAATAATACAGCTAATCAACAGCAAAAAATGCTTCATATCATCGCGACACCTACCTCTAACAAAAATACTTCATATATTTGTAACTCATTTGTTACATAATTGTAATATAAGTCATAACTAAAATACTACTTTTTTAATAAAATTACAACCTATTTACTTCACTCTAATGGTACACAATTTTTACCACATATGTTTTCTACCCATAATAAAAGCAACGAATGCATCCAAATCATTCATTGCTTTTATTATGGATATGAAATATGTGCAAGCACCTTTCTACAAGTACTTACTAGGATTTTTCTTTTTATGCTTGAGCAAGTTGTGGTTCTAATTGAAGAAACTTCATTAATTCATCTTTCCGTTCTGCCACTTCAAGGTAGCCTTGTTCATAAAGGCTATGAAGCTTCTGTGAGTTCCTTTCCACCCTACTTACAGTTAATGGATGTTTAGGACGAATAATGAAAGCTTCATTATTCCTCTCCATTTGTTCAATTAATTTCGTACTTTCATTGTATTTCTCGTGACGTACTTCTAATGCTTTCGTTAACATTGGGTAATCTTTAAATTTTTTTCGGAAGAACCACGAAAATTTGATTTTCTGTTTTACGTACCCTTCATTTCTAGTAAGAACGAGAACATGTTTCTTATTCCCAGCATTTAAAGAAGGTTGAATGGGAATAGGATCACCTATGCCTCCATCTAGCAACTCTCTCTCCTTGTATTGGATAATCGGTGCTATGATTGGTAAGGAACTAGACGCCCGAATTATCTTTAATAACGATTCACCATTATGAAACGTATCGAAATAAATAGGCTCTCCGGTTCGAACATCGGTTGTACCTACAACAAATTTTTGCCCGGCATGCACACTTTGAAAGAAGCCATCATAATCAAATGGGGCTAATCGGTTTGGCAACGTATCAAATAAGAAGTCCATACCGAACAACCCCTTCTTATGTAGCATATTTCGAAAAGAAATGTAATCAGGATGTTTGCTAAACTCTACAAGTATTTCGTAATTTCTACCTTTTTGTTTAGAAATATAAGAACTTCCATTACATGCACCTGCTGAAGCACCAACAACATAAGGAAAATGAATATTATGATCCATTAAAAAGTCTAATACACCTGCAGTATAGGCGCCTCGCATACCCCCACCTTCTAATATTAAAGCAGATTTATCCATGAGCTACCTCCTTCACAGCTACAGTATAGCAACATTTTCAAATAAATAACCAAAAGTTGCTCAACATCCTACTCTTTTCTCATCTTAGTGAACGATATATACTAAGAACATACATATTATTATAATTAAAATTGAAATGAATCATACATCATTTTTTAGTCGGAGCTAAACTTGCCATTATTCGTTGATCCATTTTCTTTTCGACATTATTCATTGCTTCTTGATCATTTTTAATTGCTTGACGATTCTGATTTACTAATTTATTAAACGATTTAATTTTGGGTCTCATGCCAGACGCTCCTCATGCTTTAAATTCAACATTATTTTAGCAAATCAACTATATAAAAGTGATGAATTTTTCATTAATATTTTGTTAATTTTGGAGGTTATTATGAAACATTTAATTAATGCACATGTGAAAGACATCGAAATATCCGGTATCCGAAAATTTTTTAACATGGTGGCTGATAAAGAAGATGTCGTATCTTTAACGATTGGACAACCTGATTTCCCTACACCTGAACACGTAAAAGAAGCAGGAAAAAAAGCGATTGATCAAAATAAAACTACGTACACGCATAACGCAGGCTTACTATCCTTACGTGAGGCTATTGCTAACTTTGTGCAGGACGAATACAATGTAAGCTATCAGCCTGAAGATGAAATTATTGTAACGGTTGGCGCATCTGAAGCTATTGACATTACGTTTCGTACGATTCTATCTCCAGGAGATGAAGTGTTGTTGCCAGCACCTGTTTATCCTGGTTATGAGCCGTTAATTCGTCTTGCTGGTGCAAAACCTGTTCATGTGAATACAGCGAATAATGGATTTAAGTGGAGTGTTGACTTATTAAAGAAGCATATTACACCAAAAACTAAATGTATCGTCTTCCCTTATCCATCGAATCCTACAGGGGCTACGTTATCAAAGGTAGAGGTCGAGCAGTTAGTAACGTTTCTAAAAGATCAAGACATATTCTTATTGTGTGATGAAATATATAGTCAACTTACATACGGAGAGGCTCATACATCCATCGCATCTTACCCAGAAATGAAAGAGAAAACCATCGTCATAAACGGTGTCTCGAAGTCTCATTCCATGACGGGTTGGCGAATTGGTTATTTACTTGCTCCATCATGGCTAGCTCAACAAATACTTAAAGTTCATCAATATAACGTATCTTGCCCAACTTCTATTAGCCAACATGCGGCCTTAGCTGCTATTCAAAACGGCAAACAAGATACTGAAATAATGAGACAACAATATGAGGAGCGTATGCAATATGTGTATGACCGACTGTTGAACATGGGTATACAAGTTGAAAAGCCAGGGGGAGCGTTTTATTTATTCCCTTCGTTCCCAACCGGGAATCATACTTCTTTTGATGTAGCTTTAGATTTAGTGGATAAAGTAGGTTTAGCCGTTGTACCTGGTGATGCATTTTCTAAGTATGGACAAGGTTATTTGCGCATCTCTTACGCGTATAACTTAGCGACACTGAAGGAAGGCATGAATCGATTAGAGTCATATGTAAATCAAAGCAAGTGAATACATCGTTCAAACAACAAGGCATAAAACGATCTCCCTCCACACACACTATAGCTGAGGTGATAGTGTATATGAGTACCCAAAAAAGACGACAAGAACGCATAGAAAGACAGCGAAAGGAACAACAAAATCCACACGGGAAAGTAAAAAGCTTAGAACAATTAACAGAAGAACATAATAAAAAGTAAGCGTATACCGCTTACTTTTTATGTTCATTTATTCGTGTTACATTTTAACATTGTTTGGTTTTGATATAAGTCATACAAATTTAGTAAACGATCTAATTCTCGGCTAGTCGCTAACGAGTCTTCACTAGTAAACCCTTCAACAGTAGCTATTTTTATCATTTGATAACGCAATGACTCAATACGTTCAGCCAGTTGCTGTGTTGTTTTTATATAGTAGTTTGCCACAGCACGGCCTCCTCTCAACAACCTTGGATATTTATGTAACATTTTATCATATTTTATTCACTAGGAAAACAATCACCTTAATTTAATGTGTACGTTTTTAAAAATTGGTTAATTAGCACATCTAATTCTTGACTAACGGAAATGGTTTCCTCACTTAGTAACCCATACATCTTTGCTACATGTTCCATCTTCTCTCTTTTTTCTTGTATTTCTGTCTGTAGTCCCCTCGTTTCACTCTTCTGTGCTCCCCATATTTCCAAAACAAACAATTCCTTTCCTTGTAAAATATTGTATCAACTCGCAACGAATTTAATTATGCCATTGTATTATCTTGTTGTAAAGCAATTCGCAATATTAGACATTTATTATCAAAATTATACATTTACCTCTTCACACTAACTATTATTTCGTCTTTCTCAAAAAAACAATTGCCAATTTTCCTACATTCTATTACCATATTATGTACAAACCCTGTTTAAATAAAAAACGTTTCACAATGGAGACAGAAAGGGAGAAACAGTTTGAATAAGACGATGCGTAAAGAACTATGGGAATGGATGAAGGCAATTGTAGCAGCTTGTTTAATTGCTTTTTTAATCCATCATTTCATTTTTGCTACTTCAATAGTAGAAGGAACTAGTATGGAGCCAACATTAGAAGATGGCGAAAGAGTCATTTATAATAAATTTGTTTACCAATGGGGTGATCCTGAACGAGGAGATATCGTCATCATACAGCACCCGAACAAAAATTACGTAAAACGAGTCATTGGTGAGCCGGGTGATTCGATACAAGTGAAGGGGCATGAACTTTACATTAACGACAGAGTTCAATCAGAGGATTATTTAAGTAATGAAGCGATGTTAGGAACAGAGGATTTTACCGTTATTTCTGTACCAGCAAACCACTATTTTGTCATGGGGGATAATAGAGGCATTTCTAAAGATAGCCGAAACGGACTCGGTTTTATAAATAGGGAAGACATTGTTGGAAAATCAGCCGTTATTATTTATCCGTTCGACGAATTTTCTTTCACTCACTAATAAATGAAGACTCCACCTACAAAAAGGAGGAGTCTTCATTTATTGTTTCTAGATTACCTATTCATCTCATCTGCAAGAGTATGAATACTAGCAATAACCATGTCTAGTTTTCCTTCAATGCGATGCAATAAATAAAACGTCACCATTACTGGAAATCCAATCTCCGGTATCCATTGAATCCATATCTCTTCCATTTGACGCTCCTCCTCATAGAAAGAAGGAAAAGGAAGAAGCTTTATTGCTCCCCTTCTCCTTTTTCTTTATAATTCTATTTCCGTTACATTTCTCTCTACAATACGTGCTTGCTTCTTTGCAATTAAGTTTCCACCAGAAGAAAAGAAGCAATCTTGCTTAAGCACCTCATCCATTACTTGTTTTACTGCAACAGCGTCGACAGGTTCGATTGGATCATCGAGGCTAAGGGTTACAGTACCATTTTCTTCATTATAAAACTTTAACTCTAACTTTTTGGACATGCTTCTACCTCCTTTTCATAACAACTGTTATTCTGCAATAATGACACGTGCATTGTTACGCTCAATCTCCATAATAGAATGTTGCTGTAAACTTCCTAATGCATTTGCTACTGTAAATAATTGATCCGCCGTTGCATCTGTTTTAACATTGTTGAAATTCTTATTCTTAAACACGGGATTGCCTTTAGAATCTATCCCATTCTCTAAAACAAGCTGCAGCTGAGAATGTTTAATGGATGAAGTTGCCATCGCCTGTCACCTCCTTTCACCTATATAATCGTTCATAGATGCAAGGTAGGTGCTTAAAAAGGACAAAAAAAGCCGGATCCTCAATTAGATCCAGCTTCAGAGCTTTTAACCACGGTCAAAAATGCTATATCCAATATTTAATAGTAAAATGACGCCACAAACTAATCCTAGAATAATTTCAGCCATAAGCTCCACCCCCTATAATGAATTCGTATGTATGGACTAACATTATATTATCACATTTATTCCCCAAATAGTAACATCATGTATACCATAAATATTCCTTGATGTAGAGAAAAAGTAGAGCAAACTAAAAAAGCCCCTTCCATTACCATACAGTAACTATTTATTATGTTAAACTACTATTAACATGTTTAGTGCATAATGTTAATAAATTCACTAACAAGCAACATAGAAAGAAGGCGATACGATGGCATATTGTCCATATTGCGGGACGATAACACAACAAGAAGAGCGGTATTGTGTCCGGTGCGGAAAAGCCTTACCAGAGGATTTACATACACGAATTCTAAATGCTCATACGCCAGCACGGAATAAATGGTGGATACTTCCAATCGCTGTTTTTA
This sequence comes from Pontibacillus litoralis JSM 072002, assembly GCF_000775615.1. GTDB lineage: Bacteria > Bacillota > Bacilli > Bacillales > BH030062 > Pontibacillus > Pontibacillus litoralis. The sequence continues at coordinate 73,880 of NZ_AVPG01000010.1, forward strand.
TTAGTTCCGTTGTTATTTTTGGGGCTACCAATTTCTATCTCGATTCAAGAATAAAGCATGCTAAAGAAGATTTTCATAAAGGAGAGCAAGCTGCCATACAAGGGCAATACAAAGAAGCAAAAGCACACTTTATCTCTGCAGAAGAGAAAAGCTACCATTTTCCAGCTGCTACAAAAAATAAACAATTTACGACGGAAGCAATTGCATTACAATCCACATTAGACAAAGCGGAAGTGTTACGTAGAAAAAAACAATACCAAGAAGCACTTCAACTAATTGATGAAGCAGAATCATCTATTAATAACTACGACGGAGAAGCAGTAAAGAATCTTATCGACCACATCTCCGCCTTACGAAATGAAACGAAACTAGCTCAAATTGAAACAATCCTTAAGGAAGAACCTGCAATTGAACAATTAAAGTCTCTTTTATGGCAAGCAGAATCCATTCCTACGAAAGAAGCTAAACAAGTCACGTTACAAATTAGAAAGGAACTCATTGCTTATTCTTCTACTAATGCAACCAAACAATTAAAAGGTAAGCAATACAACAAAGCTCAAGCATTTATTGAAGATGGTTTACGCTACGCGCCAAAGAACGAGAAGCTACTTAGTTTAGAAACGACTATTGCTAAAGAACAAGCTGCATTTGAAACAGCACAGCAACAACGAATGGAACAAGCTATAATAGCAGCTGAGAAAGAACAAGAAATGAACCAAAATGATGCAGTGAAAGTTACTTCTATTCAAGCAAAGAGAAATGACTTCCATAACATTGTCGTGAAAGGAAAATTAGAAAGTGTAGCAACTGTCCCAATTAACACGATTAGCATTACGTACCATTTAGTAAATAACAAAGGGGAAGAAGTCCTTTCCAATGAAGTTTACGTTTATCCCGACACATTATACCCTGGCGAAAAAGGGAATTTCGAATATACACATTACGATTTATCTAAAGACGTATCCGTAGAAGTGGATAAAGTAAATTGGTTTTTATATTAAACGAGTTCGGAGAGTGAAAGCATGAGAAAACAAAGAAAAGCCGTTCCCATTATTGTTACGGCTCTAATCGTTTTCATTACTGCGGTCAGCGTGTATTATTTGTATGCTTCCAATTATAAACAAACGATTAAAGCTACTAGTACACTTGCTCAACAAATAGATGAAGATGCATCTAAAGATTTAAAAACATTAATCCATAGAGCAGAGAAAAACGTTGTACAAATTGAGGCGACTTCAGACTGGGGTGAAAATATTGGCTCTGGTTTCCTATACAACAATAAAGGAGACATCATTACAAATGCGCACGTCGTCAAAGAGATGGAGTCCATATTCGTAAAAACGGCTGACGCTAAAACATATCAAGCTGCTATTGTCGGTGTTGGGGAAGAAACAGATATTGCGGTTATTCGTGTGCCAGAATTATCAAACCGTACACCTGTTACTATCGGAACAGATACTGGTGCAGATGTTGGAGATGAGATTATAGCAGTTGGTAGCCCACACGGATTTCAAAACTCTGTAACTGTTGGGATTATTTCTGGTAAAAACCGTACGTTTGAAATCGATCAATACAAATACGTTAATGCATATCAAATCTCAGCACCGATTACAGAAGGAAACAGCGGAGGACCATTAATTCATAAGCCAACAGGTAAAGTTATAGCGATTAACTCTGCTGGTTCAGAAGAAGGTGCTATTGGCTTCAGCATCCCACTAGCTGATACGATCGACCAGATTAAAAAGTGGTCAGAAGAAGCTGATCATGAGAAATTAGATTACGGTACAACTGGTCCAGAAGTTTCCGTCAATGAACAACAAATGACTGAAGATGCCCGCTATTTATTCGGATACTTTATCGATAGTATTAAAGTAAGAGACTACATAACCGCTTATGGCCTGATAGGAAGCAAATGGCAAACAGATCAATCTTATACCGACTTTCGCGAAATGTTCGTCCATACAATTGATATACAATTGACCAACATGGAAATCACCTTAAATAATCAAGACAAAGCGATTTTAACTGCCAACGCCGATATTCTTATTCGTAAACCTAAGCACAAAGTAAAAGAAACATACGACATTCGATATACCATGGAATACGAAAATGGCCAATTAAAAATAACGGATTACAAACATACGTTAACATCTAATAAAAAAGTAAAAGAAAAAGATGAATCCAAAGCATCTTAAAGGTTGAGTCTGGGGCAAAAGTGAAGATATTAATGAAATTTCCGCTTTCCCCAAAATAGAAAGCGCATGAAATCAACGGTTGTAAATTTGATTTCATGCGCTTTTTTAATTTTTGCTAGTTATGTCCCATCCTCTTTTCTATTTGTTAGCTCTATGTCGTCAATGTCAAAAAAATATCACATAAAAGTGTCTATATTGTGATATTACTCACAATAACCAGTATTCATTAATGCTATCATGCTATACTTTCATTGTAATAAGAAATCATTCAAACATACTTCATAGAAAGGATGAGAATTTATGTTTACTCATTTTCTTCGACACAATTCTATTGCAAGCATCGTTTTAACATTTATAAGAGTTTACCTTGGTTACATGTGGTTAAGTGCCGGTTGGAGCAAAGCAATCAACGGTTTCGATGCTTCTGGATTTATACATGGTGCTATCGAACAAGCAAGCGGTGAACACCCTGCCGTACAAGGATGGTGGGCTGCATTTCTAGAGAATTTTGTTCTTCCTAATATGGGATTATTCAACATCCTTGTGGCATGGGGAGAAGTTCTAGTAGGTATCGCCCTAATTCTCGGTATCTTTACCACGTTCTCTGCCTTAATGGGAATTTCCATGAATTTTGCTTTCTTATTTAGTGGCACAACTAGCATCAATCCTCCTATGGTACTTATGACTATCTTCATCTTAGTTGCTGGCTATAACGCTGGGAAATACGGCTTAGATCGCTGGGTTGTTCCATTTATTCGCACACATATTACGAAGGGATTGCATAAGGAACAAATGTCTACTCATGGATTCAATTAATATATTGTTATTCTAGCCTTGTACAGCATCGTGCAAGGCTATCGTTTTACCTCGGCATTTTTACTTCCTACTATCCACCATTTTAAATATCTGATATAGTAATAGCATCCAACAAGGAAAGGAGCTAATCATACATTGGATATATTCATTCTGTTTATCGTTTTAATTGTTGGTATGTTCGCTGGGTTTATGAACGTACTCGCAGGTGGAGGTTCTTTATTAACATTACCCCTCTTAATCTTTATAGGATTGCCTTCTGCGTTAGCTAATGGTACAAATCGGATAGCTGTTATGGCTCAAAACTTAACCGCAATAGCCTCGTTTCGCAAAAATGGCATCTTTCATTGGAAATTAGGTATCATGCTCGCTATCCCTGCAGTCATTGGTTCCGTTATTGGTGCTAGTCTAGCTATCGAAATTTCAGATGACGTTTTTAACCGTATATTGTCCATTGTGATGATTATTGTGCTAATTACCATTGTCGTAAAACCGCAACGTTGGTTTCGTAATGCTTCCGTTAAACTTACTCCAACGAAGGTGATTATTTTACTTTTCGCTTTTCTTTTGATTGGTAGTTATGGTGGATTTATACAAGCTGGTATTGGCTTTATTATCATTATTGTACTTTCTCTTACAACTGGACTAAATCTCGTACATATTAATAGTTTAAAAGTATTTGTCGTTGCCATTTATATGGCTTCCTCTTTGATGGTATTTATATTAAACGATCAAGTCCACTGGGGGTACGGCATTGTACTTGCTATTGGAAATAGTACTGGTGCTTATATTGCCAGTAAGTTTGCTGTGCAAAAAGGAGAGAAGTTTGTCCAATCCATGATGATTATTATCGTAGTAGCTATGAGTATTAAACTATGGTTTACGTAAATTCAATTTCAATCACAACAAATGGATTTTCTTCCTCAGCATGCAAACATAAAATAGCCCACGTATTCGGGCGCGTGCAATATCCTTTAAATAAAAACTCGGTTTGTTGGAAGGTAAAGGATAATGGTACATCCATAGGGGCATACAACAGAAGTGGTTCGGACATGGTTTCATATTTGAGGCCATGTTCGACTATATCCCCATACAATGCCTTCACTTGCAGCTCATCATTAACATATAAATTGGCCATTTGCAACAACGCTTCATTGTTCGGTGGCTGCTGAGTAATATCGCTCTCTACAACCTTCCCATTGCCTTCATAATCGTACACAATGATAACTTTCGCTTCCCCCCCCTTTCGTTCATAAATTTGGTGATTTATTAAAATGGTACTCGATATAGGAATGTGTACAGCTTCTCGGTACTGAATCCCCCCTGCTACACTACTTACAGAACATGAACTTAAATTAACGACAACGTGTTGATCAGGATGATACTTCATTAATATGATGTTCACGCCTTTCCCCTCCTAATCTATATCCATTATATGCATCGTAATATCACACATTCCTTCATGATTATCGTTTGTTAAATAGGCATTCATCCATACGAAAATCACCAAACACACATATAGTATGAGTGTACCTTTACGACAGGAGGTGATAGGAATGGGTTATGGTTATGGTGGTTGTGGCTACTACGGAGGATTTGCGTTAATTGTTGTGCTTTTCATTCTTCTTATCATTGTTGGAGCAGCGTTTTACTGTTAAGCTTACGCAATAAGAGAAGAACACCTATTTCTACACAAGAAATAGGTGTTCTTTCTATTAACCGATAATAATGCGTTCCGTTGGATATTGATAATGCCCCTCTTTCTTCCTATCCTGATTAAAGGAGAAAAGGAACGTTAATATGCCTATACGACCGATAAACATTAATAAAATAAGAACTACTTTACTAAATGAAGTTAAGTCTGGCGTGATCCCGAGGGACAAACCTGTTGTACCAAACGCCGATGCCACTTCAAACATAATCTCTAATATTTCAAAAGGTTCTACCGCAATTATTAGTAGGACAGCCGTAAAGTAAGTAATAATGGCCATGATGAACACGGCCACCGCTTTAAACAAATCGTCTTCATGTACTTCACGTCTAAACACTTTAATACGTTTTTTCCCTCTTGCAAAAGTAAACAAGAATAAAACGATAAGGGCAAAAGAGGTCGTTCTGATTCCACCACCAACACTACTCGGTGATGCCCCAATAAACATTAAAGCTGTCATAAGTAGTTGAGTTTGTTCAGTAAATTGACTGACATCCATTGTAGATAACCCTGCACTTCTAGTCGTTACCGATTGAAACAAAGAGAAGAAAAGAATTTCGTGCCAAGCCTTCCCACTAAAGAAGTAATTCATTTCCAGAAGCATAATGAATAACGTTCCAACTATAATTAAAATAAGAAACGTTGTCGTCGTTAATTTCGTAAATAAAGAGAAACGCATGACGCGACGTTGATCTGATGAAGAAAATAAATAGTCGCGTACTTCAATTAACACAGGAAATCCAATTGCACCAAGAATAATTAAGATGATATGGATAAATTGAACAAAATAATCATCTTGAAATGGTACTAATGACTGACCCGTTATATCAAATCCTGCATTCGTAGTAGCACTGACCGCAGCGAAAAATCCTTGATAATACGCTTCTTGCCAAGTAGAAAAGTATTGTAAGTAATACGTTCCTAATATAAGAAATCCAACAAATTCAATCGCTAATACGAGTGTCAAAATTTGCTTCGTTAATCGTACCATCCCTTGGAAATTCGTTTGATTTGTATCTGTCATAATTAACCGACGCTCACGTAAGCCAATTTTCTTCCCAAGCATGACCCAAATAAATGTTCCTAAAGTCATAATACCAAGGCCACCAAGTTGCAATACAAAGGCCAATAAAAATATACCCGTTACCGAAAATGTATCTGCAATCGAAACTGTCGAAAGTCCCGTAACACTTACCGCACTTACAGATGTAAATATAAGATCAATTAACTCTAAATCGACTCCATCTTTATGTGCTACCGGCAAGCCAAGTAAGACACATGCTAGAAGTACTGCAAAACCGTAAAATAAAACGATTAGCTGTACCGGAGATAAGTCATTGAGCCACCTAAAATACTTGTTCCTAATCCACATATCCCTTCTCCTTTTTCTACACTCCATTCTAATTATACCGAATTCATAACCTATTATGTTTGTGTTGTGTCCTATTCTTGCACGGCTGAAAGTCTAATAATGATTCTGCACGTTACCAATGTATTATAATGGCCGTTGAGGGATATGTAAATAATGAGATAAAGAACATCCTTTTCCTATTTGCTAAAAAAAACCCCACTACGGAGTTCCATTCAACCCATAGCGAGGATCATACATGCACATGTTTATGTACCTTGATGTCGTTGCTTAATTGGACATTTCCTCTTCAACTGCAACTTTAAAAGCTTGTAACAATTGTTCTCCTTGTAAACCGTCATCCATTAATTTTTTTAGTAACGATTCTGCTTGTACTTTTTTCTGATTGACAATTGTGCCGAGAAATACGATATTTCCATCTTCTCCAATTGTATTGATACTCATTATTTTCATAAGCAGCATGGCAGGCTGGTTCGATGGTTTTGTAATCGTTGCTTCTAACACGATGTTATCTCGTTCTTCCCGGTGCGACTCAAAGAAATTCATTTGCTCAGAAGGTATATATGCTTCTAAAAGCCACGTGTTTGCATCATCTTCACGGTTAATAATTAGGCCATCTTTAAGTAGTATATCGTTCTTTACAAGCTCCTGCTCTTCTTCTTTGACGACCTTTAGTCCAACGAGTTTAAATGTTTTCATTACCGATTTCCCCCTTTCATTCCTATCATTTTACTATCCGCCTATATAAGACATTTCAATTTTATTCGGTTTCTTCTCTTCTTGGTGAGCGCGTAATGCAGAATATTGATTACTCCTGTTATTCCATTTGTTCATTATATGCTGCTTCATTTCATATGAAGTGGTTCCCTCTCTTAACAAATCCTTTAATGAATATCCATCACTAGCAAATAAGCAATGATACAATGTTCCGTCTGCAGATAACCTTGCTCTAGTGCATGTATGACAAAAGTGATCTGTTACAGAAGAAATAATACCAATCTCCCCTCCACCATCTTGGTAACGGAAACGACTGGCTACTTCGCCGTAATAATTCGGCTTTAACGCCTCTAACGGCATGTACTCAGACAGCATGTTATAAATTTCTTGTTTCGAAACGACAGACGATTCTCCCCACCCATTCACATTGCCAACATCCATAAATTCAATAAACCGTAAAATGTGTCCTGTGTTTTTAAAATGTCGGGCCATTGGGACTACTTGTTGTTCATTCATCCCTCTTTTCACTACCATGTTCACCTTCACCTTTAGACCTGCTTTAGACGCCGCATCAAGGCCTTTTAACACGGGAGCCGTTTTAACATCGCGACCATTGATAGCTTGAAACACTTCATCATTAATCGCATCTAAACTTAAATTAATTCGATGCAATCCTGCTTCTTTCAATTTTTTTGCGTATTTCGGGAGCATTAATCCATTCGTTGTTAAAGCTATATCATGTATACCTTGTATAGCTTTTAAGCGGGCAATAAGCACATCTATATCCTTTCGCAGTAGTGGTTCTCCGCCTGTAAGTCTAATTTTCTCGACACCAACACTTGCAAAAATGGTAACAAGTTGTTCTATTTCATCAAAGGATAGTAATGCTTCTGGTTGCAAAAATCGGTAATTGTGATCAAACATTTCAGCTGGCATGCAGTACGTACATCGCAAATTACACTGATCAATAACAGAAATACGTAAATCGCGTAAAGGTCTTCCTAATTGGTCATAAATTTGCTGTTGCATCGTTTTTCCTCCTCATCGGTGAGAATACAACTATTCATAAGAAACGTCCTGCCATATGTCTCTTTGTCCTTGTTCCGTTTGGAATAACAACGCATCCACAAGCTGCCCTTTTTGGAAGCCTCTTGTCCCTCCCGGTAACACCATAAAAGCATTTGCTTTTGCTAACGAAGTCACAACTGCAGATTTATCTATGCCAGAAGGTTCTATGTACACGTTTCCATGCGCATAAGAAATCGTACTTCTAACAAAGCGGGTAAATGGGTTTGCTTTTGGGAAATCGGTTTTTAAATACGCTTTGATTTTTTGGGGATGGGGCGTTTCTTCATATAAGGCAGCGCGAATAGTCGGTCGAACAAATAATTCAAAACCTACATAACAAGCAGATGGGTTTCCTGATAAACCGAACAATAACTGTTTCCCTCTAACTGCTACAGTCGTTACACTTCCTGGGCGCATCGCTACTTTATTAAAGAGTGTTTTAGCACCTAACTTTTCATAAATAGCAGGCATTAAATCGTAATCTCCTACGGAAACGCCACCTGTTGTAATTAGCATATCTACTCGTTGCAACCCTTTCTCTACTGCTTGATAGCTCGTGGTAAATTCATCTGTTAAAGAACCAAGCTCTACTACTTTCGCTCCCGCCCTTTTTAACTGTGAAGCAATCATTGGACCATTGGAATTACGAATCTTTCCAGGTTTCAACTCGTCCCCTACTTGAAGTAGCTCTGTTCCAGTTGTGATTAACCCAACAACCGGTCGTTTCGCAACAGGAACTTCTTGATAACCAAACGTGGCTAAAATTGCTTTTACCCCTGGATTAATATAAGTACCCTTATGAAGCAGTTTTGTACCTTCTTTCGTTTCAGACCCTTGCGCCATCACATTATCTCCAGGAGCCATTTCTCGCTTTATAGTCATCCACTCTTTTCCATATTGTTGATCACTTTGGCAAATTTCAAACATTGCTACACAATCCGTTCCTTTTGGTATTGGCGCACCGGTCATAATGCGTACAGCTTGTCCTGTTTGCACTTGCTTTGTTCCCACTTTTCCAGCAGGTATATGTTCAATTACTTCAAAGGTTACGTGCTTATTCTGTGAAGCACCTTTCGTATCCATCGCCTTGAAAGCATATCCATCATAAGGTGATTTAGGAAAAGGCGGAATAGCATGCGTTGCTACGATGTCCTCTGCTAACGTTCGATCATCACATGCTTCTATTTGAACCGTCTCTATTTCGTTCGGTTGTGCATAATGCATGACACGGTTTATTGCATCAGATACACGAATAGGTTGCCTTCGCTTCATGAATCCATTCACCCCTATCCTAATACTTAATTTCATTGTACAGCAAGCCCGATTCTCCCGCAAAATAAATAAGGAGGACTCATTGATTGAGCCCTTCCTCATCATTATAGGAAGAAATGTTTCGTGCGATTTTCTTCTATATGCTTGCAAACTCGTTGATATTCCAGTTCAGATTGTAAGCGTTCATAATCTGAGCGTAAACGAACATGAATGGTAAACATAAGGAATTGAAATTGCATTCGGAACAACTCCTTTCTAACAAGACTTCTCTACGAACTATCTTTCACCTCAATAAACCACCTCATAAACACCATTTGTCTCATGTTCATCACTCCTTTCCTTTTATGTAGTATTCTGTACATGGACTCATAATTCCCCATTTTTGATTCACAAATTTCGATTTTGGCTCATAAATCAGCCATTCCGATTCGTATTTCCTCTTTTTTACGTACACATTCGATTGCGCTCTTCTCCAGTCTGTACATCTCTTCCGCAAACTATAGCTTATCGCTTTTTCTTTTTCCTTACTAAGGTTCCCATACTATTCCTCCTCTCTTAACTCCACAACACGCAAATAAGGCCACAGAATTATTCTGCGGCCTTTGTAATCATTCTTAATAAACACAAATAGGTTCTATAAAGAAAATGTATAGATGGACATAGATACCGCAGACTATACGCCTTAGCAGTAGCCATGCTCTTCTTCACGTGAAATGAATTACTCGAAAAAAGAACGACACTTCTGTAAGGTCAAATAGGATTCTATATGAAATTGTTGTATAGTTATTGCCATTACTTGTTTCATTTTAATTGACCTCACTTTCTCATTCATTTTTTCATACATTTATTATATGAAAATTCAACCAGTTTGTAAAGTTGTTTTCTGAATTTTTCCAAAAAAGCACTCGTCTCTCCTTATCCAATAACTTCTTGATCTTTATTCAAGGAAGCTTCTACGAGCAAATCTAATTTGTGCAACTGAGTAATGGCTTCACTCGGATCCATTTTCTTATAATGGTGTAGCCCTTTTGGTTGCTCATCTTTATTATCAGCTAATGTAATGACTTCTTGCAGTGGCGTTTGCTTTCCTTGCAGCGTAAATGGTAAATAGGAATCGGTGTGTAACAAAATGGCGACTGAGATCTGTTTCGCAGCAATTCGGTCCTCTCCTAACCTTATAAGTAACTTATGCGCCCTCTCTGCTCCTTTAATTGCATGAATATCATTTTGCCGATACTCATCGTAATCCCATTTTCCTTCGCTATTATACCATTCATAATGTCCGATATCGTGCAGCAACGCAGCTTTCGTAGCAAGGTCAACTGAGACGTGGTTCTCTATCGCTAAATCGAAGGCATAGTATGCAGCCGTTACCGCGTGATGTACACCAGAACGATTTAAATATTTCCGAGTTATATGATGTTTGAATATATCTACAAGTGTTACGTGTCTCATGTTATCCCCTCCGATATTTTCAAAACATCATACCACAACGTTGCTTTTCACACAATATAAGAAAAATGGAATGTTACAAGCTCTCGACCGCGTATATCTAGAGTATGAAAGGATGGGGATAGCTGCATGGATATAAAAATCGACTGTGCCACTTTTGTCCTCGTTACGATCGTCTATGAACATTGGTTGCATTGTCATGTACCGAAAGTCTATTATTTCAACTAAATATAATCGAGTTCAAAGGCAGCTTTTTTTTATGTAACACGTTCATCCTAATGAAAAGTATAAACAACCAAATCTTATTCATAACAGCATAAAGTCTGAAATAATGCATACGTAAGAAAACCCACCTTCTCGTTAGGTGGGTTTCGCAATGAAGTATATAAATGTTAATCAAACCATCCTTTTCGTTTGAACCATAAAAACATAAGAGCAGCTAAACTTCCCATTACTATCAGAACGACAAAATAACCATACTTCATATCTAGCTCTGGCATATTCGAAAAGTTCATCCCATATACACCAACAATAAACGTTAACGGCATGAAAATCGTTGATATAATAGTTAATATTTGCATAGTCCGATTCGTTTCATGTGAATTTAATGTCATATAACTATCTCGAATATCGTTGGTCATTTCTCGATTCGATTCAATGAGTTCCGATACTTTTAATAAATGGTCATGAATATCAGAGAAATATGCTTTACGCTGCTTTACTCCACTCAAATGTTGTGAATTCAACATTCTATACAACAAGTCCCGCATCGGATGTACCGTTTGTCGTAACGTTAATAAATCCGCTCGCGTATCAAATAGCTGGTCTAACAATTTTTCCATAGAGAGTTGTTTCGTATTATCTTCAATTTCATTGATATGATCTTCAATGCGGTACACAATTGGAAAATAATTGTCGACTACTTTATCAAATAATTGATGTAAAACTTCATCTTCGTGCCATAATGCGACGTCTTTCGTACACTTTAGGCGCTCCCACACTTGATCTAATTCAATAGATACTTGTTTATGAAACGTAACGATGAATCCTTGTCCGTGAAAAACATCGATTTCTTCTTTTTCTAAAGTTTGTCTGTTCAATGCATGAAGTACGAAAAATGTATATCCATCATAATAATCTAGTTTCGGACGTTGCAATCGTTGCAAACAGTCTTCAATAGCTAATGGGTGGAAGGCAAACACTTTTTCTAATATCGCTGTCTCTTCTTCATTCGGTTGCATCAAGTCAACCCAGTACCATACAACAAAATCATGATGTAATTCGTTTAATGGTAAATCGGCTACTACTTGCTTCGTATCTGTGATGGCTAATGTTCGAATCATACCTATCCTCTTTTCATCCCATTCGTCCCCTCTACCATAACTTGTATATCCCCGTATGTCCAATACAAACCAAAAAAAAAGCTTCTCCCGTTTTGGAGAAGTTATTCCTTGTATGACTCAAATGGCCAAGCTGGTAAAGGGTGCTTTAATGATTTGTCTGTTCGATACCCGAGAACATATTCCGCTTGCATAATGGTGTGTATTTCTCTCGTTCCCTCATAAATGACAGGTGCTTTTGAATTGCGTAAGTAGCGCTCAACAGCATACTCATTCGAGTAACCATAGGCACCGTGAATTTGCACAGCGTCATCTGCAGCTTTATTAGCAAAATCACAAGCTTGCCATTTTGCAAGAGATGTTTCCCGCGTGTTCCGCTTCCCACTATTTTTTAATTCCCCAGCACGATATACGAGTAAACGGCTCATTTGTAAACCAGCTTCCATATTCGCAATCATTTGTTGGACAAGTTGATGCTTGCCAATCTCTTTTCCGAATGTTTCGCGTTCATGGCAATAGCGAACACTCGCTTCTAAGCAGGCCATCATTAGTCCACACGCACCAGCCGCTACAGTGAAACGACCATTGTCAAGGGATGCCATGGCAATTTTAAATCCATCACCTTCCTCACCGAGACGGTTATCGACTGGTACTGGAACATCTTCTAAAAATAGCTCTCCAGTATTTCCAGCACGAATGCCAAGTTTGCCTTTCGTTGCCTTTGAAGAAAAGCCTTCCATTGTCCTCTCCACTATAAAAGCAGAGATGCCTTGGTGTTTTTTTTCTTTATCGGTGTAGGCAAAGACTAGAAAATGGTCTGCACTATCACATAGTGAAATCCACGACTTTTGGCCATTAAGAGTGTAGTAATCTCCTTTTCGTGTAGCCGTTGTTTGAATAGAGGCCACATCTGATCCTGCACCTGGTTCCGTCAATCCAAAAGCACCAATCTTCTCCCCTTTTGCCTGCGGGATTAAATACTTCTCTTTCTGTTCTTCCGTTCCAAACTGCAAGAGAGAGAGACTATTTAATCCTGTATGAACAGAAACAGCCGTGCGAAAAGCTGTATCTCCACGTTCTAATTCTTCACAAACAATGGCTAGTGCATTATAGTCCATTCCACTTCCTCCGTATTTCGTTGGTATACAAACGCCCATTAATCCTAAATCGGCAAGCTTGTGCATAATAGCTGGATCAAACGTTCCTCTCTCATCCCACTCCTTCATATAAGGGATAATTTCTTTATCAACGAACTCTCTAACCGTTTTTCGTAACATTTGTTGCTCTTCAGAAAACGTAAAATCCATATTGATGACTCCTCCTTAATCAATTATTCCTTGCTTCTTAAACCGTTCAATCGCTTCGCGGGTATATCCTAAGGATTGTAAAATATCACCCGTATGCTCTCCTGGTTCTGGTGGATGTCGTCGCATAGTGATTGGCGACTCGGACAATTTGAGAGGACTGCCAACCATATGGAAGCGTCCTGCTTTCGGATGATTGGTAGAGAGCAACATATCTCGCGCTTGTACTTGAGGGTCTTCCATAACTTGATCAATTGCTTGAATCGGGCCAGTCGGAATGCTATGAGCACGACATAAATGTTGCCATTCAGCTGTCGTTTTTCGTTTCCATTGTTGCTCTACTATCGTCTCTAACTCCTTACGGTAATACACTCTGTCTGAATTAGTCTTAAATCGTTTATCGTTCGCTAATTCTTCCTTGCCTATTAACTTGCACAGCTTATTAAACTGCTTATCATTCCCTACTGCGATTACCATTTCGCCATCTGCCGTTTGCAAAGATTGATAAGGTGCAATGTTGGCATGGTATTTCCCTAATCTTTGTGGAACGTGACCACTCATTAAATAGTTGCTAGCAATGTTAACGAGTGAACTTATCGCACAGTCATACAACGATAGATCGATTTGTTGTCCTTGCCCCGTTCGCTCTCGTTGAATGAATGCAGCTTGTATACCTATACACGCATATAATCCTGTTAACACGTCTGTTATCGCAACACCTAGTTTCTGAGGACCTGATTGCTCATCGCCCGTAATACTCATAAGTCCACTCATTGCTTGTATAATATAGTCATAACCTGGTAAATGCGCATAAGGACCTGTTTCACCAAACCCGGTAATGGAGCAATATACAATTTGTTCATTGATAGATTTTAATTGTTCATACCCTAAACCGAGCCGCTCCATTTTCCCTGTACGAAAGTTGTGCAGCACCACATCACTGTTTTCTACAAGTTGTTCAATAATTCGTTTGCCTTCTTTTGATTTAAGATCGACTGTCAAGCTTCTTTTATTACGATTGGCACATAAATAATATGCGCTGACTCCTTCTTGATAAGGTGGTCCCCATTGTCTCGTTTCATCACTACCACCAGGAGCCTCTACCTTCGTTACATCAGCTCCTAAATCAGCTAAAATCATGGAACAATACGGGCCTGCGAGTACTCTAGATAAATCAAGCACTCGAATTCCTTGTAGTGACATAGACATATATAACAGCTCCTTCCGTTATGGAATGCTTTCCTTAACGTGACACGCATGTAAAACAGTCAACATGCAATCGATGTAATCATACGTTCGTGTTCTTTTATATTATGATGCTAATTGATTTGATAACCTAATGCACTTGAAATTTGTTGAGCTGTTTTACGCGTTTCTTCTTGTATTCGAAGCAAATTGTCTCCTTCAAACCGACTCGTCAAGCCACTGACAGCTATTGCAGCCACAACGGAATGTTGATAGTCATAAATCGGATAGGATACCCCCGTTGTATCTACATCTTGCTCTCCTTCACTTAAAGCAAATCCTTGCTCTTTAATAAGCTTTAGTTCTGCTTTTACACGTGATGAATCAATGAAAGGATGAGAAATCGTTTGAAGTACAGTTGCTTGCTCATCTTCTTGTAAATGCGCTAACAGTAATTTCGGACCTGATCCGCTATATAACGGTGAGCGTTTCCCCACTTTCGTGCATAATCGTAAAGCCCGATGACTATCTACTTTGTCAATGTAGATCGCTTGACCACCTTCTACAGTGACTAGGTGAATGGCTTCATTTAATCGCTCCCCTAATTGCTCCATAAACGGCTTGGCGATTTTTCGTATTTCTATTTGATCAGCGACTCGATGTCCTAATTCAAGTAATTTCACCCCTAACTGATAGCGACTATCATGTTCTGATTGTTTAATTTTACGGAGAAAACCACAATATTCTAAAGACGTTAACAACCGGTAAGCTGTTGGTTTAGGAAGTTCTGCCCGAATGGCGATTTCCTTCAATGTCCATTCGGGAGTATCTTCTGTAAAATAGTCGAGCAGTTTTAAGGCTTTAATAACACTTTGATTCATCTTGATGTCTCCCTCTCTGTGATTTAATAGGGAAAAGGAGACCATAAACATTAGGCCTCCTTCTAATTACTTAATTGTGTACTTGCGAGTTTGTTGGGATGACTTCTTCTTTTATATGCACTCCACGTTTAGCCATTTCTTTCATATATAATTGCCCTGGCACTACTTGTTCAGGAGGGATGACGCCACACTGCGTAATGTCTTTGTTGCCTATCATTTGAGCGACAACGGAAATCGTATTTGCCGTTGCGCGTGCCATTGCGGTTACATTGTTCGTCCGGTCTTTATACGTAACCATTTCAAATTGGTTCATTACGTACTTCCCGCCTTGTAAACCACTCACTTGGACACGTAACAATACTGCATCGTCTTTATCTTTTAACTCTACAATTGGATCTAACGTTTTTAATAAAATGTCTCGTGGCTTTACTTTCATTCCGTGGTAATCTACTTCATAATGACGATTGGTCAAATTCAAAGCAACGAGTAATTTAAATTTCTCGGCATGCCCAGTATAGCGAATAGTTTTATACTCTAGTGTTTTCATATTTGGATAAGACTTAAGTAGTGTCGATGTGCCACCTGATGTGTGAAATGCTTCTAATGGACCAAATTTGTCAAAATGGAGTGGTTCTACTTCTGAAAGGGAGGTAACCTGTTGTAACGTTCCATTTCGAATAATAGTAGATGGGTCCGTATAATGATCAAGAAGTCCCTCCATTGAAAAAACATGGTTGTACTCTAGCGGCGGTTCTGGGTTCACTGGTATTCCACCAACAAATATGCGAATGGATTTAGCCTGATCTAGTTTTGCAACTCCGTAGCCAGAAAGAATGTTAATCATACCCGGAGCTACACCTAAGTCTGGAATTACAGTAACTCCTGCTGCTTTGGCATCATCGTTTAGCTGGAGTACTTTATCGGTAATTTTTCCAATATGGCCTCCTAAATCAACACAACTTACCCCAACTTCAATCGCTGTTTGTGCGACCATCTCATTAAAAGAGTAAAAGAGTGCATTGATTACAACGTCGAATTGACGAATGAATTTTGCCAAATCCTTACGATTACTAGCATCTACTTGATAGGCTTGTAGCTTACTATTTTGCAAAAACTCACAAATCATTTCTGCTCGTGTGAAGTCAATATCCGCTAAACCAACTGCTTCAACATTTGGATTTTTCACTAGATCACGTGCCGCTTCCTTTCCCATCAATCCTGAACCAAGAACCGCAATTTTCATACAATTTCCCCTTTCTTCATGCTATTATTCCACATCAATTTGAGCTCTCTGCAACTTCCCACTATAATCCACATATAGCGCTTTCCATTCTGTAAATACATCTAATGCAGCGACTCCTGAATCGCGGTGGCCATTTCCTGTACCCTTCGTTCCTCCAAAAGGCAAGTGAATTTCTGCACCAGTCGTACCAGCATTCACATACACAATTCCTGTATCTAAATCTCGTTGCGCAGCAAACACTTTGTGTACATCGCTCGTGAAGATCGAGCTTGATAAACCGAACTCGACACTATTGTTTACTTCAATAGCCTCTTCAAAGCTTTTCACTGGAATAAGCGAAACGACAGGTCCAAAGATCTCCTCTTGGGCAATGCGCATATTTGGTTTGACATCTGTAAAAACAGTTGGAGCAAAATAGTGCCCTTTTTCATATTGCCCATTCTTCATTACCGATCCACCTGCAATTAATTTCGCACCTTCTTTTTGACCAAGTTGAACATAGCTTTCTATTTTCTCTAGAGCAGATTGATTTATGATGGGACCTACTTTCACCGATTCATCTAATCCATTCCCAATCGTTATATGCTCCATTTGTTCGAGCAACTGCTTTTGAAGTTTTTCTTTCACATCCTCATGGACAATTACTCGGCTACAAGCTGTACAACGTTGACCACTTGTGCCAAAAGCACTCCAAATAATCCCTTCCACCGCTAAGGAAATGTCGGCATCATCCATTACAATAACGGCATTCTTACCACCCATTTCTAGAGATACTTTCTTTAGTTGCTGGCCGCATCTTTCAGCAATATGACGACCAACTTCATTTGAACCAGTAAATGAAATGACACGAATATCCTTATGATGAACCATTGCCTCTCCAACTGACGCGCCTGATCCGTAAACGACATTGACAACCCCTTTAGGCAGTCCAGCTTCTTCAAATATTTTGGCTAGTTCAAAAGCCATTAAAGGTGTTTCTGTTGCTGGCTTCCAAACAACAGCATTGCCAGCCACGATAGCAGGGAATGATTTCCACGTCGCAATTGCAATCGGGAAATTCCATGGTGTAATAATTCCCACTACGCCAACTGGCGAACGAACGCTCATCGCAAATTTATCCTTTAGCTCAGAAGGGGTCGTTTGCCCGAATAAACGTCTTCCTTCCCCAGCCATGTAAAAGGCCATATCAATACCTTCTTGCACTTCTCCCCTTGCCTCTTCAATCACTTTCCCATTTTCCATTGTGAGTAATTGTGAGATGGCTTCTTTACGTTCTTTCATAATCATTCCAACTTTGTATAGTACTTCTGCACGCTGTGGAGCAGGTACTAATGCCCATTGCTGTTGTGCGGTTTTAGCAACTTGAACTGCTTTATCAACATCCTCTTTATGGGACAACGGAACTTTTACTAATGTTTCTAACGTGGCCGGGTTGGTTACGTTTGTGTATTGATTGGATGTTGCGTGTACCCATTCACCGTTAATAAAATTACATAATTTTTCTTCTTTCAAAAGGGTATGTGCCATGTTTCATCCTCCTGTGTTTTTCTATATTTTTAAGACGATTGCTTGCTGCGCTTACGAATGCTGTCTATCGTCTCAGAAACGGAAATTTGCTCTGGATCTGTTTCAACTTCAATTAATGTCGGAACCTTACTTTGAAGCGCTTTCAACAGTACTCGTTGAAAAGATTCTTGATGCTGAACTTTGTATCCTTCTGCTCCCATATTAGACGCAATCAAGGCAAAAGGTACTGCACCTAATTCAGTGCCGATTGGCTTATGCGGGTAATGAATTTCTTGATGCATACGAATCGTTCCATACATATTATTATTAAATACAATGATAATGATAGGAATTTGGTACCGAACAGCTGTTTCTAGCTCTTGCATTGTCATCATAAATCCACCGTCACCAACTAGTGAAACGACGGTTTTATTTCGATGTGCTAATTTTGCCCCTAGAGCTGCCGGCATTCCATACCCCATCGCACCAGAAGTGGGTCCTACATATGTCTTCCTTTTCTTGAATTGGTAAAAGGTGTGCAGCCAACCGGCAAAATTGCCAGCATCATTTGTAATGATGGCATCCTCTGGTAGTATTGTTTGCAAGGTTGTAATTAGTTGCTTATTCCATACTTCGTTATCTTCTTGAAAAGTATGCAAATCCAACGTTTGTTCATACACTTTTCTTCTTCTATGAATCCAATGTTGCCATACAGGTGTTAGTTGAATCGTTGAAAGGGATTCGAGTGCTGCTTTTGCATCTGCAACAACCCCGACTTCTGGTGGGTATACTTGGCCAATAGTATCTTCATGAATATCAATGTGGAGTAGTGTTTGATCTTGATGGATGATGGAGTAATCTTGGGTAGTTATTTCCGATAACCGTGTGCCTACAGCAATAATCGTATCTGCTTCTTTGACGGTTTGTAGAATGTCGGCATTGACCCCTAAGCCTAAATGCCCAACATATAATGAATGATGATTTGGGAATACATCGTGACGCCTGAATGCCGCCATAACTGGAATGGAATTGTCACTCGCAAAAGTAAGGAGCGCTTGTTCAGCATCTGCCAGCTTCACGCCACCACCGGCAATAATGAGTGGCTTTTCTGATTGAAGAAGACAAGCTTCTATTTCCTTTACTTGTTCTTCAGAAGGATGTGATCTGGAACGATGAAATGGTATTCCAAACTCCATCTTTGCTGTTTGTGGGAGCATATCCTCTGGTAAAGATAATACAACAGGTCCTGGCCTTCCTGACTGAGCGACGCGAAACGCTCTTTGAACAATTTCTGGTACACGAGAAGCTTCATTGATCTCAAACGTCCACTTCGCTATATGACTGAAAAAGCGAGCTAAATCCACTTCTTGAAAACCTTCCCGTCCTCTAAAATTCCGATGAACTTGTCCTAGCAACACGACCATAGGGGTGGAATCTTGATATGCAGTATGAACACCAATGGCTAAGTTCGCCGCCCCTACACCTCTAGTCGCCATCACAACACCAGGCTTACCACACGCTTTGGCGTAACCTTCTGCCATAAATGATGCTCCGCCCTCATGCCTGGCAGAAATAAGTTGGATAGTTGGTTCATCATACAACGCATCTAACACAGGCAAATAACTTTCTCCAGGAACACAAAAAACGTTCGTTATCTGTTCTCGCTTCATACATTCCACAATCGCCTCGGCGCCTGTGCATACTTGCTTATTTTTCGGCATATGTTGAGAAGACATGAAACCCTCCTTTACTATTGCTTCGTTTCATTATTTAAAATGACATTTCATATGCTACCTTTATTATAATAGGTAAGTTTAAATATTTCAATAATTCTGTATATTATCCATTCCTTTTACTTAGCGATCACTTTTTCCTTTGAGGCGTTCATCCGATAATTCGAATTTCCAAGTGCAACATACACAACCACTAAACTTAGCAATAGGGATATAAGACCGAGCACTACACTGTTTGTTAACCCTAAGACAAGGAAGCTTACTACCGTAATGATTGCCGCAATTAGTGCATATGGCAGTTGCGTAATGACATGATCGACGTGATGGCAATTCGCCCCTGTTGACGCAAGTATCGTCGTATCGGAAATGGGAGAACAATGATCACCACAAATCGCTCCCGCTAACACCGCAGCAAACATTGGTAAAATCATGCTTACATCTGTTGCAACAGCAATTTGCCCCGCAATTGGTACCAATATGGCAAAAGAGCCCCATGAAGTGCCTGTTGAAAATGCAATGAAGGCTCCGATTACAAACAATATTACCGGAAGTAAATAAGTTGCCACATTGGACTGTTCAACTAAACTTGCCAAGTATACACCTGTACCTAAATCCGATATTAGTCCAACAATGGTCCAAGCCAATATTAAAATCGTTAAACTATGTGTCATTGATTTCGTTCCTTCTAATACCCCAAGTGGAAAACGATCAAGACCAACTCCTCCAGTTTTTCTAGATTGGATCACAAACAAGAAGAAAGTCACTATAAGCCCTGCAATACCCCCAAGTACTAACGCTAGAGGTACATTGGCATTTCCAAACACAGTAATAACGTTCACCTCTCCACTCGTTTGCGTAATACCTGAATAAATAATGTAGACGATAGTGGTCACAAATAGAACTGCTAACGGAAGAAACAAATCTACAACTGCTCCTCGTTCACTCATTGGCAATATCGTTGCGGCACCTACATGATTTCTTTCTGGATTGGATACTTCCCCTTCTTCAACAGCTTTCCTTTCATGTTGCTTCATTGCCCCAATATCTGCATTACGTATCGCAATGATAAACACAAGACCAATCGCAGCAAATGCATAATAATTCATGGGAATCAGTTTCATAAATGCCGAAAAACCTGTAATGTGTGTAATTCCTTCTGCTGCTAGCACACTCCCCATTACCCCCATTAAATACGCTCCCCAGCTAGATATCGGTGCAATAACACAAACAGGTGATGCAGTAGAATCCATTATATACGCTAACTTCGCCCTAGAAATATGGTGCTTATCCGTTACTGGTCTTGCTACTTGCCCTACTGTTAAATTATTGAAATAGTCATCTAAGAAGATAAGCAGGCCAAACGTTGCGGTCATCAATTGTGCTCCAACACGCGTTTTGACACGTTTAATCATCCAGTTGCCGAAAGCTTGAGCACCCCCCATCATACTTACAAAAGCGATTAACACACCAAGCATAAGAATGAAAAGTAAAATATACACATTCCATTCATTAATTGCTCCATCCACGATAAAGACAGCCTTCAATGCACGGCCCATGATGAGAAACGTTTCGCCAATCTGAAATTGAGCTAACATGAACGCAGACGTTACAATACCAATGATTAGCGCAAGTAGCACCCGTTTCGTCATCAACACTAGTAAAATCGCCAATAATGGTGGTACTAATGACCAAATCGTATTTTCCAAATTCATTCCTCCTTATTTTTATAAAAACTGAATATTCAAATATTTCTCTGCATTCAACTATATTCCTTCCAATTCTTAATAAAATCTACAAATAACATTACATAGGGATTCCATCTCTAGACGGAGGAAAGTTCCTCCCATCGCACGTTAGAGTAAAGTTCCATCACCTATATACTAAAGTTATCATTAAGATGAAAGGGATGAGGAAATTGAAACAAACGTTAGCTGTTTTTCGTAATCGCACCTACACCAAAATATTTCTAGCTGCTGTTACATCAAGAATAGGTTCTATTGTAGGCATTACTGCATTTATGTTCTATTTATTAGATAGGTTCTCTACCCAACCGGTTTATGCAACGCTAACAGAAATGATGTATTCAGCGCCAACATTACTCGTATTCGTATTTACCGGATTTGCCGCTGATCGGCTTGATAGGCAAAAGGTCGCCTATTATGCAGATTTAATTTGTGGAGGGCTATCCATCGTCTTATTACTATCCATTTGGACGGAATGGATGCCCCTTATCTTTGCTACCTTATTTCTCCGTAGTTCTGTAAGTAAATTTTTTGCACCTGCTGAAATGAGTATTGTGCAAGGGGTTTTAACAGAAGAGGAATACACTGCAGCTGCCGGTTTAAATCAAATGATTGCAGGGGTCTTCAGCCTGTTTGCCACTGGTCTAGGACTAGGTGTTTATTGGCTTGTTGGTATTTCAGGAGCAATTATCATGGATGGAATCTCCTTTTTTCTTTCAGCTGCACTTATAGCATCTTGTGCTATTCCTGAACATGTCCGTCAACCAAACGGTAAATTCTTTATGAAGGATATTCACTATCGTGCAATCATCATCGATTTTTCAGCTGGATTACGTTATATTTTCAACCACTCTTTATTAAAGGCACTTATCGGAGGGTTTTTTATTTTCGGTATTGTTAATGGTGCTTTCACCGTAATCCCGATTTATATGTTGAAATACAACTTAGCTCCAGAAACCTATGAACAATGGTCCGTTATTGTAGGAATTGTTTTTGGTAGTTGTATGATAGTTGGAAGCATATTGTCACCGATGATTATTCATAAAATACGGATTCATATTTCCGTTTCTTGTGGGTTAATCATTGCTGGTTTCATTGTCATCGCTTGTGGATTTTCCCAACATATCGCCTTCTACATCTTGATGATGGCTTTACTAGGTTTGTCATTGCCACTGACGAATATTGCAATTGGTGGTTGGTTACCGGCTATTGTCGATAAGAAGATGATGGGAAGAGTAGAGAGTTGGATTATCCCCATCTCGATGCTATCTCAAACGGCTACTTTAGGTATTATATCCATAGGCTTTCCCTCTTTCTTCTCGATTTCGAGTTTATATTTCCTTTGTGGAGTGATTTTACTTATCGTTGGAATTTGTTACACAATTTTGTTACCTAAACTATCAAAAAAACACACAAATTCGCTACATGTACAAGAAGCATAACCACGAGAAAAAACACTCAAGCGCCTTTACTTGAGTGTTTGTTTATGATTCGGATATTTACCTACAACATGAATGGCATTAATAATCCGTTTATTAATCCACTTAAGGTTTTCTGTTGTATTCAACAATTCGAACGCTTGTCTTCTTCCTTGTTCTGTCGTGACATAGTGGCTCGGTAAAGTATTTAAACTAAGTGCTAAGATTTCATTTCTACATTGCGTACATTTACAGAACGTTTGATAATCAGCACTATTTAACAATACAGTAATAATGCTAATGGAAACTTCCTCCATAACATTTGTAACTTCTCTATTCATCGTTTCCGTTACTTCCCATCCAAGGTTAATTTAACGTATACCATCATATCGCAAATAGTTACAAATGTTAATGAAAAAATATTAGAAATCAATCGTGTTGGGCATGGTGTATCGTTTGATGTAACATTCGCATCACATGATCATCATCAATTGAATAATAAATGGACGTCCCTTCCCTGCGATGTGTCACTAAGCGTAAATTCTTCAAGAAGCGCAATTGATGAGATACCGTTGATTGTTGCAACGATAGCGTATGAGATATGTGTGATACGGATGATTCTTGTTGTGATAATAAATATAAAATACGCACGCGAGTTGGATCAGATAAAGCCTTAAACGTTTGTGTGACAATAAATAGTGTTTCCTCATCGAGTTCTTCCAAATCGATAGGAGTAGAATCAGACATATCCTCAACCTACCTTTCTATTTTTCCTTGTTTTGCTGACCTTTTTTAATAGCTAAGTATAAAAATAAACCAAATAGTATAAAAACAGAAATCGCCATAACAAATAAACCAACAAACAATCCGTTAAACATGATCATCCCCCCTATTCATGTTGATGAGCATGTTCTATTATACACCCCTCACCTTCATATTCAATCTCAACTGTAATATGAGAAAAATGATAAGCTTGTATAATACGCTTGATTGCTTGCTTCACTTCATAAGTGCCTTCTTTCGTTACATCTTCTGTAACGACTACATGCGTAGAAAAGGCGTGTTGTTCTCCATCTAACGACCAGACGTGTGTATGATGAATCGACTTTACGTTTGTAATATCAAGCAGTTTTTGCTGTATGTCTTCCATGTCAACTTCTTCTGGAACCCCTTCTAGAAACAGTATCATCGTTTTCTTGAAATTAATTATAACATTGTACAATATATAGACGGTAATCCCTACCGAAAGCAATGGATCAAGGATAGGTATATCTTTAAACATTAACACAATACTTACAATTAAAACCGCAACCCATCCAAGAACATCCTCCAGCAGGTGCCATGTCATTACTTTGGCGTTCATCGTGTCACCGCCACGTAATTTGAATACAGCTGCTCCATTTACAATGACACCTAAAATCGCTAACATCAACATACCAGTCGCATTCGGTGATTCGGGCTGAAACAATCGTGGTATTGCTTCTGTTAGAATAAAGACAGATCCGACGATTAACACAACGCTGTTGATGAGCGCCGCTAATAAAGAAAAGCGTTTATAACCGAATGTAAAATCATTCGTTTGCTCTTTATTAGAAAACCTCTGCAAAAACCAACCTAATCCTAAGGAAATTGAATCCCCTAAATCGTGGAGTGCATCCGACAATATCGCAATACTATTTGTAAGCAACCCTCCAATAATTTCAACAATCGTAAAACTGAGATTAAGAAAAAAAGCAAACCCCATGTTTTTACTATTTTCATCGTGATGATGGTGATGGTGATGTCCCATACGACCCCTCCTTTAATATATGATTATATGTTCATATATTAATGTTAATGTTATTTACACACATTGTCAAATAAAAAAAGATAGATGATTGTTTTCACCTATCTTTTCTATCTTTATTGTATTTATGCGGTTTTACCTGTCCAAGCCAGCATACCGCCTTCCATGTTAATGACAGTAAATCCTTCACTTGCAAGAAATTGAGCAGCACGGCTACTACGACCACCAGAACGACAAACCATTACATATTCTTTAGTTTTGTCTAAGTCATTGACGCGATCTTCAATCGTTCCAAGAGCTATGTGAGTAGCACCTGGGATCATACCCTCTTCTACTTCCTCATCTTCACGAACGTCAATAATGTTCAATTGTTGGCCTTCTTCTTCTAATTGCTTACGAACTTCTTCAGCTGTTAATGTACGCATGTGTATATTCCTCCTACATAGTTATTTCCAAGCATTCATTCCGCCTTGTACGTTGGTAACGTCGGAAAATCCTGCTTTCTTTAATATTTTTGTGGCAGCCAGACTGCGCGCACCACTTTGACAAATGACAACAACTTCCTTAGATGTATCAAGGGATTGCGTGTTATGCTTTAATGTTTGTAAAGGGTAATTTTTGAATTCTTTAATATGATTTGCTTGATACTCCCCTGGCGTTCGAACATCAATCCATTGTTTCTGATTTTTGTACTTTCGTAAATCGTCTTTTAATTGCCCTGTTTGAATCGTCTTTACTCCTTTTGCAGGAAGTAATTTATTTAGAACAAATAAAGCAACTAATAATATCATACCAATAGTAACAATTGTTTGCATTATGTTTGTTTCGCCTCCTCAAGTACCCCTAAGGGTATAATAAAATAAATAAACGAAAACGTCAACACTTCACACTACAATCAATTTCAAAATTAAACTATCCTTATTGAAATCCAACAAATATAAGTGGAGAAGAAGCTAGAAAAGCAATAATTAAAATTACCACTAAAATCCATTAGAGTAGGCCAGACTCCCACACCTTTAGAAATAGTAGTTTAAATTCAGCAAGTAGTTGTTGTGGAACGAATTATAACTAAAATTGTGGAAAGTGGATGTTAAATGATTACTAATCATGGGTGAGTCTTGTGGAAAGAACATTTTTGCTTCCTTCATAACTTAATCAACACTAGCACTA
Source organism: Pontibacillus litoralis JSM 072002 (assembly GCF_000775615.1). Classification (GTDB taxonomy): domain Bacteria; phylum Bacillota; class Bacilli; order Bacillales; family BH030062; genus Pontibacillus; species Pontibacillus litoralis. The sequence goes on from NZ_AVPG01000010.1 coordinate 99,785, forward strand.
TGTAATGCTCTGCCGAAAAGATGAAGAATATACCTTTCAATGGTTAATTAGAAATAGTGCAAAGACATGAAGCAAATCAAGCTATAGCGAATTTGTTCTCAATCAAACCATTCAAGTCATCTCTTTTTACATTAATATATAAATATATGCTTATATTGTGAAGGAAGGAAAGCTATGGGACTACTCATAGCCCCATATTTATTCACCAGTTTCCGCAAAACGTTTAATTCTTTCTCCAATTTCATCTCGTACACGCTGGAAAACCACCCATTTTTCTTCCTCTGTTCCTTCGGCTTTTGCGGGGTCATCAAACCCCCAGTGTTCCCGTTTCACATGAGATGGTGTCATTGGACAACTATTTGCTGCATCCCCACAAAGTGTAACAGCCAAGGTTGCATTGTTTAAAACCTCCGTATCAATAATTTCTGATTTTTGATCAGAAATATCAATGTCTACTTCATTCATCGCTTTGATTGCATTAGGATTTAAACCATGAGCTTCAATTCCTGCACTTTTTATTTCCCAATCTTCCCCAAGATAGTGTTTTCCCCAGCCTTCAGCCATTTGACTTCGGCAAGAGTTCCCCGTACATAGGAAATAGATTATTTTTTTGTTCATTTTAATTCTCCTTACTATTTTGTGCTTCTTTTTTTACCAATACTAATATGAAAAATAAACCAACTAAGTAATCAAGGAACTACAAATGGCCATTCATATTACCATCTCCCCTAAAAATAAATTGCTTTATACCATCAATAACGTTACATAGAGTCCTAATAAAGTAATGAACAGGATTGGTATCGTTAAAATAATTCCTGTTTTAAAATAGGTCCCCCATGAAATCTTTACACCTTTTTGCGATAAAACATGAAGCCATACTAACGTTGCAAGAGAACCAATTGGAGTGATTTTTGGTCCTAGGTCAGATCCAACCACATTGGCGTATATGAGTGCTTCTTTCAAAACTCCAGATGTATTCGTCTCTGCAATCGCTAAAGCATCAATCATAACCGTAGGCATATTGTTCATAATGGATGATAAAAATGCTGCAATAAAGCCCATAGCCATTGTAGCTACAAATAAGCCTTGTTCTGCTGCTGCTTGAATGACAGTAGCTAGTGCAGCAGTAAGCCCGGCATTCCCTAATCCATATACCACTACATACATTCCGATGGAAAAGAACACGATATTCCAAGGTGCTCCTTTAATAACTGCTTTCGTATCAACTGCATCACTGTTTCTCGCCATAAAGATAAAGAAAATCGCTATCATCCCTGCAACAATAGAAACAGGAAGATTAATGAACTCACTTACAAAGTAACCACTAACTAATAAGGCAAGAACATACCATGATAGGCGGAACATTTTACGGTCTTTAATGACATCTACTGGTTCACTTAATTTAGATATATCATACGATCTTGGGATACTTTTTCGGAAATAAATCAATAATACCGCAATCGTTGCAGCGAGAGAGAAAAAGTTTGGAATAATCATTCTAGAAGCGTATTCCACAAACCCAATGCCAAAGAAGTCAGCTGAGACAATATTAACCAGGTTACTCACAACAAATGGTAGAGAGGTAGTATCTGCAATAAACCCACTAGCCATAATAAATGGGAAAATCATTTTTTCTTCAAAATTTAAATTCCGAACCATTGCAAGAACAATCGGTGTAAGTATTAACGCTGCACCATCGTTAGCAAAAAAAGCAGCTACAATCGCACCCAAAATACTTATATAGACAAACATTTTTATCCCGTTACCTTTGGCAATTCTGGCCATATGAAGTGCAGCCCACTCAAATAATCCAATTTCATCTAATATTAGAGATATTAGAATAATAGCAACAAAAGCCAAGGTAGCGTTCCATACCATTTCAGTTACTTCTATGACATCACTAAATCCAACCACACCTACTAATAAGGCTAGAATGGCTCCACCAATTGCGGACCATCCAATCGACAACCCTTTAGGCTGCCAAATTACTAAAACAAGTGTTACTAAAAAAATTAAAATGGATAATATAAGCGTTGATGACAAACCTTCTCCCTCCAATTAACCACACGTAATTCGTGTACCTTGTTCTTCTAATTCTTTCAATTTATAATCTTGACTAGGTAATTGATTAAGAAGTTGCTGAATAAATGGATAATATTCATTCGTTTTATTTAACGAGTAAAAAATCCATTGTCCTCTTCGCTCTTCTTTAACCAAACCAACATCTCTCAATTTTCGAAGATGTTGACTTATGGACGGTTGACTAGCTTTAAAGATCTCAACAAATTCACAAACACAGCAATCATGTGTATCGAGTATCTTTACCATTGTTAAACGTGTTTTATCACCTAACAATTTTAAAATGATTGCAGCTTTATCCATTTCCATTGCAGTTTTAAGCATGTTTCTTCACCACCCATCCTTTTTATATTATCATATAATTAATTGCTTATATACGCAATAAGTTATATGATCTACTGAGGAAAAAATATATGACCTTACTAAAAGCCTTGTTGCGTGGTTCTTTGTTCTATCTTCATGACATTCTACCTTTCCATATTGTACAATAAAAAGAAGATGGCTATTTCAAATAAGATTGCTAGGAGTGAACGAGCGTGAGGGGTATTTACACCATTGTGGTAGTTGCACTCTTTCTTATAGCATGTACACAAGAGGAGCAAACAACCGTAGCAGAAAACCAGCAGCAACCGATAAGTCCCGAAACCGATGATGAAGATCAAAACGCCTTTACCTATCCTGAAATAAAGCTAGAAGCTGCAGGCGTAAATTATGCTTTTCCTACAAAAGAATTGCCGCTACTGTACACCTTTTTACAAGGAGCAGGGAATCCAGGCAAGCAAATAGAGGAAATGAAGCTAGTGCCGCTTCCCCATTCGGATCCGAGAACATCTTATTTTGTTATCCAGTATGGTTGTGTGCAAACCGATTTATGTTCCCAACTATTCGTAAAGCGTACAGCTGATGCGCTTCAATCTAAGCTTGTTGGTGATTTAGTTTCGCTTCAAAGTGCAAAGTTCTCGCCAGACGAATCACATGTACTCCTTACCTTTGCACCACAGGCATCAACTCGCTCCTCGTTTTCAAACAATAATCCTGTCATTATTAATACAGCACGACTTACTAAGGTAGAAACAACAAGTCCGAACTCGTTATCAAAACGCCAAGACTGGCCAATTCTCGACAGTAAGTGGATAAACAATGAGCACATTGAATTGACGATTCCTAATGTTGCTTCTCCTTCTAATGAAGTATTACAGAAACAGGAATATTTTGATGATTCAAACGTTCAATCTATTACATTAACAATTAATGACGACAAAGAGGTGTAAACATGGAACAACTACAAGCAATTACCGAGCAAATAAAACGAGCAAACCACATCGTCATCTTAACTGGTGCTGGAGTAAGTACAGCAAGTGGTATTCCTGATTTTCGTTCGACAGATGGCATTTGGGAACAAGATCGCTCTAGAGAGTATTATATGTCTGCAGATTATTTCTTTAAAGACCCCGTTGACTTCTGGAACAAATACAAGCAAATCTTTCGTATTAAACTAATGGGTCAATACGGTCCGAACGATGTACATACGTTTTTAAAACAATTAGAGAATAATAACAAAGAGATTTCCATCATTACACAAAATGTAGACGGCTTACATGCCCAAGCTGGTAATAAGCATGTCGTCGAATACCATGGTAGTTTACGAACGGCAACTTGTCCTTCTTGTGGTGCAAATTATGATTTAAACTATATTTTACAATCCGAAACTCCGACATGCGTGAAATCATTTGGAAATCATTCCTGTGGGGATATTTTGAAACCCGACATCGTTTTATTTGGCGATGCCATAACAGAACATGATAAGGCAGAGGCAATAATCGATCAAGCAGACTTCTTACTCGTGTTAGGGACTTCTTTATTCGTGATGCCTTTCAACTTCTTACCTGAATATGCAAGCATGCAAAACGTACCGACTGCACTCATTAACGGTGAGCCAACTTTGAAGGACAGATTGTTTGATTATGTTATTCACGATGATTTATCCAAAGTTGTCGAACAAATGAAGGCACAATTGTAAACCATCAAAGAGACTGGGACATAACCGATTGAAAATCGAGTAGAGGGAAAAGTTAAGTAACTT
>NZ_AVPG01000087.1 GCF_000775615.1 Pontibacillus litoralis JSM 072002
CATTTTCCACAATGAGTTTACCAGGTTTATTGACATATTTATCCATCGTTGATGTTTTATTTTCGTCTTTCTTCCAAACGTTAAAAGGCAAATCGTACGTACCATGTTTAAGGTCTGTGCTATCATCGTTATGGTTACCCGTTTGGTTAGAGTTGTTGTCATTGTTAGTTTGATTCTGTTTGTTGTCTGTTTGATTAGATTCGTTATGGTTATTCGTTTGGTTAGAGTCATTGCCGCTATTGTTTTGATCTCCATCATTATTATCCTTTATAGAGTCAAATACATAACGTGTTTCATACGTATTAAAGTAGTTCATGG
>NZ_AVPG01000096.1 GCF_000775615.1 Pontibacillus litoralis JSM 072002
GATGATGTGGATTAATTCGATGCAACGCGAAAAACCTTACCTAGCCTTGACATGCCAGGAATCCTGAAGAGATTTGGGAGTGCCCGCAAGGGAATCTGGACACAGGTGCTGCATGGCTGTCGTCAGCTCGTGTCGTGAGATGTTGGGTTAAGTCCCGCAACGAGCGCAACCCTTGTCATTAGTTGCTACGCAAGAGCACTCTAATGAGACTGCCGGTGACAAACCGG
>NZ_AVPG01000011.1 GCF_000775615.1 Pontibacillus litoralis JSM 072002
GGCATCTTTAAATGTTGCATACCCATTCACAATACCTGCTTCGTTTACTACGTCAACTGATTCTCCTTGGTGGCCAGTTTCGATAATAAGTAGTATTGGGCGGAACTTTTTGGTGAGGTGCAAAACTATGAAAATGCCTATAAATGATGCTATATTCGTGGGCCAGAAGGGATTATTTTAGAATTGGCGGAGCGAATCAAAGAAATATGGATGGGGACTTTATTAAGCAAACAGGCGCTTTTCTCGAATATGATTAGCGCCTGTCTGTATTATTGAAGATTAAGGTGAGAGAAAGATTAAAGGAACGCGGTATAATAAGGCATGTTTTCCGGTGTATGAGGAGGAAACAATAGGTTATGCAGCATATTAGGCCCTATATGAAAAGGGCGCATACTAATAAGGAATAGCTCCAATATTGTATGTAATGGTGGGTATTTTTCTTAAAAGGTTGAATTACATAGTGAGTACCGTTATTTTCTAATCAGCTAGGTTATTGTAAAGGGAAATAGATATGCACATAATAGGATGGAGTATCATTTACATGTTGATATAAATAATACAGTTCATAATAATGGGAAGCGGGTTTTAACCGGTGCTGATTACAATATGCGTGTACTTGTTCTTGAATAGCTTCTAGGTAGGTTAAGTCTGAAAAAGGATTGCCGATGTAATTAAATCGTAGTGCTTGGTCAAAGTGAATTTCCTCAATTTCATCGCATTCACTTGGGATGATATTGGAGCAGCAAACACGTCCATTTTCAGGTGAATGTATGTATTCGGAGTGATTCGTAAACCCTAGCATAGATGTTTTTGTCCAAAAAGGGTCGTCCACTTGATTATCTTGAATAGGCTCATCAATGTTGAATCCCTCTTGATCAACGGTAAAGCTTAACGCTTGACATAGGTAAATAAAGTCATTTTCTACATATTCCAATTGATTAGGATTGTGATGAAAACTCTCCATCCTTTTATTAAATTGTTGTAAAAAGTGTATTTTTTGGTCTAAGAGTAAACGTTGTTGCTTAAGCACTTCTATATATTCAGTATTAAAAGTAATGGCTTCTTCCATGTTCGTATATGTGAGCCATTCTCTTATATCTTGAAGCGGGATGTTTAACTCTCTTAATAATGTTACACTATTGAATTTTAAGGCATCGTCCAGTGTATAGTATCGATAATTATTGTTATGTACAATGGAAGGTGTTACAAGTTTCTCTTTATCATAATATCTCACTGTATCTGCAGAAACGTTATTGAATTTAGCGATAGCTCCCGTTCTAAAGTATTTATTATTCATGTACTGTGCACCTTTTTCGTGTTATTTTGTTCAGCATAAAAGGCTTGTAAATGGACAAGCCTTTTATGTGCTACTTATTGATTATTATAGGCTTCATGACTCATCATAAGCAATAGCTCGCTATAACCAGGGTATGGGTGAATGGCTTTTTGTAAGGAGTAGAATGGGATGTTGTGCGATTTTAATATTTGTAACTCACATAACATTTCACATGCTCTTTCTCCCAAAATACTAGCACCGAGAATGAGTCCTTTTTCATCACAAATCACTTTTGCTTTTCCTTTTGTTTTTTCATCTACGATAGCACGGTCTAGGTCACTATAATCTAATGTATAAACTTGAATGCGATTATCGTATTGCTCTCTTGCTTGTTTTTCTGTCATGCCTGTTCGTGCTAACTCTGGATCTGTAAAGGTACACCAAGCAACATGTTGAAAATTGATTCCTTCTTTCTTATCTGCGAAAGCATTTTGTATGGCTTGTTTCCCTTGTAATCCACCCGTATGTGAAAATAAGTACGGCCCAACGACATCGCCAACTGCGTAAATGTTAGGTATAGACGTTTCATAGAATTCATTTACTTCAATACCGCGCGAATGGTACGTTACGCCAATTTCCTCTAAGTTTAAGCCTTCCACGTTAGGTTTGCGTCCTGATGCCAATAAGATTGCATTTGCTGTAATGGTTTTTTTATTTCCATCTTGTTCAATGACTACTGTGATGCCAGTATCGTCTTCTTTTACTTCAACTGCTTTATGGGAGGTGTAGAAATTGATTCCTTCCTGCTCCAATGTTGTTTGAAGCATGCATGCCATTTCTTGTTCTTCACGATATAGAATGGTTTCTTCCATTTCAACAAGTTGTACTTGAACGCCTAGTCGTTGCATTGCCTGTGAAAGTTCAACACCGATAGCTCCACCACCAAGTATGATGATTTCTTTCGGCAATTCTTCTTGTAAGAAGATAGAGCTGTTTGTTAAGTAATTTACGTGATTTAACCCTTTAATTGGTGGGACTGCAGCAGAAGATCCAGTAGCAATGATAATTTTATCCGCCTTTATTTCTAGTCCTTCTACATGTAATGTATTGGCATCTTTAAATGTTGCATACCCATTCACATAATCAATACCTGCTTCGTTTAATACGTCAACCGATTCCCCTTGGTGGGCAGTTTCGATTAGTGCGCGAACTTTTTTCATAATTTGTTTTGAATCAATGGAGATAGGAGCAAAACTTTGTGCTGTTTTTACTTCTTTTGCTATTTGAATTAGTGCTTTACTTGGTATACAACCAGACCACGTACATTCTCCACCAGGTTTGAATTTATCTATGAGAACGACTTTTTTTCCAAGGTTGATTGCTTCAAATGAAGCGTTTAACCCGCCAGCACCTGCACCAATAATAGCAACATCATAGTTTTTCAACTGAATCCACCTCATTTATTAGTAATATGAATAAGTATGAACTATGGAGTCATTCCAGAGTCAACATCTATTTTGTGTTAAATGTCTGTCTTGCATTAAGAAGAGGTTTCTTTTCTAGGAAGCTATTAATAAGTAGTATTGGTATGAAATTTATTTTAATTAGCATAAAAAAATGAAGCACCGATTATGGCGCTTCATTTTGACTAAGGTTCGAGGCTGGTGCATGTGTATTCTTCCGTAAATGAACTAGTATTAAAATAGGAGCCTATTTATCTAATAATTCTTTAGCTAATAAGCGATAGCTATTTAAGCGTTTTTCTTGAGAATGAGGAACGGTCATGAGCATTGCTTCATCAAACCCATATATGGCTTGTTCTTTTCGCAATTGTGCGGAAACTTCTTGTACGTCCCCGACGAAATGTAATTGGCGTTTACGAAATTCTCTAATCTGCATACGCTCTATTTCGGATAGTGGGTAGGTTTGTGCTTCTTCGGGTGTTAGTGAAGGTTTAATCATTCCTCGCATTAACCATAACTGGGAGATGTCGTACGGTAATCCTTCAAATTCAGCTTCTTCTTTTGTTTCCGCAACAGTAACCATATACGTTACAAGGATGTTCGGTTTCTCTAAAAATGCAGAAGGCTTGAAGTTATTTCTATAGGAATCTAAAATATCGTGCGTCATACTTCCATTAAAGAATTGAGCGAATGAATAGCCAATTCCCATACGTCCTGCTTGAATGGCGCTGTTTCCAGATGAACCCAAAAGCCATGCTTCAGGTAATGCAATTTGCGAAGGCATAGCAATCGTTTTATTGTAAGGACTTTTAGCTGGCACTTCATCTTTCATGTATTGCAATGCTTGTTCTATTTTTTCATACATATTGTGCATCTGTGGCTCTTTTCCTTCTGACATGGCATAAATGGCATTACCATCTCCACCAGGTGCACGTCCTACACCGAAATCAATACGGTTAGGCGCATAAGCACTTAGCGTTTTGAATACTTCTGCTAGCTTTAATGGTGAGTAGTGCATGACCATCGTTCCGCCTGTTCCAACGCGAAGATTTTTTGTCTTAGCTGCTAAATGAGCGATTGTAATTTCGGGAGCTGAACTTGCAACCACATCCATTCCATGATGCTCAGCCATCCACATTCGATGATAACCTAATTCATCAGCTAACATAGCAAGTTCTTCTGCATTTTTAAGTGCTTGCACGGCTGTATTTCCGCTTGTTATACGTGCTTGATCTAGTATACTTAATTTCATGATTTATTCCCTTCTTTCCTATTTTGAATTAGTTTTTCTGGTGTTACGTCATTTCCAAGTGGATCGATTACAGTAAGGTTTGAAATGCTGTGAATCACTTGCCCACGGATTTGTTTTAAATATGCTTCACGAAGTTGCTTTTGTTCTATTTTTTCATCTTCTGTTAATCCTTTTTCGCGTTGTATTTTTGCTAGTTCATTGATACGATCTAACTCTTTTATCATTTGTTCACTTCCTTTATTTTAATGTTCAAGTATGGTGCTGTGAGTGAAGGGATGGGAAATATGGTAAAACTTCTTCCCCTAACTCTTGAACTACTTCATTTGCTGGACGTTTCCCTGGTTTTAAAACAAAAGCTACATGGTTAACACCAGCTTCTTGATAAGCATTTAGGTATTCAATTAAAAATTTATAACCTGCTCTGAACCCGCCTGTTATTGGTTTTGGAAACTCATTTGCTTTTTCAGATAAATCAATAGCTACAGGTTGCACAAATGGTTTGAACGTATTCGTTCGTTCTGACCACTTCTTAATAAGTGTTTTCTGATCTTTTATATTCTGTGGATAAAATAACCACCCATCCGTGTTTTCTGCTAGCCAATCAATTGTTTGGCGCGAGTATCCCGTTCCAAAGGTAGGTATGTTTCCTAGTAATGGTTTTGGTACAATATCCCCTTCTGTCAAGTTTATATACTCTGTTTGAATTTGAGGGAATGATTGTTGCCATGCTTTTCTCATGACTGTAATAGATTCTTGGAATAAATCCCCTTTCTTAGCTGGATCCACTTTAAAGGTAGGAAATTCAATGGCTCGATCTCCTGTAGCTACTCCGAATATAAAGCGCTGCTTGGATAAACGGTCTAATGAAGCAGCTGTCTTCGCTAAATGAAGAGGATTTCGTAAGGTTGTAACAATGCTTGAAGTACCTAATGCTATATGTTCGGTATGTGCTGCTACATAGGTTAAAAAAAGAAATGGGTCGTAAAGAAATCCCACATCTCCGAATTTCGGATCATAAATCGGAGCATCTCTTACAAATAATGAAGCAAACCCCATTTGATCAACCTGTTTAATTAGGTTTAATTGCTCCTCTATATCCATTTTGGGGAAGCTACCCGTATAAGATTCTAAAGGCAATAGAAATCCAAGCGTTAATTTATTTTTTTGAAAAGCAAGTCTATATCCATTGTGGTTTTGAAAGTTTTCCAATATAGTCCTCCGTTCATATAATTAATTTATGATGCTTTTCTCATTAATCATCTGTTGTACAGCCTCTATTTTTTCTTGGAATTTTGGAATTGTAATTCTTTCATACAAAGAGGCAATGGTTTCACGAATTAATACGTTTTTCCATGCAATTTCTGCCTCATCCATTAACTCCATTAACATGCAGCACTGATCATCTTCATTTAAATTAAGCATGTCCTTAAGAATGCCATTTGGTGAATATAGTGATTGATTATCTGTCGTTGCAAGATAAACATCATAAATAGAAATATCCTCTGGCTTTTTATTTAATTTATATCCGCCTTTTATACCGGCTGTAGAAGAAATTAAATCTGCATTTACTAATTTTCTTAGTAGTTTCAACGTATAGGTGCGTGAGGTTCCTAATTGTTGACTAATTGCATCCCCTGGTAATACTGCTTTTTCTGGTAACATGCTTAGCAATACTAATGTATATACGGATTGTTCTACTCCGGCTTTCATTTTCATTTTTTTATACATCCTTTGCATTCATTCTATAGTTTAACGTGGATATCTATTGTCCACTTTTAAAGTCTAATCTAAAAGTGTTTGGAAGTAAAGTAAAACGATAGCTTCGATTATGATGGCCGGCTGTTGCTCTTTTCGCATAATATTTTAAAGGCGTTGAACGATAAGCTAAATGTGTGTGGAGTTTTCGTATACGCATTGCCAAAGTTGTGGTATGCCATTAGAAGATCAATCGTTATTGGGAACAGAAATAGGAGGGGAGTGCAGCACTGACTATTGTTTGTATTGTTACGAGGCGGGAGAGTTTAAGCAACCGCATGTAACGTTTCAAGAAATGGTCGATATGTGTGTATCTTATTTACAGAAAGATGGTGTAGCGGCAGAAGAGGCACGTCATCTGTTAACGTCCTTTTTACCGAGCTTAAAGAGATGGAGAAAAGGAGGAATGCTCGAGCCTGTTATCATTGAGAAGGAAGCTTTTCAAATCATGGGGATAACCGCTCGGACAAGTAATGCGGATGAATTAACAGCTCAAACAAAAAATTCCAACACTATGGTCTGCGTTTTATGAGCAAAATGTAGTTGAGCCAATGGCTAAGTTGGTAAAACCGACAGTCACTTACGGCTTATATTCCGATTATGCAAGCGATGTGAACGGAGAGTATTCAATTACACTTGGTATGGAGGCGTTATCGAGCATAGAGCCACCAGAAGAAGTGGTTGTAAAAACGATTCCGTCTGCTAAATACATGGTGTTTACTACGGAGAAAGGGCCTATCGTAGAAGTTGTCATCAAAGCTTGGCAAGACATATGGGCTCGGTTTGCAAGCTCTGAAGTGGAAAGAGCATATACAGGGGATTTCGAAAGGTATGACGAAAGGTGCGCTAACCCTGAAGAAGCACAAGTAGATATTTATATAGCGATAAAGTGACAATGAATTTGAGATATATTTCGCTTTTTGCAACGATGAAAAAGCCGAAACTATTCAATTAATTGAAGTAGAGTGATGGCGTGTGCATAGAGCCTTTTTGTAGCAATAAAATACAATATAGTGATAATTAACAGGAAAAGCGTACAATTTCGTGCGCTTTTTTGCGTTTAATGACGAGGTGGATGAATGCAAATCAAATCGGAAAAGTGATAAGATATTAATATAAACATATAAATGTAAAGAGAGATTCTATACGTTGGTATCTATTTTTATGGTTGTGATTGTTTTTTTTGCTGGCATTGGTAGGGGACCATTTTAATCCCTAGTTGCTTGCACGGCAAATGTTCGATTAATTTGGGAAGGTTTAGCATAAGGAGACGATTCGTATGGAAGAGAATATATTTCTATACTACACAAACGATATACATAGTCATTTTGAAAATTGGCCGAAGATTGTAGCGTATTGGAATAAACAGCGGAGTTATCACAGGCAACGAAATGAAGCGATGTTTACGGTTGATATTGGTGATCATGTTGATCGGTTTCATCCGATAACAGAAGCGCTTAAAGGGAAAGCGAATGTAGAGCTTTTGAACAAGGCGGGTTATGATGTGGTGACGATTGGCAATAATGAAGGGATTACGCTGCCACATGATGATTTATACTCGTTATATGAGGAGGCTGCCTTTGATGTTGTATGTGGTAACTTATCTAATCGAGAAGGGCCAAATCCAGAATGGTTAAAACCGTATACGATTAAAACAACGGAAAAAGGTACAAAAATTGCGATGCTAGGACTGACCGCACCGTTTAAAACGTTTTATCGATTGCTTGGATGGGACATATCTTCCCCGTTTGAATGGTTAGATCAAACGATACAGGAAGTGAGAAACCAAGCGGATATAGTCGTGTTTTTGTCTCATTTAGGGATTAATGATGATCAAGAGATTGCTCGTCGCTATGAGGATATTGATGTCATTATTGGTGGACATACGCATCATTTATTTAAAGAAGGCGAATGGGTGAACAACACATTGCTAACAGCTGCTGGTAAGCATGGTGTATATGTTGGAGAAGTGATTCTAACATGGGATGCGGAAGCAAACATGTTAAAGCAAAAGCAAGCATATGCCTATCATCTTAACGAGCAAGAAGAAGCGGCCTCTGTGAAACAATTGCTGGAAGAGTACCAAGCAAAAGCGAGTGATGTGTTAAATGAACCAATCACTTATTTATCTCAACCTTTGCCTGTTCATTGGTTTAAAGAGACTCAGATAATCAAAGAATTCGTTCATACATTACGCTCATGGACAGATGCGGAATGTGCTATGTTAAATGCGGGTGTGTTAATGGATGGTTTTTCTGATGGAGCTGTGACACGAGGGGATATTCATCGCATATGTCCTCATCCAATGAATCCGTGTAAAGTGAAATTACAAGGTGATGAATTACTTGAAGTAGTCCGTCATGCTCATACGAAACGATTTATGGAATTGAAGTTGAAAGGATTTGGATTCAGAGGGGAAATCATTGGTCGTATGGTGTTCTCTGGGATGGAAGTGACAGTAAGTCGTGATAGGGATGGAAATGAATATGTAAAAAATGTGCATGTTGCTGGAGAGCCACTCCAAATGGATCGTACCTATGAAGTAGCTACAGCAGATACGTTTACATTCGGTAAGTTTCTACCTGGAATATCCAATAGTGCATACAAGCAGTTTTACATGCCAGAGTTGTTACGAGATTTACTGGCACATACGTTAATTCGAATTTCATAACGATTACACGGAAGGACCAGCGCTCCCATGATTCAGGCGTTGGTCCTTTCGTGTAGTTACGCTTCAATTTCAAATCCTAAGTCTTCGATCATTTGATGATCAGCTGTATATGCCTGCCCATTTGATGTCAAATAATCCCCGACAAAAATAGAATTCGCCGCATAAAGTCCCATCACTTGTAAAGAACGAAGGTTGACTTCTCTACCTCCTGATATGCGGATCTCTTTCGTCGGATTCATAAAGCGGAAGAGGGCTAACACTTTTAAGCAGTAACGTGGGTTTAATTGATCCATGTGCTCAAGTGGAGTCCCTTGTACTGGAATTAAGAAGTTTACTGGGATGGAATCGGCATTTAAATGACGAAGCTCTAAGGCAATTTGGTACACATCCTCAAGTGATTCTCCCATGCCGATAATGCAACCAGAACAAGGAGATAAGCCGGCGTGTTTAGCGTTTTCTACAGTTTCTACACGATGCTCGTATGTATGTGTCGTAGTGATGTTATGGTGGTGATCTGCACTTGTATTGACATTGTGGTTGTATCGATCAACACCAGCTTCTTTCAGTTTCTGTGCTTTTTCCTCTGATACGATTCCGAGACAAGCACAAATCGTTAATGGTGTCGTTGCTTTAATCTCAGTAACAGCTTCTATGACTTGATCAATCTCTTTGTTGGTGGCACCTCGTCCACTTGCAACAATGCAGTAGGTACCTGCATGTCGTTCCATTGCTTCATGGGCCCCTTTTATGAGCGTCTCTTTGTTTAACAACGTATATTTATCAATTGGAGCATTGGAAACAATCGACTGGGCGCAGTATCCGCAATTCTCAGGACAAAGTCCACTTTTCGCGTTAATAATCATGTTTAGTTTCACTTTGTTTCCATAATAATGGTTTCGAACGCGGTAGGCTGCTTGCATTAATGGTAATAGTTCTTCATCCTTAGCTGTTAACACATGTAAAGCTTGTTCAAGGGTCAGGATTTCTCCATTTAAAGCTTGGTCTGCTAACTGTTCCCAATAGGACATACTTGTTTGCGTTTGCATAACATTTCCTCCCTTTAGTTAACCGTTAAATTATTGGTTAACATATGTTTAATCTAATCATGAAGTGAAGCTGCTGTCAATGAAATCGGAAAGAAATAACACTCTTTTCTTGTACTAGTCATAATGTGTATAAGAAAGGAGTGAAGAATGATGATGACGGTTGAACCTATCATGCTAGAGGGTCACCCTTTTACGGCAATATCTGTTCAACTACCTAAAACCAATCTTTTAGTTGTAACGAATAAGGTGGGCTACATTATGTGCGGAGCATTGGATATTGCGTTATTAAATGAAAAGTTAGGGAATCGAAATATCGTAGCAGGCAGAGCGGTCGGGGTTCGAACGATAGAAGAATTGCTAAAAGCCCCCCTCGAATCGGTTACAGTTGGGGCTCATCATGTTGGTTGGACGATAGGCATGTCAGGGGAAGAAGCGTTGTTGAAACTTGTAGAATAAAGTTGAAAATAGTATACTTTTACTGTTCTTTATAAGATATAGATGGAGGACCTGTTCCTAATTATAGGTTCTCTATTCATTGTTTTAACGGAATAAATGCGCTAGCAATAGTGAAATGATGTTATGTATTTACAGAGGGAGGATGACATGCGTCTAAAATCAACGTTTTCATTAAGGCCTGGAGATGAGCTAGCGAAACGAATATATAATGAAAATGATCAAATATTAGTACAATCAGGAATTGCTTTAACGCAAAGAATGATCAATCGTTTGCAGGAATTAGGTATTCCTTACGTTTATATAGAGGACGAAGCAACATATGGAATTGAAACGACTTTCCCAATTTCAGAGCGTGCGCGTAAAGAAGCGATACATACGATTCAAGATACATTTAGCATAGTGGAAGATGAAAGGGAGTCAAGTAAACGTTTTATTTCAAGTAAGACAAGTGAGCAAATCAATAAAGTTGTTCAAAATATGCTTGCTGAGATACAAAAGAATAAGGAAGTCGTCAATTTATTATCTGATGTATTTGTATTCGATGATTATATATTCAAACATTCTTTAAACGTAACAATCTATTCTCTCACTTTGGGCATGCAGTTAAAGTTATCAAGAAATGAGTTGCAATTATTAGGGTTTGGAGCGATGTTGCACGATGTCGGAAAGATAACTGTGCCTAGAGATATTTTAATGAAGGCTGATAAATTGACAAGTGGTGAATTTGAACATGTGAAGCGACATTGTGAAGAAGGTTTTAACTTATTAAGGAATGTGGAAACGGTACCTTTAGTTGTCGCTCATTGTGCGTTTCAACACCATGAACGTCTAGATGGATCTGGTTACCCAAGAGGGTTAGGGAAAGATGATATCCACTTGTTCTCAAAAATTATCGGAATTGCCGATGTTTTTGATGCGGTAACGAGCAATCGTGTTTATCGTAAAGCGATGCTTCCCCATGAAGGATTAGAAATTCTTTATGCTGGAGCGGGTAGTTTATTTGAAAAGCATATGATTGAAGCGTTTCGTAGAGGTATAGCTGTTTATCCTAATGGTCTTACAGTTGAATTAAGTGATGGCCGCATTGGTATCGTTGCCCGTCAAAATAAAGATGTTAGTGATCGTCCATTTATTCGAATATTAGAAGAAAATGGTGAGGAGCTTGTCGAACCATATGAAATCAATTTAATGGAATCCTTGAATATTGTCATTGTAAAATGCGATACAACAATGATTTAACTTGAAAAGCAGTCAATCCCTGTCCTTAACTTGCATATGTTTTAAGGAGAGGGGGATTTTTTGGATGATTAGGAAGAGGTACTATCGAAGACCGAGACGTATAACTCCACCTCCACGAGGAAAAATGGTTCTTATCACGTTTATTGTATTTGTGAGTAGTGTAATCGGTAGTTTGTGGATTATTAATGAAAGTATTGAACCAAAGATTATGGAAATTGCTCAATTTAGAACAGATCAACTCGCTCGTGATGCCATCATTGAAGCAGTAAACAAAAAGGTAGTAGATAATTTAGAGCCTGATGACATAGTCATTGTGGAAAAAAATAAAGATGGCTATATCTCTTCAGTAGGATGGAACACAGCAATGATTAATCGGGTGCAACGGGATACGTACTTCCGCGTACAGCAATATTTAGAACGGTTAGAAAAAGGGGAAAGTCTCGATTCTGCTCTAGATATTGATTTAGATGATGAGCCAGAAACCTCTAGGGAAGAATTGCTGGAGCGACCAACGTTAACCCAAATTCCTCTAGGGCAAGCAACGAATAATGCGTTACTTGCAAACTTAGGTCCAAAAATTCCTGTTCATTTTCAAACAATCGGTGATGTAGAGACGACCGTTAGTAAAGAACGATATGATTATGGTATTAACAGTGCAGAGTTTGAAGTAAGTGTGAATGTTAAAGTGCGTCTTCGAATTGTATTGCCGTTCTCCACGGATACAACGGAAGTGGAAACTAATATACTTGTTGCGCAAAATGCGTTTAATGGAGAGGTACCAGAGTTTTATAATGAAAGTCAAGGAGGAGAAGGAATGAATCCCTCCATTGAAATTCCATCAAGTCCCTTGTCTTCTCCGTAATTAATTGTTATGATGATATTTATATACAATTGAATTTGCGTGACCTTATCATATCGATGAGGTAGAGGCGCATTCTAGTATGAGTAGTCAATTGGAGGATGACAACAACGACAATTGATGAAAGGACTGTTTGCCGAAGTGTAATAAGAACGTCATGCTTATTATGCTGGTATGTTTCTGAATAAGAAATATACTGTCATGCGAACCGGATAGATGGATTGCATGATGCGCTACTGATCGAGATGGAGGATAACACTATTATTTGTTTATAGTAGAACAAGTAATGATAGGTTATTGGCTCTATCATGGCTTGTTTTTTTTATTTCCTCGCATTTCTTCTCTATTCAATGCATAGAATGTATTCATTTTGTGCATGCCATCAGTAACTGCATCGTTATGTCTATCATTCCTTTCCTTCAACATCAGATGAAGGCAAACTATTAATTGGAGGGGAATTAGATGGAAGGTACGATTTACTCACTTATACCACCACTTATTATGCTCATTCTTGTATTGTTAACGAGAAACGTGCTCGTGTCTTTAGGGGCAGGTATTGTCGTCGGTGGATTTATGCTCCATGATTTTGTACTTGGAGATTCTGTAAAAGAAATATGGAATAGTTTTATGATGATTTTTTATATGGATGGTACTATCCAATGGGGGAATATTTATTTATTCTTCTTTTTAGCACTATTAGGCATTACCACCGCTTTCATGACGGCATCTGGAGGTAGTCAGGCGTTTGGGGAATGGGCAATTAAACGCATTAAGACGCGTAAAGGGGCGCAATTAATGCCTGCTGTATTAGGGATTATTATTTTTATTGATGATTATTTTAACAGTCTGGCTATAGGTCAAGTTGCTCGTCCAGTAACAGATCGATATAAAGTGTCTAGAGCGAAACTTGCTTATTTAATTGATTCAACTTCTGCTCCTGTAACGGTTATTTCTCCAATTTCGAGCTGGGGTGCTTTCATTATTGGTACGCTTGGTGGAATACTAGCTACTCATGGTATAACCGATATAAGTGAATTGGAAGCATTTGTTAAGATGGTGCCACTTAATTTATATGTTTTTGCTGCTATTTTACTCGTTTTCCTTAGCATTTTTATGAAGGTAGATTTAGGGGCGATGAAGAAGCATGAAGATCGTGCTCAGCAAACAGGGGAGCTTGTTACAAAGGGAAAAGTCATCCCTGGAGATTTGGATAATGCTTTCGTCGAACATCATAATGGAAAAGTCATACATCTTATTGCCCCAATTGTTGCCTTATTTATTTCGACCGTTGCAGCCATGATCCTAACTGGTATGCAAGCTGTAGAGGGACAGGTTCATTTGTTGTCTATCTTTGCAGCTACGAATGTAACGTTATCACTGTTTATTGGCGGTTTAGTAGCTGTTATGACATCAGTGGTGTTATATATTAAACAACCTCAACCGAAAACGAACGTTTGGAAGGTAATGAACGAAGGAACTAAATCGATGTTGCCGGCCATTTATATTTTAATTTTTGCTTGGATGATTGGTTCTATTATTGAATCCCTTCAAACAGGAACTTATTTAGCCAATACAGTGGAAGCAGCTTCCATTTCCCCTTCGTACTTACCATTGTTAATTTTTGTTGTGTCAGGTTTAATGGCTTTTGCAACTGGCACATCATGGGGAACTTTCGGTGTTATGCTTCCTATTGCAGGGGAAATTGCTGTACAAACCGATATTCAATTTCTATTACCGTCTCTTGCGGCTGTGTTAGCAGGTAGCGTGTTTGGCGATCATTGTTCTCCTATCTCTGATACGTCGATATTATCTTCAACAGGAGCAGGATCGAATCATATTGATCACGTTATGACGCAGTTACCTTATGCATTAATTAGTGCCGTCGCAACAGGGGTTGGTTATATCGTATTTGGTATTACAACAAGTACGATGCTTGCTTTGACGACAACATTAGTTATTGTACTTGTTGTTGCTTTATTATGTAGAGCTAAACTATCTCAAGCATAACGCGGAGTAGCCAGCTAGAACGTATAGGCTGGCTACTTTTTATATGTAAAATATCAGAATAATCAGATATTAACTTTACAACCGAATAGGCGTTGGTTATAATACAATCAACCGATAAAAAAACAGAAAAATCGGAAAATTATTCTCTTTTCTTTTGGTTAGAATAGCATGGCACTAAGGAAAGAATGGAATGAAAGGGAGGGTTAACGAATGGATAATCGTGGACAATGGGGTACTAGAGCTGGGTTTTTATTAGCTGCAATGGGTTCAGCAATTGGATTAGGGAATATTTGGCGTTTCCCTGCCACAGCTTATGAAAATGGTGGAGGTGCGTTCTTCTTACCTTATTTATTTGCCTTACTTACAGCTGGTATTCCTATTCTAATTATGGAATTCACGATTGGTCATAAACTACGTGGATCGGCGCCGAATTCTTTTAACAAGATGGATAAGAAGATGGAATGGATTGGTTGGTGGCAAGTAGGTATTTCCTTTGTTATTTCTACGTATTATGCGGTTATTATTGCTTGGGCCAGTATGTTTGCTTGGTATTCTATTGGATTAGATTGGGGAAGTGATACACAAACGTTTTTCTTAAATGATTTTTTGAATATGACGGATCCAGGGGTATTTGGCAACATTGTACCTAAAGTTGTTCTGCCACTTATCGTCATTTGGCTTATCGTTCTAGGAGTGCTTTCTAGAGGCGTTAAGAAAGGTATAGAAGTAGCGAACAAAATTTTTATTCCGACGCTTGTGGTATTATTTCTTCTTATCGTTATACGAGCTGTTACACTCGAGGGTGCTGGTGCTGGGTTAGATGCCTTTTTTAAACCAGATTGGAGTAGTATTACAGATGGAAGCGTATGGATTGCGGCATATGGTCAAATATTCTTTAGTTTATCAATTGCTTTTGCAATTATGATTACGTATTCCTCTTATTTACCTAGAAAATCTGATATTACGAACAATGCTTTTATTACTGGTTTTGCGAACTCCTCTTTTGAATTGTTGGCAGGAATAGGTGTGTTTGCTGCGTTAGGGTTTATGGCTGCGCAAGCGAATGTAGAAGTAACAGAAGTCGTGAATGGTGGTATTATATTAGCATTTGTCGTCTTTCCTGAAATTATAAGTCAAATGCCTTTTTCAGCTTTCTTTGGTGTATTGTTCTTCTTGTCACTAGTTTTAGCCGGTTTCTCCTCTCTTATATCGATTTCAGAAACGTATGTATCTGCTGTATCGGAGAAGTTTAATATATCTAGAGGTGCATCGGTTGTATTTGGGGGAGGTTTAGCAGCGTTGATTTCTTTAGCTTATGCAACGCAAGGCGGCCTTGCATTATTAGATACGGTAGACCATTTTATTAACAGCTATGGTGTTGCGCTAGCTGGTTTAGTAGAAGTTGTAGCTATTGCATGGCTCTATCGTGGGCTGAAAGATATTCAAAATCATGCGAATTCGGTTTCTGATATTAAGATTGGTGCCTGGTGGCGCTATTCGATTAGTATCATAACACCGATTGTACTTGGATTTATGATGGTGCAAAATATACGAACAGAATTAGCGAGTAATTATGAAGGCTATCCTACCGATTTCTTATTCACATACGGTTGGTTAGTAGTTGTTGGTGTTATTGTTGTAGGAGTGATTTTATCTATTCGAAAATGGCCAACTCAAACTACGTATGAAACGAAGCAAGGAGGAATCACACATGACAAGTAGTGCGATAGTAATGATGATTTTAGGTATGATAGTGATATGGGGCGGGTTAGCTGCAAGTATAATGAATGCAGTGAAAAAAGTAAAATAAGTAAATAAGGGTTACCTCGTTAGAAGAGGTAACCCTATTTACTTGTCAATTTGTTGTTGAGTAAGTCGCTCCCATTTTCGTAAAGCTGGATACGGATCAAAGGAATACTGGCTATAACCGTTATCTTTATATAACCCGTAGTGTAAGTGGGGAGGAAATTTACCTGATGTTCCTGGAGGGCCGTACCCTGTTGCTCCGACATACCCAATAACATCCCCTGGTTTCACAACTTGGCCGACAGATACCCCTTTTTCAAAACCATTTAAATGCGCAAGGTAGTGGTACGTGTTGTTAATATCTCTTATGCCAATTCTCCAACCACCATATCGATTCCACCCTTTCATTTCGATGACTCCATACGTAGTAGAACGTACTGGTACGCCGTAATTTGCAAAAATATCAGTGCCTTCATGAATTCTCCTGCCACCAAATCCTCGTGGATCGCCCCATGTACTACGATAACTATAATTATGCTGTAAAGGAACAGGGAAAATGCGGTCTTCTAGAGAAATAGAGCGAAAAGTTTCATACACTTTAGCTGTAAACATAATGGATTGCACAGAGAGATCTCGTTCGTAATAGTTCCACAAGGCAATTTTAACATCTTGCTTAGTTGTTCCAAATTGATAAATCCAATTGGCCATCGTATAAAGAATATCTTCATCATTTGATCGATCTGCTAATCCATCACCGTCTCCATCTTGTCCTATTCCATCAAATAAAATGGCTTCTTCAGCTGAGAGTGTATCATGATCATTTGGATTTCCGTGACCATTCCATTTTTCAATCGGGATGGTAATGGAGATTACGCCTTCAGATATTGGCTCTTTTTGAATGTTTCTTTCGTATTGGTCTATAGCTGCCAAGTAATACCATGGTATATTTGTAATGGCTTCATACTTTTGATATAGTGCCATACGTTGGTCATAAGGATCATCATTAGATTGAGCGAATGTATAGGTTGGGAGAAGAAGTAATATAATGGTGATTACACTTGTTTTAATCAAGGTGAATTCACCTCCATTTATGAGTTGTCTACGTATAGTGTGTGGTAAAAGGCAAAAAACATTATTGGTAAATATTTATGAAAAAACCAGCATTTAAGCTGGCTTTTCGTTACATATTTCTTTTATCTTTGTGTGATTTCGTTTCATCATTGTACATGGATTCACCTTGAGGAGACTGACGCATTTGTTCAATCGTGGATTCCAATGAACTATTATAATTATCACTTTTGGTTGATAATTTACTTAACGTAGCGAGGTCTTGATGAAAGTTGGGCTCATCGGTTACATATACTTCATAATAACGTGGCAGTACAGACAGCGCTGTTTTCTTTGCTAAATCGGCGGCTTTTTCCCTTGATAATTCGCCGTTCGGTGTATAAGCAATTAAGGCTTCTGAAGCAGTAACGAGAGTGGCAGCATCCTCTATTCCTTCACCTTGAAGAATCATTCGTGTAATTAAATCGGACACATGCTCACGTTGCATCACACCGTAGCGTATGTCGTTTTCTACTTGTTCTTCTTTGTGACGAGTATAGCCTAAGCGATCTGTTTCCTCGTTTGTGTCATCCTTAACAGACATGTAATTATAATTTTCCGTCGTATTTAAATAATTGTTGTCATGTAAGCCGTTTCGCTCATTTGTCATTTCTTGTTTTTTTTCACTATCATAATAACCTGCTGCATTGAATTGATCTGCTTTATCAATGTCCATCGCTTCATCGGCTCCACAACCCGTTACAAGAAAAGTGGTTGCTAATGCAGAGGTTATAAACCATGATTTATAATTCAATGGCCACACTCCTTTATTTTTAAAATTAGCTCTCCCTTCTTGCATAGCTTCTGTAAAACAAATGATTTCATGCTAGAAATTGTTGCCCAAAAATGAAAGTAGAAAGTCAATATATCCAAAATATGATACACTAAAGACTATATAAGAGGTGATTCATGTGATTGAGATTAAAGGGAAAGTATATAAAGTTATTCATGAAGAGAAGGAAGGCTTTCAACAAGATAAAGTAGAAGAACGGTTTAGTGATATTTTAAGTAAGTATGATTTTATTGTTGGCGATTGGGGATATGGTCAATTGCGTTTGCGTGGTTTTTTTGATGATCAAAATCCAAAAGCAAATTTTGATACAAAAATTAGCACGTTAGATGATTATTTGTATGAATACTGTAATTTTGGCTGTGCTTATTTCGTAATGAAGAAAGTGGATAAATAGAAGGAGTTGGGAATAATCCAACTCCTTCTATTTATTCTTCTGTTGGTTTGACATCTTTATCTGGGGAATCATGGGTTGGATGTGAACCTGGGTCTTGCCTTGGCAAATCTTCATGAAGCCCTTTATATTCATAGTTAAAAGCACTATAGTATCGCTGATTGTCTCGCCATGGTGTGCTTTTATTTTCCACTGGCTGGTGTTTATTCCGTGGTGCACCATATGGGCCTTCTGGCATTTGTTCAGGGACAAGGTAGTTTCGCATCGCTTCCACATTAGCGAAGTCTGAGTATTGTTCATGATCTTTATTCGGCATGATAAAACCCTCCTTAAGCTTAGTGTAAGCAAAGGAGGGTTCTTTATAACTTGAAAAAATACGATTCAATGGAAGGCTACAAGGTATCTGATAAAAAGGACTTTAGCTCTTCAGCTTCCATTTCAGATAAATGGAATGTGTGCTCAATCACACCGTTTCTTTGTACATCTTCTTTGTTCAACATGCCGTAATGGTCGCTATTTAAATCTATGACCATTGTTTTTCCATTAAAGCGGTCACAGGTCAAAATAGCTAATTCATATCGATGGGATGAAGCCATAAAGCTTACGAACCGTGTTGATACTTGTTCCTGTTCATCTTGTAATACTATTCTTTCCTTCGCCATTGAATAGATTCCCCCTTAGGTAAGTTCGGTTGAAGTTAAGTAAGGTTTGTTATTAATGTGGTGATTAGCTTTAATAAATCGGACCGTTTTTGTTTTCGCACGCATGACGATTGAATCTGTTTCTACAAGGTCACCACCTAAAAATTTCACGCCTTGCAGTAGTTCTCCTTCTGTAACACCAGTAGCTGCAAAGAATGCATCTTCACTCTTTACTAAATCGTCCATTGTAAGCAATTGAGTAGGATTTTCAAGGCCCATATCCATACAACGTTGTATTTCCGTGGCATCTTGAGGTACTAACCGTGCTTGCATATCCCCATCTAAGCACTTCACTGCAGCAGCAGAGATAACGCCTTCCGGTGCACCACCAGTTCCGACGAATAAGTCAATCCCTGTATGCGGTAAGCATGTGACAATTGATGCGCCGACATCTCCATCCCCAAATAGTTTAACGCGTGCACCTTTCGCGCGAATGCGATCAATTAATTGTTCGTGACGAGGACGTTCTTGTACAATCACGGTTAAATCCTGAATTCGTTTATTATTTGCTTCTGCTACTATATCAATTGTTTTTTCAATTGGGTCATCTATATTGATTTTCCCTTTTGCGTGCTTTCCTACTGCTATTTTCTCCATATACATGTCTGGTGCATGTAACAATGCCCCGCGCTTAGCGACAGCAATAACGGTCATGGCGTTGTTGTGGCCTTTCGCTACGATATTCGTTCCTTCTAATGGATCGACAGCAATATCAACTGCGGGGCCGTTCCCATTTCCAAGCTTCTCGCCGATGTACAACATGGGTGCTTCATCGAGTTCGCCTTCGCCAATGACGACTGTTCCATCCATGGAAATAGAGTCAAACATCGTTCTCATGGCTGTTGTAGCTGCATCATCTGCTTCGTTTTTCTTCCCTCTTCCCATCCATTGAGCAGAGCGTACTGCCGCTGCTTCTGTTACACGTACTAATTCTAAGGCTAATTCACGTTCCATGATTCTTTTCCCCCGCTTCTGTAATTTCCTTATATACTATAGCAGAAAAGTCGTAAAAACTTAAATACCCTTTCACAAATAAATCATTAGAATATGATATGATAAGCCTTAATGAAACTAAAGAATAGGAGTGATGATGCATGTATTTCGTCGAACGTTCTAAAATAGAGTCAACCTTACAGTATATGGATCAATTAGTACATATGTTGCAGGAAGAAACGTATGATACGTCTGTGCAGCGTTTAGCATTGGAACGAATCGTGCAAATGAGCATTGAAAGTATAATTGATGTAGGGAATATGATGATTGATGGCTTTATTATGCGAGACCCTGGTAGTTATGAGGATATTATTGACATTTTAATAGATGAGCAAGTCATTCCATCAGAAGAAGAAGTAGCTTATAAAGAAATCATTGCATTACGAAAATCTTTAGTGAGAGAGTACACGACCATTAATCATAGAAACATGCTTGAAATCATGAAAAAGAACGCAAAAATATTAGCGCAGTTTAGTACGTATATTCGCCGTTATTTACATAATGAATTAGGTCCTGTTTCTGCATTTACAAATGATTCAGCACAATAATTATTCGCACAAGGAGATAAACGATGAAATCATATAAAGGATATTTAATTGATTTAGATGGAACGATGTATAAAGGGGAAGAACAAATAGAAGCCGCATCAGATTTTGTGAAGGTGTTAAACGAAAAAAAAGTTCCTCATTTATTTGTTACGAATAATTCTACCCGAGAGCAGCAGCAAGTAGCGGATAAATTGAATTCATTCGATATTCCCGCAACTGCTGAACAAATATACACGTCTAGCATGGCAACAGCAAGCTACATAAAGGAACAAAAAGAGAACGCTCGCGTATATGTCATAGGGGAAGAAGGGTTAGTCAAAGCATTAGAGCAATCAGGTCATGAGATTGTAGAGGAGCGGTGTGATTTCGTTGTTATCGGTCTTGATCGGAATATCACTTACGAAAAGTTTGCCAAAGCGTGTTTACTTATTCGGGAAGGTGCAACTTTCTTATCAACGAATAGTGACATTGCAATTCCGACAGAAAGAGGGATGTTACCAGGAAATGGATCTTTGACGGCGCTTGTGAGCACTTCTACACAAGTAGAGCCAACGTTTATTGGGAAACCAGAATCCATTATTATGGAACAAGCCATAGAAGTGATTGGACTTGCAAAAGAGGAAGTCATAATGGTCGGTGACAATTATGATACCGATATTCTAGCTGGTATGAATGCAGGTCTTGACACGTTGCACGTTCAAACAGGTGTAACTTCAAAAGAGCAGTTATCCCAAATGGAGGAACAGCCCACTTATACAATTGCTACGCTACAAGAATGGATTAGCAATATGTAATAAAGATTTTAATGCCGCCAAGGTTGTACACTCCACCCTGGCGGCATGTTTTTTATAAGCTGTCTCCGTTATCCATGCTATGAGCTAACCTACTAGAAGCCGCTGCTGCAATGGCTCCGACAATATCATCTAAAAACGTATGGCAACCTTTTGATTTATCGTCTAATTGCTTTAATATGCCGGGTTTTTGTTTGTCAATGTACCCATAGTTCGTAAAGCCAATGGAGCCATAAATGTTGACGATCGATAAAGCAATGATTTCATCGATACCGTACAACCCTTCATCTGTTTCGATGATTTGTTGTAGCGGTTCATCTAGCATGCCTTGTTCCGTTAACTTATCAAGCTGGATACCGGTTAAAATAGCATTCTGAACCTCTCTTTTTGCAACGACCCGTTCTACATTGTATATACAATCTTTCATTTCAAGTTGATCATGGTATTTTTCTTGTAAATAATAGACGAGTTCACCTATATCCTCTATGCTAACCCCACGCTCTTTGAGCCATTCGCGGGCAACTTTCTCTTGTTTTGTCATGCGAGCTTGTTCCATAATGATCACCTATTCCTCTTTTTAGTCTGTCTTATACTGTATAACCTTATTTTATGAAATCAAACGTATGAATGTGTGTAGTGTTTCTCCTTTTGTTCTTCTTTTCCCCACGATACATAAATATATTACAAATAGGATAAAAAAATGGCAGGTGAATAGTATGAAAGAGAAGTGGCAAGAGAAATACCCGTTTACGTTTGGGCGTAAGTGGGAGCAATTTGGTATGCACTGTTATGAAAGCGGTGAGGGACCGGTCGGATTGTCTCTTGCTAATCATATTACGGATGAAGAATTGATAGAACAGCGTACTATATGTGAGTTTCTCCACAGGAATGATTGGCCATATATCACAATGCCAATATTTACAACGGAAGGCGGACTAAAGGTAACGATTGATCAAGCTGAGTATGTATTATCTTCGCTTGGTGCTTTGGCACTGCCGCCTATTTCTCAATCTCCAGGAACTAGCCTAGCTATGTTTCATAACATTGGTACCAACTATCCATATCAACCACAACATATCTCCTGCTACGGTCAATGGAGAACGCTATGGGCAGAAAAAGTAGATGCATGGACGAACGTTTACAAAAAGCAGTGGGATAGTCATCCAGCTACTGCGTTTCAAAGGTTGTTTGTAGAAACGTATCCATATGTAGAAGGAATTGCGGAAAATGCGTTGCAATACTTACAGGAAAGTGAGCAAGATTTCCGATATGGAGAGTTTGACCAGGGAACGTGTACGTTTCAACGAATAAATGAAGCTACGTTTCTACAAGTAGCACCGCATCAGCAAGTCATGTTTGATCATCCGGCTCGAGATATTGCGGAATGGATTCGATACTATTTACATGACAGTTATTCAGATGGATATAAGGAAATTGCAGCTTTTATGCATGATTACGCATCTATCCGTCCTCTATCTGTATTTAGCTGGAGGTTAGTTTATGCGCGCCTATTGTTTCCTATTCACTTATTTGATCGTTTAAACGAATGGTTTCATGAGCAAGATACGATGGAAAATGGGGAAGAGGAACAATGGGAGGAAATGTTACAAAAGCAAGTGCAGTATGAAGAGAAGTTGGGCCGGTTCTTCGAATCAATGCAGATAGATGTGAATGAATTGAAAATCCCGACAATTGATTGGATTGTGTGAGAAATGTGCTAATTGATAGTCTCTATGCTATCATTGCTGTGAGAGTATGTTTTTACGCTAGGAGGATATCTAATATGAAGAAACCGTATATTTTTATCACTCGGACTTTACCTGAAGAAATTATTGCACCATTTCGTGCTAATTGGGATATTCAAATGTGGGATTCTGAAGAGAAACCAGTAGATCGAACTATTTTAATACAAGAAACAGCTAAAGCAGATGCGCTGATTACGATGCTAAGTGATCGCATTGACGAGCAATTATTAGAGCAAGGCGCGCAGCTGAAAGTAATCGCTAATCTAGCTGTTGGTTTTGACAATATTGATGTGAAAGCAGCGCAGAAAAAAGGAATTATCGTTACGAATACACCAGATGTGCTTACGGAAACAACGGCAGACTTAACGTTTGGCTTGTTAATGGCTACTGCTAGAAGATTTATCGAGGCATCGGATCATATTAGAAATGGCAATTGGGAGAATTGGGCTCCTTTATTGTTAGCCGGTCTAGACATTCACCATAAAACAATCGGTATTGTTGGTATGGGACGTATTGGCCGAGCAGTTGCTCACCGTGCACAAGGTTTCCATATGAACGTGTTATATCACAACCGTAGTCGAGATACTGAAGCAGAGTCTGCATTAGGTGCTACATACGTATCATTTGAGGAACTTCTTCAACAGTCCGACTTTGTTGTTTGCCTAGCTCCGTTCACCGAAGAAACTGCAGGAATGTTTAATGCTAAAGCGTTTCAAACAATGAAATCATCCGCTATGTTTATTAATGCTTCAAGAGGAGCGAATGTCGTCGAAGAAGATTTATATGAAGCACTAGTAGCTGGAGACATTGCCGGAGCTGGGTTAGACGTATTTACAAAAGAACCGATTGCCAATGACCATCCCTTATTGACGTTAAAACAAGTCGTTGCCCTCCCTCATATCGGATCAGCGAGCGTTGAAACCCGTCAAGCTATGATGCATCTATGTTTAGAGAATATTAATCTTGTGTTAAGTGGACAACAACCGAAAACAGAAGTGAAGTAATCTTAAAGTTGTAAAAAACCTGTACTCCTAACAGTCGAGTGCAGGTTTTTTTGTCTGTGTAAGATCACACTCAATTATTTAAAGAAAATAAATATTCAAAAAACCTATTGTATTTACTAGTAATCCCCGTTATAATGTCCTTTATATATAAACGATTGTATTTTTGGAGAGAACAAACGGAGGGGTAACAATGCAGAAAACATTTAATATCGGTTTGTGCGGACTAGGAACAGTAGGTACTGGTGTTGTTAAAATTTTGCAAAAACATCAAAATGAAATTGTTCATCAAATTGGTTATCCAATTGAAGTAAAGAAAATATTAGTGAATAATATGGACAAAAAAAGAGAAGGAAATATTCCGCTGTCATTACTTACAGATAAAGTGGAGGAGTTGGTGGAGCATCCAGATATTGATGTGATCGTGGAAGTAATGGGTGGAATTGAAGAAACGTATGAAGTGTTAGAAAAAGCAATACAGAATAAAAAGCATATCGTCACAGCGAATAAAGATATGATGGCGATTTATGGTTCCTCTTTATTGCAATTTGCAAGTGAAAATGAGTGTGATGTTCGTTATGAAGCAAGTGTTGCGGGGGGGATTCCGATTATTCGTTCTTTAACAGATGGTTTAGCCTCCGATCGCATTCATAAAATTATGGGGATTGTGAACGGTACGACGAATTATATTTTAACGAAAATGATTGAACAAAATCGCTCCTTTGAAGATGTTCTGCTTGAAGCACAACAGTTAGGATATGCAGAGGCAGATCCTTCATCTGATATCGACGGGTTAGATGCAGCTAGAAAAGTGAGCTTATTATCAACGCTAGCATTTTCGATGTCTGTGCAATTACAAGATGTAGACGTTCGAGGAATACGTGACATGTCGTATGATGATTTATTTTATGCTGAACAGTTAGGCTATACAATGAAGTTGCTAGGCATCGCTTCCCGTGATGAAGGAAAGATTGAGATGAGTGTGCAGCCAACACTAGTTCCACATCATCATCCATTGGCATCCATTAAAGATGAATATAATGCGGTGTATGTATATGGAGAAGCGGTAGGCGAAACGATGTTTTACGGCCCAGGAGCGGGACAATTACCTACTGCTACTGCTGTTGTTTCAGACTTAATGGATGTTGTGAAGAACATTCGCTTAGGGGTGACAGGAAAGACATCTGTTCAACCACAATTTGAAACGAAATTAAAACATAGCAGTGAAATCTATTCTAAATTTTTCTTTCGCTTAGAAGCAGACGACGAAACAGGGACTTTCTTAGCGATTACGTCCGTATTTGCGGAAGAGAAGGTAAGTCTTGATAAAATATTGCAAATGCCTAAACAAGGTCGGGCAACTGCAGAAATTGTTTTGATTACACATGAAGCAAGTAAAGAGCAAATTGATAACGTATTGCACAAACTAGAGAGCTTACAAGTGATTAATGGCATTCATAGCTATTATCGTGTGGAAGGTGAGGGAGAAGCTTAATGACATGGAAGGGACTATTACAACAATATTCATCCTATTTACCGATAACAAGTGAAACACCTTTGCTTTCTTTACAAGAAGGGAATACACCATTAATCCCTTTACAAAAGCTGTCTGAACAATTTGGAATTCAAGCGTATGCCAAAATAGAAGGAGCCAATCCTACTGGTTCCTTTAAAGATCGAGGAATGGTTATGGCGATGGCTAAAGCAAAAGAGGAGGGAGCCAAAGCAGTTATATGTGCTTCCACTGGTAACACATCTGCTTCAGCTGCTGCTTATGCTGCAAGAGCAGGATTGCGTTGTGTCATCGTTATTCCAGAGGGGAAAATTGCTCAAGGTAAGTTAGCGCAAGCAGTTATGTATGGAGCAGATATATTTGCCATTAAAGGAAACTTCGATGATGCACTTCATATTGTGAAGCAGCTTAGTGAAACGGATGATTTTACATTAGTGAATTCGATTAATCCATTTCGCATTGAAGGACAGAAAACAGCAGCCTTTGAGATATGTGAGCAATTAGGAAAGGCTCCCAACTACGTCTGTATCCCAGTAGGTAATGCAGGGAATATTACAGCATACTGGAAGGGCTTTGTGGAGTATGATGAGCACCATCAAACAGAGTTGCCAAAAATGATGGGGTTTGAAGCGAGTGGAGCGGCTGCTATTGTTCATAATCAAGTTATTGAGCAGCCAGAAACGATTGCTACAGCTATTCGAATCGGAAATCCTGCTAGTTGGCGTCAAGCTGTGCAGGCAGCAGAGGCGTCGAATGGAATAATCGATGAAGTGACAGACGAGCAAATAGTGACAGCTTATCAATGGCTAGCTAAGCAAGAAGGGATATTTGCAGAGCCTGCTTCATGTGCTTCTATAGCAGGATTGTGGGAGGCGCTACGTCAAGGGAAAATCAAGCAAGGTGAATCGGTAGTCTGTGTGTTAACAGGGAACGGATTAAAAGACCCACAAACAGCAATAGATACGAGTAGCCTAAAGCCAGAAGTACTTCCGAATAATCAAGATATTGTGATGTCAGCTATAAAAGGACGAGTGCACGCCTAATGAATAGTAGATCATTTCGCATCCCTGGAAGTACATCTAACTTAGGTCCTGGCTTTGATTCCATTGGTATTGCATTAAATCTGTATTTACACATTACAATTTATCCTGCTGATTCCCTTCATTTTGAAGCATTAACACCTAATCTAGTAGGCGTTGTCGATCAAGATGATCATTTAATCGTGCGAACTGCGCAACAAGTTGGAGCGCAATACAATAAAGGCCCATTACCTCCAGCTACTATTAAAGTGAGTAACGATATACCTTTGGCAAGAGGGCTAGGGAGTAGTGCAGCAGCGATTGTAGCAGGAATTGAAATTGCCGATTACTTATATGAGTTGCATTTATCAACTCATGAAAAAATATCCATTGCTACTAAAATGGAAGGGCATCCTGATAACGTCGTCCCATCTATTATTGGCGGTTGTGTCATTGCTCATGTAGAAGAGGAAGAAGTACTTGTACAATCATTGTCGGTAGAAGGTTGTTCTTTCCTCGCTCTTATTCCCAATCAACAACTAAAAACAAGCGAGGCAAGACGAGTATTGCCAAACCAATTGCTTTATCAAGAAGCTGTGTCAGCGAGTTCTGTTGCTAATGTACTAGTTGCCGCCCTTGCTCAGCACAACTGGGAGTTAGCCGGAAAGATGATGGAGAAGGACTATTTCCATCAACCTTATCGCAAATCACTTATTCCACGCTTTGATGAATTACAATCCTTTATGAAAAAACAAGGAGCCTATGGTACATTTTTAAGTGGAGCTGGTCCGACGGTGCTTTCCATGGTTCCAACAACATGTGCGACAGAAATCCAGGATCAAGTAACACGCACCTTTCTATCGCATCAATGTGTTCTTCTCCAGCAAGATAATAAAGGAGTAGACTATTTAGTAAGTGAATAAATGAAAAGAAAAACAAGGTGTTCTGAGATTACTTCAGGCGCCTTTTTTTATTGGAAACATTGGCTATTAAAGCAATTATTGTAAAAAAGTATTGTGTAAAGGGATAAAGTTCATATATAATTCATAATTGTGAGTACTTTTTTTAGTTGTGGAATCGATATGATTGGAGGTAGTTGTTGATGTCATTAACCAAGAAGATAATAGTTGCAATGGTACTTGGTGCCATCGTTGGATTGTCTCTCAACACTATTGGAGGCGATATATATGATGTCTCCCAAAAATATGTATTATATCCTTTAGGTCAAATATTTATAAGTTTAATTAAAATGTTGGTGGTGCCTATTGTAGTTGTTTCTTTAGTCTTAGGAACAGCTGGAATAAGTGATCCAAAGAAGTTAGGTAGAATTGGTTTTAAAACGATTAGCTTTTTTATCATAACGACAGCCATCGCTTTAACATTAGCATTAGCATTAGGTGCTGTATTTCAACCTGGAGCTGGAGTGAAGCCAATGGAGGTGGGAAGCTTCGAAGCAGAAGAAGCTCCTACGATAGTAGAGACGTTTATCAATATTATTCCGACAAATCCAATTGATGCAATGGCTAAAGGGGAGATGTTGCAAATTATAGCGTTTTCTATTTTCATCGGGTTCGGTCTCTCTCAAATTGGCCATAAAGGTGACCGAATTTATGCTTTATTTGAACAAGCCAATGAATTATTAATGTACTTAGTTCAAGTTGTGATGAAATTTGCTCCATATGGTGCGTTTGCGTTAATCGCAGATGCTGTTGCTAGTCAAGGAGCTGGTGCGCTACTAAGCATGGTTAAATATATGTTCGTTGTTTTATTAACGTTGCTTGTCCATTTATTTGTCACTTATGGTTCTGCTTTAGCTGTTCTAGGAAAAATAAATCCAATTATCTTTATTAAGAAATTCTCTCCAGCCATGATTGTTGCATTTAGTACATCTAGTAGTTCAGGAACATTACCTGTTTCCATGAGAGTAGCTCAAGAAAATCTTAATGTACCAAAAAGTGTAAGTGGATTTGTGCAACCATTAGGTGCAACAATCAACATGGATGGAACCGCTATCATGCAAGGGGTAGCTACAATGTTTATTGCACAAATGTATGGAGTAAATCTTAGTTTTACAGAAATGTTAACCGTCGTATTAACTGCGACATTAGCTAGTATTGGTACTGCGGGTGCACCAGGTGTAGGGCTTATCATGCTCTCCATGGTTCTTACTACAGTAGGGCTACCTGTTGAAGCTATTTCGCTCGTGTTAGGTGTTGATCGTATTCTAGATATGTGTAGAACATCTGTAAACGTAACAGGAGATGCGGCAGCTGCGTTCATTATTGCTCGTTCAGAACGAGGAAGAGAAGAGGAAATACCATCAGCATAACATTATAAATATAATAGGCAAACGACTCCATTGTCTCATTACTAAAAAGGGGATGGAGTCGTTTATTAACAATAAAAAAACTTGTAGAAACGATTCTACAAGTTTGTATAGTTCATTTGGATTAAAATACTTGTTCTACTTCTCTCACACCAGGTACTTCCTCTACAAGTGCACGTTCAATACCAGCTTTAAGCGTAATAGTTGAACTAGGACAACTTCCACATGCTCCCATTAATCGAAGGCGGACAATCCCATCTTCCACATCCACAAGCTCAACGTCCCCACCATCGCGTAGTAAGAATGGACGAAGTTTATTTAATACTTCTTGTACTTGTTCGTTCATCATCCATCTACTCCTTTCTATAGCTTTATTATATAGTGTTCTAATTGAAAAATCTATCGAATAGTACCAAAATTACGAGCAAAAGGCAACGGTTATTCTTTATGCGAATTTTATAAGAACTATTTTCATTTTAACTTTTGGATGACCTTTTGTAAAATAGAGTGGTAGGGTATTTTTTAACGGAGGGGATAGGAGTGGACAAAGTAGTACTAACGGTTTATGGGGCAAAAACGAAATGTGCAAGTTGTGTCAATGCACCAGGAGCTTATGACACATATGAGTGGTTGCAAGCAGCTATTAATAGAAAGTATGAAACGCATGAAATCCAATATGTCTATGTAGATATTGAACAACGACAAACAGATAAAGAACATCAACATTTTATTGAGAAAATTGAACAAGAAGAGTACTTTTATCCATTAGTTGTGTTAAATGGGGAAGTGATAGGTGAAGGTAATCCAAGGCTAAAAGTCATTTATCAAAAGTTAGAAAGCAGCGGTGTATTACCGAAAGAATAGAGAGTTATTACTTCTTTCTTTTCAATATAGGATGTGTTATGATATAGCGTTGAGTAGGGGATTCATCGTAAAATGAGGTGAACAAGATGAATCCAATTATTGAATTTTGTATTAGTAATTTAGCAAGCGGATCTCAAAGAGCTAAAGAAGAGCTAGAAAAGGATCTAGATCTTGATGTAATAGAATATGGATGTTTAAGTCATTGTGGCTTATGCACCCAATCCCTTTTTGCGCTTGTAAATGGGGATCGAGTAACAGCAGAAACACCTGAACAATTAGTAGAGAATGTATATCAACACATAGAAGAGAATCCCCTGTTCTAACAACGCAAGCGGTGTAATATCGCTTGCGTTGTTTGTTATTCTAAATCGTATAACAAATGATCGTTTCATCGTGTAATCTTGTAATATTTACATAAAGGGTAATTTCTTGTTAGAATATGTATTAACGCTTTAAGGTGAACATATCAAAGACAAGAAAGAGGTATAAAGGATGAAACATACATGGTATTTTATCGACTCTGGCCATGCTTCACCTGCTTTTAACATGGCGTTAGATGAGGTGTTATTGAATTGGCATAGCCAAGGAGATATTCCTCCGGTTATTCGTTTTTACGGTTGGGAACCTGCCGCATTATCATTAGGCTATTTCCAAAAGAGTAAAGGGAAAATTGACGTAGATGCAGTACATCAACATGGCTTTGAAGTAGTTCGTCGTCCAACAGGTGGGAGAGCTGTTTTACACGACCAGGAGCTTACGTATAGTGTAATTGTGTCTGAAAATTACGAATCAATGCCGGCATCTGTAACAGAAGCATACAGAGTTATTTCGCAAGGTTTATTAGAAGGTTTCAGGATGTTGCATATTAAAGCAGAATTTTCGATACCTGAAGGGAAACTGAAACAAACAGGATCAGCAGTATGTTTTGATCAGCCTTCCTGGTATGAGTTAATTGTGGAAGGAAGAAAGGCGGCGGGAAGTGCACAAACGAGACAGAAGGGAGTCATTTTGCAGCATGGCTCTATTCCAATTGAAGTAGATGAAGTTACTTTATTTGATATGTTTATTTATCCGAATGAACGCGTGAAAGAAAGAGCTCGCAAGGCGTTTGGAACCAAGGCAGTAGCAATAAATGAGGTAGCCGAGCGGAAACTATCTTATGAAGAAGTGAAGACTGCTTTTAAGCGCGGGTTTGAGCGAGGATTGAATATTCAATTACAACCTTACACCTTAACAGATCAGCAAATGCAAGAAGTGTATCAGTTAATGGAAACGCGTTATTTAAATGATGAATGGACATATGCTCGTTAAAAAATGCAACTAAAGAAAGGGAAGTGACACGATGTCTAAGAAAGAAGAGCATGTTAGAAAACCAGATTGGCTAAAAATTGATATTAAAACGAACAAATCATACAATCGCTTAAAGAAAATTATGCGTGAGCGTAATTTACATACGGTGTGTGAGGAAGCAAAGTGTCCGAACATTCATGAATGCTGGAGTGAAAGAAAGACAGCAACCTTCATGATTTTAGGGGATACTTGTACACGTGGTTGCCGATTCTGTGCCGTAAAAACGGGATTGCCAAATGAACTGGATATGCAAGAACCGGAAAAAGTAGCCGAGTCTGTAGAACTCATGGATTTAAAGCATGCGGTAGTTACAGCAGTTGCTCGGGATGACTTGAAGGATGGGGGAGCTTACATTTTTGCCGAAACTGTAAAAGCTATTCATCGTCGTCAACCAGGCTGTACAGTAGAAGTCTTACCTTCTGATATGAAGGGAGATTATGAAAGCTTATCCATGTTAATGAACGCAGGACCAGACATATTTAACCATAATATAGAAACGGTTCGTCGTCTAACACCGAGAGTTCGTTCTAAAGCTACTTACGATCGTTCTTTACAACTATTAAAGCGTGTAAAAGAAATATCCCCAAATACACCGACGAAATCAAGTCTAATGGTTGGACTAGGTGAGACGAGGGAAGAAATCGTTCAAGCGATGGATGATTTGTTAGCACATGATGTTGATATTATGACAATTGGTCAGTATTTACAACCGACAAAGAAACATTTAAAAGTAGAACGTTATTATCATCCAGACGAATTTGAAGAGTTGCGACAAATTGCTATGGAAAAAGGGTTCAAACATTGTCAAGCTGGTCCATTAGTTCGCTCCTCCTATCATGCGGATGAACAAGTTAATGAAACGTCTCTCCAGCGCCGTATTAAATATATGAAAGGGTATGAAGAAAGTACGGAAACGAAGCTGGATACATTAAAATTCTAATCCATTGGTTGAAGAGGTTCTCATGAATAGGAGGGCCTCTTTTTATAGTAGTAGCTAAATGATTACATCCATTTCTGCAATCCATTTGCTCGAACAGGTAATAAAATTGCGAGCTAGCTAAATTGTTAGTATACTTACAAGTAAGAAAGACGTAAGGAGGGACGCATATGTCGATTCATATTTCTGAAAATGCAAGCTTGCAAATTAAAGAAATGATGAAAGAAGAAGAATCAGACCAAACTCGTCTACGTTTCGGTGTTAAAGGTGGGGGATGTACAGGACTCTCTTATGTAATGGGATTTGATACTGAATTAAATGAGGAACTAGATAAAACATTTGAAGTGAACGGTATTCCGGTCGTTATGAACGCTCAAGATATACCAATCGTCCAAGGTACAACAATTGACTTTAAACAGAACATGATGGGAGGAGGATTCACCATCGACAATCCGAATGCGATTGCTAACTGTGGTTGTGGATCTTCCTTTAAAACAGCCAAAAACGCGGGTACGCCTGATGAAAGTTGTTAATAGGAAACCGCCTAATGCTCTAAAGCGTTAGGCGGTTTTGTTAGGTCATTTATTGGGCAAATAGACTTGTGGAGTGCATTGGTTGTACTTTCGCTTTTGGATCAATATACGCTTTTGCATTGTTTACAGCGGTTGGGCCTTCCCCAAATCCAGAAGCAATCAGTTTTACTTTACCAGGATAGGTACAAATATCTCCTGCAGCGTATATGCCTGGAATGTTCGTTTCATTTTTTGTATTAACGACAATGTTATTCTTCTCAATTTCTAAGTCCCATTCTTTAATTGGACCTAAAGAAGAAACGAATCCGTAGTTGACAATTAATGCGTCCACATCTACTGTTTCGGTAGCGTCCCCTTTCGCTTCTTTCAATACAAGTTGTTCAATGCTATCTTCCCCAATAATTTGTTCTGGAGTGTATGGTGTCTTGATGTTCACGCTTGAATTGTGAAGCTGCTCAACGCTGTGTTCATGAGCGCGGAATTTATCACGACGGTGTACTAGCGTTACTTGATTCGCAATCGGCTCCAACATTAATGACCAATCCACCGCAGAATCTCCACCACCACAAATGACAACATTTTTGCCGGCAAATTTCTTCATATCATCTACATGGTAATACAGGTTCTTTCCTTCAAAGCGTTCGCACTCTTCTATTTTAAGTTTGCGTGGTGCGAAGGCTCCATTTCCTGCAGTTATTATAATGGTTTTCGAATAATGAACGCTACGATTCGTCGTAAGCTTAAATGTATTGTCCTCTAAACGTTCAACTTGTTCCACTGTTTCTTCTAATGAAATGGCAGGGTTGAATTGATTTGCTTGCTCGGCAAGATTGTCCACAAGCTCTTGTGCACGCACTTTTGGGAAGCCGGCAACATCATAAATATATTTCTCGGGGTAAAGCGCAGAAAGTTGTCCACCTAAATGAGGAAGACTTTCGATTATTTTCACACTTGCTTGGCGCATACCACCATAAAATGCGGTAAACAGCCCAACAGGACCTGCACCGATAATCGTTATATCATATACTTGGTCAGACACAATTGATTCCTCCATTTCAATATATATTAAAGAGTATTCTATCATAATAAGCTTATATACAAGGTTCATCATATCAAAAAATCTAATATTAGTGAAACTATTTGAAATATCTGAAAGTAGACAAAATGTAACGAAAGGGTTGAAAATTTTATAAAAAACGACTAATATTATGCTTAGAAATTATTTTACGAATTTATGACAATTTAGAGTGTAGTTGTAGTAGTGCTTTTTTTTATGCTTTTAAACGTGAATTTTGTCACAAGAAAGCGCATTCAAAAATAATTAAATGGAAGTGATACGTATGAACAGAAAGAAAATCGTCATTCTAGGTGCTGGTTATGGTGGTATGATTACTACTGTGAAATTGCAGAAAATGCTTGGAACAAATGATGCGGAAATTACTCTAGTGAACAAGCATGACTATCATTATCAAACTACTTGGCTTCATGAAAACGCTGCTGGTACGTTACACCACGATCGTACACGCATTAAGATTGCTGATGTTGTCAATCTTAATAGAGTGAACCTAGTTCAAGATACAGTAGTTGCAATTGAACAAGACGAGAAAAAGATTAAGCTGGAAAATGGAGAGCTTACATACGATTATCTGGTTGTATCTCTTGGATTTGAAGCGGCAACATTTGGTATTCCCGGATTGTTAGAGCATGCCTTTACTATTGGCAACATTAATAGTGCTCGTCTTATTCGTCAACACATTGAATATAATTTTGCGCGATATAATAATGAGAAGGAAGAGCGCCCAGAATTATTGAACATCGTAGTAGGCGGTGCTGGATTTACTGGTATTGAGTATGTAGGTGAGTTAGTAAACAAAGTACCAGAGCTTTGTAAAGAATACGATATTCCTCGTGAGAAGGTACGTATTATTAATGTGGAAGCAGCCCCAACTTGCTTGCCTGGTTTTGATGAAGAGTTAATTGAATATACAATGAACTACCTTGAAAGTAAAGGGGTAGAATTTAAGCTAGGTACAATGTTGAAGCAAGTATCTGCAGATGGCGTACTTGTTGAAAAAGACGGCGTACAAGAGGAAATCCCTTCCCAAAACGTAGTATGGGCAGCTGGTGTACGCGGTAACTCTCTAGTGGAAGAAGCAGGATTTGAATCTGCTCGTGGACGTATTACAGTAGGGGAGGATTTACGTGCACCTGGTTACGATGATGTATTTATTATTGGAGATTGTGCGTTAGTCATGAACAAAGAAACAGGTCGTCCATACCCACCTACAGCACAAATTGCAATGCAAGAGGCGGAAGTAACTGCTCATAACTTGAAGACACTTGTACAAGGTGGAGATAAATTAGAAGCATTTAAGCCAGATCTGAAAGGTTCTGTTGCTTCTCTTGGACATGGACAAGCAATCGGAGTTGTATTCGGCGGCAAGAAATTATTCGGAATGTCAGCAGTTATTATGAAGAAAATCATTGATAACCGTTACTTGCTGAAATTAGGTGGTCTAGGTTTACTACTGAAAAAAGGTAAATTCAACATCTTTAAATAAGGGATAATCAAACAAAAAGCAAAGGTGGCAGCTTACTTACACCTTTGCTTTTTTTGTCGGGTGTAAAGGCAAGAATCTTGTATTAGAAGGAAAGTCATTATAAAATATGATGGGGATTCGTATAAGACGTGCTAGTGTATGAGTAGAGGGAGGAAGCTTCATTGAATATTATCCAAGTGGTCGTATCCGTTGTATTATTTTTTGTCTTATTCTTTGGTATTTCTTTTTTAGTAAATATGTTATTAAGACAAACATGGTTAGTAGCTTTCGTGTATCCGCTAATTGTTGTTTTTATCGTTGATGAAATATCAATTGCAGATTACTTTATTTCGTTTAATGAATCAATAAATACGGCTATAAGTCATCTTACAAATTTATATGTTATTGATTATATTATATTAACATCTGGATTAGTCGGAGCCATTACTTCTGGAATTGTCATTAAAACGTTACGCGCTCGTGGTTATCAAATGTTCTAAGTTACGAAGAAATCTTAGTCTCTTTAGAAGGCTAGGGTTTTTTTATTTGTCTGAAAATTAGAAGGGGTTATGTATAAAAATGTAGGAGGTTGGACAGGATGACATTCAGTGAGGTGTTATCCAATGAAAAATGTTAAGCTCGTTACAAAGAGAATGATGATGACTATGTTATGGATGGGCGCAATGATATCTTCGTTTATGTTTGTTACCAATGTATCTGCATTTGAATTACGTGATTGGTTGAATCAGGCGAAGGAAGAAACATTTTTGTCCTTTGATGAGCAGGGGGAACGGGAAGTAGCATTAAAGAATAAAGGATTAAAGCATGCGGTTACAGATATGAGATATATATCTAGTCAGACGGTACAGGGGCCCGCTAGTTTAGAAGAGGCGATTGATTTGTCATCGTACCGTTCTGTTCAAGTAACAGCAACTGGATACACAGCAGGGATAGAGTCAACAGGAAAGAAGCCAGGTCATCCTTTGTATGGAATTACGTATTCTGGTGTGAAAGTGAAACGAGATTTATATTCGACCATTGCAGCGGATTTGGATGTTTTTCCAATCGGCACAATACTGTTTATTCCGGAATATGGTTATGGAGTTGTTGCAGATAAAGGTTCAGCCATTACCGGTAATAAAATTGATCTATATTATGAAACCGTTGACGATGTGTATACGGAATGGGGAAAAAAAGATGTAGAAGTGTACGTTGTGAAAAAAGGTGCCGGAACTTTAACAGAAGAAACGTTACAACAATTAAATGAAGAGAACGCACTACAAGTATTTAGACAGCGGATTTTGAATAAAGAATAATAAAACACGGGATGTCCCATTCATACTATGGTGACATCCCGTGTTATTGTTGTTTTAATAAAGAGTAGTGAATAAGATGACGCTAATCAATATACCTGTCACGCCACCAAAGAATACTTCAATAGGTTGGTGCCCTAATAGTTCCTTCAACTCTTCCCTTTTTTCGTATTGTTCTTTCTTATTCCATACTTTAGCCTCTTCGACCAAATGAGTAAAATCCTTAGCAAGTTGATTTAACACGATAGCTTGCTCCCCGGCTTGCCTTCTAACTCCGGTTGCATCAAACATAACAATAATTGCAAATACACATGACATGGCAAATAGATTAGAATGAAATCCGTTTTCTAATCCAATGCTTGTTGCAAGAGCGGTTACGGCAGCGGAATGACTACTTGGCATACCACCAGTAGAAAAAACCAGTTGTGTGTTTAATTGTTTTGTTGCTATAAGGTGAATGGGGATTTTTACTACTTGGGCAAATACAATAGCAGTAAGTGCCGCCAGAAGAGGAAAATTGGTGAAGAGTCCCATGCTCGTTCGTCATCCTTTCTAAATCGTAGCGTCATTTTTTGTACGCTTATTATTTTAACATGATAGTAATTCATTCGGTTAATGTTAACGTCTGTGAAACGTAAAATTATTATGAAGATTGTGTTAATAATGAAGGGATTACGTTAATGTACTTGCGTTTATTATACCATAAGTGGAATAAGATGTTCCTAATAGTTGGTAGATAAAGCCTTTTCACTCCATTTATACATGGAATATCTGTATAATAGAATTAGGAGGTGTTTCATACAATGTTTGAAATTAAACCAACAAGTGAAATGTTTACTCAAAAGGAAGCTGTCATATTAGCAATCTATGAAGAGAATAAACAGCAGCAACCTTTTTATAGTCAATGTAATGATGCTTTAGATGGTGCGTTAGATCAATACATACAAGATGGAGATGTATCGAATCACTATAAAGCTGTCTCTAAAGTGTTTACGTTAAACAAAATAAAAACAAAACGTATTTATATTCTAGGATTAGGAAAGAAAGAAAAACTAACCAATCAACGTTTGAAATCTGCTCTAGGAGCATTGTTTAAACAGTTACAAAAAGACAAAATAACAGAGACGTCTATCGTTCTTGATAGTTTTGTAACGGATGAGATTTCCGCTGAAGTAGTAGCGGAAGTGATGGCAGAAGCAATGGTTGTAGCACCTTTCCAATTTGATACATATCAATCAGGGAATAACAAACCGGCAATTATGTTAGAGAGTATTACATTGCTTAGTGATCAAGCTTCCTTACCGATTAATCATGCTATACAGAAAGGGAGAGCGATGGGGTATGGGGTGAACACAGCCCGTCAGCTAGTTCAAATCCCTGGTAATTTACTTACCGCAACGGATATAGCTGAATATGCGAAAACGATGGCGGTAGAGTACGGTTTTGAAGTAGAATTTTTAAATAAGCAAGAGATGGAGCAGCTAGGAATGGGAGCATTATTAGCTGTTAATCAAGGGTCTGTAGAGCCACCTAAAATGATTGTATTAAAGTATCAAGGAAGAGAAGTGTGGGATGATGTTACTGGATTGGTAGGAAAGGGAATTACGTTTGATACAGGTGGCTATTCATTAAAGCCGAAAGATGGCATAGTCGGCATGAAAGGGGATATGGGAGGAGCTGCGGCTGTTCTAGGTGCAATGGATGTCATAGGGCGCTTAAAACCGAAACAAAACGTAGTAGCTGTAATCCCGTCAACAGATAACATGGTTAGTGGATCCGCTTTTAAGCCAGATGATGTGATTACATCGATGAGTGGAAAGACAATAGAAGTATTAAATACAGATGCGGAAGGTCGATTAGTGTTAGCAGATGCCATCACATATGCCAAAAAGCAATATCAAGTGAGTAGCATTATCGATGTTGCGACGTTAACAGGTGGCGTTGTCGTTGCTTTAGGAGATCAAGTAACTGGTGCAATGACGAATGATGAAACATTGTATCAAGCGATAGAGAGCGCTTCTAAGCAAGCAGGGGAGCATATATGGCAACTACCATATAATGACTTGTATCAAGAGCAAGTTCGTTCTAGCTCTATTGCCGATTTAAACAACTCCCCAGGAAGAAAAGCACATGCCATTATGGCTGGAGCCTTTTTAGCTGAGTTTGCTGATGACACATCGTGGGTACACTTAGATATAGCAGGAACATCAGAATCAGAGGTGTCTTATGATCTTGGTCCAAAGGGTCCTACAGGAGTAATGGTTCGAACACTTGCCTCATATGTATTACGAAAATAACTAGGAAAAATACTACAAAACGACCAAAATAG
Organism: Pontibacillus litoralis JSM 072002; assembly: GCF_000775615.1. Taxonomy (GTDB): domain Bacteria; phylum Bacillota; class Bacilli; order Bacillales; family BH030062; genus Pontibacillus; species Pontibacillus litoralis. Next base: position 38,565 of record NZ_AVPG01000011.1, read on the forward strand.
TCTCAAAAAAACGTTTTGGTCGTTACCATTGTAGTGTCATAGTTAGTTTGCAACATTTATTTTGTTCCGTTTTAAATGTTACATGTAAATAATCAGGGTTGTATTGAATATCAAATGGATGCTTTACGCCTGCACTTTTTATCAATTGTTTTACTTCATCTTGTTTGGATTGTTGTGCTGCATTCATTAATTGACAAGCGTAAGTATGGGATTGCATGAACGTATGGGTGACTAAACGGGCATCGTTTAATAACGATTGGAATGCTGTTGCTGATTGGATCAATGGTTTTGTGTTGATTTGTGGGAATGAGTGATTACGCATGTGGAGAACGTTGGGGAAAATCGGTGAAGATCGATAGCATACATCATAGTAAAAAGGTAAATACACGGGTAGATCACCTCCTGCTTTTCACTATATGATTATCTGTTATTTCTGTGCTACTTCAAGGTTGTAGAGTAAAGAGATCTAAAAAAAGTCAATTCTATGTTTATGGCATAGAACTGACTTCTTTAGATTATTGTTGTATAGCTGCTTCTAGAGCTATTTCAATCATTTCGTTAAATGTCGTTTGGCGCTCCTCAGCAGTTGTCTCTTCTCCTGTGATAACGTGATCACTCACCGTAAGGATAGCTAAAGCTTGACGGTCGTATTTAGCTGCTAGTGTGTATAATGCCGTTGTTTCCATTTCTACTGCTAACACGTTGTAGTGAGCTAATTGGTCGAAAAGCTCTTTAGCATTATCGCGATAAAAGCTATCGCTCGTAAATACATTTCCAACCCGAGGTGTGATGCCTTTTTGTTCTCCTGCTTCATAAGCTGCTTTTAATAAATCAAAATCAGCAGTTGGTGCGTAATCAATACCACCGAATGTCATGCGATTCATTTGGGAATCCGTAGAGGAAGTAGAAGCTAAAATGACATCCCGAACCTTTACGTCTTCTTGAAGTGCACCACAGGAACCGACCCGTATTAATTTTTGAACGTCGTATCCTTGAATTAATTCGTTCACATAAATGGATATAGATGGGATTCCCATACCTGTTCCTTGGACAGAAATACGCTGTCCTTTATAAGTCCCTGTGTACCCATACATGCCCCGTACTTCATTGTAACAGGCCACATCCTCAAGAAAGTTCTCAGCAATATATTTTGCTCGAAGGGGATCGCCAGGAAGCAATATTTTGTCAGCTATATCTCCTTTTTTAGCACCGATATGTACAGTCATTATGGATGACCTCCTTGTTGTTCATATATTGTTAAACTATCATAATGATAAGTGAAAAACAAATGTTATCGATTTCAATTCTGATTAATATCCATGCTAGGTTTTCACTGTATAACTTGATAAAATAGCAGTATGTTTCAAAAATAAAGGGATATATTGTCGGTTAAGTATGCACAGGTTATAGCATGTTGCAGTACAATTAGGTAATACCGAACATGATAAGGAGGAGTAATAGTATAATGAATATTTCCATTTCCAAACTTCCTGGTATTGGACAAAAAATAAGTTTTACAACAGGAGAGGATAGTCAACTCGTGTTGATTGTTCATCATACTGGTAAGCGAGAATTGTATTTTTTTGAAGAGGCTGGAAGTGATGAAGCGGACTTTGGCATGGACCTTACCGCTGATGAGACGCGAGAACTAGGTGCTCAGCTATTAGGTGCAACATACCAACCAGTTGATGCAGATAAATTGAAGATGTTTAACAACCAAATTGTGATTGATTGGGTTGGAATAAAAGAAGCATCCTCTCTTGTAAATAAAACGATAGAAGAATCTGAAGTGAGAAATAAGACGGGAGCAACCATTATTGGTATTGTAAAAGGAGAAGACATTACCGCTATTCCAGAAGCACATACAAAGCTTCAGGCAGGCGATGTAATTATGGCGATTGGAAAAAAAGATCAAATCGCAACATTAACTTCTCTATGTAAAGGAGAGGAATGATGATACGTGGATGTTGAATTGCCAACGTTACTCGGTGCAGGACTCGTATTACTATTAATTTTTTGGTTAGGATTGTTAAGTCTAAAAATAAAAATTCCGAGTGTCATCCTATATATCCTATTAGGGATTTTACTAGCAGATGCATTGCATGAAAATGAAATATTGCATTTTTCTAGTGAAGTAGGTATTGTATTGCTATTTTTCTTATTAGGATTAGAATTTAATGTTAACCGGCTCGGTGGCATAGCGAAGAAGATATGGCCTGCAGGGTTAATGGATGTAGCTTTAAGTCTTGGTGTTTCTATGCTATTGTGCTTAGCTTTCGGCATGGACTTATTTACATCATTTTTAATCGGTGGGGTTACATATGCAACTAGTTCGTCCATAACGGCTAAATTGCTAGACGATACAGGGCGCATGGCTAACTCGGAGACAGAATTTATATTAGCTTTATTGATTTTTGAAGATTTGGTAGCACCTATTGTTGTAGCAATCATTATGGGGATGAGTAGTGGGGAAAGTTTTCAAACGACAGATCTTCTCTTGTTGCTTAGTAAAATTATTGTATTAGCCTTAGGTGCAATTATATTAGGAAAGACGGTCTTTAAACATTTTGAGAAATTGTTAAACAAAATCGAAGACGAAGATTTCAAGATAGCTTTGTTAGTAGGTATTGCGTTATCTTACGGTGGATTAGCGTTACTTCTCGGTTTATCAGAAGTGTTAGGTGCCTTTTTAGCTGGTATGATGCTAGCTGAGATTGGTAAGATTGAACGCGTTGAGCAAACGGTTCATCCTATAAAAGACTTAATGCTACCAATGTTCTTCGTGTATTTTGGTACATCAATAGAATTTGATCAAGGTATTCCATATGCGGGGTTATTAATTGCTTTGCTAGGTTGGTCACTGCTTGCCAAGCTACTTGTTGGTATGATTGGAGGCAGGATGTTTGGATTATCGAAGCGAGTATCCTTTCGAGCAGGCTTGTCTATATGCGCTAGAGGAGAATTTTCTGTTGTTATTGCCGCCATGGCAAGTGGATTAATTAAAGTATTTAGTGGAATGTACATCGTCATTGCCGCATTTATAGGCATGATGTTATTTGAACGAGCTCCACAACTGACGAATTTAGTTTATGGGAAACCACAGAAAAAGAAGAAGAACTTGAAGGTACCCGGAAGTTCATGATTAGAAAAATGCCTTATGCTACATATCTAGCGTAAGGCATTTTTGAAGAAAATAATCTAACCGAAATATTGCTGTTCTAGTTGTTCGAGCTGTCTAGTTGCTTTTTGGTTAAATGCATTATCTTTTTGGAGTTTGTTTTTTAATTGGTCAACTGCTTGTTTTAACGATTGCTGGTAGTCAGGTATATCTCCGTTAAATGGTTTTACAACAGATTTAGATACGTTTGCCTTCTCGGAAAAACTGAGCGCTTTTCGTTGATGGAAGAAGACATTTTCCGTTTGGCCTGGATTGTGAAGATCTCCTTGCTGAGGGTGTTTAAGGACAGCTAACACTTTGACTACATATACGTGACCCCGATCTTCAGCAATTTCACCTATGTACTTTCCTGTTTTATAATGAGCAGTTACGTAATCTCCTAGAAGAAATGTCGCCATAGAATAACCTCCTGTATGTATGTACTTGTATCGTATCAAATTTGTTTGGGTAGGAACAGTATCTTGTGTTTGCTATAATAGTCATAAAAGAGTCTTAATGGATAAGAAGGGGCGTGATGATGTATGATGGAGTTTTTGTATTTTCCAGAGGATAAGACAGCATATATTCCGGCTGTCATTACGTTAATTATTTTTGCTATTGGAGCAGTCATTGTAATGCGAATTATTATAAATGCATCTAGAAAACAAGAGCAACAAGCCCATGAACAATTTGGTGAGCAGATGAACGTTCATCATGAAACATATTCGCAAACGTCAACAAATAAGAAGTAATAGCTCTCTAAAGGTAAAGAGGGACACCGTTTTGAAGTGTCCCTGTTTTTTTGATTATTCTTGGCTGCCACTGTGGACATTTTTATACACATTGATGATGAAAAGAATGATAGAAATCGCTAACATACTACCGCCGAACCACACACAAATTTGGATAAGCATCATAGGGACTTTTGCATAAATGGCGAACATACCGAATAATAAAACTGGCAAACTAATTTGATAGAGCCAAAAATGAGCAACTCCTAACGGATGATTACCCGCCTTTGGATAAATCGAGTAGATCACGCCAATGATAGCTGTTGTTAACCAACCAACTACATTAATGTGAGCGTGTGTAGCTCCCCACTGTAGTTGTACGGTTGCATGCATATAAATTCCAAACCCAACCCCCAACAGAAAATACAGAACGGCCGCTTTAATCCATCTAGACCCCATCTGAATTCCTCCTCTACATAGACATGCCTTCTTAATTATTCAAATATATGGTGGACGAATGCTATATATGCTTTTCAATTGTTTTTTTTCTGCGTGCGATTAGGTAATACGCCTTTTGGTGAAACTAATGGTAGAACGATGTAGAAAGGAGAAATATATGAGTAAATGGTTTGGCGTAATGACTGTATGTGTAGGTTTGTTCTTAAGTGGTTGTGATATGAATCGTTCGGTACTTAAGATTGACATGTATAATTCAGAAGGGGATTCTTTAGGCACTGCTACATTGACAGAAGGTGCTGATGCAGTGGATGTTAAGCTATCATTAACAGGTTTAGAACCAGGATTGCACGGCATTCATGTCCACGAATTTCCGAAATGTGAGGGTCCCGATTTTAAGTCGGCTGGCAGTCACTTGAACCCAGATGGTAAAAATCATGGACTACTGAATCCTGATGGCTCTCATTTAGGTGACTTACCGAATATTGAAGCAGATAGCAGTGGAGCAGTAGAAGCAGATGTTACAATATCAGGTGCAACGTTGAAGGATGGGAAAACATCTCTGCTACGTGATAATGGTACTTCATTAATTATACATCAAGGACAAGATGATGGAGTAAGTCAACCTGCTGGAAATGCTGGGGAGAGAATCGCGTGTGGAAAAATACAAGTAGATGAGGCTCAAAAACAAGACGCGCCTTCTGACCCAACAGAAGATGGCGAGCAGAAGATGAAAGAATAATAAATGTTGAGGTTGTCCTAAAGTGCAACTGTTGGACTTAGAACAACCATCAACGATTTACTTTTGTGTTGCTTGGATTAACCTGTTAATCCCTTCTTCTAATAGAGGACGTGGACATGCGATATTCATCCGCATAAACCCAGTACCTAATGAACCGAAGGATGCACCATCGTTTAAACCAACTTTTGCTTCCTGTTGCATGAAATGCTTTAATTGCTCCTGGGATAATTCAAGATTTCGGCAGTCTAACCATAGTAAATACGTTCCTTCAGGTTCTACGACACGGATGCTCGTATGCGTTTCAAGCATGTCTTTCACATATGCTTTATGGCTTTGAAGAACTGTTAATAAATCATCTAACCATGCTTCACCATCGCTGTACGCTGCTTCCATGGCAGTTATGGCAAACGTGTTAAGCATCTTCATACCTTGCTTAGTGAATTGATCATCGATTTGCTTTTTACGATGCTCGCTAGGAGTAACGATGTATGACGCTTGTAAACCTGCTAAGTTAAAGGTTTTGGATGGTGCTAAACATGTAATGGTTTGTTCCGAGATTTGATCACCTAGAGATGCGATTGGTATATGGGTATGCCCTTGATAAATTAAGTCTGCATGAATTTCATCAGAAATAATCATCGTGTTGTTTTGTAAGCAAAGTTCGGCCATGCGTTGTAACTCATCCTTCGTCCAAACGCGTCCAACAGGATTGTGCGGATTGCATAAAATGAATGCTTTAATCCCGTTTTTTAACTGTTGTTCAAAGTCATCAAAATCAATTTCATAACGATAATTATTGTACTGTAAAGGATTTTCTACAATCGTTCGTTGATGCTTTTTAATTACATCAAAGAATGGGGGATATACTGGTGTTTGGATTAAAATGCGATCTTCTGGTTGTGTTACTGCTTCGATGATGGTATGTAATGACGGTACAACACCGGGGCTAAAGGTAATCCATTTAGAATCGATTTCCCATTGATGTCGTCTAGCTAACCATGATTGAATCGCTTCGTGTACACTCTCATCTGTAAACGTGTAGCCATAAATGCCGTGTGAAGCTCTTTTTGATATGGCATCCTGTACAGCTTGAGGGGTTGCAAAATCCATGTCTGCTACCCACATAGGAAGAACATCTTTCTCTTTAAAAAGTTTTTCCGTTAAGTCCCATTTTACTGATTTTGTATTTCTGCGATTAATAACCTCATCAAACTTAGTCAATCCAATGACCTCCTTCATAAAATGCTTCAATATACTTATCATACAAAAAAATAAAAACAATTGAAAAGAAGAAGGCTTTGATTTGTAAAGAAACAACAAGCAACTAAGAAGTCGCTTGTTGTTTAGAAGTAGCGCAAAACTGTTTAATTTTTTCAGTTAGAATGAGTGGTATTTCCTCAGGGAGAAAATGACCAATATTCTCAAATGTTTCAAGGGATGCTTTCGGCAAGTCTTCTACAAGTTTGTAGCCGAGAGAAATAGGTAAAACTCGATCTTCCTTGCCCCAAAAAACGAGACACTCAGAATCAATTGCCTGTAAATGCTGTGAGGGTAAATCTCCTTCACGTTCGCGAATGAGTTTACTTAAACATTGGAACATATTCTTTTTCAGAAAAGGTCTCATATATTCTTGGAGCATTTCTTTGTTGATGGTAGCGGGATCATAAACGCATTGGAGTAAAGATTCATAAGCGCCTTTTTTGTATAAATAACGCTTCACGTAAAGTGGGAAAAAGGGCAACTTTGTGAGAAATTGCATGATACTACTTGCTTTTCCTTGATAAGTTGAAGGGGCGAATAAGATAAGCTTTTCTACCCGATTAGGATAAAGGTGACTAAACAAAAGGGCAACTTGACCTCCCATTGAATGCCCTGCAATGGTTGCTTTTGGAATGTTATGCTTGTCTAATAATTCAGCTATAATAGTGGCGAAATTACGGTAAGTGAATTCGTAAGATGGCACTTTATCGGTGTCTCCAAATGGTGGATAGTCAAATGTAAAGATGGTAAATTGATCCAAAAGCTCAGAAATCATAAATCGATAACAGAATTTCGATGAAAATAATCCATGTACGAATACAATGGCTGGTTTCGGTGTGGAGGAGGTGGAATGATACTGGTACGAAACGTTAATACCATTATGAGTTAGCCATAAATATTCTTTGTTCATTGCTACTCTGCCTCCGTATCTAATGTTGTATTTATCTTTTGTTTCTTGTGAAATGATCAATAACATTATACGTATAGAGTATACAGTATAAATGAACACCTTTTACAAAAACTAAACATTATTTTAAAGCAGTTCACAATTAAATGTGATAGAATTAAAAAATTTAGTGGAGGAAAATCCTTAAACCTTACTATACGCAAAAAAAGCGGAATCATGTCAGGGGATTGTTGGCAAACTAAAAAAGCAAAGCGATTTAATCCGCTTTGCTAAACAGGGGGAATACGATAAAGTGTTTCGTTACATGTATTTCCCACCTGATGAATAAATAAACCTAAAAAATTCAGGAAATTATTTTTGCCTGATTGATAAAGATATGATAAAATTATTTATTGCGTGAAATGAAAACGAGAATAATGAATCAGGAGTTGTTTCAATATGGCAAAGTTTGAAGAAGGTCAAGTGTTACAAGGAAAAATTACAGGAATTCAGCCTTATGGTGCTTTTGTTGCATTAGATGAAGAAGTTCAGGGGTTAGTTCACATTTCTGAGGTTACTCATGGTTTCGTAAAAGACATCAATGAGCATTTAAACCTTGGAGATGAAGTGAACGTTAAAATTCTAAACATCGACGAAGAAAAAGGGAAGTACTCTTTATCCATTCGTGCGACTCAAGAGGCTCCAAAACAAGAGCAAAAGCCTAAGCAGCAACGCAAACCTAAGCAACAACAACAGTTCCAACAAGAAGAAACACCAGCAGGTTTTAACACACTAAAAGACAAGCTTGATGAGTGGATTAATCAGTCTAAAGAACGCGAAAACACATTCCGTAAGTAATGAAAAATACCGGTCCATAAGACCGGTATTTTTTTAGCTTTCTGGTTGAGTTCGATCTGCCATTTCTTCATTTGGCTTGAACAATAGTCCTAAGTTAATTAATCCGCTAATACCTACAAGTGTGTATATGATGCGTGCGAATGCTCCACTTTGTTCTCCACCACCAAATAGAGAAGCAACTAAATCAAATTGAAACAGTCCAATAAGTCCCCAGTTTATAGCCCCAATAATAACTAAAAGTAATGAGATTCGTTGTATTACGCTCATTTTGTTATTCCTCCTTCAAATGAATGGTACAGCTATAGTTTTCTATATTCCCAATAAAATATACCTCTTATTAAATCTAGAGCGTCACTTGCTGATAAGAATGCTTATGGAGCTTTCCTTTTTAAACAATTTCGAAAGCATATGATATTAGTAAGGAGGAATAGTAAAGAAGATGAAAATGAGCACTACCTTTGTCGAATGTGCAACTTTTTTTATTTGTATTCGTTTACATGGTGAGGAGTTCTTGATTTGCTATATTCGTTTCGATAAAGTTAATTTAGCAAGTAAACTTGGAGGGATACATATATGACACACATTCGTTTTGATTATGAGAAAGCAATGTCCTTTTTTAATCAACAAGAAATTGACAACATGAAAGATTATGTGAAACTTGCTCATCATTCTTTACATGAGAAAACAGGAGCAGGAAATGATTTTCTAGGGTGGCTTGATTTGCCTAGCGAATACGATAAAGACGAATTTAGTCGTATTCAACAATCAGCAGACAAGATAAAGACCGATTCAGATGTATTAGTCGTTGTCGGGATTGGTGGATCTTATTTAGGTGCTCGGGCTGCGTTAGAAATGCTCAATCATACATTTTATAATGAATTGACGAAAGAGCAGCGTAAAACGCCACAAGTAATCTTCGTAGGCAATAGTATTAGTGCCCCTTACATTAATGATCTATTTGATGTGCTAGAAGGAAAAGATGTATCTGTTAATGTCATTTCTAAAAGTGGTACAACAACAGAACCAGCTATCGCTTTCCGTATTTTCCGTGACTTCTTAGAGAGAAAATACGGCAAAGAAGAAGCGAGAGAGCGTATTTATGCTACAACGGATCGTCAAAAAGGTGCACTCAAGACGTTAGCGCAAGAAGAAGGATATGAAAGTTTTATTATCCCTGATGATGTAGGTGGGCGTTTTTCTGTCCTTACAGCTGTTGGGCTATTACCAATTGCGGTCAGTGGAATAGATATACAAGAAATGATGAATGGTGCTCAAACGGCTGAACAAGAACTTGCAGCTTCTGAGCTAGACGAAAACCCTGCTTATCAGTACGCCGCTGTACGTAACGTGCTTTATAACAAAGGGAAGACGATTGAAATGCTAGTAAATTATGAACCAGCTTTACAATATTTTGCTGAATGGTGGAAGCAGCTATTCGGTGAGAGTGAAGGAAAGGACCAAAAAGGGATTTTCCCTGCGTCTGCTAACTTTTCTACAGATCTTCATTCAATGGGACAATATGTACAAGATGGTCGCCGTGACTTGTTTGAAACAGTTATCCACGTTGAGCAGCCAAAGAGTGATGTCACTATTGAAGCAGATGAACAAAACTTAGATGGTTTAAACTATCTTGCAGGTAAAACAATTGATTACGTGAATGAGAAAGCATTTGAAGGTACGTTGCTTGCGCATACAGATGGTCAAGTACCGAATTTAATTGTTCATGTGCCACAATTAGATGCATTCACATTTGGTTACATGGTGTACTTCTTTGAAAAGGCGTGTGCTATTAGTGGGTACTTACTAGGGGTAAATCCATTTGATCAGCCGGGTGTTGAAGCTTATAAGAAAAATATGTTCGCTCTATTAGGTAAACCAGGATTTGAAGCGCAAAAAGCAGAACTTGAAAAACGATTAAACAAATAACGTTGGCATGAACCCTTCTGCCTCTGGTGGAGAAACCTGACATGAAATTGTGTCAGGTTTCTTTAGTAATATAAGCAATATTCGCACATGCTAAAGAAAAAAGAGAGGTAGTGAACTTTATGATTACTATTCCATCAAAGGTTGAGTCACACACCTTTTCCTTGTATGACTTAGAACAGATGTTAAAACCAATAGGCTATGTGATAGGAGGGAATTGGGATTATGAACATGGTTCCTTTGATTATAAAATGGAGGACGATGAAGGATATCAGTTTTTACGTGTCCCATTTATTGCGGTGAATGGCCAACTAGATGATAAAGAAGTAAGGGTGAAGCTCGGTCAGCCTTATTTATTAGCTCATCAATACCAGAGTGGACTAGATGATCAGGTGCATAGCGGAAATATTCAAGCGGCCTTTAACCAATTTCAAGAGCCAGAAAATCCCGATGCAGAAGTCCCGGAGCGTATCATTGAAATTGGTCAGCAACTCGTGTTCCAATTAGAGGAAGTATTATTTTCTTAAAGGGGATAATACAATTAAATCGTCTGCATTCGTCAAAATAGTTTGAGTGGGTGGGTTTATGTGTAACTCACCTTCTTTTATTAGTCCTAACAATAAGTCCTCTTGTTTTAGAAATTCTAGCGAGCACGTGAGAAACGTTTCACCAACTAAATGATGGGGAACTTCAACTTGTTTGTATTGCTGACTGGATAATTGACCTACTAATGTATAAAAGGGATCTGTTTGTCCTTTGCGGTATAGAGCATGAAAGAAAAGCGTACTCATAAAATCATTGGAACGAATGACGGTGTCGGCCCCAGCTCGTTTCGCATTGGCAATTTGTTCTTTCGTTAATATTTCGGTAATGATGAATATGTTAGGGTTTAACCCTCGGATCGCTACAGTATCTAAAATGCTACTTTGATCTGCTTGTCGTTCTTCCATAGACGGGTCGGAAGTAATAATGGCCGCTCTTGCTTTTGCTATATTTGCTTTCATTAACGTATCGTCCTCAGAACCGTTACCTTGGATGAAATGAATAGGCCATTGCTTGTAAGGGATAGCCCTTAGCGTATGATCTATTAATACAACGTGTTCTTTCGGTGCAAATTGTTGTACCATCTCTACTAATTGCTTCGTGCGTTCATTCCAACCAATAAATATAATATGCTGCTCGCCTTTATATTCTATTTTCCCTTTGGCTAAATCTTTTTCGTATTTTACCGTTGAGGCGGAAACCGTTGCCATATAAAAGGTAACTAACCCTCCTCCTGCAATGATTAATAAAATGCCTACTATTTTCCCAGTGACTGTTTCAGGAACAAGATCTCCGTACCCGACTGTTGAGCCTGTAATGACGGCCCACCATATCCCTTCAAATACAGTTGGAAATGCTTCAGGTTCTATCCAGTGAATGACAATACCAAAGAAAACCATAAAAGTAGCAACAGTAAGCAGTAAACGCAGAAAAATAGGTGTTCGAAAATACCATTGAAAAAACGTATGCAAACTCATAAGAATCTCCTCATTTTTTGTACTAGTATTGTCCACATTAAGCATAATCAAACCATTCCATTTTAAAAACGAACGATATAACGAAATAACAAATTAAATATTCGTTTTTTGTTCTTTTTCTATTGAAATTTTGTTTGAGGTTGTTATAATGAGGATAATTTCATAAAATATTGTTGCTCATATAATAGTGGGGATATGGCCTACGAGTTTCTACCAGATTACCGTAAATGATCTGACTATGAGTATTGCTTTTGTTCATATTTATTAGTAGCTCTATGAACAGTGCGGTACTCGTGCTGTTCATAGAGCTTTTTTGTATGTAAAAAGAAAAAGGAGAGAACTGAAGATGGAATTATTGAAAGACAAAATACGCAAAGAAGGAAAAGCACTGAACCATGAGGTGTTAAAAGTCGATTCTTTTTTAAATCATCAAATTGATCCTGTATTGATGAAGGCGATTGGGGAGGAGTTCGCAAGTCGTTTTCATAAAGAGGGTGTCACAAAAATTTTAACATTAGAATCATCGGGCATTGCTCCTTCTGTAATGGCCGGTTTAGCAATGGGAGTTCCTGTTGTCTTTGCACGAAAACAGAAGTCTTTAACGTTAAAGAGTGACATGATACGCGCACGTGTATATTCCTTTACGAAACAAGAAAGCAATGATATTAGTGTGGCATCGAAATATTTACAACCTGAAGATAAAGTGTTCATCATTGATGACTTCTTGGCAAATGGAGAAGCAGCACATGGATTGCTGTCAATATGCAAACAAGCGAACGTTAAGGTAGCGGGCATCGGTATTGTAATTGAGAAAATGTTTCAATCAGGAGGAAAGAAACTACGTGAAGCAGGAATTCGAGTCGAGTCCTTGGCGCAAATTGAAAAGCTAGAAGAAGGCAAAGTCACCTTTAAAGAGGAGGAATACTGCGTATGAGGCAGCAATTAAAACTAGGTGCGATTGGCTTTCAGCATGTGTTAGCGATGTATGCAGGTGCGGTAATTGTCCCTCTTATTGTCGGAGCGGCTTTAGGAATGAACGAAACAGAACTAACCTATTTAGTGTCGATTGACTTACTCATGTGTGGGATTGCGACGATATTACAAGCTGTTAGTAATCGTTTCTTTGGTATCGGGCTTCCAGTTGTACTAGGGTGTACATTTACAGCGGTAGCACCAATGATTTCTATTGGGACTAGCTATGGTGTTTCAGCGATTTACGGAGCAATTATTGCAACTGGGCTATTTGTTTTATTATTTGCTCCTGTATTCGGGAAGTTAATTAAATATTTTCCTCCAGTCGTAACAGGATCTGTCGTGATGATTATCGGCATCACATTAATACCTGTGGCGATGGATAATATAGCTGGTGGTGCAGGTAGTGATGATTATGGTGCAATGTCGAATCTAGCCCTTGCATTTGGTGTACTTATCTTCATTCTTTTCTTACAACGTGCTTTTACAGGATTCATTCGAGCGGTTTCTATATTAATTGGGTTAGTGGCAGGTACAGTAGTGGCTGCGTTTATGGGCATGGTTGATTTTACTCCTTTCCTTACTTCATCGTGGTTCCATGTACCAAAGCCATTTTATTTTGGGACACCAACGTTTGAATTGGCTCCCATTATTACGATGATTTTAGTTGCTATCGTGAGCTTGGTGGAATCTGCTGGTGTATATTTTGCCCTAGGTGATATATGCAATCGTAAACTGACAGAGAAAGAGGTTACGAAAGGGTATCGCGCAGAAGGATTGGCGATTATATTGGGAGGAATAATGAACGCCTTTCCTTATACGACTTATTCTCAAAATGTCGGGTTAATTCAATTATCTGGCGTAAAGAAACGGAACGTTATTTTCATTGCTGGTGGAATCTTAATTGCTATTGGGCTAGTTCCGAAAATCGGTGCGATTACGACGATAATTCCTGAGCCTGTGTTAGGTGGTGCCATGGTTCCGATGTTCGGGATGGTCGTTGCTTATGGTATTAAAATGATTAGTGCGGTAGATTTGAAACGACAAGAAAACTTATTGATTGTTGCTTGCTCCGTAGCTATGGGGCTAGGTGTAACGGTCGCTCCAGAGTTGTTTGCTCAATTCCCAGAACAAATAAAGATTTTAACAGACAACGGCATTGTAGCAGGGAGTTTCACAGCTTTTATATTAAACTTATGCTTAAATGAAATTCCTCGTAAAGTGAATACTCCTGCAAGAGAGGGAAAACTAGCATCATAATGAAAGGATAAAAAGGAAGCGGCTTTCTTTATATCAATAAAATGGCATGGTTACAATATTAAAATGTGACAAAAATGTGTAGTTTATGTAATCGTTTTCTAAAAATATGTTTAGATGTCCCCGTTTTGTTTTCGTTTTCGTTACAATAGAATTTACACGCTATGTTTAACGTGTACAACGAATGAAGGGGTTCAAATCGATGATATATGAGGTAGTAAAAGAACATCACAAAACGAACAAAAACCCGCTCAAGCTGTCTGTAGGCGATCAAATCACTTTTAAAGCAAGAGTAAGTGGTCCAGAAGTGTATGAGCGTTGGGTATATTGTCTTCATGAAGTTTCAGGTCTTGAAGGATGGGTGCCAGAACAACTTATTTATAAATATAAAGACTATGAAGGTGTTATGATGAGAAGTTATAGCGCTAATGAATTAGAAGTAGATATTGGTGATAAGTTTCAAGTGCTTGAAGTGTTAAATGGCTGGGTGTGGGGGAAGTTAATTTCATCAGGTGAGATGGGATGGCTTCCGAAGCAATGCCTAGAAGATTTTATAGAATAATAACAGCTAGCCCTAGCATTATCTTTCGGTGCTAGGGTGTTTGTTTCTAGACATGTTAGTGTTTTACCATTGATTACGATAAGATAAGTAAAAAGAGAAAGGGGAATGCAACGTGGAACAACAGCAGATGGATTTCTTAATGGAATTATTAACAACACCTTCACCGTCTAGTTTAGAAATGGGTATTCAAAAAAAGTGGTTGGAATATGTGAGGCCTTATGCTGATGAAATACGAACAGACAATGCTGGCAATGTCATCGGTGTATTAAATCCAGAGGCTGAATTTAAAATTATGTTGGCTGGTCATTGTGATGAAATTGGGTTAGTCATTAATCGGGTGGACGAACGAGGCTTTCTTCATTTTGATAAAATGGGTGGAATTAATCCCAAGGCAGCTGTTGGCATGAAAGTTACTGTTCTAGGTTATGGTGGCACGGTTACGGGAGTGATTGGCGTCAATGCCCAACACCATGGTGGATTAAAGGGAGACTTTAGCTTAGAGAATTTGTTCATTGACTGTGGTGCGAAATCCAAAGAAGAAATGGAACGGTATGTACAAATCGGTGATCTAGCAGTATATAAACGAGAGCCTGAAATACTAATGGATCGATACCTATCTGGAAGAGGATTAGATAATCGTACGGGATCCTTTATTGTAGCGGAGGTATTGCGCCAATTATCACAACATAACCTAAACGTTGGTGTATATGCAGCCAGTACAGTAAACGAAGAAACTAATATGGGAGGGGCGTATTTTGCGGCAGCTGGAATAGAACCAACGATGGCCATTGCCGTGGACGTTACATTTGCTACGGACTATCCGAAAGTGGACAGCAACAAGCATGGTGATGTCCGTTTAGAGAAAGGGCCAGTATTAGCGAAAGGGGCACCGATCAATCGGAAAATGAATAAACCACTTGAAAATGCTGCCAAGTCTTTAAATTTGAATGTGCAATATGAATTGACACCGAGAATGACTGGTACAGATGCAGATAAAATGCGTTTGACTGGACAAGGTGTTCCTGTAAGTTTAGTTTCCTTGCCGCTTCGTTACATGCACTCGCCTGTAGAGACAGCTAGCATGCAAGACATAGAAGAAGAAATAGCATTGCTGGTACATATGATTAAGGAAATGACTGGAGAAGAAAGTTTGAACCCATTAGAAGATTAAACGATAATATGTATGAAAAACTTTTTTCTGTTCAAATGTGATTTTTTTTATTATAATGAGAATTGTATTCAACTAAATAACGATTCCATCTTCGGGGCAGGGTGCAATTCCCGACCGACGGTGATGAACCCACTTGGTGTTCTAAGTCCGTGACCCGTTTAGCCAATAGGTTAAACGGTTGACCTAGTGTGAATCTAGGACCGACAGTTAAAGTCTGGATGGGAGAAGATGTTGAGCGAAAAAATGGGTGTATAGGTACCCTTATTTCCTGATGACTAATTCCCCCCTGAAGTATGCTTATTACTTGAGGGGTTTTTATGATGGTCGTTTATATGTGGGAAATACGTTCACCTTCATCTGGGATGTGAATCGGTAAGAAGAGATGAAGGAGGAGATCGATGATGCAACCAAGTAAAGGGAGCTCATCCAAATTAGTAAAACTCATTACACTTTCGTTAATGGGGACCATTGCTTTATTGCTCATGCTTTTAGATTTCCCATTGCCAATGTTACCACCATTTCTAAAGGTAGACTTAAGTGACATACCAGCACTATTTGCGGCACTTCTATTCTCACCAATTGCAGGTGTCATTGTAGAAGTGTTCAAAAACGGCCTACACTTTATGTTGGGAAGTGGGGATCCAATTGGTTCATTAGCAAACCTACTAGCGGGTATCATGTTTATACTGCCAGTTTCGATGTTCTATCATCGTTTTAAAACAGTAAAGAGCATTGTATCTGGGCTAGTGACTGGTACCATTATTATGGCAATTGGTATGTCAGTGTTAAACTATTTTGTTATTTTGCCGGCATACGCTTGGTTAATGGGATTTGAAGTAGAGGGAACGAAGCTAGGCTATATTACTGCGGGGATTATTCCGTTTAATGTTATTAAAGGCGTAATCGTCAGCTTGTTATTCATTCCGTTATTCATGAAATTAAAGCCATGGTTGGAACAAAAACAAGCTAAATTGACGTAACGATAAAATGTAAAGGTGTTACAGAAGTAGAGGAATACTTCTGTAACACCTTTTTTTATTTTCTATAAAGTTTCACAAGTTTATTAAAAAACGGTAAAGTTGTTTACATTTCGTTCATATTAAAAATACTTAAAACGGCGTAGTGTTTAGTGTTTGGTCAAGAAATGGGCTTTTGGTTAATTAATAACTTCACAATATCTTAAACGTTTTTACATCATTGCTTTAAATAGAATCAATCTTTTCACATTATACTTTTACTTAACTTGAAACAATTGTGGGGGGATGGAGATGGATTTACATATGCATTCTATTTTTTCGGATGGTGAATGGACACCGGAGCAGTTAATTAGACAAGCAAATCAATCTTCTGTTAGAACAATGGCGATAACAGACCATGATGAGATTACTGGGTACGTGCAAGGGAAAAATCTAGCTCAAGAACTAGGTATTCAACTTATTGCTGGTATAGAACTGAATACGGATGGGCCTGATGGAGAACTGCACATGTTAGGCTACGGCTTTGACCCTGATAGTGAGCAATTAGTAAGGCACATTTCATGGAGGAAGCAGGAGCGAAGAGAATGGGCAGAGCGAATGATTAACAACTTATGTAAACTTGGGTATGACATTGATATAGAAGGGTGTCTAACACATGTTACAGGGGATATAATTGTCCGTACTCATATCGCTGAAGAATTAAAGGTCAAAGGATATTTCCGAACTGCGAACGAAGCGTATGCTAGTTTGTTAGTTAAAGGAGCTAAAGCTTATGTTGATCGTGAACCTTTTAGTGCCAAGCAAGCTATCGAACTGATTCATGACATTGGGGGTACAGCTTATATCGCTCATCCAGGTATATATAATACTGAAGTTGACTTTGAAACATTGGTGCGCTATGGGTTGGATGGAATTGAAGTGTGGCATTCTAAGCATAGTGAAGATCAAGTGATATCTTTTTGGCGCGAAGCAATGCGGTTAAAGTTAGAGGTATCAGGGGGTAGTGACTTTCATGGTCCTAACTCTAGAAATCCATATGCTATTGGTAGTGTCTCGATACCTTCCTCAGTTAAGAAAGAATGGGAAGAAAAAGGGCTAGCGCTGAGAGGGAGTGAATGAGATGAACCTATATATTTCTTCGACACTTATGTGGTCATATCCGGTTGACGAAGTAATTCGGCTGGCAAGTGGGCTGGGCGTTGCTGGTGTAGAAGTTTGGGCAGAGCACGTCTGGCTACATCATACTTGCACGGAGAAGATAATAGCTGCCAAGGAGGAAACGGGATTGGATGTAACGTTGCATGCGGCAAGTTGGGATTTGAATTTATGTTCCCTCAATGAAGGAACTCGCATACAATCGGTAACAGAAATAAAGAAATCCATGTACCTTGCTAAAAAAATTGGTGCAAATAACGTTACGTTTCACCCGGGTAGACTAACGTTAAAGTCCGAGTGGATAAAGTGGCACTTAGATCAATTACAGCAAAGTATTATCCGTTTATTGCAGTTAGGAGATGAACTTAACATAACGTTGTCGCTCGAATTAATGGAAGAGAAAGATAAAGAACTTCTTACGACAGCTGAACAAATGAATGCATTTTTGCAACATCTGCCTAGTTCATTAAAAACCACATTTGATATAGCGCATGTTCCGTTTAGTCGTAACATCTTACAACAATTCAAGGAATTAGAGCGTATCAATAAAGTTCACATTAGTGATTCCACTTCAAAAGTGTATCATGTCCCTTTAGGTAAGGGTGAGCTAGCTATTACGCCAATACTTAACGAGTTAGCAAATGAAACGTATCCGATTGTGATTGAGGGATATGATGACTCAACTGAATTGAACATCTTAAAAGAAAACATGCGTTTTTTGCGTGAACAATATTCAATAGAAAAGGACGTGATTTGTTGAGATTTCTAGTTACAAATGATGATGGTATACATGCAAAGGGAGTTAGTGTATTGGTGGAAGTTCTTAAATTGTTCGGTGATGTGTATGTCGTTTGTCCAGATCAAGAGAGAAGTGCAGCTAGTCATTCGATAACATTGCGTCATCCTATTAAAGCGGAAAAAGTGCATTGGTTTGGTACGGGCGTACAAGCTTGGTCTGTTAATGGGACTACAGCAGATTGTGTCAAGCTTGCCTTAGATGCATTGCTAGATGATAAACCTGATTATGTTATATCAGGCATCAACATTGGTCCGAATTTAGGACGTGATTGGTATTATTCGGGAACGATATCAGGAGCCGTTGAAGGTGCTTTGTACAATATTCCATCTCTTGCTGTTTCACTAGCTCACTTTTCTGAAAGTGCCATTAATTTCAATAGTGTCAAAGAGTTGTTCTATCAATTATGTGAACAAATATTTCAGAAGAAATTCCCGAACCATACGTTGTTAAATGTGAATATACCCCATTTACCTTTAAGATTTTGCCAAGGGGTAGCAGTCGTACCGTTTAATAAAAATATTTCTCGTTATCAATACGTTGGATTAAATGACCCGCAAGGCCAGGTTCATTATTGGCTCAAAGATAAACTACAACAAGTGATTCATGAAGATACTGAGCAAGATTACGGGAAGCTTCGGAGTGGGTGTATTACAGTTACTCCAGTAAATGTCCATCAACAGCAACAGAAATTGCTTGCGAAGGTTGAACGCTGGTTTACCAGCTTTAATAAACAATTTAATGAGGGGGAAGAAAAAGTATGGGCAAAAAATTAGTGATGATGTTGATGACGGCGTTGTTTTTAATGGTGGTAACTGCTTGTAGTAGTGGTCAAGAAGGTGGAGGCAGTTCTGAAGGGAATTCAAAAGAAACGAGCAAAGCGGACGGCGATTTAAATTTTTATACATCTCAACCAGATGCAGAT
The DNA here is from genome assembly GCF_000775615.1 of Pontibacillus litoralis JSM 072002. Taxonomy (GTDB): domain Bacteria; phylum Bacillota; class Bacilli; order Bacillales; family BH030062; genus Pontibacillus; species Pontibacillus litoralis. Next base: position 57,913 of record NZ_AVPG01000011.1, read on the forward strand.
GCGGAGAAATTAATAGCTGCGTTTAATGAAGAATATCCTGATGTTACAGTTAATATGTTCCGATCAGGAACGGAAGAAGTAATTAGTAAGATTCAAGCCGAGCACCAGGCTGGTTCTGTGCAAGCTGATGTACTTCTTGTTGCGGACGCTGTCACTTTTAAAAGTTTAAAAGAACAAAATTTATTATTGTCATATGAATCAACCGAGCATAAAGAAATTCCGAACCAGTTTGTAGATTCTGATTATACTTATTCTGGAACAAAGGTTATGACTACAGCATTGGCGGTAAACACAGAAAAAGTTAGTGACGTACCTGATTCATGGCAAGCGATAACAAATGAAAATGCCAAAGGAGAAGCTGTTATGCCTAGTCCTTTGTATTCAGGAGCAGCGGCATATAATTTAGGTGTTCTAACTAGAGACAATCAATTCGGTTGGGATTTCTATGAGATGTTAAATAGAAATGAAGTTATGGTAACGAAAGGGAATGGTGCAGCTTTAAAAGAGGTGATTAGTGGAAATAAGTCGTATGCAATGGTTGTTGATTTCGTTGTTGCTCGTGCAGAACAGGAAGGATCACCTGTTAAACTTGTATATCCTAATGAAGGTGTACCGGCGATTACAGAACCAATAGCAATTCTGAAAGACGCCAAAAATGAAGAGGCGGCAAAAGCGTTTGTAGATTTTGTATTATCTGAGAAAGGACAATCTGTTCAAGCAGAGATTGGTTACACTCCCATTAGAGCAGGTATTGATGCACCAGAAGGTTTAAAAACAATCGACGAGTTAAATATTATTGAATCAGATTTGAATGAATTATATAAATCTAGAGAAGAAGATAAGCAACAGTTTTCCGATTTGGCAGGAGAGTAAGTGAGGGGGAGTTATAGAGTATGTTAAGTCAAACTAAACGAGGGCAAAATAAATTGCCCTCCTCCCATTTTATGAATCGTATATTGAAATATATCGGTATAGTATTGTTAGTTATCTTTTTTGTAATACCAATTTTCCGTTTGTTCATGCTCAGCTTTCAAACAGATCAAGGGTTTCAATTGACTCATTACGTTGAGATGCTACAAAGAGAAGAAACGTGGAACGTGTTACAAAACACATTGTATGTCGTAGGAGGAGCAACTATTCTATCGATTATCATCGGTGTAGGTATGGCATGGCTTGTCGCCTATAGTGATATTAGAATGAAAAACGGCATGCAAATATTGATTATTATGCCGTTTATTATACCTTCCTACATAGTGACATTATCGTGGACGCAGTTTTTTGCTCCAAACGCTTGGTTTTCTTCATTACTACAATCAATAGCTATTGAAACGTGGGATTTGTATAGCTTAAGTGGCATGGTATTTGTAATGGGTCTTTCCCATTATCCACTTGTCTATTTATTAACAGTTCGTATGTTTCGTAAAGTGCCTCGAGACTTGGAAATGGCATCAAGAATATCTGGTGCTGGTAGGCTTAAAACGTTTTTTACGGTGACAGCACCAATAGCGCTACCAGGCATAGCTAGCGGAGGATTGCTAGCATTTTTAGCAAGTCTTGATAATTTTGGTATTCCTGCTTTTCTTGGTATTCCTGCAAATATAAATGTATTAAGTACTTACATATATGAGCAAGTAGTAGGATTTGGGCCAAGTGCCTTTGCAAAAGCGGCGACGTTGTCTGTGTTGTTAGGTATGTTGGCATTAATAGGAACGTTTATTCAATGGTTATTAGTACGTAAATCTAAGTCATTAGAAACAGTAAATGAAGATTTTCAAGCAAGGTTCTCACTAGGGAAATATCGTGGAGTAATAGAAGTCTGTGTTTGGTCTTTACTTGTATTTACGAGTGTGGTTCCATTGTTATCGATGATCAGTACATCTTTTATTAAAGCATATGGTCTTGATTTTACATGGGACAACCTTACACTCGATCACTATCGCTTCGTGCTGATGGAGAGTGGCAAGACGCAGCAGGCGATTACGAATAGTATTATGCTTGGATTTGGGACAATGCTTATCTGTTTAATATGTGGTACTGCTATTGCTTACTTCCGTGTTAGAAAGCCAACTAAATGGTTAAAAGCCATAGAAGTCATTATTGGCTTACCATATGCTCTACCAGGTATTGTTTTAGCGTTAGCGATGATTTTTGCATGGATGGAGCCGATACCGGGTTGGAATCCTGGTATATATGGAAGTATGAAAATATTGTTCATTGCCTACGTTACGCGTTTTCTTATTTTACAAATTAGAGGAAGTATTACTGCAATTATGCAAGTAGATCCTTCTATGGAGGAAGCAGCTCATGTTAGTGGTGCTAGTAACATGGTGAAATGGAAGTCCATCTTGTTACCTTTAATTATGCCTGGAGTACTAAGTGGGAGCTTCTTGGTATTATTACAGGCGTTAACGGAGCTAACTGTATCATCGTTATTGTGGTCGGCAGGATCGGAAACGATTGGTCTTGTTATTTTCAACTTTGAACAGGCAGGATATACAACTTATTCAACAGCTTTTTCTTCATTGATTGTACTGCTTATTGCAGTGGGTATCTTATTATTATACGGAATCAAAAATGTTGGCAAGGTAAGGAGGGGGAAGAGTTGAGTACGGTTATAAATGGTTTAACGAAGAAATTCAATCATGTAGAGGCATTACATATTGATGAAATCACTATTGAAACAGGTGAATTTGTAGCAATACTAGGTCCTTCAGGATGTGGGAAAACAACATTAATGCGTATATTGGCTGGGTTTGAAACGCCAACGAGTGGCACTGTTTATATGGAAAGCCAATGTGTAAGTGATGCTAATACTGTAGTTCCACCTGAGAAGCGGAATATGAGCTTGGTATTTCAGTCATTTGCGTTATGGCCACATAAAACTGTTAAAGAGCACGCTGAATTTCCATTACTTCACGACCGATTCATGAAGAAGTTGGACAAAGACGCAAGAATCGCTAGAGTAGACGAAATATTAGAGATTGTTGGCTTAGAGTCGATGGGACATAGGTACCCTAATCAGCTTTCAGGTGGTCAGCGTCAACGTGTAGCATTAGCGCGAGCGCTTGTTGCTAAACCAAAATTAATGCTCATGGATGAACCTTTAAGCAGCTTAGATGCGGAGTTGCGAGTTGAGATGCGAAAGGAAATTCAACAAATACATCGACTTACAAAGACGACTATTTTGTACGTAACACACGATCAAAGTGAGGCGTTAGCAATGGCTGATCGTATCGTTGTAATGAAGGATGGCAAGGTAGAACAAATAGGAACACCAAAACAAATTTACGCTAAACCAGAAACGGAATTTGTGGCAACATTTGTAGGGAAGGCCAATTTAGTACATGGGCAGTGGGAAGAAGGTCAATTCATACCTAAATATGCTGACCATTCTGTTAGATGGTCAGATGAGGAGGTTGCTGAGCGTTTTAAAGATAAGGGGATTTTTCCGGTACGTCCCGAACAATTGGAATTAGTAAAGGAAGGTACTGGCATACTAGGTGTTGTTACGAGTGTTCAATATCAAGGAAAGGAAATCCATTATACTGTAGATGTTCAAGGAGAGACTTTCTTTGTACATGGTAATTTATTCACTGTTTTTGGTATTGGTGATGAGGTTATAATCCAAAAAAACAAGTGATAAAAAAACGACTAATCTGTGTTAGCTCTCATTCCATACGGGCTAAGGCTGGTTAGTCGTTTTTGTATGTGGTGCTATGAAAGTTGGTTCATAAAGCTCTGTGAAAATCGTAGACGTATGCTTTCGTTCACTTGCTATACTACTACTTAAAGCTGCGTCGTTCGAATCTCTCTGTCCTTTCTTTCTTCTTTCGAAACACGTACTTTCCTTCATTTCTACACCATGAATTTGTTAAATTTTACATATTAAGTAGAAATGTTTATACATATTATTTTGGCACGACTCCTACTGTACAACGTGATACACAAATTAAGTTATCTTCTTCATCTAGAACTCTAATTTCCCAGACCATTGTACTTTTTCCGATATGAACGGGTGTTGCGATGCCGTAAACGATTCCGGATTTTTTGCTTTTTAGGTGGTTAGCATTTATTTCAATCCCGAATACATTATATTTGTCCATATCGACATGGAGAATAGATCCGATGCTAGCTGCGGTTTCTGCTAAAGCGACACTAGCTCCACCGTGTAAATAGCCAAGAGGCTGATGTGTGCGTTCATCTACTGGCATCGATAGTACCACACGTTCTTTCGTAAGGGTAATTTCCTGAATGCCAAGTGTTTCTATCATAGAGTGGTGATAATTCATTTCCATATGTATAAGTCACATCCTTATTAAATTAGTTTTCCTCCTTACGTATATTCTTGTTGGGATTGGTAATATCCTGCAAAGCAAGAAAAAAGACAAGCAGTTATTTGCTTGTCTTTACCATTGTACGGGTATAAATAATTGTAATAATAGCGATATACCTAATAAAAATCCGAAAATAGTGTTGGTTTGTGCTGTGAATTTCATTGCAGGTAGCATTTGTAATGGTGATCCTTTCTGCTTGAAACCTTTTACTGCTTTTGCTGCTTTAGGTACACTGAATAAGACAATAAGTGACCAAATAGGTAAGATGTCGATTAAGGTATAAATAAATACAAGAGCATAAGCAGATAGGAACAATGTTGTTAAAAACGCTACAGCACCGTTGTGATCTAACAAAATAGCGATTGTCTTTCTTCCGCTTTCTTTGTCACCGTCTAAATCTCTAATGTTATTCGCTAATAAGATTGCACCAATTAACAGAGCCACGGGAATGGAAATGTATATAATATTCCCTGTAATTTGGAGTGTTTGAATGTAATAACTAATTCCAATAATAACAGTACCCATAAATAATCCAGATACGATTTCTCCGAATGGAGTGTATGCGATTGGATATGGTCCTCCTGTGTATAAATACCCGAAAGCCATGGAAATAAGACCGATAACTGCAATCCACCAATTCGTTACGATGCAAATATAAACACCGAGCAGTATAGCAACTGCAAAAAAGGAAAGAGCGAGTTGGAGCACTTTCTTCGGTGGTATTCCATCACGAACAATAGCACCACCTATTCCAATCGAATGCTCTGTATCTAGTCCACGAACATAATCATAATATTCATTGAACATATTGGTAGCGGCTTGAATTAAGATCGATGCGAGCAGCATGGCGAAAAAAAGTGTAAAATCAACAGATTCTTCTATTCCGGCATAAGCGGTACCAACAAAGACGGGAACGAAAGCAGCTGTTAACGTGTGAGGTCTTAATAGCCTCCACCAAACTTGCCAACCTTTTCGTTCATTTAAAGCAGTTTGTATATCCTTTTTATTCATTTGTTGCATAATTGTCTCTCCCTTAGGATTAGAGCGATGGATTATAGTTTTTTAGCTCAACCTTTAGTTTAGGCAAATCGGACTTTGCTGTCAATTAGAGATGAGAAAAGGGAATTACCAATTAATTTGGAGCTTTGTGGCTAGGAATGTCGGTTGTCTTTGTGGCATCATAGATGTAGAACTTATGATGCTGAAAAGGATGTAACAGGTAGAGGATTGAATTTATCTTAAAGCATGGCTTGAGGAAATGGACGAAAGAGCATAAAATAAATAGGTATGGGATTTACGGGTTACCGTCTTTATATTGGTATAATGGAAGAGCATTATGCGAATAGTCCCTGTTGATTGGAGGGCGATGGTTGTGATTCATACAACATCTAAATTATATAACACATTGCACGATGTGATGGAAAACATAAAACCTGTCATGCAAAAGCAGTTAGTTAGTATAACGACGAAGGTGGATAACGCGAACTCTTTTGCATTTTATCAAGCAGGTACAACTAATCAAGGTACAAGATTTTATTGGGCTAGTGCAGATCGTACGTTAACGTTAGTTGGGATAGGAGAAACAGTAGCGTTCGAATCGGATGACAATGGATTTGACGCTGTGCATCATAGCTTTGGACAATTGCTTGAAAATGCAGCGATATATAATGATTATGAAGCTTCTGGGACAGGTCCAATAGCCTTTGGAGGTTTTGCATTTGATCCCCTTAAAGAAGGATCGGTCACTTGGGGGGACTTTCCAAATAGTTCTATGGTGATTCCTACTTACTTATTAACAATAGTCCATCAAGAAAGTTATTTAACGATTAATGCACTAGTAGAACCAGGCGAAAGTTTGGAACCATATATTGCACAAAGTGTCCAGTTCATGGAATCAACGTTTCAAAGAGAACAAATGCCTTATTTAATTCAACAAGAAGAAGTAGCTCCAGAGGAATGGAAACAAATCGTGAAGGATGCAACGGAGGATATTAAACGGGGAGTCATTGATAAGGTTGTACTTGCTCGAGAAATGATTGCAACGTTTTCTGAAAATATACCCATTTCCTCTTTGCTAAACGTACTTTCGGAACAACAGCATCAAAGCTATATCTTTGCTTTCGAACGTGGTATGTCTTGTTTTGTCGGTTCCACACCAGAACGTTTAGTGAAAGTGGAGCAGCGTTCGTTACTTTCGACGTGTTTGGCAGGAACAATCTCTAGAGGGCAAACGCAAGAAGAGGATGAGCAACTAGGGTCGTATTTATTACACGATGAGAAGAATTTACAGGAGCATGACTTCGTTGTGCAAATGATAAAGCAAGCAGTAGAGCTTTGTTGTGATGACGTTGTTGTCCCAGATGGACCAATATTATACCCTTTACGCAATTTACAGCATTTATATACGCCGGTAAAAGGAAAGCTTCAACAAGGCTATACTATATTAGATGTGGTGCAGCGACTTCACCCAACCCCTGCACTAGGGGGATATCCAGTTGAGGCTTCTATTGAGTTTATTCGTGATAAAGAGCCTTTCCACCGTGGCTGGTATGCCGCTCCTATTGGCTGGTTTGATCCGAAAGATAATGGGGAATTTGCAGTAGCGATACGTTCTGCTCTTCTTTATCAAAATCAGGCAACACTCTTTGCTGGATGCGGTGTGGTAGAAGATTCACAGCCAGAGGTAGAATATGAGGAGACAGCTATTAAATTTTCACCAATGCTCCAAGCGCTAGGAGGATTGCAATGAAGCATACAGAACAGTTAACTAAATATGTCGGTAACTTTATAGATGAACTCGTAAAAGGAGAGATGACCGATGTCGTTATCTCTCCTGGTTCACGTTCGACCCCTTTAGCTATGATGTTTGCGGAACACTCTCGAATACAACATTGGGTGCATATGGACGAACGTTCAGCGGGTTTTTTTGCTTTAGGATTGGCGAAATCTCAACAGAAACCAGTAGCTTTAGTGTGCACATCAGGGACAGCGGCTGCGAATTATTATCCAGCAGTGGTGGAAGCATATTATAGCAGAGTTCCATTACTAGTATTAACAGCGGATCGACCTCATGAATTACGTGATGTAGGTGCACCGCAAGCAATTGATCAAATGGATATGTTTCGTAACTATGTGAAATGGTTTCAAGAAATGGCCCTACCTGAAGATAGTTCGACGATGTTGCAATATGTAAGAAGTGTTGCTGCTAGAGCATATCATACGGCGAAGGAAGGCAATGCAGGACCTGTTCATTTGAATTTTCCGTTTCGTGAGCCGCTCTTACCAGACTTTTCGTTAGACAATGTATGGGGGGAGGAGGGATATACAAGCCATCATTCTCTTTCTAGTGGAAAGCGGACATTAGATAAGTGGCAACTCCAGCAGTTAAAGGAGCAATTATCTCACTATAAAAAAGGGCTCATTGTGTGTGGTCCGCAAATGAATCATCGTCTTATTGAGCCAATCGTACAATTAGCACGTCACATGCAATTGCCAATTCTTGCTGATCCGCTTTCTCAACTTCGGAGTGGGTTACATGATAAAGACCTTATTATAGAAAGTTATGATGCCATTTTGAAAAACGAAGCGATACGGGTTAAGTGGAAGCCTGACTTCATTATTCGGTTTGGGGCTATGCCTGTTTCTAAGCCCTTTACTTTAATGTTGAAGTCAAATCCGAACATCACTCAATTTATTGTAGAAGATGTGGAAGGGTATCGCGAGCCGAATCGTAATCAAGCACAATTTATATACGCTGATGGTAGCGAGTTGTGCAATCAACTAGTAGAGCATGCACACACATGGAATTTCGATAAGAAGTGGTTATCTATGTGGCAACGAGCGAATGAAATAACAAAAGCGTGTTTAATAGAAGATCAGCATGCCAAACCTCTCATGGAAGGGCATGTGATTACGAACCTGATGGAGAATGCACCTGAAGAAAGTGCTGTTTTTATCGGAAATAGTATGCCAGTTCGTGATTTAGATACGTTCTTTATGACAACACCGAAGCAAATCGAAGTTTACGCTAATCGAGGTGCTAATGGGATAGATGGGTTAATTTCAACCGCTTTAGGTGTAGCTGCTTCCGGCAAACAAGTAACGCTCATTCTTGGTGATTTGTCTTTTTATCATGATTTGAATGGACTGTTAATGGCGAAACAGTATCAAATGGACATACGCATTATTGTGATTAATAACGAAGGTGGGGGGATTTTCTCCTTTTTACCTCAAGCGAACCATCCCAATCATTTTGAAGTGCTTTTTGGTACGCCGCTTCATCTTGATTTCGAAAAGGTTGTTCATATGTATGGTGGGAATTTCACAAGTGTAGATAATTGGAATGATTTTTCGGAAGTGGTCGATACAAGTTTCCGTCAACATGCTTTGAACGTAATAGAAGTCAATACAGACCGTCAAACAAACGTAAATTGGCATCGAGATAAGTGGTATACGATTGAACAAGCCTTAAATGACTTACTGGAGACTTATCAATGAGAATAGAAATCAATGATACAACCTATTATGTGAAGCGGCAGGGGAATGGTCCGCCACTATTGTTGCTTCATGGTTTTACTGGTTCTCACCATACGTGGGATTCTTTAGTAGAATTATTGCGTACTGATTATGAGTTCATCACCATTGATTTACCAGGTCACGGGCAAACGAAAAGCAAAAATTGTTTCACGATGGAATCCGTTTGTAGTGATATCGATCAGGTGTTGGCTGTGCTTGGCATTGCTACAGTACACATTTTGGGGTATTCCATGGGAGGAAGAACGGCTTTGTCCTTTGCTTTCCTTTTCCCTCATCGGATTCGAAGTGTTCTACTAGAAAGCGCAAGCCCAGGTTTAGCTACCGAAGAAGAAAGATGGAATCGAGTGAAGCGTGATAAACAACTCGCCGCTACGATTGAACAAAAAGGGGTAGAAGCGTTCGTTAATTATTGGCAAGAGCTTCCGATGTTTGCAACACAAAAAGAGCTTCCTAGCAATGTGCAGAATCAAATAAGAACGGAACGACTATCCCAGTCTGCAGAAGGGCTAGCTTCTTCTTTAAGAGGGATGGGAACAGGAGCGCAACCATCTTGGTGGCAGCGTCTATCTGAATTAAGTTGCCCAGTATTATTCATAACTGGTACACTTGATAATAAATTCACAGAGATTGCAAATGAGATGAAAAAACATTGTAACAAAGCTCGTCATATACAAGTGAAAAATAGTGGCCATGCAATTCATGTGGAACATATCGATTTTTTTGGTAAAATAGTAGATGATTTCGTATCACAAATAGAAAGCGTTTAACGTTTTGTAATAAGGAGGATATATTCATGACAGTTGAATGGATAAATGAACGCCATTATGAAGACATTTTATATCAAACACATGATGGCATTGCAAAGGTTACAATTAACCGTCCTGAAGTGCGCAATGCGTTTCGTCCACAAACCGTAAAAGAATTATTAGATGCATTTTCACATGCTCGCGATGATTCTAAAATCGGTGTTATTGTGCTAGCAGGTGCTGGTGATGAGGCGTTTTGTTCTGGAGGAGATCAGAAAGTACGTGGACACGGTGGATACGTTGGAGAAGATGAAATTCCGCGTCTTAACGTGTTAGATTTACAACGTCTTATCCGTGTTATCCCTAAACCAGTAGTAGCTGAAGTTTCTGGCTATGCGATAGGTGGCGGTCATGTTCTACATATCGTATGTGATTTAACAATTGCTGCAGATAATGCAATATTCGGTCAAACAGGTCCAAAAGTAGGTAGCTTTGATGCTGGTTATGGAGCAGGTTTACTAGCTCGTATTGTTGGCCATAAGAAAGCCCGCGAAATTTGGTACCTATGCCGTCAATACAATGCACAAGAAGCCAAAGAAATGGGACTAGTAAATACAGTAGTACCATTAGAAGATTTGGAAGCAGAAACGCTGCAGTGGTGTAAAGAAATGCTAGAAAAATCACCAACTGCATTACGTTTCCTAAAAGCGTCCTTTAATGCTGATACAGATGGTTTAGCAGGTTTACAACAAATGGGTGGAGACGCAACGCTTCTTTATTACACAACGGATGAAGCGAAAGAAGGTCGTGACGCCTTTAAAGAAAAACGTAAACCAGACTTTAAACAATTCCCTAGATTCCCTTAAGTTTTGGTGAAATAAATGAACAAACCCTTGCTCATAACGGTGTGCAAGGGTTTGTTGTGATTCGAAGCGAGGAGGAGTAAGATGAGTCAAGAAACGATGCCTAATTGGTTAGATAAACGAGCGAAGTTAACACCTAATCGTGTTGCGATATATTTTGAAAAGGAAAGCATTACGTTTGAGCAATTACGTCAACAATCGCTTCAATTAGCAAAGAAGTTAACGACTATAGGAGTGAGAAAAGGAACACATCTTGCTGTTTATGGTCATAATTCCGTTGACTTTGTACGATGTGTGCACGCTATTTCTTACATTGGTGCGGTTGGGGTGTTTCTGAATACGAAATTAACAGCTAAAGAAATTGTTTACCAAATTGAGGATGCACAATGCAACTATGTGATTTATGATGATGCTCTTATCGAACAAATGGAATGTGTACGTGATCAGACGGAGGTAACCGCATGCTCGTTTTCAGCATTACAGCGCATTACGATCACACCTTTCGAGCGAAAAGAGGAAGTTGATTTAGCTGATTTACATACGATTCTATATACGTCTGGAACGACTGGTTATCCTAAAGGGGTCATGCTTTCTTATGGCAACCATTGGTGGAGTGCTGTTAGTTCTGCGCTGAATTTAGGAATTTCTGATAAGGATGAGTGGTTAGTAGCCATGCCGTTGTTTCATGTAGGGGGATTATCGACTTTATTTAAAAGCGTTATATATGGAATGCCGGTCCATTTATATGCTTCCTTCGATGTAGAGGCAGTACATGAAGCGATTATGCATCAAGGGGTATCTCACGTATCTGTCGTGTCATTAATGGCAAATAGGCTATTAAAAAGGCTAGGGGAGGGGCAATATCCATCTTGTTTTCGGTGTATGTTACTAGGTGGTGGTCCTGCAGCCAAACCGTTATTAGAACGAGCGGCAATGAAACAAATTCCTATTATCCAAACGTACGGGATGACGGAGACTTCTTCCCAAATTGTTACATTAAGTGCAGAAGATGCTTTAAAGAAAATTGGTTCGGCAGGAAAGGCGCTCTTTTCCGCTGAATGCAAAATTATGATTGATTATCAAGAGGCACGACCAAATGAAGTAGGAGAAATTGTCGTGAAAGGCCCGATGGTAACAAAAGGATATTATAATCGACCTGATGTAAATGCTCAAACAATTATAGACGGCTGGCTTTATACAGGAGATGCTGGTTATCTTGATGAAGATGGTTACTTGTATGTCGTTGACCGTCGCAAGGATTTAATTATTTCTGGTGGAGAAAATATTTATCCGGCAGAAATAGAAAGTGTGTTAATAGGTATGGAGGCAATCAATGAAGTAGGTGTAATTGGTCAGGAAGATTGTAAATGGGGACAAGTACCTGTTGCTTTTATCGTCGTGAACAAATCTTACGAGGTAACGTTTGACGAGGTCATGGAGTATACTCAACCTAAGCTTGCTAAATATAAATTACCTAAACGTATATACGTTGTATCATCACTGCCACGAAATGCATCGAATAAGCTAATGAGGCGACAGCTTGCTGAATGGCTTGAACGAGGAGATGTTAGAATTGAACATGCGCTGGATTAAGCTTTATCGTTATGAAATGGAGCTTGTTCATCCATTTCGCACACATGCTGGCATAGTTCGCATGAGAGAAGGAATTCTTGTCCAGGTAGTTGATGAGCATAATCGGGAAGGATGGGGGGAAGGGGTTGCTTTTACTACTCCTTTCTATACGCATGAGACGGTGCAATCCTCTTGGGATATGTTAACGGAACATTTTATTCCAGTATTAAAGCAATGGAACATACAACATCCTACTGATATCGCTCGCCATTTAACCATATTTCAGGGGAATCAAATGGCCAAAGCTGCTATGGAAGCAGCGGTATGGGATTTATATGCGAAGCAACAGCAGAAATCATTATCGAAACTAATCGGTGGTACAAAAGGAGAAATCGCTGCTGGTGTCGTGCTCGGTTTACAAGATGATATAGAGAAATTATTACCACTGTATAAGGAAGCAGGTTATCGGCGTTTTAAATTGAAAGTGCAAAAAGGGAAAGAAAGAAATCGACTAGAGCTTGCAAGCCGTTATGTACCCACTGACGAGTTAATGTTTGATGGCAACGGTGCTTATGATGAACAAGACATGGATCACCTTCTATCACTTGATGATTTGGGATTAATGATGATAGAACAGCCGTTTCGTCCAGGAGATTATTATCTTCACGCCCAATTACAAAAGCGCATGAAAACGCCAATTTGTTTAGATGAGAGTATTGAAAGCTATAACGATGCTGATCAAGCATTGCGTTTCCAAAGCTGTCAAGTGATAAATATAAAAATAGGTCGGGTAGGTGGTATGACAGAAGCAATTCGAATCCACCATTTATGCGCCTCTAAAGGAGTACCAGTATGGTGTGGTGGCATGCTAGAAACTGGTATATCACGTGCTCATAATATTGCATTGGCTAGCTTATCTAACTTTACAATACCTGGTGATATATCAGCATCGAATCGATATTGGCACAAGGACGTTATTGTGCCAGAAGTACAACTAATCAAAGGGATGATCCATGTACCACATCGAAATGGGATTGGGTATGATGTAAATAAAGCGTTTCTTTCAACTATTACAACAGATGTATATTTCCATGAGTTCAAATAAGAGGTGTTAGTTTCCTTGACTTGTGTAGATAAGTAGATGGCTATCATTTTGTTTATTCAGATGTGTTAAGGAAACAATTTTTTTCTCCTTTTGTTTCAGTTGATGAAGTACGTAGGTAGTCATCATTTGTTCCAATTCTTCTTTCGTACATTCTTGTATAAGTTTACATAAATCTTCATAATCTAATTGTTCGATAATGGACTGGGTGAATAAATGTAAATGATCATTCGTATCAAAATGCTTGTAATAAAGTTCAAACAGGTTATCAGCAAACTTCAATTTATGTCATCCTTTCCTTGAATTGCCGTCTTATTTTTAGTTCATAGATCACGTTGTAGCTCGTGTTTTACTATCTCTATGCAGCCTTTCTTAAGTTCAGAATATTCTTGGTATTTTAAGGTGTGTACTAAATTTACAAATGAGTTACTTTTCGCGTTATGTTATTCATAAATATAAAGCAAAGAGTAAAAACTAAAGGTAGGAGGGTGAAGCATGGATGAGAAAAAAACGTTTTATATTAACTTAGGAAGTAGAGAAATATCTCGCTTTAAAACGGGTAACAACGATGCGTTCTCCATTCGAGCGACAGAGGAACAAATGTATGAGTTAAGAGAAATATTGAATGAAGTATTTGATTCAGATGAACGAACATTCTGGCGTACACATATCCCTTTTAAACATTATTCAGAGGATAACGATAATGATGAATACGATGGTTATATGCGTAAAGCGTATCAAATGATTTATGAGCTAGGGGATGAAGATACAAAAACGTTTATTCATGAAATAGGTATGGATGAGCATGTGGAAAATGGAACTATTTATGGCAAGGAAGACCCTCTATCTTAATTTAGAGGGTTTTTGGCATGTACTACGTGCAAAAGAGCATAAAAGAAAGGTTTACAGCGTGAAAGAAAAAGGAATATACACAATAAGCAATTAATTTAGGAGGATGTTAAACGTGTATTCGTTTATGAAAAGAAAACAACTCTTTCCTACTATAATGGCATGTGTTATCGTTTTAGTATTCATTCCATTTCTGAATACGTCTGCAAACGCCAATAAAAATATGTCGAGTAATGAGCATAGTATTCGTGAATCAACGACTACTCAGAAATCGAATGAAATGTCCCGAGAAATAAGTGATGTAGAACTGACCAATGATGAAGTAGCGCGTATTGCAGAGCAGTTTATGGAGAAGCTTGTTCAAGAAACGGATCGTCAGGGCAAAGTAGTGAACTTTGACACGAAGCAGCAATTAATCCAATCTTTTCACACTTTAACACATACGGATGTTGCTAAGGAATATGTTGATTTTTATTATAAAGAGTATAATAATGGTTTATATATCATCCCAACGGAAACACCACCTTGGTTCCAACCATCCAATGCATTTCAAACAAAGACTTTAGCGAACGGCAATGTACAGGTTGTGCAACACAATCAGTCTGATTTATATGGCGATTATACGATTGCCTTACAATTTGGATATGAAGATAATCAATGGAAAATAGTGAACATCCAACATAAGTAATACGTATGGAAACGAAGTATTGAAGGCAGTTGATAAACATGATAACTTTTTATGATTTTTATAACAATGAAGTGAAGCTCTCGTTTAAAAATCACCCTTTTTCTAAACATCCGAAACATGTATGGGTTATTTGTCGATACAATGATTCGTGGTTGTTAACGAAGCATAAGGACCGTGGTTTGGAATTTCCAGGTGGTAAAGTAGAGGATGGGGAAACACCAGAGCAAGCAGCGGTACGGGAGGTTATGGAGGAGACAGGCGGAGTAGTTGAGCAGTTGCATTATATCGGTCAGTATGCGGTCGATGGTAAAGGCGGTAGTATTATTAAGAATGTTTACTTTACGACAATTAATGAGCTGATTACGAAAGAACACTACTTAGAAACGGAAGGTCCTGTCTGTTTAGAACATATTCCTAGTACGGTGAAACAGGATCCATGCTTTAGCTTTATGATGAAAGATGACGTACTTTCCTATAGTTTAGAATATATAAGGACAGCTCAGTTGCTTTAAAAGGGTGCAACTGAGCTGTCCTTAATTCATTAGTCGTCTTTCTAATCGCTCAACCAATTGATACATAATGGCGGCACAAATAGCAATTAAAAGTAAGCTTGCTAGCACTAAGGTGAAGTCGAAAACTTGAAACCCGTATATAATTAAATAGCCTAAGCCTTTTTGGGAAACGAGAAATTCTCCGACAATAACGCCTACCCAAGATAAACCAACATTTACTTTAAAGGTGGAAATAATGGTCGTGAATGAGGCGGGCAATACTGCTTCTTTAAAGCTTTGATAACGGCTTGCTCCAAAGCTAGCTAATACTTTTAAATAATTTTCATCTACGTTCTGGAATGCTGTATACACGACGATGGTTGTAATAATGATGCTAATAAAAGCGCCCATAGCAATGATAGAAGCATACCCTGGTCCTAAAGCGACTATAATAATCGGACCAAGTGCTACTTTAGGCATCGCATTTAAAATGACTAGATAAGGATCAGATATTCTTGATAATTTAGGGGACCACCATAAGAGAGAGGCTAACAATATACCTAGAATGGTCCCTAATAGGAAGCCGATAATGGTTTCCAGAACGGTAACTTGCAAATGGATAAAGATTGTTTGATCGACCATTTTATCCACAAGTAATTGTACAATGTTGGTCGGTGAACTAAAGATAAGCGGATCGATCCAATGTAGTCTGCTAATGATTTCCCAAATAGAAAAGAAGGCGATAAAAATAATAACTTGCCACATGAGGATGGACCGTTTTTCCTTCTTGGCTTGTTTTTTATATTGTTCGAACCGTTGATTATCTGTTTGTTGATGATTCAAGAGAGTTCAACTCCTCCCATATGTGTTGAAATAATGCAGGGAAATCATGATGTTGTCTTGCTTCAAATGGAGTTAGTTGCTGTAAGTTTTCTGGCACATGGAAAGAACTAAAGACAGAGCCGGGACTAGCTGAAAATAAATAAATCTTATCACTCATAGCGATGGCCTCTCCGATATCATGGGTGACAAGAATGGATGTTTTGTTAAATTGTTTTAGTGTGTTTGATACTAAATCTTCTAGCTTTAATTTCGTTTGGTAATCGAGAGCAGAGAAAGGTTCATCTAACAATAGAATGTGTGGGTCTGTCATAAGTGTTCTAACGAGAGCGGCGCGTTGCCTCATGCCACCAGATAATTGAGAAGGGTATGCATGTAGAACATCTTCTAAACCGATTTCTGTTAAGGATTGTATCGCTAACTGCTGCAGTCCATTCGTTAACGTACCTTTAATATGTGGACCGAGTAACACGTTATCTACTATCGTTTTCCATGGAAATAAATAATCTTGTTGAAGCATATAACCGATGGAGACAGATGGGCGTTGAACAGTCGTATTATTGACACGTACAGAACCTTCTGTAGGAGTAATAATTCCTGCGATAATAGAAAGTAAGGTTGATTTCCCGCACCCACTTGGGCCGATAAAAGAAATAAATTGTCCTTCTTCTACTGATAAAGAAATGGATTGTAACGCCTTCGTATAATTCATTTTTGTGAAATATTGATGGGAAACGTTGTCGATAGATAGGAAAGCCATACTGTTCCCCCTTATTCCTGTATGACTTTCGTCGCTATTTCGGTATTGACGAGTGTATTATGGTTTACGTCTTTCGGGAGTTCTCCTGCTGCGTCCATAACATTTTTTAGGTTGTTCCATTCTTCTTCATCAAGAATAGGGTCTGTTGCAAATGATCCTTGACTTTTGTAACGCTCTACAACTGTTTCTAACAACTCCAATTCTGTGTCTTCAAAGTAAGGATGAATCACTTCAGCAATTTCTTTAGCGCTATGTTCTTGTACCCATGTTTGTGCTTTATATAGTGCTCTAGTGAATTTTTTCATATCTTCTTTATTCTCTTCCAAATAACTTTCTTTCGCCATGAAGGATGTATATGGTAAATGTCCTGATTCCTCTCCAAAAGATGCGATAATATGTCCTTTTCCTTCTTTTTCGAAAATGCTTGCAGTAGGTTCAAATAGTTGGACATAATCACCTGTACCAGAAGCAAAAGCGTTCGGTATGTTAGCAAATTCGATGCTTTGAATTAAATCTAAGTCGTTGTGTGGATCGACCCCTTTTTGTTTTAATACATACTCACCAGACATTTGTGGCATTCCACCTTTGCGTTGTCCGAGAAAAGTGCTTCCTTTTAAATCTTCCCATTTAAAATTCGGTTTCCTTTCTCTAGCGATTAAAAACGTACCGTCGGTTTGGGTTAATTGTGCGAAATTAATAACAGGGTCTGTGGCACCTTGAGAGTAGACATAAATAGATGTCTCTGATCCAACTAGGGCAACATCAGCTCCACCTGAAATTAAGGTAGTCATCGTCTTGTCTCCACCCCATGTTGTTTTTAATTCTACATCTAACCCCTCATCAGCAAAAAAACCTTTTTCTAAAGCAACATATTGAGGGGCATAGAAAATAGAACGTGTTACTTCTGCTACTTGAATAGTAGTTGATGTATTCGAACATGCGGCCAACGGAAATATTAACATGCACACAAATGCTACCATGACTAAGATGGGTCGTTTCTTCATGGATGATCCTCCTCTTGTTTAGAACTATAGTTAGATACGATAGCATATGTTTGCATACGTTATGTGTGCCTAATGTACACAAGAATAAAAAAGCTAACCCATTGAAATAGGTTAGCTTAAGGGAAAAACAATTTATCCTTTAAATGTAGGACCTGCTTGTTGAATACTCTCACTTACACCATCAAATTTCGTGAAGTTTTCATGAAATTTTAAGGCTAATGCTTGTGCTTTTGCTTCATACTTGGATTCATCATTCCATGTTTTCTTTGGAATAAGCACTTCATCTGGGACACCTGGGCAATGAAGTGGGACATGTAGACCAAAGACCTCATCTGTCACTGTTTCCGTTGAATTTAACTCTCCTTCTAGAGCGGCCTGAACCATTGCACGCGTGTAGGATAATTTCATACGACTACCTTCGCCATAGGAACCACCAGTCCAGCCAGTGTTTACTAAATAAACGTTGGCATTAAATTGATCTATTTTCTCACCTAGCATTTCAGCATACTTAGATGCGTGAAGTGGTAAGAATGGAGAACCAAAGCAAGTAGAAAATGTTGCTTCTGGTGATGTTACTCCTCGTTCTGTTCCAGCTAGTTTACTTGTATATCCACTCAAGAAATGATACATTGCTTGTTCTTTCGTTAATTTACTAATTGGAGGGAGTACGCCAAATGCATCTGCCGTTAAGAAAACAATCGTATTCGGATGACCAGCTACACTCGGTTGAACAATGTTATCGATATTATCAATAGCGTATGCTGCACGCGTGTTCTCTGTTAGTGAATTATCATCATAATCGGGCATGCTAGTTTCTTCATCCAATACGACATTCTCTAGCACAGAACCGAAACGAATAGCATTGTATATTTGTGGCTCTTTCTCTTGAGACAAGTTAATGCACTTTGCATAACATCCGCCTTCAATGTTGAATACTCCACGATTCGACCACGCGTGTTCATCATCTCCAATTAAGCGGCGACTTGGATCGGCGGATAATGTTGTTTTACCAGTACCAGATAATCCGAAGAATAAAGCAACATCACCTTCTTGCCCAACGTTTGCAGAACAATGCATAGATAACACATCTTGTTGCGGTAATAAATAATTCATTACGGAGAAAATGGATTTTTTCATTTCTCCTGCATATTCCGTCCCGCCAATTAAGACGATTCGGCGCTTAAATGATATAATAATAAATGTTTCAGATTTTGTACCATCTACTTCTGGTATTGCTTTAAATGTAGGAGCAGAAAGAATGGTAAAGTTACTGTCATGTGTTGCTAATTCTTCAGCTGTTGGGCGAATGAATAATTGTTTCGCAAATAAATTGTGCCAAGCATATTCATTGACTACTTCAATTGGAAGTCTGTATTGTTCGTCCGCACCAGCAAATCCTTTAAAGGAAAATATTTCTTGTTTCTCACTTAAATATTGAATGACTTTATTGTATAAATTATCGAATACTTCCTCAGAGATTGGTGTGTTTACCGGGCCCCAATCAACTGTTCCTTCTGTAATTTCGTCTTTAACGATATACTTATCTTTAGGGGAGCGACCCGTATAACGACCAGTTTCAGCTCTAACCGCTCCAGTAGATGTTAGCCTACCTTCTTTACGTGAAAGTACTTTTTCCACTAATTGTGCATTGGATAAGTTTTTTCTTACACTGTCTTGATCTAACAAATCTGCAAGCTTAGATTTTTCATTCACCATATTCATTGTACAGAACCCGCCTTTTTAATATTGTGTAATGGAATAAGTCCACTCATCATCATAAAATTTCAGTTGCAATCGCTTTAATTTAAGATTAGTATAACACATTGAAATTAATAGTCCATACTAATTGTGAAATTGATACATTTTCTTCATATTTTCTTCAAAAGTATAACGGATTTAACATTTGTGGCTCCGTTAGAACGGGCGGGGCTTTTGTTGACATTGCATGGTTAAAACGTTATGATTATTCGCGAACGGAAACTATCTTATCCTGAGTTGGTGGAGGGACAGGCCCAAAGAAACCCGGCAACCGTCACTATATATATGGTGAAATGGTGCTAACCTGTTGCAAGGTGAGAAGCCTTGAACGATAAGAGCGAAAGGATCCTTTCCCTTTGCTCAAAAAGTGGGAAAGGTTTTTTTATTGCATTCATATAATAATTTAAGATTATTACCATTGCATATGGATGCACATATTAATGGAATGAACTATAAAGGTAAATGATAAAAGTAGGGCATGATAACTCTATTGTTCCCAATTAAATTTATTAAACCTATGTTAATAAATGCTCAGTTAGGTAATAAGTTCCGTATCACTTTACGTTTGAAGGAGGAATATGGGGATGGCAAACAATCGCCGCTTATTTACATCAGAATCAGTAACAGAAGGACATCCAGATAAGATTTGTGATCAAATATCTGATGCAATATTAGATGAAATTCTAAAAGAAGACCCGAATGCAAGGGTGGCTTGCGAAACAACGGTCACGACAGGTTTAGTGTTAGTATCAGGAGAAATTTCAACAAACACGTATGTGGATATTCAATCATTAGTAAGAGATACGATTAAGAAGATAGGTTATACGCGTGCTAAATACGGTTTTGATGCCGAAACATGCGCCGTATTAACTGCTATAGATGAACAATCACCTGACATTGCTCAAGGTGTAGATGAGGCGCTAGAAGCAAGAGAAGGACAAATGACAGATGAAGAAATTGAGAATATTGGTGCAGGTGATCAAGGCTTAATGTTCGGCTATGCGAATAATGAAACACCAGAACTTATGCCGTTGCCAATCGCTCTTGCTCATAAGTTAGCGAAACGTTTAAGTGATGTTCGCAAAGAAGAGACACTTAATTACCTTCGTCCAGATGGAAAAACGCAAGTAACGGTAGAGTACGATGAGAACAATGAACCTCTTCGTATCGATACAATTGTTATCTCAACGCAACATCATCCGGAAATTACGTTAGAGCAAATTCAACGCGATTTGAAAGAACATGTTATTGCTCCAATTGTTCCGAAAGCATTGCTAGATGAACATACGAAATACTTTATTAATCCTACAGGTCGCTTTGTAATTGGTGGACCTCAAGGGGATGCTGGTCTAACAGGGCGCAAAATTATTGTGGATACGTATGGAGGGTACGCTCGCCACGGTGGTGGAGCTTTCAGTGGAAAGGATGCAACGAAAGTCGACCGTTCTGCGGCTTATGCGGCACGTTACGTAGCAAAAAATATCGTTGCTGCTCAATTGGCTGATGCTTGCGAAGTTCAATTAGCTTATGCTATTGGTGTAGCACAGCCAGTATCCATTTCAATTAATACGTTTGGCTCTGGCGTTGTTTCGGAA
The DNA here is from genome assembly GCF_000775615.1 of Pontibacillus litoralis JSM 072002. Taxonomy (GTDB): domain Bacteria; phylum Bacillota; class Bacilli; order Bacillales; family BH030062; genus Pontibacillus; species Pontibacillus litoralis. Next base: position 79,051 of record NZ_AVPG01000011.1, read on the forward strand.
GAGGCACTCGTAGATGCTGTTCGCAACACATTTGACCTACGCCCGGCTGGAATTATTAAAATGTTGGATTTACGTCGTCCAATTTATCAAGATACGTCTGCTTACGGTCACTTCGGTAGAACGGATGTTTCGTTCCCTTGGGAGAAGACAGACAAAGTAGAACAATTAAAGCAATACGTTGCACAAGCATAGGAAGAGAAGCTGGCCATCATCGGTCAGCTTTTTGCTTATGTAATTCGTATCATTTATGAACAGAACAGCCTTATAAATGGTGAATGATTCGAAAAATATAGTTTGGCTTCAATCATCTTAAAAAAATATGATGAACCATTCATAGACGTTTGGCTTTTTATCGAATTGTTCATCAATTTATGGTAAACTTAAACAGCATAAAAGTGAGTATGAAAGTGAGGACATCGTATGTGTGGTTTTATTGGTGTTATAAGACATATGCCGTCTCCTTTAGATGAAGAGGGGAAACGGAATTTTAAACGTAGAAATGATATCATTACCCACCGTGGGCCAGATGATGAGGGATATTATCACGATGAGTACATATCCTTTGGTTTTCGTCGTTTAAGTATTATAGATATTGAAAGTGGCCATCAGCCGTTACGCTATGAAGATGAACGTTATTGGATGGTGTTTAATGGTGAAATATACAACTATGTAGAGCTTCGTGAGTCCTTAAAGAAAAAAGGATATACCTTTGAAACAGAATCGGATACAGAAGTAATTGCGGCAATGTTCAAAGAAAAGAGAGAGCATGCTTTTCAAGAGCTTCGTGGTATGTTCGCCATTTTAATGTGGGACAAGCAAGAGCAAACGTTATATGGTGCGCGTGATCCATTTGGCATTAAGCCACTGTTTTATAGTGAACAAAATGGAGAAACGTATTTTGGTTCTGAGAAGAAAAGTATTACGTTACTACAAGAGAACGAATTAGTGAATACGGAAGCGTTGCAGCATTATTTGAGCTATCAATACGTTCCTGAACCATTTACATTAACAGATGGCGTGCATAAAGTAGAACCAGGCCATTATTTTGTGAAAAAGCCGGATGAATCTATGGAGTTTCATCGTTATTTCCATGCTACATTTACACAGGTTTCTGGTAACGAGCAGCAATGGATCAAGAAGATTCAGGATACATTATACGATTCTGTTAATGTCCACATGCGTAGTGATGTTCCAGTAGGTTCGTTCTTATCTGGTGGTATTGACTCATCTGTTATCGTCGCAATGGCAAGAGAATTTAACCCGAATATTAAGACGTTCTCGGTCGGCTTTGAGCGAGAAGGTTTTTCAGAAATTGATGTGGCCAAAGAAACAGCGGATAAATTAGGTGTAGAGAACATTTCTTATATTATCTCACCTGAAGAATATGTGCAGAAGTTACCTAAAATTATGTGGCATATGGACGATCCTTTAGCAGATCCAGCATGTGTACCGCTTTACTTCGTTGCCCGTGAAGCACGAAAGCATGTGACGGTTGTCTTATCCGGAGAAGGTGCAGATGAATTGTTTGGTGGCTATAACATTTATCGTGAACCCGAATCATTGAAAATGTTTGAGTCGATGCCTGGTGCAATGAAAGGACTTCTTGCTAAAGTAGCAAATGTAATGCCAGAAGGAGTAAAAGGGAAGAGTTTCTTAGAAAGAGGAACAACGCCACTTCGAAATCGTTATATCGGGAATGCGAAAATGTTTGAAGAAGCAGAGAAAAAGCAACTATTGAAAGATTACCATCCAAATAGCACGTATCAATCTATTACGAAGAAGCTATACAATCAAGCGGAATCGTATCATCCCGTTAATCAGATGCAATATATTGACATTCATACGTGGATGCGCGGAGACATATTGTTGAAGGCAGATAAAATGACGATGGCAAATTCTCTAGAATTACGTGTACCTTTCTTAGATAAGGAAGTATTTAACGTTGCAAGAGAGATACCAGTTGATTTGAAGATTGCCGATGGAACAACGAAGTCCATTTTACGTAAAGCTGCTCGTGGTATTGTTCCAGATCACGTATTAGACCGTAAGAAGTTAGGCTTCCCTGTACCTATTCGTCACTGGCTGAAAAATGAGCTGTACGACTGGGCAAAACAGTTGATTCAAACAAGTGAAACAGGACATCTGTTGGAAAAACAATATATACGACAACTTTTAGAAGACCATGTCCAAGGTAAGGGAGACTATTCACGAAAAATTTGGACAGTACTCATGTTTATGCTTTGGCATCAAATTTATATTGAGAAGAAATATCCTATTTCACAATTAATGGAAGAGGATAAATCTGGAAGCAAGCTATCCATCACTTAATGGATATTGCTTGCCTTCCCATTTGCACCCAGGCTTCTTGAAAGTCATCGATGGGTGCTTTTTCTTGTCTATTTAGTGGGTCATTAAAGTAAATATACTCTTGATCATACCCTGTTATGAGTACAGAGTGTTCTTTCTTTGTTACCTTTATTTTTTCCCCGTTTTCTGTTACCCATGTTTCAAAATAACTCTCTGGCAGCTTCTCATAATGTGTATTAATAATCACCCATACAGGATTTTTGTCGTTTAATTCCTCAAGTATTTGGATGAAAGAACCCCCAGTAAAGTCATGGATTCGTTCTTTGTCTACATACTGAGCTGCTAATTGTGCAATAGGTTGATGATACACGCCAAGACCAGGGTTAGATAAATTGTACATATCGCCGACAAAACCGTTATGCGGGTTTCCGAAATAGGTGACCCCGTTTTTTTGTTTATGAGAAGCTGGGTTTTTTTTCACTTGTTGGGCGAGTGTCATTTTATCCGTATCTACATCGTGATGATTTAATAGCATGGTTAACGATGTTACTTCACAGCCTCTCGGTAATTCGGGGTATTGAGAAACGTGTGGAGCAGATAGTTGAATGCTTTCCTCTAAATGATACTGCTTCATTATGGGATCCATTGCTTTAAGCTCATCTAATGACACTTCAGTTGCGTTTGCTGGTTTATGGTTTATGAAGCTTTGAACGCTCGGGAGCCATTTAGCTTTATTTTGTTCCATAATGACTGTACCAACTCCAATTGCACAAATTAGAAATAAGACGCTGTACCACCTTAAAGAACGCTTATATTTGCTATGAACTTGTTTAACAAAGGAGAGAGTTAGGAGGGTTAAGCTCATAATAAAAGAGCTAATTGCTAATCCGGCTAACATGAAAAGACACCTCCTTCTGTTATACTGTGCCTAAATAGTATGATTTTTAGTCGCTTTTTTGCATGGATTTGTAGTAACGACCTTTTTTCATGTAATCGTTTCGAATTCGATTCATTTCCTTACTATCATCATCGGACAATTCTCGAATTACTTTAGCTGGTCGGCCGAATGCTAACGTGTTGGCAGGGATTATTTTATTTGGTGGAACGAGACTACCTGCACCTATGTATGCTCCTTCTCCGATTTGACATCCATCTAATAAGGTTGTCCCCATGCCAATGAGTGCATTTCTTTTTACATGCGCTGAGTGAATCATGACTTGGTGTCCTGCTGTAACACCTTCTTCTATAATGAGTGGCTTGTTAGGGCTTTGATGTAGCATGCTTTGGTCTTGTATGTTTGTTTTCTTCCCAATGTATACGGGAGCAACATCACCGCGAATGACGGTGTGAAACCAAATACTTACATCCTCTTCAATAATTACATCTCCAGTAATGACCGCATTGTCTGCGATGTACGCTGTGGGATGAATTGTCGGTAATTTGCCTTTATATTCGAGTATCATACTGTGCCTCCATTTTCATTTGGTGTTATGATAAGTATAACAAAGTACAGTAATAGATTGGAAAGGAAGGTTTTAGAATGAAACAATTGTTTGCTGATCAACCAAGAGGAGTTGTTATTTTAGTTCACGGAGCGATGGAGCATAAAGGTCGTTATGATCAGTTAGCTAATCGTTGGGTTCAAGAAGGATTTCATTGTATATATGGAGATTTGCCTGCACACGGGGAATTTGCTGGAGAAAGAGGGCATATCCGCTCTTTTCAAGAATACATGGATACGATAGTGGAATGGATCAAACATGCCACGACATTTCATTTGCCGATTTTTTTAATTGGTCATAGTATGGGAGGGCTTTCGATTATTCGTACTCTAGAGGAGAATACCATTGTGCCTGTTGATGGTGTGATTTTATCATCTCCTTGCTTAGGGATCAAAAATCCTCCGGCAAAACCATTAAAAATACTAGCTAAAGGTTTGAATATCATAGCTCCTCGTATGAAGTTTAATGGTCAGCTAGATCCTCAAACTGTTACACGGGAGATGGCGGTTGTACGACAAGATATAAATGATGATTTAATGCTTAAGAAGGTATCTGTTAGGTGGTATAGTGAATTTGAAAAAGGAATTCGTTTAGCCTTTGAACGCATTAGCAAATATCCTAATATCCCAACGCTTGTGATGCAAGCTGGAGATGATAAAATAGTAGATAAGGTGCAAACGAAGAAATGGTTTGACCGTTTAATGATCCATGAAAAGAGCTATAAGGAATGGGATCATTTGTATCATGAAATCTTTAACGACCCGGAAAGAGAAGACGTATTCCAATATGCAAAAGGTTTTGTGGACATACATATAAGAAAATGACTTTAGAAGGAGGATATATGGTTTGTCCGTTCCAAGCACACCGATTCATTTAATGGCTACAATATATCGTAGAATATTTCCAAATACAAATAGGGAGTTAGCAAAGTGGCGTAAACAGGCAGAAGCGATCCCGAATGAAGAATTGAGAAGCCAAGCGCTAAACTCTATTGATACCAAAACGTTTCATTGTGAAGGTGGATCGATTTATTCTTTGTTAGCGCATGACAATTGGAGAAAAGCAACATCATTTATTGTCGCTTATCAAACGATCTCCGATTATTTAGACAACCTATGTGACCGAAGCACATCACTAGACCCAGACGATTTTCGTTGTTTGCATCAAGCGATGTTAGATGCATTAACACCTGGAGCAGCATTGCATGATTATTATGCTCTTCGTGAAGACAAAGATGACGGAGGGTATTTGAACCGTCTTGTGCAAACATGTCAGCAATCATTAGCTCAATTAGAACAATATGATATCATTCAACCGTATACACATGAGTTAGCGTCGCTTTATTGTGATTTGCAAGTCCATAAACACGTACAACTAGAAGAAAGAGTGCCTCGGTTAGAAAAATGGTTTGATGAATACGCAAATAAATGGAGCGATTTAACTTGGTATGAATTCTCCGCATGTGCTGGTTCAACTCTTGGAGTCTTTTGTCTTGTTTCTTATTGTTTTGGTCCTCAAATGACATCACAATTAGCGGATCAAGTGTTGCGTAGTTACTTCCCTTATATGCAAGGGTTACACATTTTGCTTGATTATTATATTGATCAGCAAGAAGACTTAGAAGAAGGGGATTTAAACTTCTGTAGTTATTATGAGCATGAAGGTCATATGAAAGAACGCTTTTTATATTTTATTAATCAAACTAAGCAACATGTAAAGGCATTGCCACACGCCTCATTCCATCATATGGTGCAAAAAGGATTGGTCGGCTTATACTTAGCGGACAGCAAAGTACAATCATTGCACGGTGCGGATGATATGGTAAAGGCGCTATTAAACGTAAGTGGCTTGAAATCGAAGTTCTTTTACGTAAATTCCAAACTGTATCATAAGATAAAACCCGGGTTAGCCTAGTGAAAGGCTCCCGGGTTATTTTTTCTCAATAGCTAATATAAACGGCGGGTTATTCGCTTGATTAATAAAACCGTACCGAAGCACGCTGTAATGCTTTTGATCTAATGTTGCTAAATACTTCATAAGTGCTTCTTTCTCTTCTTCTCCTCCAGGGTGTCCATGGTATACAACTAATACAAGTAAGCGGTGTTGTTTTAAATATTGTAATGTTGTTTGGATGGAAGCCAGCGTCGTATTTGGTGTAGTTATAATTGACTTGTCGCTTCCTGGTAAATAGCCTAAATTGTAAATAGCGCCGCCAATCTGTTCATGTTCAGAAGGCATGTAGGTATGAATCTTTTCGTGGCTATCATGGATGAGTGTAACGTTTGTAATTTTTTTTTCGTTTAGTTTCGCTTTCGTTGCGTTAATGGCTTGTTGTTGAATGTCAAAGGAGAGTACGTGCCCCTCTTCACCAACTAACGAGCTAAGAAATAGAGTATCGTGGCCATTTCCAGCAGTACCATCTAACACTAATTCTCCTTTTTCAACGCTGTTTTCTAATAAATAGTGAGCATAATCTAGTATTCGGTATAACATGGAGTTCCTCTTTTCCTAGTGAATAAATAATATTTCCCTTGCCAGCTGTTCCGTTCTTGTAGTTCCTTGTCGATGCTGTTCAACACATCCCATTTATGAAGGCTCCACATTGGTCCGACTAATAAATTTGGGGGACCATCGCCAGTAATGCGGTGAATAATCATTTCTGGTGGTAATAATTCTAATTGATCGACGACGAGCTGCACGTAATCGTCTTTCGTTAAAAAGGTAAGTTCCCCTTTTTCATATTGCTTCACCATTGGCGTTCCTTTTAATAAGTGTAGCAAATGTAGCTTGACCCCTTGTACGTCTAGTTTACTTACAGCGCGTGCTGATTCAAGCATCATGTCATACGTTTCGCCAGGTAGTCCATTAATAAGGTGAGAGCAAACAAGGATGCCGTGCTTGCGTAACTTCTCAACCCCTTGTATATACGTTTGAAAATCATGTGCTCGGTTAATCTTTTTTGCAGTTTCTTCGTGAATGGTTTGCAAGCCTAATTCTACCCATAAATAGGTACGTTCATTTAATTCTGCTAAATATTCCACAACGTCATCAGGTAAGCAATCAGGACGCGTCGCAATGGATAAACCGACAACACCTTCTTGTTTCAACACTTTCTCATACCGTTCTCGTAACACCTCGACTGGAGCGTGGGTGTTCGTGAAAGCTTGGAAATAAGCAATATATTTACCATCTTTCCATTTATAGTGCATTTTATTTTTAATCTTATGGAATTGTACTTCTAAATCTTCTGCACGGTTCCCAGCGAAATCACCACTTCCGGCTGCAGAACAGAAGGTACAACCTCCATAGGCAACGGTGCCATCTCGGTTTGGGCAGTCAAAACCGCCATCTAATGCTATTTTAAACACTTTATGACCGAACGTATTTTTTAAATGATAATTCCATGAATGGTAACGTTTTTGATCAAAAGCATATGGAAACGGATTGTCCATCATCAAGCTCCTTTTTTAAACAGATAACACGAGTGTATCATACCTAACAGGAGAAAATAACGCAACGAATTGTGAATAATGAACAGATTTCAACACACATTAAGACAGAGGTGATGGTGATATGGCAACAAGAGCATCTATGGATGAGTTAATGGCTGACGCTACAGAAAAAATAGAAGCTGCCAAAACAGAATTAGATCGTACGGATCGAATGGGCTATGACGTTGATGAGCAATATACACAAGCTCAAATGGGTTTGGAAAAATTGGAACAACGAATTGATAAACTAATGGATAGTGCAAATCATCAGCAGAAAGATCAACTGCATCGATTGCATCTACAAGTATCTCAATATTTGCAGGATATGATATTGGATCATCAGAAGTTGCATTAAAAATATGATGAAGAACAATGAAGCTTCCTAAATAAGGAGGCTTTTTTTGATTTTCGTAAAGTTGCCTATTGACGGTTATTAGGGGATTAGTGTACTATGTAGCTAATACACTAGAACAGATAAAAGAGAGGGGAAAAAGTATGCTGGCATGGAAAGGGCTTTGGAAGAAAGAGTGGCGATTGTCCATTTCGTTTCATGTGTTTGTTTTTATGTTAGAAACCATTATATTGGGGCTTAGCTATTGGCGTTTATATCAATACGATGAAGGAATTATGTTAGGGATTGTTATCCTTTTAATAGGAGCGCATATTTGGTATTTACCAGGCTGCTTGTTATATAGCCTTAATAAAGAAGCGCGGTTGCTCCATGTGTTCTTGCATTCACCAAGATCGATTCATATGTTAATGAGTACGAAATTATTGAACGCTTTATTGTTTATGTTCGTTTCCTTATCTATCTTAAGTACTATTGGCGTGATGCTATTCTTAAATGTGTTTAATGGAGAAATTTCAGTGAGCCAACTTGCAACTATTATTAGCTTTTCTGGTATTCATTTAGTTGGAGCTTCGCTTTATTTTTCCACATTTATTTTCTTTTTATGGACACTTCATCATTATTTAAAAAGCTATGTCGGTAAATGGAGCTTGTTAATCGTAATTGGAACTTTTATAGGTGCGCCTATTTTGTATGGGTGGTTTGGTATGCAGCCTTTATATGAAATGATGACACAGTGGGGGGCTATATCAATAGATTTACAATCGTATGTACAAACTTTTCAGCTCGGAGGATTAAGTGCAGAATTCGCAACAGGTGATGTTCCAGTCGTTTATGTAGGGTATTACGTCATCGATTTTGTTATCTTTTTGATGCTTTATGTCATCGCTACCTATTTGCTTGATCGAAAAGTCGAGGTGTAACCGTTTATGGGTCAAGAATTTCAACGAGATAAACCAATATACTTGCAAATTGTCCAGCACCTATCTAATGAAATGATTAGAGGAAAACGGAAGCCGGGGGATAAACTGCCTTCTGTTCGTGAATATGCATTGGAAATGGGAGTGAATCCAAACACTATGTCGAGAGCATATCGTGAACTTGAACAATTACACATTGTAGAAACGAAGCGAGGGCAAGGAACATTTGTGACAGAGGATATGAATCGTTTGCAACAATTAAGGGAACAAACGAAAGAAGAGTATGTCGAGCAATTTGTGAATGATATGAATAGCTTAGGATTTTCACTTGATGAAATGATATCTGGGTTACAGGGGTACTTGAGTAAAGGGGGAGAAGGATGATTTCCATTGAGAATGTAACGAAGAAATATGTGAACAAAACGGCATTGAAGAATGTGAATATGCAATTCGAGAAAGGTAAAGTAACTGGAATTGTAGGGGAAAATGGCAGCGGTAAATCAACGACCTTGAAGCTAATGGCTGGGCTTATTTATCCTACAAGTGGGAAGGTGCTAATAGACGATAAGCAGGCCAGGCGCTTAAGTAGTAACAAGGTAGCATATATGTCGGAATTAGAATCGTTTTACTCCTACTTTACTGTTAAGGACGCCATTGATTATTTTGCTTCTCAATTTACGGATTTTGAGCGTGGTCAGGCTGAGGAAATAGTATCTTTTATGAATTTAGAACTTAACCAAAAGGTGAAGCATTTGTCGAAAGGAAACCGTGGTCGCTTAAAGATTGCCATTACATTGGCACGCCGCGCTCCGTATATTTTGTTAGATGAACCGTTTTCTGGTCTTGATCCGATGGTTCGGAACTCCATTGTGAAAGGACTCATTAAGTTTATTGATTTAGAAAAGCAAACGCTAATTGTAACCACTCATGAAATACTGGAAATAGAACCAATTTTAGATGATGCTATCGTCATTAAAGGTGGAGAGATTCTAGCTAGGGAAAGTGTAGAGGATATTAGGGAGAATGGTCAAAGTGTTGTTGAATGGATGGAGAGAAAGTATAGGGAGGAAAGGCGAAAATGAGTAATCAATCGGTCGTACAGTTAAATAACCTCGTCAAGAAGATTAAAGGAAAAACAATTGTGGATCACATTAATTTGGAATTACGCGAAGGTGAAGTGTTTGGCTTCCTTGGCCCGAACGGTGCTGGGAAGACAACAACGATAAGAATGATGGTAGGGTTAATGAATCCTACATCAGGTAACGTTGTTATTGATGGGGTTGACTTGAAGAAAGATTATGAAAAAGCGATTAATCAAGTAGGAGCAATTGTTGAGAATCCTGAGCTATACGACTATTTAACTGGCTATCAGAATTTACTCCACTTTAGTCGCATGCATAATGGTGTTAACAAGGAAAGAATTCAAGAAGTGATTGAACAAGTAGGGCTAACAAATCGTATTCATGAGAAAGTAAAAGGATATTCTCTTGGCATGCGCCAACGTTTAGGATTAGCTCAAGCATTGTTGCATAAGCCGAAATTCATTATTTTAGATGAACCGACGAATGGCCTCGACCCAGCTGGCATTCGTGAATTTCGTAACCATTTAAGGAAAATTGCTTACGAAGACAACGTTAGTATCTTCGTATCGAGCCATCTATTGTCAGAGATTGAGTTAATGTGTGATCGAATCGGTATTATTCAGGCAGGAAAGTTAATCGATGTCCGAAACGTTCATGAAGAAAGTCAAGTGCCGGAATGGGAAATTACTTTAAATAACCCGCAGCAGGCAGCGGAGATGTTAGGGAGAAAGCTGTCTACAAATGTTATTGTTCGTGAGGATTCCATTCAAGTCAAAGTAGAACGGGAGCAAATACCTTCTATAAATAAACATCTAGTAGAGAATGATTATCAAGTATTCGGTATTGAATTAATGAAACAAACATTAGAAGATGAATTTCTAAAGATTACTGGTGGTGAGCAAGTTGGGTAAATTTTTTTCTTTATGTCGAAATGAATGCATGAAACTTATACGCAAAAAAGGTACGATGGCGATGGCGATTATACTACTTGTTGCTGTTCTAGGAGCGGCAGGATTAACGAAATGGTCGATGTCCCTTTACGAAGAAGAAATAGATTGGAAGGGACAAATTCAAGCAGATATAGAGAGTCAAGAGGCAAACATAGAAAGTGAAGAAGAGTCCATTTATAAATACAAGCTAGCAGAAGAGAAAATTCAAATAGCACAATATCAACTGGAAGAAGGAATTAAGCCAATCCAACCAGGAACATTTTGGGGATTTATGAAGGATTCGGAAATGTTATTTTCGTTTATCCTATTATTTGCCATTATTATTGCTTCTGGCATAATGGCATCGGAGTTTTCTAGTGGAACTATTAAACTACTAACAATACGACCGGTGTCACGCGGAAAAATATTGTGGAGTAAATATGTGACGACAATAGTTATGAGTTTTTCGTTTATGGTACTGTTGATTATACTATCGGCGCTTGCTGGAATTTTATTCTTCCCTTATGAAGGAGCACAGTCCTTTATCGTTTCGCAAGGTGATGTAGTTGCAGTTTCTCCTATCGTAACCATTGCACAATCTTATGCATATTCTTTTGTATCGGTCATTATTTTTATTACGATCGCCTTTATGATTTCAGTTATATTTCGTTCTAATGCAATGGCCGTTGGGATTACTATGTTTACTTTATTCACAGCCCCAGCAGCTATCATGTTCTTCATGAAATATGACTGGGTGAAATATATTTTATTTACACACTCAGATTTTAGCCAATATTTATCGGGCTATTTAACGATTCCGGAAAATGAACCAGTATTTTCTATCATTGTTATTGCCCTATACGTCATCGTCTTTAATGTTATTACGTACTTTACATTTACGAAACGTGATATTGCGGTTTAAAGATAACTTGACAAATAGATTTCATTTCCGTTACATTGGTAGTAACAAACTACGTGCCGAAAAATGATGATAAGGAATAGTAGTGAAGCTTCAAGAGCAAATAGAGAGATGGCGGTTGGTGAAAGCTATCCTTGGACTTTATGAACTCGCCTTTGATGTTGCAAATCTGAACGAATAGTAAGATTTGTCGTATCTCTGCGTTAAGGAGCTTAAGTGAGTGTCAAACACTAATTTGGGTGGTACCGCGGGTGGCAAAAAAAGCCCCTCGTCCCTATTTATAGGGATGAGGGGCTTTTTTATATTTTTGGGCATTTGTGCTATACATTATTTGTGCTATACATTATTTGTGCTATACATTATTTGTGCTATACATTATTTGTGCTATACATTATTTGTGCTATACATTATTTGTGCTATACATTATAAGGAGGGCTATGGGATGGTTTACGACCACAAACGAATTGAGAAGAAATGGCAAGACTATTGGTTGGCAAACAAAACGTTTAAAACTGAAGCGAATACAAATAAGGATAAGTTCTATGCACTTGATATGTTTCCTTATCCTTCTGGTGCAGGTTTACACGTTGGTCACCCAGAAGGATATACGGCGACAGATATATTGTCACGCATGAAGCGTATGCAAGGTTATGAAGTATTGCATCCTATGGGCTGGGATGCTTTTGGACTGCCGGCTGAACAATATGCTTTAGATACTGGAAATGATCCAGCAGAGTTCACTGAACAAAATATCGATAACTTCCGTCGTCAAATTCAAGCACTTGGTTTTTCATATGATTGGGAACGTGAAGTTAATACAACAGATCCTGCCTATTATAAATGGACGCAGTGGATTTTCACAAAACTTTATGAAAAAGGGCTGGCGTATATTGATGAAGTACCTGTTAACTGGTGTCCAGCTTTAGGAACTGTATTAGCGAATGAAGAAGTAATTGACGGTGTTAGTGAACGTGGTGAACACCCTGTTGTTCGTAAGCCGATGAAGCAATGGATGCTAAAAATAACAGCTTACGCTGAACGACTGCTAGAAGATTTAGAAGAACTAGACTGGCCAGAAAGTATTAAAGATATGCAGCGCAACTGGATTGGTAAGTCGGAAGGGGCGGAGGTTCATTTTGATATTGAAGGAAGTGAACACAAACTAACTGTATTTACAACTCGTCCTGATACACTATTTGGTGCAACCTACGCGGTATTGGCACCTGAACACAGATACGTACAAGAGATCACCACACTAGAGCAGAAACCAGCAATTGATGCGTATTTAACAGAAGCTGAGAAGAAAAGCGATTTAGAACGTACAGACTTAGCGAAGGAAAAATCGGGTGTGTTTACAGGTGCGTATGCAATCAATCCAATTAATGGAGAAAAACTACCAATTTGGATTGCTGATTACGTACTTATGAGTTATGGTAGCGGAGCTATTATGGCTGTACCTGCCCACGATGAACGTGACTACGAATTTGCTCAAATGTTTGACTTACCTATTAAAGAAGTTGTTGAAGGTGGAGATATAAGCAAGGAAGCGTACACTGGTGAAGGAAAGCATATTCATTCAGGATTTTTGGATGGATTAGGAAAAGAAGAAGCTATGGAGAAAGCAATTCAATGGTTAGAAGAGTCCGGGAAAGGTGTAAGAAAAACAACGTATCGTCTTCGTGATTGGTTATTTAGTCGTCAACGTTATTGGGGAGAACCAATTCCAGTGATTCATTGGGAAGATGGTACAATGACAACTGTAAAAGAGGAAGAACTACCGTTAGAGCTTCCGAAAACAACAGAGATCAAACCATCCGGTACTGGCGAATCTCCACTTGCTAATATCTCTGATTGGGTGAATGTTGTTGACCCTGAAACAGGTATGAAAGGGCGTCGTGAAACGAACACAATGCCGCAATGGGCAGGAAGCTGTTGGTATTATTTACGTTACATTGATCCAAATAATGACGAGCAGTTAGCAAGTAAAGAATTGCTTGAGAAGTGGTTGCCTGTTGATATGTATATTGGTGGTGCTGAGCATGCTGTATTGCACTTGTTATATGCTCGTTTTTGGCATAAGGTGTTGTATGATCTAGGAGTAGTACCTACGAAAGAACCATTCCAAAAATTATACAACCAAGGCATGATATTAGGCGAAAATAATGAAAAAATGAGTAAATCTAAAGGGAATGTTGTAAACCCTGATGACATTATTGACACTCATGGCGCAGATACGTTGCGTCTATACGAAATGTTTATGGGGCCTCTAGATGCTGCGGTAGCATGGTCGACAAACGGTCTTGATGGAGCGCGTCGTTTTCTGGATCGCATCTGGCGTTTATTTACAGAACAAGATGGAACTCTTACTGCTAAAATGGTTGAAGCATGTGAGAATAGCGATTTGGAACGTACGTATCATGAAACGGTGAAGAAAGTAACAGAGAACTTCGAGGATTTACGTTTCAATACTGGAATTTCACAAATGATGGTGTTTATTAATGAGGCATACAAAGTAGAAGAACTACCAAAAGAATATGTAGAAGGTTTTGTGAAGTTACTAGCACCGGTTGCTCCGCACTTAGCTGAAGAACTTTGGAATGTACTAGGACATGCAGAAACGATTAGCTATGAAGCTTGGCCTGCATATGATGAAGCGAAATTACAAGATGATGAAGTAGAGATTGTACTACAAGTTATGGGGAAAGTAAGAGCAAAAATGAACGTTCCGAAAGACGCAGATAAAGCGAAACTAGAAGAATTAGCCTTTGAGAATGAAACCATTCAAGAGTGGATTGAAGGAAAAACAGTGCGCAAGGTAATTGCGGTTCCAGGTAAATTGGTGAATATTGTAGCTAATTAACATAAGTAATGAGGCTAGGACATAACCTAGTGAAAATCAAAAAAGCGCATGAAATCAAGGTTTTTAAATTTGATTTCATGCGCTTTCTATTTTGGGCTTAACTTCTGTCCCGGCCGTGTTTTATGATGAGTATAAAACCAACTATACTTATCAGATTAAATACCCATAAGCGTATGTATTGACGTGAAATGAATTAGCAATTAGATTATAAATGCAGTGAATAAAGAAGGCACCCAATAGGAGTGCTTACCTCGATTAACCAGACTGCTACTTAAAGGGGTTTTTCGAACAAGATCATGCGATTCAAGTAGTAAAAGAAAGAGAAGATATTAAAATACCTTTTGGAATGATATCCGGGGTTATTCATATTCCAATGAGTGAATCCCTCATTTAATAGTTCAACTCAACTAGAGATCGACGTTGGGTAATGGCTTGCTAAGCTGGAGTATGCAATGTGGATGCGTTTCTGCTTTTTCGTTTAAAGACGTCAGCAATTTATCGGTGAATATTAGGCTGGCAAGGAGGAACTAATTTTTTGTTAAAGGAGTGAGCTTATGGGTGTATTATTAACAGGACTATTTATCGTCATCATTGCTTGGTTTATACGTAGTAACATACTACCCATTCAATATTTGAAAAAAATTGATCAACAACATATATTAGAAGATGATTACTGTGTGATTGATGTGCGTGATTACGTTTCAGCTCACAATCAACCTTTCCCGAGTGCAGAGAATATACCTTTATCTTATTTACCAAGAGTATTGCAAGAGCGATTTGATTGTACAAAGGATATTGTATTAATTAGTGATGATTTTCGTGGTGTAAGACTAGCAGCGAAACTAATTAGAAAAAGAAATAATCGTCCGATATACTATTTGCAAAATGAATAGATGTCTGTTTGAAGGGCTGTTCTTAATATGATTTGAGGATGGGCCTTTTTTTATTCGATTTTTTGTTGACATTACTTTAATAATATAATATTATATTTATTGCTGTCGCATAATTTGTGAGAGAAAAGCTTAGAAGATAACATATAAATATTAATTTAACATTAATTAATTGTTGACTTTCTTTTAAAAATGATGATATAATACATTTACTGTCGAAAGATGACAAATTGATCTTTGAAAACTGAACAAAACAAC
>NZ_AVPG01000012.1 GCF_000775615.1 Pontibacillus litoralis JSM 072002
GTGTCTTAACCACTTGACCAACGGGCCAAAATAAAAAATGGCGGAGAAGGAGGGATTTGAACCCTCGCGCCGCTTACACGACCTACACCCTTAGCAGGGGCGCCTCTTCAGCCACTTGAGTACTTCTCCGTATTGGCTCCAACGGCAGGATTCGAACCTGCGACCGATCGGTTAACAGCCGATAGCTCTACCACTGAGCTACGTTGGAATAAGTTCAATGCCACAACCACCAAATGAGTAGCGACATTTTCAAATTATATCAGATGATTATTTATTTAGCAAGACCTTATTATGAAAAATCTTTTCCCAAAATAGATGTATTCGCTTAGAAACAATCAACTTACGACGTT
This sequence comes from Pontibacillus litoralis JSM 072002, assembly GCF_000775615.1. Classification (GTDB taxonomy): domain Bacteria; phylum Bacillota; class Bacilli; order Bacillales; family BH030062; genus Pontibacillus; species Pontibacillus litoralis. The sequence continues at coordinate 351 of NZ_AVPG01000012.1, forward strand.
AAATATGTTACAACAAAAGCATATTAAAGTCAATACTTTCATTCAAAATACATATCTTCTTTTCATACTGTTTTTTAACGCAGCTATAACAATTTAACATGTAGTTAAAAAAGAGTCAATCATTTTATTCAATCTTTTTTAACTTACCTTTGCACTTTCCACACCTATATTTATTCAAATCAACTCTTCGCTTTCTTCTAAATTCCGCATCGCATCGTTCACACTTATATTCATGTAGTGTTAAGGTTTGTTTAGAAGGTAGTGATGCACAAAAACGAGGTGCATTTGTTTTCTTTAACAAATCTCTAAATTCTTTGTCTCGATGTTGATACCCTTTTCCTTCAATATGTAAATGATAATGACAGAGCTCGTGTTTGATAATACCCTCGAACTCCGCTTCACCTAACTCACTTAAATACTTTGGGTTTAGTTCGATTCGTTTAAAGCTTGGCAAATAGCGTCCGCCTGTTGTACGTAATCGATGATTCATTGTTACTTCGTGAATAAACGGTTTATGAAACCATTCTTTTGAAATAGTATTCACCCATTCATGTAACGTCTCTTGTTCCATCCTTAACTCCCCTTTTTCACAATTGGGCTTTTCTTTACATATTGTATAGCAAGAGCGTTTTAAATGCATTAGAAAGGTGGCTAATTCCATGCCTAAATGGTTAAAGCATCAACTAATGAAAGCTTACTTAGAAAAAAATATCAATCAAATTAAAATGCTAAATCAATGTTGGTATGTATATAGAAAGAAACACTGCTAAAGCAGCAGTGCTCTTCCTGTGACTATTGCGATGGAAGCATGGAAAGCGCAATTCTCCCTTTAGTTGTGTCAACATCTTCTACCCAAACTGTAACAACATCTCCTACTGCTACTACGTCAAGTGGGTGTTTAACGAAGCGATTCGATAATTTAGAGATGTGCACAAGGCCATCTTGCTTAACCCCTATATCGACAAACGCCCCAAAATCAACTACGTTCCGAACCGTTCCTTGGAGTTCCATGCCTTTATGCAAATCTTCTAATGACAGAACATCTTTCTTTAATAACGGTTTAGGTAAATCATCCCGTGGGTCTCTGCCTGGTTGAACTAATGATTTCAAAATATCTTCAAGCGTTGGAACTCCAATACTTAATTGTTCAGCTAATTGAGTTGTCTGCAGCTCCTTTACATATGCTTCAAGTTTCATTGAGCCTAAGTCTTTTGTTGTCATATCTTTCATTTTTAACAACTGTTTCGTCGCATGATAGCTTTCTGGGTGAATGGAAGTTCGATCAAGTGGTTCATCCCCATCTAGAATTCGTAAAAACCCAATACTTTGTTCATACGTTTTAGCACCTAAGCGAGGGATTTTCTTGAGTTGCTTTCGATTTGTGAACTTCCCATTTTCCTCTCGAGCTTTGACAATATTATTTGCAACTGCTTTACTAAGTCCTGATACATATTGGAGAAGGGACGGAGAAGCTGTGTTGACGTTAACCCCGACTTGGTTTACCACTGTTTCTACAACAAAGGTGAGCGATTGCCCTAGTTTCTTCTGACTAACATCATGTTGATATTGTCCAACGCCAATCGACTTCGGGTCAATTTTTACTAGCTCCGCTAACGGATCCTGTACTCGCCGAGCAATCGATATAGCGCTTCGTTCTTCAACTTGTAAATCAGGAAATTCTTCACGTGCTAATGTTGAGGCGGAGTACACACTAGCACCGGCTTCATTCACAATCATGTATGCAATGTCTAGTTGGTGACTCTGAATCATTTCAGCGATGAACTGTTCCGTCTCCCTTGAAGCTGTACCATTTCCAATTGCTATTAGCTCGATAGGGAACTGTTGAATCAAGGATAATATCGTACGCTCTGCTCCTTGTTTATCATTTTTCGGTGGCGTTGGGTAAACCACCTTAATGGCATGAACCTTACCTGTTTCATCCACAACAGCTAGTTTGCAACCTGTTCGATAGGCTGGGTCCACCCCTAAGACAACCTTTCCTTTAAGTGGTGGTTGCAGGAGTAAATTCCTCACATTTTGTGAAAACACATTAATTGCTTTTTCTTCAGCTACTTCTGATAAAGCGCTTCGTATTTCCCTTTCTACAGAAGGTTGAATTAAGCGTTTATAAGCATCTTCTATCGCATTTTCTAGCACTTGGTTTCGTTCTGGTGCTCCGTGCTGGACTAACTGCTTACGAACGTAATCTAAAATGACTTCCACCGGTGGAATAACGGCCACCTTTAATATTCCTTCTTTCTCTCCGCGATTTACAGCTAATACGCGGTGTGAAGCAATGGTACGTACAGGTTCTTGGTAGTCGTAGTACATTTCGAATACAGCTTTCTCGTCTTTCTCCTGATCCTTTTCCTTCGCTTCTGTGCGTAGACTCCCTTTTTCAAACGTTATCCTGCGTATGTACTCTCTGTAAGAAGGTTCATCTGAAATCCATTCCGCCAGAATATCATTTACACCCGCTAATACAGCCTCGACCGTTTCTAATTCGTGCTCTACTGAAAGGTACTGCTTTGCTTCTTCGTAAATCGGAAAGCTTTCCTGATGCCAACATTTTAGCGCTAAAGATTCTAATCCTTTTTCTTTTGCAATAGTAGCTCTTGTACGACGCTTTTGTTTATAAGGGCGATATAAATCCTCAATCTTCTGCAATTGCTGCGCTTGAAGAATCTCTAGCTTTAATGAATCAGTTAATTTTCCCTGTTCTTCAATTAGGCGAATGACTTCTTCTTTACGATTAGACAGATTCAATCCGTATTCCCATTTCTCTTGTATGGAATGTATTTGTACCTCATCTAATCCACCTGTTTGTTCTTTACGATAACGAGCGATAAAAGGTACGGTATTCCCTTCATTTAATAAGGCGATTACTTTATCAATTAACGAAGTCTTTACGTTCGTCTCTTTTGCTACCCATTGAACAATTTCGTTATGATCACTCACTTCATTTCCTCCTATACCTATACTTACTTCTACTATTGTAACAAAAAACCTCGACCTACATAGAATGGTCAAGGTGTCATCTACTTATATTTCATCGCAATAAAGGTCGTGTCATCTTGATTACGAATCGCCTTTTGCTTTACAAACGATTCCACAATGAAGTCTAATCGGTGTGAAGCAAACGTCTTGGCCGATAACGTTCGATCATTTACACCATCTGTAAACATAAAGAAAGAAGAACCAGGGATTAATTTGTCTTCTAACACTTTGTACAGCCGAGGTACTCCCGATAGAAATCCACCAACTGGTATATTCCGCTTCCTCTCCCCATTTGGCGTTATCATGACTATGCCAATATTACCGATGGACGTGAAAGAAAACCGCTCCGAATGAAAATTCATTCGTAATATTCCTAGCACGGCACCTCTCTTATTGAGCAATACTTCATTACATTTAGTAATAATAAAATCAATCGATTGGTGCATATGTTGTTCAATTACGTTGACGACAGCTTGAGAAGACTCTAAAGCATACGGACCACTCCCTAATCCGTCTGCCAAGGCACATACAAATTCTTTATCCGTTTCTTTATAAAAATAACTGTCACCACAACAATAGTTACCATGCTTTGCTTCTTGATGGGCTATTACTTCTACTCTTGCGCTTCCATTTCCATGCTCGACACTCACTTAAAAGCCTCCACATTATCTGCTTGTAACGCTTCTCGTAATTTCAATAAGGCTCTACGTTGCAAGCGGGATACGTGCATTTGAGATATACCTAATTTTTCCCCGGTATCTTTTTGACTTAAATTATCAAAATAGGTGCACTTTAAAATCTCTTGCTCTCGTTCTGATAAAATAGGGAGGATTTTCTCTAATAACATTTGCTTGTCGATTGTTTCAAAACCTTTATCACGATCACCAATGAGATCCATTATCGTCACTGTACTGCCATCTGAATCTGCTTCGATTTGTTTATCAACAGAAAGAGCTTTATAGCTTTTCCCCATCTCCATCGTTTCTAAAACATCTTCCTCTGAAACTTCTAAATATTCCGCGATTTCTGCAACAGATGGAGAGCGTTGTAATTGTGTCGTTAATTCTTCTACCGCACGCTTAATCTTCGGACCAAGTTCTTTTATACGGCGAGGCACGTGCACACTCCACGTTTTATCACGAATAAATCGTTTTATTTCACCAATAATGGTCGGGATTGCAAACGACTCAAACGACTTTCCGAAAGATGGATCGTATCGGCGAGTAGCAGCTAGCAAACCAAGCATCCCTACTTGTACAAGGTCTTCATGGATCAAACTATTTTTGGAATACTTTTTTGCAAGCGAGTGAACAAGATCTTGATATTGAAGTACAACCTTTTCTTGTGTTTCTTCATCACTAGGATGATCTCTCAGCAACTGAATCCATTGATAAATATCTCCATCATGTCTATTGTGTGGTTGAGATTTGGTCGCCATTAATCGCCACCTCGTTTTCATGGAGATATTTCGTCATTAAAACGATCACACCACTTCTGTTGTTAATTTCAACTTTATCCATCAGAGCATCGATTAGAAAAAGACCAAACCCACCTTCCTTCAACTCATCAATGGAGTCTTCCTCCCTAAATGGGCCAATATCTTCTTTCACTTTGCTCAAGTCAAAGCTGCCACCGTGATCGGCAACCATGATTTCCAAACGATTCTCATACACACCAAAGCCTACCGTTATCTCCCCTTCATCTATCCCTTTATATGCATGTTTAACACCGTTGGTAATAGCTTCAGAAATGGCAACTTTCAAATCCTCAATTTCCTCATAATGGAAACCCATTCTGTTGGCAATTCCCGAAATGCTTAAACGCACGACACCTACATATTCTGCTTTCGCCGGCACTTTCACTTCGATAAAATCAAATGACTCTTTCATCACATGCCACCTCGTACTGTGTAATCCGTTTGTATGTTCATGATTTCTGTGAGCCCCGTGATCTTAAATAATCGATACACACGTTCTTGTGGGTTCATGAACGTCAAACTACTTCCATGCTCTTTCGTTGATTTTAGCGCACTAATAAACACACCGAGGCCAGTGCTATCCATGTAAGATATAGCATGCATATCAATAACCACTTCAACACCATTCTCTTCCGTAAGTGGCACAATTGTTTCCTTTAATTTCGGTGCAGTATACGCATCTATCTCACCTATAAGGACGACTTTCCTGACCTGTTCATGTTCATCATGTGCAACTTCAATAGTTAAATCCATTACCAAACATCCCCCTAATCGTGTACATACAAGAAAATTACCCGCTTAAAATTGCCGTTAAACGTCCCTTCGTAAAATTATCATCGTAAAGTCATCGCGTAAATGAAAATCTTGCAATCGTTCGAAATAGCGATACACTTGTTCTGTCATTTCTTGAGCTGATAAGTGCTTATATTGACTAAGCACCTCACAGATTTCCTCTCGTTCAATAAATCGGTCATTCACCCGGCATTCCGTAACCCCATCTGTCAACAGAATAACCATATCCCCCGGTGCAACTTGTTGGACGTATTGATGATAAGTCACTTTTCGATCAACGCCTAATACAAGCCCTTCTGCTTCGATATCATAGAAAGCATCCTCTGCCGCACAATAGTAAAAACCCGGCTCATGCCCCGCTGAAGAATAATGAAATTCATGGTTACGCCCATCATATAAACCGTAAAACATCGTCACAAACATACTCGGATCAACATTACGCTCAACTACTCTGTTCATACCTTCTAATATAACTCCTGGTTCCATGCGGCTATGAGGGAAACTCTCCATAGAATATTTAATCATCGACATACACAACGCTGCAGGGACTCCCTTTCCAATCACATCGGCAATAGCAATCCCTAGAGAGCCTTGTTCATCTTCCACAAAATGATAATAATCTCCATTCATTTGTTTAGCAGGTGCACTAATAGCCCCTAAATCCATATTGGGGATATTTGGTTTCGTTGTAGAAAGTAACGTTTGTTGCATGTTGGCAGCGACAGAGATTTCTGATTGTAATTCTAGCTGTTTCTCACGTAATGCTTGAAACTCTTGATAAGCCATTCCAAAAGAAATCATCGTTTCCAATAAAAAGTTTAAAGAATGTTTAACGCTCGGTGATAAATCAGGATACAAATCCAATAAAGACTGAATATATACATCAACGATTTCATCTGGAGATATATTATGCTGGATTGCTTGTTTACTAAATTGTTCTGCGCGATATAATGCTTGTTCATCCTGATACTCTATATATTGCTTTAACAAGTCTCGATAACTATTTACATCAAGTTTTAACGTGCTCATCTATTCTCCCCCTCTAACGGAGCCACTTCACAACGTTTATTTCCGTTCCTTCTCCTTCTTGAGAATGTACATCAAATTCATCCATCAGTCTTCTAACACCAGGAAGGCCAGCTCCTAAACCACCTGATGTGGAGAAACCATCTGTCATCACTTGAGTTAAATCTTGAATACCTGGTCCATTATCAATCGCTATGATGCGTAGCCCTTTCGAATTTAAGTTATCCATCGTTTCAAAACAAATCTTCCCTGTGCCAGCATACAGATAAATATTTCTAGCAAGTTCCGATATAGCAGTAGCAATACGTGCTTGATCTACTGTACCGAACCCTATTTTCTTAGCAATATCTCTACCAAGTTGACGAGCACCAACTATATCCCATTCTTTTGTAATAGTAACGCAGGATTGGAAGTCCATTCACTCAATCCTCCAATTCCTGTCGAAGTTTAATCAATCCTTGTTCTAAATCTAATGCTGTAGGCACATCTTGTAAATGGATTCCGAGATCAATTAATGTCATAGCGACTGCAGGTTGAATTCCAGTCAAGACAACTTTCGCCCCCATTAAGCTAGACATGGATACAACTTCTCCTAATACTTTTGCAATAAAGGAATCAATAATATCTACCGATGTTAAGTCAATGACGACACCTGTTGCTCCGCTTTCATGAATTTTACGTAGTAAGTCTTCTTGAAATTGAATGGCCGTTTGATCATCTAAGTCCATTTGGATAGATATTAATAAGTAATTATGTAACTTTAGTATCGGAATTCTCATTTTCCTCTCTCCCTATCCAAAGAGTCAAGTATCTCTTCAATACCTTGTTGGTTATCGCTAATGCTTACAATTTTACTATTTGTCAGCTCTAACGCCGTTTCAATCCCTCTCTTCAGCGAACTCTTCGTCGGGAATTTCTCCAAGTTTATCCCTAAATTAACAATAGTTTGCGCAATCTCTGGTCTTATGCCTACTAGAATACATGTCGATCCAATGAGTCGCACAGCTTCGGCCGCTTGTATGATATGATGGGCTACCATCGTGTCCACAACGGGAACACCTGTAATATCAATTAATACTACATCTGCCCGATGCTTGATAACACCGTTTAATAAGTTCTCCATAATTAACTTAGCGCGCTCCGTATCAATCGTTCCAATTAACGGCATTATCGTGATATTGTCCATAACTGGAATAAGCGGTGCAGATAACTCTTGCAAAGCTAACTTTTGTAACGAAACGGTATGCTCCCAACTACCGGAATACTCATTTACAAGTTGATTAATAATCGGATCAATCCAATGATCTACTCCTGAAATAATTTCCATACACATCTCTACATCAATGGCATCTAACTGTTTCAATATATAATGAACCGTCACCCGACGAAATACTTGCATTCCATCCGTCAAATAGCTCAATGGCCATCCTAAATAAATCAGTCGTTCTGCAAAGTTTTCAATACCATTCGTCTGACCATGATTTTCTATGCTTGAGAAAATAACATTAACGAATTCCCTATTGGTACTCTCAAACAACTCATTTGAAATAGTCGCAGTATAATCTTTTTCCCGATTCTTATATACTTCGTCCATCCATAAACGGACAATTTCATCACTATGATTTAACACAACTTTAAACAACTGATTCTCCATCTTATCCACCTCAACTTGAACGTGTAAAATAGTTAATACTTTTATTGTCACAGGTTTGTCTATCAATAGCAATGGGACAAGTACTTATTTCATTCACTATTCGTACATATACCTTACCACATAGTTGCCAAATACCTCCATTAAGAACCCTTTTTATACAATTCCACTTACTTTAAGCAATAAAAAAAGCGTAGTTTATTGTTTCTTTACAATAAACTACGCTTATCTATACTTCCAAATAAAAAAACAAAAACCACCCTTATACTAGAGTAGCTTCTGTCTTAGAAATCAATCAATCCTAGGCTAATTTGTAACGCATCATCTACTCTTCCCATCATAACTTCATCCAGTTGGGTAATCTTATCCGTCAATCGCTGTTTATCGATTGTTCTAATTTGTTCAAGTAAGATGACAGAATCCCGTTCAAAACCATATTTCTTAGCATCGATTTCTACATGTGTAGGTAATTTAGCTTTCTGAATCTGTGCTGTGATAGCTGCTACAATAACTGTCGGACTAAAACGATTACCGATATTATTTTGAAGGATTAAAACAGGGCGAACGCCACCTTGCTCAGACCCAACTACTGGTGACAAATCGGCAAAGTAGACATCGCCTCTTTTTACGATCAATGCATTACACCCCGCTCACTAATTGTTCACAGGTTGTCTCTGCCTCTCCTTCAGCTTGGAAAGCCTCTGAAGAAATATGCAAATTGATTTTAGCCATTTCCATGTAACCCTTGCGCATTTTCTCTCTCGTTTGACGCTTTTTACGTTCACTTAAATACATCTTAGTAGCCTGATAAATAAAATCACTACGGTCACTATTTTCAAACTCTAGTACACCATCAAGTTCGCTTAATAATTGCTGCGGTAACTTAACTACAATTTCTTGTGAACTTTCGGACACAAAAATGCACCTCCACCATTAACTAAACACCATTTGGTCGATTATTTCTAAAATAATCATACCACCTATACCTAGTGTTTGCAAAGGCTTATTACGATATCTGTCTACAAAACTCGTGTAATTCTGTCAAGTTAGGATCCATGAATGACACATACTATTACACAGCAAAACAACCATCAATAAGAAGTTACATGATCAACTTGTACAACAGCATCATTTTCCACATAAACTCTCGGCACACGATAGCTAATCATACACGTAATTTCATAATTAATTGTATCGGCATAACGTGCTATCTCTTCCACTTTTATTATATCATCGCCTTGCTTACCAATAAAAGTAACCTTTGTGCCGATTGGGTAAAATTGATCTAGCTTCACCATTAGTTGATCCATACATATTCTACCGACTATAGGCATACGTTTTCCATTTATCAACACATCTATACCTTGTAATTTACGCATCCAGCCATCAGCATACCCGAGCGGCACAGTCCCGATCCATTCATTCTCTTCAGTTGTATAAGTTGCTCCATAGCTAATCGACTCGCCTTTTTCTACTTTTTTAACGTGAATAAGCTTACTATGCAGGGAAAAAGCGGGTTGTAGTTGAATCAATTGTAAGTCTTTTACAACGTCTGAAGGAGGAAGCCCATACATCCCTATACCAAACCGAACCTTATGATGCATCTGTTCAGGGAACCTCATACTAGCAGCACTGTTTCCTGTATGCAGTTCAACTGGATACTTCCATCTACGACAAAAAGCTTGTAACAATACATGAAATCGTTCCACTTGTTTCGTGTAGTGCGCAAGGTTGCACTCATCAGCCGATGCAAAATGGGTAAACACCCCTTGTAAATGTAAACGCGGATCATCCAATTCCGTTAATAAAGCATCCATCTCTTCTATCGTACGTACACCGATTCGTCCCATACCTGTATCCCATTTCATGTGAAGAGTTAAGCGCTCTTTAAATTTGTATTGTTTCACTTGTTGCAACCACTCTTCTTGAAAGAACGTTAGCATAATGTTATGCGCAGCTGCTAACGGTGCATCACAAGGCCGAACCCAACCTAACACAAGAATTGGCGCTGAAATCCCCGCCTTTCGAAGCTTCAATGCTTCATCTAATAAAGAAACCGCTAACGCTTGAGCACCAGAAGCTAAAGCGGTTTTCGCGACTTGAATATCGCCATGACCATATCCATTCGCCTTCACTACTGCATATATCCCTGTCTTATCAGGAAGATAGTCGTTTAAAGATTGTATATTATGTTTAATTGCATCTAATTGGATCTCTACCCAAGTATCTCTGTAATAAGTTTCTATAGACAATGACGATCACCTTTCCTCGAATCAATATACCTATTATTCACTTTGGTAATTAGCATGTCAATTCGAACTACCTTCCTAAAAGAGAAATAAAAGCAGACTCTTTTAATTTAAACTGCGAGCCTGCCATCCACATCGATCCATCTATTTAATTGCAGTACCTTGAACAGATTGAGCAACTTCTACCATTTCTTCTTTCGTTAACTCCTCACTCGCTAATACGAAGTCTTTCCCACCATATGACCACTCTAATCTTGAACTGCTTAAAGCTCCCATTGTAAAACCTAAATTCACAGGGTCGCCTACAATAGAAACCGGAACAGTCGCACTCGCTGGCTTTGTTTCGTAATATTCTTGTATAAGTGTATAAGATTTATCCCCTTTATACGTTTGGATGACACGCTTCCCATTTTCCATATCAATTATTTTCTCTTCTTCTAACTGCTCATTTCCAATTGTAGCTTCTGGATAAAAAATACTAAAAGCAGATGGGCTTTCTTCAGCCATCACCGGAACACCTAGAGCACCACTTGTCATATTTTTTTCTGTCGAGAAAGCATCTTCATTAAATGTTGGATCAATTTCAACCGAAGTAAACTGTACCTCGACAACAGGATTACTATCTTTATCCAACACTTGTACCATCACAGGTGTTAAATCCTTCTTGTGAAAATATATCTTCTGATTAGGTAAGTTCTGACTGTTTTGATAATTGGTTTTCGTTGTGAATTCGTAATAATTCTCTGTTGCTTCAAAGGTAGAGTCAGAATCTTGCTTAATATCCTCTACTAAAGAGCCGAATAAATAAGGTTGGCTACTGTTTTGCGGCCATTCACTTTGAAATTTAAAACTTTTATTTAATGCTGGTGTTAACACGTAAACCCCTTCTTCATTACGGAGAATAATTTGGCTTCCTTTTTCGTCCTTTTCATTGCTTAACAGCACTCGATAATAATCTTTCTTCTTATGCCACACCTCAATATTGTATTTCTGAGCGTCTTCTCCTGTTTTCAAACTCATGGTAGCTTTCACTTTGTAGCCATTCGTTTGCTCTAACTTCTTATCAAGTGATTGGACGACATCCTCTTTCGTCTTCTCCCCGCAAGCTGCTAGAAGTAGGACGAAGGATGCGACGATAACCATCCACATAGTTCTCTTCATAATCACAACTCCTTTGTCTCATTTCAAAGGACAAAGGGAACATACCTGCCGGCTATTCCATGCACAAAATGCGATGCTACAAACAATCAATGATTTGGTCTTCTATCACGTTGATTGCTCAACCATGAAGAAAAGGTTCTCTTCGTTACATCATGTCCGTTTTTTCCACCCTCTCTTTCTCTCCCCCCTATTCTTCCATTAAACGATTCAACGATATCCATATAGACACACCTCTTATAGCTTCTTACTCATCCGCATTTTGATTGTTTATAAACCGCATTCGTGCATGTCATCCTCGCTAACACATACTGTATGTTCCCTCCTACCTGCACTAAAATATATGAGACAAACTTTCCAATTATGCAAACAAGCCTCACAGGAGATTATACTTCTTCTAAAACAACTTGAGCGATTGCATGAGATTGACTGTGAGAAATAGAAACCCATATTTCATATGAGCATTTATCTACTTCTAGTATAGGAGCACCTACGTCATTTTTGACAATACTAATATCCTGGAAAGCATAAACACTCCCAATACCAGTACCTGCAGCTTTACTAAACGCCTCTTTCGCCGCAAACCGACCTGCAACAAATTCAGCTCTTCGATGATCATTGTGAATAGACTGTAGCAACCGCCTCTCGCTTGATGTCAAAACGCGATTGATGAACCGTTTATTACGTTTCATCGCTGCCGCAATTCGGTCCACCTCTACTATGTCGATACCAATCCCTTTTATCATTTGATCTACCTCTCTCTTCATATATAAACGTTCCAAATATTTGTTAAGCTGTACGTATCATGTATGAACTTATTTCATTGTATAATAAATATATGTAGAAAATAAATTTTTTAAGGAGTACGTTATATGTTTTTCCGAACTGAATCATTTCAGCAGTTTATCCGCTCGTACCAAGTTGTAGCTTTTTTAGTTGGGTTGCACCTTGTTCTATGGGTAGCTATCGATGTTCTACATTTACCATTTTTCATTTCTCTTGAAAAACTGGGGATAGGGAGCAACTTATTAATTGCTAATGGGGAATATTGGCGTCTGGTCACACCGATTTTTTTACACGCAGACTTCATGCATGCATTAATGAACTCTTTTTCCTTAGTGTTATTCGGCCCTGCCTTGGAGCAAATGCTCGGTAAGGGGAAATTCATTTTCGCCTACATAGGAGCAGGAATTGTGGGAAACATTGGAACGTATGTATTCGCACCTACATTATACGTTCATCTAGGCGCATCAGGAGCTATCTTTGGTTTATTTGGCATTTACCTGTATATGGTGTACAGCCGGAAAGATTTAATCGACCAAGCAAATGCGCAAGTTGTCATCACAATTGCCGTCATTGGGGTGATCATGACCTTAATTAGCCCGGGAATCAACGTTTACGGTCACATGTTCGGGTTGTTAGGAGGTACATTACTAGCACCTATCGTCTTACGCACCGCAAGGCCATTTTCGCCCTATTCCAATCCTTCACCACGAAAGCAGCACTATACAGAGGATGATGATATTGGTTTTAACCCAAACCGCTGGAGCAATAAAAGAAAACGACCATTTAAACAACACGTACCAAAAATACTATGGGGTATAATTGTTTTACTAGTTGTATTAGGCTTATTAGGACGGCTATAAAAGTGTTCGAACAAAAGGCTCATAAACGGCGCATGCAGCTATTTTTGTAGGATACTTTTCTTCACTCGATACTCGCAGGAAACTCCATTACAATTCTTGCATCCTCATCTTTTATCTATATACAGAATAGAGCATTCCAACCACTACGATTGGAATGCTCTATTGTTATGCATTTAGTAAACTAAATTATTGGTTATTACCTTGGTTACGCTTTTGCGAATATCCGCGATTACGTCCTGAACTTTGTCCTTGACCACGTTTACCAGCATAGCTTTTTGATTTGTTATTACGGTTATATCCACCTTTACCACCGTTACCGTTGTTACCTTTTCTACGGTCGTATTGACGTTTACCGTTTTTCTTATGTTTATCACGAACTGCTTGTTTTACACTAATTGGAGACAAAGAAGTAAGCTTAACTGGTACGTCTTTGCGTTCCTTCGTTAACATTTTCAATGCAGCAGCAACAACAGATACAGAGTCATATTGCTCAATTAATTCATTTGCTTGAGCATGATACGCATCTAAGTTGTTCGATTCAAGTGATTGTACTAACTTGTCCACCGCTACTTTTTGTTGACCTTTATGTGCTTCATCAGATGAAGGGATTGACATGCGCTTCACTTTTGTACCTGTTGTTTTCTCAATTAAGTGTAATTGAGCAACTTCTCTTGGCGTAATAAATGAAACAGCGTGGCCATCTTTACCAGCACGACCTGTACGCCCTATACGGTGAACGTAACTCTCAGGGTCTTGCGGAATATCAAAGTTATATACGTGCGTAACACCTGAGATATCAAGTCCACGTGCAGCTACGTCTGTTGCCACTAACACTTCTAATGCACCGCGCTTAAACTTCTTTAAAACACTCATACGTTTCCCTTGTGTAAGGTCACCGTGAATGCCTTCAGCACGGAATCCGCGTGCATTTAAGCCATCTGTTAACTCATCTACACGACGCTTTGTACGCCCGAATACAATTGCCAATTCAGGCATATGGATATCAAGTAAACGAGTTAATGTATCAAATTTCTTCGCTTCATTTACTTCAACGAAATATTGATCAATTCTTTCTACAGTCATTTGCTTCGCTTTCAGCTTCACTGTTTCTGGCTTTTTCATCATCTTCGTTGCAATTTCATGAATCTCTTTCGGCATTGTTGCAGAGAAAAGCAATGTTTGACGTTGTTCTGGGATAGCATTCAAAATAGCTTTAATATCATCAATAAAGCCCATGTTCAACATTTCGTCTGCTTCATCTAAAACAGCCGTATGAATGTTAGATAAATTAATTGTCTTTCTGCGAACATGATCAAGTAAACGACCTGGTGTTGCTACAACAATTTGCGGTTGGTTCTTCAATTCGCGAATCTGACGTCCCATATCTGTACCGCCGTATACTGGTAGCACACGCACACCTTTGTATTGACCAAGTTTATTTAACTCTGTTGCTACCTGCATCGCCAATTCACGTGTCGGGGCGATAACAATCCCTTGCGTTTTCTTCATATCTTGATTGATTTTCTCAATCATCGGGATACCGAACGCCGCCGTTTTCCCTGTACCTGTTTGAGCTTGTCCGATGACATCTCTTCCGTCCATTGCGAGTGGAATGGTTTGTTCTTGGATCGGAGTTGCTTCTTCAAACCCCATTTGCAGAACTGATTTTAATACTGATTTGGATAAACCTAATGAATTAAATGTTGTCACTTCTATTTTCTACTCCTTTTCGTTTTCTTTACTTTGAAAGAAAAACACGTAAAAAAAAGCCATCCTCACAGTTGGAAGAGGGCTCTCCGTACGAATGATTTACGTTTATAATAACACATTACTTTATAAACATCAATTCACTTCATATTAAAGTACCCTTTCCATTTAATCAATGATAAAATATAGGAAAGCGAAGACTTTGAATAATCGGAGGTGGAGTTCGTTGGATAAACCACCATTTAATCCATATCTCGCAATTTCCATTGGGGTGCTTTCCGTCTCTACGTCTGCAGTACTTGTTAAGCTTGCAGGAGATGCCCCGGCTTCTATCATCGCTAATTATAGGCTTTTCATTGCCGTGTTACTAATGACACCTTACATTCTTTTTTATAAAACGAAAGAGTTCCGTTCCATTTCCAAAAAAGATTGGTGGTTGTCGGGTGTTTCAGGTGTATTTTTAGCCTTCCACTTTATTCTATGGTTTGAGTCACTCAATTATACTTCCGTGGCTAGTTCTGTTGTGCTTGTAACAATGCAGCCGATATTCGCCTTTTTAGGTACATATTTCTTTTTTAAAGAACGGTTTACAGCAGGCGCTGTCATTAGTATGATTATAGCGATTACGGGTAGCGTCGTAATTAGTTGGGGTGACTTTCAAATTAGTGGCCAAGCACTATTCGGTGATATTCTCGCCTTGTTAGGTGCTGTGATGGTCACTGGTTATTTTCTAGTTGGGCAGCACGTACGTAAACGACTGTCGCTAATGACGTATACGTTTGTTGTGTACAGCATTAGTTCCATCACGCTCATTCTATATAACGTGATAACAACCAAACCATTTACAGGCTATTCAACAGAGACTTGGATGTATTTCCTCGCTTTAGCGATTATACCGACTTTCTTTGGCCATACGTTGTTTAATTGGGCTTTAAAATGGGTCAGTACATCTTCCATTTCCATGAGCATCGTATTTGAACCAATTGGCGCTTCCTTGTTAGCTTATTTTATACTTGGAGAGAAGATATCTGGCTTTCAATGGTTAGGTGGAGCAATTGTTATTTTTGGATTGAGCTTATTCATTTTTAGCACATCTAAACAAAATAAAGTAACCATTATTCATGATGCAAATTCATAGTGGAATCGTTTGACATGATATACAAACGTTCCTATTTTTAAAACATCCATAAGCAGGTGAATGTATGCAAATTAAAATTATGACCGACGGAGGGTCAGACCTTCCGAAACATGTAAAAGATCAATACGATGTTACGATTGTTCCTTTAAATATTCATTTTGGAGAAGAACAATACGTAAGTGGCGTAAACTTAGATATCCAAACCTTTTACAAGAAAATGAGAGAGCAAGAAGAATTACCACGATCTTCTGCGCCAAGTCCGTATGCATTTTATGAGGCGTACAAGGAAGTAGATGCTTCCAAGCCCATTTTGATGCTCTCCCTTTCTAAAGAACTAAGTACGACGTATCACAATGCTTTAATGGCAAAGGATATGATTTTAGAAGAAGAGCCAGACCGTCAAATTGTCGTCTTAAACACAAGAACAGCTACTTCTGGCATGTCTTTATTAGTAAATGAGGCGGGGCAATGTGTGAAACAAGGAATGGCTTTCGATGAGCTTATCCATCATATAGAGGAACGTATTTCTAAGATTTCTACGTTATTTATTTTACGCACTGTGGAGAATTTAATTAAAGGTGGTCGTCTTGACCGTGTGAAGGGGACAATTGCCAAAACATTAAACATTAAACTGCTCATGAAAGGTAGCCCTGAGGGAAAGATAGAAGTAGCCGAAAAAATTCGTGGCAACAAAAAAGCAATGCGCCGTTTTGTCGATCAAATTGCGGACAATACGAGTAATTTCGAAAACAAAACCTATTCCCTTTCCTACAGTACGACAAGTGAAAAAGCTGAAGCATTTTTAGAAGAAATTAAAGCACGTTATCCATTTAAGGAGACGCTTCTAATGGAAATGGGGCCATTATGTGCGACATATGCTGGTGAAGACGGCTTCGTAATGGCATTCTTCCGTGATTAACATAAATAAATCCTGGCTACCTATGCCAGGATTTATTTATATTCCTTTCATAAACGTGCTTATCCCTTTTACTAAAGGAGAAATCTGATTGGCTGTATTTGCCACCTGCCCCATTGTGGATAGCATTTTATCCAAATCTAATTGGCCGTTCTTATCCATGAAATACGTCATAATCCCCTTTGTTTGCTGCGCATTTTGTTGTCCGTTTTGTGGCACCCATTGCTGAGAACTCCACTCTTTAGGTTGTGGTGGTTTAGCAAATTGTTCATAAGGGGTTTTAAATGCTGGTAGCTGTGGCGTCTCTTCTTGAGGAATAAATGATGTCGAAGCAAACATATAAGGCGATTGCGCCCCATACCCTACCACTTGATTTGTAGCATAGTGCGGATGCGGTATAGTAGGAGGAGGCTGCGGAACATAATACGGACCTGCGTTCATTGGACGTTTCGGCATTCGATACATAACATCCCACCTCTACATAAACATATTCCACTTTAGCCTATGTAAGAAGCGACAAAAACGTGATAAATAATGCAACTAACTATGCATATTCGTCCTATTAATACCTAACTTCTTCTTTAATTGCTTCTCTTGAAACCCCAGTACTTTCTCTTCGCCAACAAACGTGACGGGGGTACCATAAATTCCGAACTCTTTCATTTCATCAAAATAGGGCCGGTGATCGGATATATTACGCTCTTCAAACTCTACATTATTATCTCGAAGCAGTTGCAGCACCCTTTCACAATAGTGACACCCTCTACTCGTATAAACAAATACTTTATGCCTACTCAAGTATGTACCCCCCAACTTAAAAAATAGTTCTTTTATCTCAATCTTACATAAAGTATTTGTTTGAATCAATTTCAAAATGAAACTAGCTTTATTGAAATCCGAACAAATTTAATGTAAGAATTATTATTTCCTAGTTTATTTTTAGAATCGCTGGAGTCGTTTATATAAATAGGATACATACATCTTACACTCCGTTGTTCATAACTTTTTTAAAAAGGGGTAGAAGGAATCAAGCACCTATTCTCGAATCACTTATATAAAAGGGGGAATACGGGGATGAAGCCTGTCTATTTTTTCACTGGTTTTCCAGGGTTTATTACAAATTATTTAATCGAAGAATTGCTTTATCAGCAATACCCTTTTGATAAAATGTACCTCCTTGCTTTGCCTGAACATGAAACAATCGGAACAATGAAAATTCAAAGTCTATGTCACAAATACGCCGTATCGCCAGACCATTTCGAATTAGTATTAGGAGATATTACGAAAAGGGATTTAAATCTTGACCGAATGGTTTCTCACAACTTACTTACTACCATTACGCACGCCTACCATTTAGCTGCCTTATATGACTTATCCATCCCACTTCAGCCTGCCTATCATACAAATGTGAAAGGGACAAAACATGTCAATGAATGGCTTCAAGATGCTATTCAATTACAACATTATACCTACTTTAGTACAGCCTATGTTGCTGGTAAGCGTCCTAACGTAATTTATGAAAATGACTTAGAGCATGAGTACGGCTTTAAGAATTACTACGAAGCAACGAAATATCAAGCAGAAATGATTGTCAGAGAGCAGTTAGGGCAGCTACCAACAACGATTATTCGTCCTAGCATCGTCATTGGACATTCAGAAACAGGAGAAATCCCTAAATTTGATGGACCTTATTTTATCTTAAATTTATTGGATCGCCTCAAGCTTGCAAAGATCATTCCGTATTTCGGAAAAGGGAATGCAGAGGCTAATTTCGTTCCAGTGGATTATGTCGTAAAAGCTACCATCTATTTGAGCCATCTCCCTCAGTCCATTGGTCGAACGTATCACTTAAGCGATCCGTCTCCTTATACGATTCAACAAGTGTATAAAATGTTGTCCGAAACTTTCGTTGGTCGAACTCCAACCTTCACACTGCCTATTCAAGCTGCCCAAGTTCCATTAAATGTTCGACCAATACGTAAATGGCTCCACGTGCAAAAACAAGCTCTACCATATTTTATTCATGACTGTCATTTTGATACGAGCCACGCTAAAGCAGACTTGCTGAATACAAGTATCACATGTCCAGATTTCCGTGATATTGTTCCTAACATAATTGATTTTTACAATCGAAATAAATACGATGATCAAAAACAGATTACCATCGTATAAAACCTTTCTAGCTAATGCTACACCCTGTTACCATTAGCTAGAATAGGATCATCATCAATTAATCAAACGTTTGACCAATAAAAAAAGCCCAAAAAATGACAAGTCGTCCTTAGGCTTTTTTCTTTATTAGTCTAGTCGGTCAGCATATTGACCTAATTGTTTTAATAATGGGATTAGATGCTTCTTTTCTTCATCCGTTAAACCGTCCGTAATTTCTTCAATCCGCTTCCAATGGTCCGGGAAGATATGATACAACAGTTCTCGACCCGCTTCCGTAATAGATGCGTACGTAATTCGGCGATCCTTGTCACAAGGTTTACGCTCTAGTAGACCTTTTTTCTCCAGCTTGTCAACCACATACGTAATGCTACCACTTGCTAACAATATTTTATCACCGATTTTCTGAAGTGGTTGATCGCCTCTATGATACAGCAATTCTAACACACCGAATTCTGTTGGGTTTAACCCTTTTGTTCGCACATCTTCCTCCACTCGATCTGAAATAGCACGATAGGCCTTGGATAACACGACAAACAGTTTCAATGATGGATCCTGTTTTTTCTTATAATAAAGTTGCTCTTGATCCATATGAATCAGCCTTTCTATATAATACTACCCGGGTGGTGTTGTACTATTATGCCACAATCTTCATAATATAGCGAGTATCACTAGCCTGTTAGCACATCTTCTCGCGGATAATGAACGACTGACTTACGCTTTGTAGTGAACATATAAGCTAACGTAAGAGGACCTATCTTCCCAACAAACATCATGAACATAATCAACAGCTTCCCTATTACAGTTAAGTGCGTTGTTAAGCCCATCGATAAGCCGACTGTTCCAAAGGCAGAGACCACTTCAAACAAGATCATTAAAAATGGTGCCTCTTCGGTGAGTTCGAGAATAAACACTACTACAAAAATGATTGCCATTGACAATAATGTGATTGCCATTGCCTTCATAATAATAGCTACGGGGATCGTTCTCTTGTACAAATGAACTTCTTCACGATCTTGAATAAACGTGATGACCGAAAAAGTTAACGCAACGAAAGTCGTTAGCTTAATCCCTCCACCTGTTGAAGCACTACCAGCCCCAACAAACATTAAACCGAGTATAAAGAACAAAGAAGGCTCTTCTAACTGACTAATATCGACTGTATTAAAACCAGCCGTTCTTGGTGTCACAGCTTGAAAATAAGACGCTAACCATTTATTTTCCAAACTCATACTACCAATTGTATGTGGGTTATTCATTTCGATTATAAATAAGACGATCGTTGATACAATTGTAACGGAAATAGTAGCAACAATCATAATCTTAGAATGGAGCATTAAATCTTGAAATCGTTTCGTTTTCCATAGATCTACTAACACGGTGAATCCCAGTCCACCAATCATAAACAATAACGTAATAATAATAGTAACGGTTGGATCACTAGCATATCTAGTTAAGCTATCTGACCACAAAGAGAACCCTGCGTTGTTAAAGGCGGAAACAGTGTGAAAGGCACTTGTAAATAACCCAAACTTCCATCCCCATTCGGGCACCCAACGTATAGCCAATAATAGAAAAGCCACACCTTCAATTGTTAGTGAATACAATAATACTCGCTTCGCTAACATTAATATGCCGCCAACTGTCCGTTGATTTAAAGCTTGTTGGACGACTAATCTTTGTTGGATACCGACCTTCTTGCCAATTAAAAAGAAAAAGAAGATCGCAAACGTCATAATTCCAAGGCCACCTACTTGAATGAGCAGCATAATTATAACTTGTCCAAACACCGAGAATGTCGTTCCCGTATCTACCACCACTAATCCTGTAACGGTCAAAGCAGAGACAGACGTAAATAAAGCATCGATAAAAGCTACCGGCTCTTGCTCGTGTGCTATTGGTAAGCTTAACAGTATCCCTCCGACAAAAGCGACAGTTAGAAATAAAACAATTAATACAAGCGGTGGACTCACCTTCTTCTTATATAACCGTTCCCTCTCTCTCATAACTCGCCACACCTCTCTATGGAAGTTTCTATTAGCTAAATGATATAAGTACTATATCACGTTTCTATAGAAAGAGAACGATTATTTTTCGTTTATTCGCCTTCTTTGCAATGAGAACATGTTCACTCTAATATTAGAATAAGCAAAGGAATGATGAGTAGCTGCGGGGATTTATATGAAGTGGCATGACTTGAACGGCTTGCACTAGCATATAATGTAGAAGCATTTATGATGAATGCCATTTTCGATTCAAAAAAACATTACAATGATACTCTTTATAGCGGGATTTTTCTCCGTGTAAAGACGAGGAGGGATAGCTTGTTAGCTTTTGATCATGTTGTTGTCTTATCGAACAACCCAGAACAGGCGCAACAATCTTTCGCACAACAATACAATATCATCGGAACAAAGGGGGGCGAACACCAAGAGTGGGGAACGTTTAATTATTTAGCCTTCTTTCATAACATTACTTATATTGAATGGATTGGCGTGCAGAATAGTGAAGTGATGAGACAATCCACAAACCCACTTATTCGACAACTACATGATGCAGTCCAACATAAACGAGAAGGAGTTATTCAATTTGCCCTAAGGACAAATAACCTAGATAGTATTCAACATTATTGGGAGGAACATCACATTCCATATGAAGGGCCTTTTGCCGGAAGTCGCACGAAGCCAGATGGAACAACAATGAAGTGGCGCATGTTGTTCCCCACCTCCTCTCTCGATCACGAGGTACTTCCTTTCCTCATTGAATGGGACGAACAGCCAAATATACCAGATGACGATAACTTATTAAATCCACGAAACTTTGAATGTATATCCGTTGGCGTTGACCAGATTCAGGAAAGTATAAATAAATGGAAAAAGATCTATCCATTTAAAGAGGCAACAAACAATCCATCCACATGGCTATTAGCGAACGGGAAACTTGTCTTCACAGAAGAAAGAGGGATTCGGATAAAAATGGAGCATATGGATACCTTTTAGAATAAAACCCCACCTCCAATAGAAGCAGGACACATCTATTTACGTAGATATGTCCTGCTTTTTTTAATCTATCTATCCAGTAATCATCCGCTTATTTCTCATTGACATTCAAATGCTCATTTGAATATAATATAATCAAATGAATGTTTGAATGTTATTGGAGGTTATCAAATTGACAGTTCCCCAGCAAAAGGACGTATGCGACATTACGTGTGAACAAGACGAGAAAATCCATCGTGCAAAAGAGCATATTCAAAACGCTCCAACAGCCGATGTATCTGTATTATTGAAAGCACTAGCAGATCAGACACGTTTAACCATTGCGTACGCATTACTAACAGAAGAAGAATTGTGCGTATGTGATATAGCAACGATTGTTGATTGCTCTACTGCTACTGCATCACACCATTTAAGACATTTACGAAAACTAGGATTAGCCAAGTACCGAAAAGACGGCAAATTAGCTTATTACTCCTTAGACGATGATCACGTCAAACAAATTGTCAACCTTGCCTTTACTCACCAACAGGAGGTGAGCGACCGTGTCTGAATCTACTGCACGTCAAACGGAACGTAACGAATATCGAATTGAAGGATTTTCTTGTGCAGGATGCGCCAAAACATTCGAAAACAATGTGAAACAATTACAAGGCGTACAAGATGCCCAAGTAAACTTTGGTGCTTCGAAATTGACGGTATATGGTCAAACTACTATTGAGAATTTAGAAAAAGCGGGAGAGTTCGAACGTCTCTCTGTTCGCCCTGCTCATCAAAAGAAAGCTAATGCGATAAAAGAGCCATTCCTTAAGCGATACTGGAAGGAAATCATGGCAGCTGTGCTCATAATAGGTGGATACACATCTTCTATAACAAGAGGTGAAGCAGATTATGTAACCGTTATTTTATTCATTGCTGCTATATTCACAGCTGGCATCACTCTATTTCGCACAGGGTTACGCAATTTAGTTCGTTTGGAATTTGATATGCGTACACTAATGACGATTGCTATTATTGGTGCCGCTATAATTGGTGAATGGGGAGAAGCTGCCGTTGTTGTCGTTCTCTTCGCAATCAGTGAAGCGTTAGAAAAATATTCCATGAACAAAGCTCGCTCCTCCATTCAATCCTTGATGGATATAGCACCATCAGAAGCAACCGTCAGAAGAAACGGCAATGATATCACGATTCCTGTTGAGGACATTAAGATTAACGACGTCCTATTAGTTAAGCCCGGACAAAAAATTGCGATGGATGGCGTAATTGAGACTGGTAGCTCTTTCCTTAATGAAGCTGCTATTACAGGTGAATCTGTACCTGTGGAGAAAACCATCGGCGAGGAAGTATTTGCCGGCACATTAAACACAGAAGGATATTTGGAAGTTACCGTTACAAAGACAGCAGAAGATACAACGCTTGCGAAAATTATTCACCTCGTTGAAGAAGCGCAAGCAGAACGAGCACCTTCGCAACAATTTGTCGATACATTTGCTAAATATTACACACCAGCAATTATTGTCGTTGCTTTTCTTGTAGCCATTATTCCTCCTTTATTCGGCGGAGCATGGTCAGAGTGGGTATACCAAGGATTAGCCGTACTCGTTGTTGGATGTCCATGTGCGTTAGTCATTTCTACACCAGTCTCCATCGTCACAGCTATCGGAAATGCAGCGAAGAACGGTATTCTTATTAAAGGTGGCGTTCATCTAGAAGAAGCCTCACGAATACAAGCAATTGCCTTTGATAAAACCGGTACACTAACGCAAGGAACACCACAAGTAACCGATATTGAAGTGTTTGAAAACGACAAGAAAACGGTATTAAGCAAAATAGCCAGTCTAGAAGCTATGTCCCAGCACCCATTAGCAAAAGCAATTATGCACGAAGCACAACAACAAGAAGTTCACAATGTACCTGTGGAGAACTTTACATCTATTACCGGAAAAGGACTACAAGGAGATATAGATGGGATGACGTACTACGTTGGGTCACCAGCATTATTTACCGATTACTTATCTATTGATCTTGCTACACCAATTGTTCGTTTCATCAACGCTAAGCAACAACAAGGAAAAACCGTTATTGTAGCTGGTACAGCCGATACCATTGAGGCAGCCGTTGCTATACGGGATGAATTACGATCGTCTGTCCCTACCATGATGAAAGCCTTGCATAAATTAAATATTAAAGACACCATGATGCTTACTGGGGATAATGAGAAAACTGCTCAAGCTCTTGGAAAAGAAGCTGATATCGCTACCGTAAAAGCGGAGCTATTGCCTCAACAAAAATATGACATTGTAAAGGGCTATGATGGAAAAATTGCCATGGTTGGCGATGGGATAAACGACGCCCCTGCACTTGCATCAGCATCTGTCGGCATTGCCATGGGAGGTGGCGGCACAGACACCGCTCTTGAAACAGCAGACATTGCTTTAATGGCTGACGATTTAAACAAAATCCCTTACACCATATCATTAAGTAAGAAAGCATTACGTATTATTAAACAAAACATTAGCTTTTCTTTAATTGTGAAGCTAGCCGCTTTACTTCTTGTTATTCCAGGATGGCTTACTCTTTGGATTGCTATCTTCGCTGATATGGGAGCAACCTTACTCGTTACATTAAACGGTCTAAGACTACTCAAGCATAAAGAATAATGACAATAAAACGGAGATCCTCCTCTTATGGAATCTCCGTTTTTCATTCTCTATTTATGGATTGCCTTTTCTAACGACAGGATGTTCTCTTCAACATTCATAAGCGTTTGCTCCACCATATTTTTCGCGTCACGAATAGCTTGGTTATAAATGTGTGGTTCCACTTCTTTCATAACAAAGTCCAACAGCTGCTCTGCCCCTATACTCCCTATTTCTTCCCCCCGTTCCATTGCAAAATAGCTTTGAAGCTGTTCAATCAATTGCTCTTTCTTTTCTCTAGGAAATTTCATTATATTTATGCTCCTTTCTTATACCAAAAATCAAATTCAGTCAAATACGGTGAGATTATCTCCTAACCCCATGTATGTAGCAAATAGCTATGAAATACTATACATTGCTTTAAATCTTTATATAATACGGCTTTTGACTAGTAATATACAACTGTCTATAATGGAGCATTAGTTATTAAGTCGAGAATAAAGGAGATGGCTGTTTTCTGATTTTCTAAGGTTCACATCGCGCTCTTGCATATTATTATCATAGCAAACAATACTAATTTAAAAATACCTTACAAAAGTAACGAAACTATAGGGGGAAAATAATGGACGACTATTCCAATAATAGAACAAGGATCGATTGGCTAACTTTAAGCTTAAGTGGAGGCTTTCTTGTTCTATTTCTACTCATGTCCTTTTTGAACGGAACATTAATGGATGGGTGGATTACAAGCGCGTTTAACTTTTCTGTTACATTCTTTGGTGCATATTGGCAATTACTATTACTCGCCACATTTGTTGTAGGAATTGCTTTAGCTTTAACAAGATACGGAAAAGCCAAACTTGGAAAATTAGATAAACCAGAAATCAGTTATTTCCGCTGGTTATCAATGATATTATGTACACTTTTAGCTAGTGGTGGTGTTTTTTGGGCCGCTGCTGAACCGCTGTATCATTACTTAACGACGCCACCTTTAGCAGCAGATGAAGGGATGACAGCGGCAGAAGCAGTAATACCAGGATTAGCTCAAAGCTTCTTGCATTGGGGATTTCTTGCATGGGCTTGTCTAGGTACTGTGTCCACTATCGTATTTATGTATGTGCACTATCATAAAGGGTATCCGTTAAAACCACGTGCACTGCTTTATCCAATATTCGGCAAGAAAATTTTTAAGCCGAATCATGCTATCGGTACAATCGCTGACGTTGTATCCATCATTGCTGTTTCTGCTGGTACGATTGGGCCAATAGGCTTTCTAGGTTTACAGGTTGGATATGCTTTAGAATATTTATTTAATATACCAGATACTTTATTTATGCAATCTATGATTATTATATTCTTAGTGTTAATTTCATCAATCTCCGCCGCAACAGGTGTTGATAAAGGGATTCAATTACTAAGTAGAATAAATATCATTCTTGCCGTTATATTAATGGGCGGCATGCTATTCCTTGGACCAACGATGTTCATCATTGATTCATTTATCGGTTCAGAAGCTTACCTTATTCAGAACTTTATTGATATGAGTTTATATCGAAATGACAGTGAGTGGCTCAGCCTTTGGACGCTATTCTTCTGGGGATGGTTTATTGGCTTCGGTCCAGCAATGGGAATGTTTATTAGCCGCATCTCAAGAGGACGTTCCATTCGTGAGTTAATACTAGCTGTGGCAATAACCGCTCCGATTGTTAGTAACTTCTGGTTCGCAGCAATTGGTGGGGCCGGTATCTTTTACGAGATGGAAACGCCTGGTTCAGTTTCAACTGCATTAAATGAATCTGGTATGCCAGCTGCTGTAATGGCGATTATGGAGCAAGTACCATTCGGCATGATTATGGCAACCGGGTTCTTAATTATCACAATTGTATTTGTAGCTACGACAGCCGACTCTATGTCATACTCCGTAGCTGTTACCCTAACAGGAAATGCTCATCCACCTCGCTTCTTGCGTGTGTTCTGGGCAATATTGTTCGGATTAACTGCAGCAGCTTTACTAAGCATCGGCGAAAACAGTATCCAAACATTACAAAACTTTATCGTCATTACCGCATTGCCTGTATCTCTTCTGTTGCTACCACCATTATGGTTAGCACCAAAAGTGGCCAAAATTATGGCGGAAGAACAAGGGCTTGTGGCTAATGAAAATACGCAACTAGCTATTGAACGTAAAAAAGAATTAAAAACTTCTTAAACACGAAAGAGGCTGTCTTCAAAGGCAGCCTCTTTTTGCTATTCAGTTAACTAATTCAACTTACACGAAAGACAAAGCTAAGTCATATTCGCTTCCCTTTCATCATTTACTTTAATATAGAGAGGCGGTGTATAGATGTACTATTATCCTTCTTCATACGTGAGACAGTATAAACGATCTGGTGAACGTTCCATGACTGTTACAGGAGTGGGCACGGTGACGACAACCCCTAACGTAGCTACCGTGCAAATCGGCATCATTACTGAGAATAAAGAACTCGAACAAGCACAGCAACAAAATGCACAACTGACAACAAACGTCATTGAATCTATGATGCAACTTGGTATTCCTCAAGAAAACATTCAAACCCAAGACTATACGATTTTCCCCAAATATGATTACACGGATGGCAAACAAGTATTTCAAGGATATCAAGTAACACACACCCTATTGATTACGATAAACAACCTCAATCAAACAGGGATTGTCATCGATACAGCTGTGAAAAATGGCGCAAATCGTATATCCAATATTCAATTCACCTTTGATGACATGCCCTCCCTCTATCAAGAAGCATTAAGCCGTTCCTTGCAAAATGCTCTGTCCAAAGCACAAACGATCGCCACTACGATGTCTCTCAACTTAGACCCTACCCCTACACGAATTATCGAGCTAGTCAATGAAGCACCAGTTCCTTTACAAACCTTCGCTAAATCAGAAGCTGTTAGTCATGCAGAAACGCCAATAGAACCTGGACAACTAACGATCACAGCCAAGGTAAACGTGCAATTTTATTACAGTGGCTAGAACAAAAGTAAAGCTGCACTTCATTTGATAAGAAGTGCAGCTTTACTACGTGAAACATTTTATGTATTACATTCAATTTCCACTTCAACAGGGCGCTTGCTGTGGGGAATCACGCCTCCCGCTATTCCAGCTAGAGTCGCCACGTTCCGTTCCAATCAGGATGCATGAGTGTCTTTTTTCACAAACATTCGCACAACATTTAATAAACATAGGCAATGATTTCAGTGAAAAACACATAAACAATACTTATTTCGTTAATGCTTCAGCCAAAAAGGACTGCACTTCATCAGGTGTTTTGGCATATGCGCTATGAAGGTGAGCTATTTTCTCCCCATTTTGAAATATTAATATGCTAGGAATGCCCATAACCTCATATTTCTGTGCTATTTCAGGTAGTTCATCACGATTTACTTCAAACCACTGATAAGCGTTATATGCTTCCACTATATCGCCGATAAACATGTCCATACGTTTGCAATCAGGACACCAATCAGCGGAGAACTTAATTATTACAGGTTGCTTGCTTGTGATTGTTTCGTCAAATACACTTTGTTCATGAATAAATTCCATCGTTCTATTCCCTCCTAATCTTGCTTCTTATTCATTAAACCATAGATGATCCTATAAGAAAACATACTCGCTTAAGAGAGGCTTTGTTTTATTGATCAAACGTTTGAGTAATACGCCTATTTTCAGGTAATTCGCCGTTTCCATCGACCAAAAAACAGACATTCGCATACAGTAATAGTGCATTACGTAATACATGTTGACTGAAATACAGTTTAACTCTAATATTCATTAACGCACTGCTCCTAATAGCAATTAGCATCACTACCTCTTTCATTAGAGGCAAACACAGACAGGAAACATTTTAAAGGAGGAAGGGAATATGCACGGATATTACGGTGGATATGATTGTTGTTATAGCGGTGGCGGATACGGCGGTGGATACGGCGGTGGATACGGTTATGGTAGCTTCGTGTTAATCGTCGTTCTATTCATCCTATTGATCATTGTTGGTGCAACGGTTTGTCGTTAATGTTCCTATAAAGAAAAGCCAGCACATAAACATGCTGGCTTTTCTTTAATTATGCTCTATTTTCCCTAACAGATTCGATACAATAAGGCCACCTAACAAGGCAATGACACATAATAGTATATCAACAGGAACTCCTGGAAAGATAACAATAACAGATCCTAACACCATTCCAATCACTGTTGCAAACGTATAAATAGGATAGTGCTTAAATAAATAGTTAATTCCTTTACTACTTAACAATAAGCCAATCATAACGCCTAATCCGACTGTCACGACTCGAGCCATATCTAATTCTTTAATTGCTGTCGTTATGATTGGATATACTCCAATCAACAACAATAAAAATGAACCGCTAATACCAGGTAACAACATCGCCATACTTGCCATCCAACCAGAAAAAAATAAAATTACATATTGCCCTATTGTAATCGATTCTCCCCACGCTTGCGGGTTACCCTCTTGTAAGAAAGCAAGAGAAGCTACAAGGCAAGCACTTATTATCATAAACACGTAATGTATTGGTTTAAAGGTCTTCTTATAATCTGCTTCGTGTAATAGAAACGGAATAATACCAATAATTAACCCTAAGAAAAAGTACATCGTAGGCTGCTCGTATGCCTCTAACAGCCACGTAATCAAGTTCGCCATTGAGAAGATCGCCAACAACATACCAATCCCGAGCGGAATTAAAAAGCGCACGTGCGTCTTCCATTCCTTACTAAAAACACCGTCAATTGCTGCAATAAGACGGTCATAAATCCCTAAAACAACTGCAATCGTTCCACCGCTCACTCCAGGAACGACATCACTTGTCCCCATCAAAAAACCTCGATATATATTTCTCCACTCCATCTACGTAATCTCCTTCTATATTGCGCTTTCTTCCCCGCAGTTTTGTGCCAAGTTACATGCTATCTTTCGTATTAAATCTAAGTCACCTTTATGATAAGCTTCTTCCTTCATCCCATCAAGTATATACAATGCAAAATTCCATATAGTGCGTCTTATAGATTGATCATTTACGAGCACTATTTTATACAATGCCTCTAGCACTCCGTTCATGACGGACACATCGTGCTTACCGTACAATCGAATTTGTGTAGAAGCTTTTGTACAATAATTCATGATATGCTTTCGGAACAACTTCTAAACGAAGCGCTCCATCTTCATCTGTATAATAACGGTCTTCTCTATACTTATGTCCAAGCTTAGCCAAAATAGAACCAATTCGGTTAATACCATTAATGGCTGTATGAGGGTCATTCCTTTCTGGTTATATGGCACGAAGCGCAATTTCCACTAGTTTCTGAATAGAGAACTCGATAGCTTGAACATTTGTACGCTCCTTACCGATAATAACATAATCTAATGATATATCGTCGTCCAATTCTTTTTTATCGTTTTTAAATCGATAATAGAATAACGGCATTCCT
Organism: Pontibacillus litoralis JSM 072002; assembly: GCF_000775615.1. Taxonomy (GTDB): domain Bacteria; phylum Bacillota; class Bacilli; order Bacillales; family BH030062; genus Pontibacillus; species Pontibacillus litoralis. The sequence goes on from NZ_AVPG01000012.1 coordinate 30,400, forward strand.
TCCTCAAGATAATCACCAATTTGAACATGGACATAAATGAATAAGTCATTTTGTTTGGACCAGTGAATAAAAGGCTCATAATCAATATGTTGCACATTACCACTTTCTGTACTTCTCGTTCATACGTTTCTTTTTCGTATAGTCGTCGTAACACTTCTTCATCCCAATGAGCATGAACGTCATACTTATGAGGCGTCATTAACTGGTGGTCCACCGTATGTATCGGTTCGGTTTGAATTTTGCCAATTAATTTATTCACTTACAGAATATTACCATACAAGTTTACCCCTAGGTCCTTTCTATAAACGAAAAAGAAAGAACATAGGGGTAAAAAAGCAATCATCTATTTATCCTAAGGCAACATCTAATGTCATCATAACCGCAAAACCAATCATTAAACTAATGGAAGCAATGTTCACATTCCCTTTCTCATGTGAACCAGGAATAATTTCTTTAGCAACAACGAATATCATTGCTCCAGCAGCAAAGCTTAAAGCGTACGGTAAAATCGGCTCAATGAATATAACAGCAGCAGCACCGATGACCGCTGATATTGGTTCTACCATGCCAGAGAACTGACCAAATAGAAAACTCTTCATCTTGCCCATCCCATCTCGGTGTAACGGCATCGAAACAGCCGTACCTTCTGGGAAGTTTTGAATACCGATTCCAATCGCTAGCGCAACAGCACCTGCTAGGGTAGCTCCCGTCTCACCTGAGGCTAGTGCGCCAAAGGCAACCCCAACTGCTAAGCCTTCTGGAATATTGTGCAACGTCATCGAGAATACCAATAAAGCCGTACGATTCTTCGCTTTATTATCTTTAATATCATGGAGATATCGATCTGTATTAATAACTGGCAGCATCTTGTCCACTAATAAAAGTAAAAATCCTCCTAACAAGAAACCTACCACAGCAGGTACCCAGGAAGGAACAGGTCCACCCTCTGCCATTTCAATTGCTGGTGCTAGTAACGACCAATAACTGGCTGCTATCATTACCCCTCCGGCAAATGCGAGCATGCTATCAAGAAACTTCTGATTCGTTCCTTTCACAAAGAATACTAAAGATGCGCCTAGTGCCGTCATCCCCCACGTAAATAACGTACCAATTAACGCTTGCACAATTGGATTTAATTCTACAAATGCTTCAATCATGATGCTTCACCTCTTCATTGAACTACGCTTTTGCATTAGTGCAATTTTTGTTGTTTCATACATTTTATATGGTAATACACAAAAAGGTCAACTAAAATCAGTGAAAAGAAAGGAAACGTCCTTATTACAATGGTATACTATTTAATACAAGGAGGAGATGAGTTCATGAAGAAGCTTGCCTTTATTATAATAGGGATTTTGTTTCTTACTGCATGCAACGCGGAAGAGAGAACGAGAGAAACGAAGCTAACGATTGAACCGTTACAACTAACAGAACGGGAAGAAAAATTGGTCAAACAACAGCCAGCGGAGTTGCAAGAATACTTCTTAGTGAATGGAATGTTAAACGAATCCGATGACTTAAAGTTAGCTGTTACGAAGATAGAAGACGGAGAACAAACGGAGAAGATGAGTTCTTATGGATTTTTAGAAACGGAATACGATGATTACATACTTTCTACTTCAATCTATAACCATTCAAATACCGAAGAAACGTTAGTATTTGGCTCTGATACTAGCTTGAGTTCCAGTACTATTCCCATTCCCACCGAGTTCAACTCCTTCACATACGGGAGTATCATTTCCGAAGAAACATCTTTAGAAAAAGGGGAAACGTATCATTTAGCTTACTTGCAAGGCTCTTCAGAGAACTCCATGTCTACCCCAAGCATTACACCAACAGAGTTAAAAGATATGAAAAATGCGGAATTAGCTTACATCTTTACCATTTCCATTATCGATAAAGATCATCATCAACGTTAAACAACTTACGTAAGGATGGTGGCGCCATTTTCACGATGCGCTGCAGCACAAATGTAAAGACAGCAATATCGTCTATTAAACCAATAACACCAAAAATATCAGGAATCGCATCGAATGGCAGTACGAAATAGCCAAACAGAAAAAAAGCGGCTAACCATTTCTTTGACCTACCCACTTCATATGACCGAAAAAAAGCAAATAAAAAAGGAATAGACTTCCGTACATTAAATACAAATCTCAACCGTTTCCAAACTTTACGCATTCTCTGTGAACACCTCTCATTAAACTCATTTATGCCTCTATTATATCACGATGAAACAGCAGACCGTAAAAAAGGAGACTCCCTAACAGAGCCTCCCTTTACACATGTGATTTACTTAAACGCTGTAGCAATACCTCTACATTTTCTTCTAAAATCGCCATATTTCGATTATCTTGTGTTAAAAACTTCTCTTGCACCATATGGTCGAATAAGGAAATTAATGGTGTGTAGTATTGATTTACATTGAGCAAGCCAATCGGTTTATTATGAATACCAATCTGCGCCCACGTATACACTTCGAAGAACTCTTCCATTGTACCTGCTCCACCTGGCATCGTAATAAATGCATCAGATAATTCGGCCATTTTTGCTTTACGTTTATGCATCGTTTCCACAACGTGTAATTCTGTTAAGTTATGATGAGCAACTTCACGTTCTACTAATTTGTTTGGAATGACACCAATTGCCTCTCCACCATTCTCTAGAACTGTATCCGCCAACACTCCCATTAAGCCAACACTGGAACCACCGTACACTAACGTAATTCCTTGCTCCGCTAAAGCTTTACCTAACGCGATAGCGCCTTGTTTATACGCATCGTGATTCCCTAAACGTGAGCCACAAAATACCGCTATTCGATTCATTCAAACACCTCTTCACTTTTATATAGGAAACTATGAAATACACCTTATAAAAGTGTAGTGTATTTTGCTACACTTTAAAAGTAGGTAAATGTTAAAAATATATATGATTATCGTAAGCACATTATGCTACTAATCTATAATGTTCCATTAAGTAGAGTCCAGAAAAAGAATGATAGTAGACTAAAGGAGACAATCAGATTGAAAATGCTCAGTAAAATTGCCACGTATAGCCTATGTTTTTTTAGTGGTGTTTTGGCCACACTATGGTACATCTCATCAAGAAAGCAAAACAGATATACCATTCGGATACCAGTGCAGGAAGCAGAAATTATATCAAAGTGTGAAGAAGAAGCACCGCATTCACTCATTAAAGGAAACAAAAACGCAAAAGGAGAACGAATTTATCACATTCCAGGAGGACAATTTTATGAAAGAGTTACCGCTGTAGAAACATTTCAAACAGAAGAAGAAGCACAAGCAAATGGGTATAGAAGATCAAAACGCTAGAACGCGCATTATGACAGAAAATATCGACGTTTCACGTGAAACATTTGTAGAATAAAGTAGATTCTTCTCACAAAAACACGAGCTTTAGGCGCTCGTGTTTTGCTTTATGAATGCTGTATTTTCTTTTTTGACTTTTTTCATTGATAGAAACGTAGCACCAAGAGACAAAATAATAAACAATCCACCTACTGTTGCATTATACTCAACGGAAGCCCGCTCAATGACAATCGCACCAATAGAAGAGCCGCACGCAATCCCTAGATGAAGAGCAGAATTATTTAATCCTTGTTGAATATCGGATGATTCCGGAGCCGCTTCTATTAAATAGCTTTGCATCGCTGGAGTAATAGACCAACTTAGCATTCCCCACACAATCATAACAACAAGGAACAGTGGAAGAGAGACAGTTGTATAAGGAATGACAAAGATTGTTATCCCAAAGGCCGTAATAATACCAATAATAGCAGGCTTAGAGCCAAACCGATCTGCTATTACACCTCCTATACCACCACCGGCAACTGCCGCAAAGCCAAATAATAAATAAGCTATGCTTACCCACGTCCCACTTAGCCCCACAATTGTTTTTAAAAACGGGGTTAAGTATGCGTACAATGTAAGGTGCCCCGTTAGAAAGAGGAATGAAGCACATTGGGCCATCAATATTTTCCGATCCTTTAGCGTACGTAATTGAACTCGAAGCGGAATTGGCGGTTTCGGTTTAATTGGTTCCATAAACATATATACGCCTAACATTGCAATAACCGTTAATCCCATAATCAACACAAACGGAGCACGCCAGCCAAATGCATTTCCTAACATTAATCCAACAGGTACACCTAGTACGAGAGAAGCACTAATTCCCATAAATACAACGCCTATGGCACGAGCTCGATAACGCTCCTGTACGATATTAGAAGCCAACGTCAAGCTTAATAAGACGAGTAATGAACCACTAGCTGCCGTAATGATGCGGGATATCATTAACATCGTATACGTTGTACTAAATACAGCTACCACGATTCCAACTAAAAAGACAGTAATCGAGATAAGTGTTAATTTTTTTCTTTCTATTTTCGCAGTTACGACGAGTAATATCGGAGCCGATAAAGCAAACACGATGGAAAAAACAGTAATTAGCAAACCTGCCGCACCAATGCTAACACCTAAATCGATTGCAATGATATCCAATATTCCTCCAATAATTAATTCCACCACACCTACAACAAATGAAACGATTGTAAGTAAATATACCCGTTTATCCAAATTACGCCCACCCTCCAATTAGTTACTACTATGATAGTAACTTTAGCACCACAAGAGCAAGATAGCAACAGATAATCGGAATATAAACAGTACACATCTATGGTATGATGAAATAAATAACGCACGAAATAAGGAGCAAATGATATGTTGCAGCAATTTGGATTTACGCAATATGAAAGCAAGGTGTACCAGGCGCTTATTACTGTAAAAGCACCTCTAGACGCCTCGACTATTGTAAAACACTCCGAAGTACCAAGAGCAAAAGTATACGAAGTACTTCAACGTATGAGCGAAAAAGGCATGATACTAGAGTCAACCGTACAGAATAAACGACTCTATACAGCCTTGCCTTTAGAATCAGTTATTGAAAAGTTACGAGCAAAATTCGAGGAAAATGTGGAGAGATTAAGAGAGACGAAAGCACAAAAAACACCTCTAGACGATCGCGTATGGTCGTTGAAAGATAATCAATCCATTCAAGTTTTAATTAAGAACATGATTCAACAAGCAACTACCTCTATTACGATTTCTGGTTGGTCAGATGACTTATGGCAATACATTCCTGACCTTGAAGCAAAAGAGGAAAATGGTGTAACGGTTGCTATTCACTCCATCGGCACACTAGATACAACCATCTCTAGCCTCTCTACATTAATACCTGACCCTCAACATGAAACGTTGGAAAGAAGTAGAATAATTATTACAGATGAAACAGAAATGCTTTTCGCTGGAATGGAACAAACACAGTGGCACGCTATTCAAACGAGATCACGTCCACTGGTCAAGTTCTTCACTGAATTCTTCTACCACGATGTAGCATTAACAGAAATAACGCGAAAACATAAAGATACTATTTTAGCAGATGAATATATTCGTGATGTCCTATTAAAGCTAAGGTATTAACAAGGTGTACAAATTACGCTTGTACACCTTGTTTTAGCGCAACAAATTAGTAAGTACAACCATAACAACAAAGCCCATAATAAATGAGAAGGTAGCCATTCGTTCATTTCCATCCCCATGACTTTCAGGTATTAATTCTTTATAAACGATAAATAACATGGCCCCTGCAGAAAATGCTAACCCGTAAGGAACAACATCACTTATCATACCACCAAAGAGAACACCTACCATGCTCGCACATAATTCAATGAACGCTGTAAAAGCAGTATAAAAAAACACGGTTCCCTTACTCACCTTTTGCATAATAAGAAATAATGCTACTAGAAACCCTTCCGGAATATTTTGCAATCCGATTGCGAATGCAACCATTGGTCCGAGATCTTGATAAGTACTCGCATAACTCATCCCGACCGACAATCCTTCAGGTACGTTATGTAAAGACATGGCTACTAAAAACAACAGGATACGAACATCTTCACGCGGTGGTGACGTATGCTCTAAATCATGATGAGGTACAATCACTTCAAGAATCATCAACACAATGGTTCCGAATAAAATACCGATAACCAATACATAAAGGTTGGACAGTTGTAATGCCGCGGGAATTAAACCGTACGTAGAGGCAGCGACCATAATTCCAGCTGTAAATGCTAGCACTATATCTTTACCACGGTGCGACAAGTGACGTAGCCATATAACAGGAAGTGCCCCGATGATTGTGACGCATGCCGATAAGACGATTCCCCACCAAAACAACATTGCCTTCCCCCTCCCCATATAACGTTAGTATATGAGGACAGGCTGTGCTGCATGAATAATTATTACACATATCCTATTCTTCAATTTCTCCCTTATCTCTATCCAAAAAAACGAGCAACAATGTCGCAAGAGGACCGATAAACACAGACAACAGAAACCAATTCAAGCCGCTACGTTGTTTCAATTGCGCAAGCGCTGCATTTAAGAGCGCCAATGTCCACCATTCCACCATTTGCACTTCCATAGAAAGCCCCACCTTTCATAGGTAGGATATTCATATAGGAAGCAAGAAATGAACAGAAAATAAAAAAACAACACCCCATCTAAAGGATGCTGCTTTCTCTTACTTAATTGCTTCTGATACGTTATAAAGACTAGGATCTAGCTCTGTAGCCTCACCACGAAGAAACTTTGCTAATTCTGCTCCCAAATACGGTCCACTCGTTAATCCTGACGCCCCTAATCCATTCGCTAGAGAAATGCCTTCATAGCCAGGAAGGAACCCAAATACAGGTAAGAAATCCGGGGTATAAGGGCGAAAACCGACTTTCGTAGTTTCATACGTAGCATCGCCTAAGCCAGGAGCTATTGCGATAACTTTATCAAGAATATCGAACACTCCTTCTACCGTTACACGTTCATCAAACCCCTTATCGTCTTCATGGGTAGCGCCTATCACCATTTTCCCTCCACCAAAGGTAAGTAAGTACTTATTTGTCGGCGGAATAACCACTGGCCAATCTTTATTTTCTACATTAGGCAAATCGATATGAATAATTTGTGCTTTCTGTGGTGTTACAGCAAAATCCACACCAAGTGGTTGTAGCAACTGCTTAGACCATGCACCGGCAGTATCAATGATGTGCTCTGCATAAATGGTTTGTCTTCCAGCACGTACTCCTATTGCCTTGTTGTGTTCTATGACAATTTCAGCATGTTCATTTATATATAATGCACCATTTTTTTGTGCTGCATTTAGCAATGCTTGTCGTAGCGCACTTCCGTTAACACGTGCTCCGCCACTTACATGAATCGCTCCATATTCTTCAGACAATGGTGGAAATAACGCCTTGGTTTCGGCAGGTGATAGTTTCGTTATCTCGCCAATTTCCGGGGCATCCTCTCTGCGTTTCATCGCCCTCTTCATCATTTGATCTAATTTCTTCTCTTCCGTATGTAAACTCAGTGCTCCGACTTTCTTGTATCCTGTATTCGTTTCCCCATCTTCTTTCAACATTTGAATAAGCTGTGGATAATATTTCGCTCCACCTTTTACGAGTGCATACCACTTCTTATTACGACGCTGACTAAGCCAAGGACATATAATTCCTGCAGCTGCTTCTGTAGCTTGCCCTTTATCTTGCCGATCGACTATCGTAACAGAAGCACCCGACTTAGCTAAATGATAAGCTGCGGAAGCCCCTAGTATTCCTCCACCTATGACAATATATTGCATACACAACACCTTTTTCGTAAAAATCTTTATACTGTATGTCATTGTACAAGAGAACTTGCGACAACTCAATTTCTCGCTTAAATTTATGTCATCCATTATGATAGAATATAATTCGTTATTATGACTGGTTAGAAAGGAAGGTGTATAACATGTTTTCCAACCACCGCGTCCTACCCGCAGCACGTAATATTAAAGATTTCGAGAAGCTAATTCAATCGAACGCCGAATTTATTATTTTGCTTGAAGTTCGAGTTTCTCAAGTGAAAAGTCTCGTCCACCTTGCAAAACGGCACAACAAAAAAGTGCTTATCCACGCTGATTTAATTCAAGGTCTAAAAACGGATGAATATGCTATTGAGTTTCTATGTAATGAAATTAAACCCCACGGAATTATTTCTACACGTGCAAACGTTATTTCTCGCGTAAAGAAACAGAAACTAATCGCTATTCAGCGCCTATTCTTGTTAGATTCACACGCGCTTGAACACAATTTATCTCTTATTCAAAAGACGCAACCAGACTATATTGAAGTGCTACCTGGCCTAGTCCCGAAATTGATTAAAGAAATTTATGACAAAGTACAAATTCCTGTTATCGCTGGCGGACTTATTCGTACGGAAGAGGATGTGCAAAACGCTATTGATGGTGGCGCCATCGCAGTTACATCATCTGTAAAAGAACTCTTTGACTTCTAATACGCCTTAATGTGTTTGAAAAGTTACAGATTAGTGACAAAAATGTGTTGACACCGCTTACAAGTTTACGTTAAAGTATATATTAAGTTAACAAAGTGCGGAGAATTGGAGAGCCACACGTTTCCTATGTACATCTCAACAAGAGAAGTGTACATTGTAACGTGTGGTTTTTTTAGTTGTCCCTACTAATAAACGGTTTTATATAAGGAAGGTGTGTTGAGATGACAGAATTTTTAGCCGAATTGATTGGTACAATGATCTTAATAATTTTTGGTGGCGGTGTCGTCGGTGGCGTCGTACTAAAGAAATCAAAGGCAGAAGGTACTGGATGGGTGCTCATTACGTTAGGATGGGGATTAGCTGTAACAATGGGTGTCTATGCAGTAGGAAATGTAAGCGGTGCCCATATTAATCCTGCGGTTACGATTGGCTTTGCCATGATTGGGGAATTTCCATGGAGTCAAGTACCTACTTTCTTAGCAGGGCAATTTATCGGGGCTTTCCTTGGTGGGGTTATTGTCTTTTTAAACTACTTACCTCATTGGAATGCAACAGAAGACAAAGGGGCAAAACTAGCTGTTTTCTCAACAGATCCTGCAATCAACAGTCCTTTATCAAACTTCGTTAGTGAAATAATCGGTACATTTATGCTTGTTATGGGATTATTATTTATTGGTGCGAATGAATTTACTCAAGGATTAAATCCATTTATAGTAGGATTATTGATTGTAGCAATTGGTATGTCACTAGGAGGAGCAACTGGCTATGCGATTAACCCAGCCCGTGATATTGGACCTCGTATTGCTCATATGCTATTACCGATACCTGGAAAAGGCGGATCGAATTGGGGTTATGCCTGGGTTCCATTATTTGGACCTATTGTTGGCGGGGTTTACGGTGCTTTGTTTTACAAAGCGATTTTCACTGGAGAATATAGTGTTACCTTTTGGGCCTTTACTGCAATCATTCTAGCAATCTTCTTACTAGCAGCTCAGAAAGAAATCCAGAAGGCAAAAACATCAAAGCATCATTCTGAAAGCGCTAGCGCATAAACATAAGGATATATTATTTACAAAAGGGAGATGGGAAATATGGAAACATATATTTTATCTATTGATCAAGGGACAACGAGCTCACGAGCTATTCTGTTTAATCATGATGGTGATATTGTTGAAACGGCACAAATGGAATTTCAGCAATTTTTCCCTAAGCCAGGCTGGGTAGAGCATGATGCTAATGAAATCTGGACATCGGTACTCGCTGTCATAGCAGAAGTGCTGCGTAAAGCGGAAATTGAAGCAAAACAAGTCGTTGGTATTGGAATCACGAACCAACGGGAAACAGCAGTTGTATGGGATCGTGAAACTGGTCGACCTATTTATAAGGCGATTGTATGGCAATCACGTCAAACGGCAGACATTTGTAACGAGCTTCGTGCCCAAGGCTTAAACGAGAAGTTCCGTGACAAAACTGGTCTACTATTAGATCCTTACTTCTCCGGTACAAAAGTAAAATGGATTCTTGATAACGTAGAAGGCGCGCGTGAAAAAGCAGATAATGGCCAGCTCATGTTCGGTACTATTGATACATGGCTTATTTATCGACTGTCAGGTGGAAAAGCACACGTTACCGATTACTCCAATGCTTCTCGTACATTAATGTATAACATTTATGAATTAAAATGGGATGAAGAATTACTAGATATTCTTGGCGTGCCAATGTCTATGCTTCCAGAAGTTCGCCCGTCATCTGAGATTTATGCACATACAATTGATTACCACTTCTTTGGCAATGAAGTACCAATTGCAGGAGTTGCAGGGGACCAACAAGCGGCATTATTCGGGCAAGCATGCTTCGAAAAAGGCATGGCGAAAAACACATATGGTACTGGGTGCTTTATGTTAATGAATACTGGAGAAGAAGCGGTCCCTTCTAAACACGGACTATTAACTACAATTGCATGGGGCTTAGACGGAAAAGTAGAATACGCGTTAGAAGGTAGTATTTTCGTAGCTGGCTCTGCTATTCAATGGTTACGAGACGGCTTAAAAATGATCGAAGACTCTCCACAAAGTGAAGACTTCGCAACCCAAGTAGATTCAACAGAAGGGGTTTATGTTGTTCCTGCATTTGTTGGACTTGGAACACCTTACTGGGATAGTGATGTAAGAGGAGCGGTATTTGGCTTAACTCGTGGTACATCTAAAAATCATTTTATCCGTGCAACGCTAGAGTCTATCGCTTATCAAACGAAAGACGTTTTAGATGTCATGGTAAATGACTCTGGACTTGAAGTAAAGAAACTCCGCGTCGATGGTGGAGCAGTAAAGAATAACTTCCTTATGCAATTCCAAAGTGATATTATTGATTCAGAAGTTGAACGCCCAACTGTCAATGAAACAACAGCACTTGGTGCCGCATACTTAGCAGGTCTTGCTGTTGACTTCTGGGATAACAAAGATAAAATTCAGCAACGCTGGAAGGTAGATCAATCCTTCGAACCAGCTATTTCTAAAGAGCTTCGTGACGAGCGTTACTCAGGATGGAAGAAAGCTGTAAAAGCAGCACAAGCGTTTAAATAAAATATCTTCTATTAACCTCTATGATTTCCTATACATCATAGAGGTTTTCTTATACCTACCATTCTCATTTCAACCGTTTTTTGGTATATTTATGGTGTATACCTTCCGGAAAGGTTTGATGCACGCATGAAAATATTTCTAATGAGGACTATTTTTTTCAGCAGCTTATGGATTTTACTTATTTCAACAGATAGTACATACGTCGCCCTTAGCATCCTTCTCTTCAGTTTATCTCTAAGCTTATTTTTTCTTATTTCATTACGAAGAGCTACCACAACCATCTATGTTTTCCTTACTTTAATCGGGCTAGGGCATGCACTTGTATTAGGAAATGGTTCCCTTCTACCAATCTTGTATGTTCAGTCGTTAACAATCGATGCAACTTACCACCTCTCTCCTTCTCTTTTGAAGGTCTTACTAGCGGTAAATGGAAGTTTATCCATACTAACTGCTTTCATAACAGGAGAACGAATTATTGAATCCATCCTTATCGTCTCTCTATTTATGATTGTCTTGGTAACTTACCACCAAATTGTCTTTGAACGTAATGAGCGAAAAATGATGTACGAAGATTTATTAGAGGAATATCGCAAAGCAAAACGTTTAAATGTTACAGCTAATAATAATGCAAGAATTGAGGAACGAGCCAAAATTGCAAGAGATATTCATGATTCTGTTGGTCATCAGTTAACCGCCCTAATTATGAAATTAGAAGTACTATCCATTCAGAACCCACACATTAACTATAATGAGCTTAAGAAAATGGCCAAAAATAGCCTAGAAGAAACCCGAACAGCTGTCACAGCATTACAAACAGAAGAACATGAAGGGATTTCATCTGTTGTTCAATTAATAAGAAAATTAGAGGCAGAAAGTCATTTACATGTACAATTTACGATTAAACAAGGTGCCCTATCTTTCCCTTTAACAAATCAGAAGAGTGTTGTCCTTTATCGCATCATTCAAGAAGCTTTAACAAATGCTATGCGACACTCTCAAGCACGCGAAGCGAAAGTAACGTTAGCAACTTCCGCCACTTCAGACTTGTCTTTTGAGATACGGAATGCTGTCTTCCAACCCGTATCCTTTTCATATGGGTTCGGGTTAACTAACATGAAGAAACGAATAGAAGAAGTGGAAGGAACCTTAACCATCCAGCAAACAAATGAGTCATTTATTGTATTTGGTACTATTCCATAAAGTAAAGGAGCATCATCATGATACGAGTACTATTAGTAGAAGATCAACCTATCGTGCGACAAGGATTAAAGGTTATCCTAGAACAAGATAATCGTATCATTGTCGCTCACGAGGCAAGTAACGGCCAAGAAGCAATGGAACTATTACATAAGTATGTTGTGGATTTTATTATGATGGACGTTCGTATGCCTGTTATGAATGGCATTGAAGCGACCAGAATGATTAAACAAAAATGGCCATCTATCAAAATTTTAATCTTAACCACTTTTAATGATGATGAGTATGTTATCGAAGCACTGAAAGAAGGCGCAAATGGGTATTTACTAAAAACTGCGGAATCAAACAAATTGATTGAAGCTGTGTATAGCTGCATGAATGGTGGCATGATTCTTCATGATGATGTAGCCGCAAAAGTAATGCCTAAGTTGCTTAAGCGTCCTGCACATGCTACACCACCTTTAACAGTTGCTTTATCGGAAAGAGAACTTGCCGTTACGAAATTAGTCGGTGAGGGGAAAACTAACAAAGAGATTGCTTCCGTCTTACATTTATCCATTGGAACTGTGAAAAACCATATCACAAAAGTGCTACACAAGACGGACTTGAGAGACCGTACACAACTTGCGATTTATGCCGTTAAGCATGATTTGATTGATTAGCATCGGAAAAGAATGACCTCCGTCACCCCTCTATGCAGCTTTTTATGACTTAAGATAGTATGCCATCCCCCTCCTCTTACCGTACACTATTGGTAGAGGAGGAGTTGCTATATGTTAGAACTTGTTGACTTATCAAAAAAATTCCATCAAACGTATGCCGTCAAAAATATGAATATGTTTATTGAAAGAGGAGAAGTCATTGGATTACTCGGTCCTAATGGAGCTGGAAAATCAACTGCCATTTCCATGATGTCTTCTCTCATTACACCGACAACAGGCGATGTACGTTATCTTCACAAAAGCATTTTAAAGTCACCTTCCCCACTACGAAAAGTAACCGGAATCGTGCCTCAAGAAATTGCTTTATATGACGATTTAACCGCAGAAGAAAACTTAGCTTTCTTTGGACGAATATACCAACTGAAAGGCAAAGCATTAAAACGAAGAATAGCTGATGTGTTAGACGTGATTGGATTAACCCAAAGAAGCAAAGATCTTGTAAAAGAGTACTCCGGCGGGATGAAGCGCCGATTAAATATTGGTGTTGCTTTATTACACGAACCAGAACTACTAATTATGGATGAACCCACTGTCGGTATTGACCCTCAATCCCGCACGCACATTCTAGAAACAGTACAAAGACTAAATACAGAAAAGAATATGACTGTGATTTACACAAGTCACTACATGGAGGAAGTCGAGTTTCTCTGTAATCGGATATACATTATGGATCAAGGGCAGCTTATTGCGGCTGGGTCGAAAGAAGAATTAAAACAAATCCTTTCTTCTGAAAAAATAATCTCAATTCAAGTCACCAACGTGAAAGAAACATTTACACACGCTTTATCAGAACATCCATTAGTGAATAACATCAAAATGAAAGGGAAAGAAATTAAGATTACAGTTGACAAAAAAGCGAACCTATTCCCTATTCTTATCCACATGACTGAAGAAGCGTCGATTGAATTGCTTTCTATCCATGTAGAAACCCCTACCTTAGAAGACGTATTCCTACATCTTACTGGTAGAGCATTAAGGGATTGAGGTGATAAAAAGTGATTAAACAAATTATAAAAAAACAAGCGCTTTTATTTATTAGAAATCCGATGCAGATAGTATTACTTATTGGATTACCAATTATACTCATTTTTATATTAGGGAATGCTTTAGGTGGAACAATGGACGGAAGTTCCTCTCCTATAAACGCCAAAATTGCTATAATAGAGCACCAATCCGAAACAAAGCAGATACAACAACTGTTAGACGAAACAAATGGCGAACCAATCAACGAACATACTGCAATAGGGATGACTCCTATACAAGCTTTCACCTCTCTCTTGCAACATGAATCATTAGAAGAAATAATTACCGTAGAACAAATACCTTTAGAACAAAAACAAAACGCATTACAGGATGAATCCTATACTGCCATCATTGAGGTACCACCATCTTTCACATACGATTTGTTAAGCCACTCATTATTAGAAAAAGACGAGGCACCTGTGCTACGCATTTATGAGAATGAACAACAGCCGATTGCTACTAGCATCGTCAGTGATCTTGTTGATAACTTTCAACACCAACTAACACTTCAAGCCTTTTTAAAGCAGCAATCCATTGATCAACAAGCACTTGCCGTGGAATCCTCGATTTTCAATGCTACAAAAAAAACCATTAATCAAACCAATACAATTTCAGCTTCAGCCTATTATACAGTAGGAATGACCGTAATGAATGTATTATACATCGCATCCACAATTGGTGCTGTAGCATTTATGGAGAAGAGAATGTACGTATTTAATCGAATAATTATAGGGGACATATCTAGATGGGTATTCTTCACTGGGGTATTATTTTCTGGTATCCTTTTCAGCTTCCTTCAAATTATGATTATTTTCACCTTTTCTTGGACCGTCTTAGATGTTAGTTGGCCTAATATTTCAGATATGTTACTGGTATCCTTAGCTTTCTCTGTTGCCGTAGGGGGAATCACGGTATTGTTAACAGCAGTTAGTTATCGACTACACTCTGAAACCATTACCAATGTATTCTCCAATATTATCGTTGTTTTAATGTCTTTTGTCGGAGGAAGCTTCTTTCCTTTCGGGAATTATTCATCATTAGTTCATGCTTTAGGAACGATAACACCCAATGGAGCTGGAATGACGGCTTATCTCAGCATTTTAAAAGGAGAGTCGTTCATGGATGTAAGCACACACATAATCTATCTCGTCTTATTTGGATTAACAATGACAGTCATTGCTGCCACTAGTTTTCCGAAAAGGGGGCAAAGCATATGAGAGCTATATTAAGGATAAAGTGCACGCAGTTTATGAGACATCCTTGGACATTTCTTATTTTTACAGCGATGGCCATCGGGTTTGCCCTCATGATAGGAGGGACAGGCGGAAATTCTAGCATTACAGTACCTATTACAATCACAGATGATAGTATACGAAGTACATCAATCATAGAATCCCTTCAGCAATCAACTGCTTTTGAATTTAAGGAAATGGACCAAGAGGAAATGGAGCAGGTTATAGAAAAACATAAAGCAGAGGTCGGTGTGCAATTAAATGAAGATAACTTCCAATTAATTGTAGGGGTAAACTCCTTTAACACACAATTAGTTGAAAGTACAATACGTCAGGCTTACATGAACCATTCTCAACAACAAAATATTCTTAATGCAGCGAATATTACGAATGAGGAGCAAGCGGAAGCACTACTCAACAATATGAATCAAGCGGTAAATCAACCGATATTCACGATTGATTACAACAACTTTCAAAACACAGAAACAAAGCAATATAACTCCACATTTCAAGGATTATTTGGATATAGCCTTTTCTTCATCATTTACACGATATGCTACAACGTCCTTCCTATTTTACTAGACAAAAAGGACGGAATATGGGATCGGATGATACTATCCCCCGTGAAAAAGTGGGAAATGTATACCGCTAATTTAATTTTTAGTTTTTTCCAAGGTTATATACAAACGGTCCTTATTTTTAGCATTTTCAAGTTTATATTCAAAGTAGATTTTCACGAAAAGTTTATGAGCACATTGACCCTATTAATTCCATACGTCTTCACAATTGTTGCTTTAGCCATTTTCATTACTGCCACCGTGAGGACGGTCCAACAATTCAATGCAGTCGTTCCTATTGTTGCAGTCAGCATGGCGATGATTGGTGGTGCATTTTGGCCGTTAGAAATCGTAGAATCTCCACTTCTTATCACATTATCGAAAATAAACCCACTAACATACGGGATGGAAATTCTAAAAGGAGCCGTTCTGTATAATTATTCTTTCGAGCAACTGCTCTATCCAATTAGCATATTATTATTAATGGGTGTTGTCATGATGGGGATAGGAATTCATTTCATGGAAAGAAGGCACATTTAGTTAAGCAATGGATTGGATATTACAGCAATGTGTGCTATAATGAAATCAACAAGTTAACATGACTCGGTGGGAGAAATGGAGAGACCACAAGTCCTTTATGGCTAGAGCTATAAAGCGATTTGTGGTCTCTTTTTTGTGTTTATAACAGAGAAATGAACACGACAAATACTTTATAGCCCTGCCACTTGAACACCGATTAACACTTACAACAGGGAGCGATGGGAAATGAATCATTTTTCTAGTTTACAGCGTGATGCACTTTATGAAGAGATGAAACAGAATGATTTAGACGTTTTAGTCATTGGCGGAGGAATTACAGGAGCAGGTATTGCATTAGATGCTACTACACGTGGACTTTCTACTGGTCTAGTAGAAATGCAAGACTTCGCCGCTGGTACATCAAGCCGCTCTACGAAACTCGTTCATGGCGGACTTCGTTATTTGAAACAGTTTGAAGTAGCAATGGTCGCAGAGGTAGGGAAAGAACGTGAAATCGTGTATCAAAATGGGCCTCACGTCACTACACCTGAATGGATGCTGCTTCCATTCCACAAAGGGGGAACATTCGGACCATTCTCCACGAATATTGGACTACGCGTATATGACTTTTTAGCAGGCGTTAAAAAGCACGAACGTCGTAAAATGTTATCCGAAGAAGAAACCAAGAAACGCGAACCATTATTAAAGCAAGAAGGTCTTCGTGGCAGTGGCTACTATGTTGAATACCGTACTGACGATGCAAGATTAACACTTGAAGTAATGAAGAAAGCCGTACAAAAAGGAGCGCGTGCTCTAAACTATGCAAAAGTAACCGATTTAATTTATAAAGACGGTAAGGTAGTTGGTGTTAAAATAGAAGACCAGTTAAACGGTGCGCAGCATGAAATATACGCCAAGAAAATCGTCAATGCTGGTGGTCCATGGGTGGATACGCTTCGTGAAATCGACGGTTCTAAACGTGGCAAAACCCTTCAACTAACAAAAGGCGTACACCTTGTTTTTGATAAAGAAACATTTCCATTACAACAAGCGATTTACTTCGATACGCCAGATGGTCGCATGGTATTCGCTATTCCGCGAGATGGAAAAACATACGTTGGAACAACAGATACGGTATACAAAGGAAACATAGCGCATCCAACCATGACACAAGAGGATCGTGACTATATTCTTAAAGCCATTGCCTATATGTTCCCTTCCTTATCTATTTCAGCTGATGATGTAGAGTCAAGTTGGGCTGGCTTACGTCCACTCATTCACGAGGAAGGCAAAGACCCATCTGAAATCTCTAGAAAAGACGAGATATTCGAATCGGACTCAGGCCTTTTATCTATTGCAGGTGGTAAATTAACAGGATACCGCAAAATGGCAGAAAGCGTCGTTGACCGTGTTGTAGGTTATTTGAAAGATATAAACAATCAGCAGTACCCTGGAACACAAACAAAAGAAATGCCTATTGCAGGTGGTGAAGTAGGTGGAGCAGCAGGATTCCAGAAATTCAAACAACGTAAAATCGAAGAAGCTGCTGCCTTTGGATTATCTTCTGAACAAGCTGGATTTCTTGTCCAATTATACGGAGCAAACGTAGATAAAGTGTTCGATACGTATCGTCACAAGCAGCAGGAAGCACAACAAGCAGGATTAGATCCACTTGTTTACGCTATGCTCACTTACGCTATCCACGAAGAAAGTACAGCGAAACCTGTCGACTTCTTTATCCGTCGCACAGGAGCACTTTTCTTTAACATTCACTGGGTACAGGAACACAAGCAATCTGTTATCCAGTACATGGCTGAACAGTTCGGTTGGAATGATGAACAAGTGACAAGCTACACACAACAGCTAGATATCCTTCTTGAAGAAGCTGTTACACCGACAACAGAAAAAGCATAAACATTATTGATGAGAGCTTTCCTGCTATGAAGGGAAAGCTCTTTTATTGCCAAAAAACCTTTTACATGAACGTAAAAAAGCTGCTCACCTTTTCATAGGTAAGCAGCTTTTACTTCTTTTATGGTTGAACCAAGATCTTCACTTGTGTCTTTTCATTTACTAATGTTTCAAAGCCTTCTTCCACTATTTCATCAAGAGAGATACGCTTTGTCACAAGTTTCTCTGCTGGGAAGTAACCTTGCATCATCAATTCCATAACTGCCGGGAATACGTTACGATATGCCAAAGTACTCTTAATAGAGCGTTCTTTTAATACTAAATTATTTGGCATAATTTCCGCGCCGCTTTCCCAAATACTTACGATCATCGTCTCACCAGCATGGTTAGTAGAATCAATACACTGTTGAAGTACGATCGGAACACCTGTTACTTCAAAAGCAACATCTACTCCACCCGCTGTAAGTTCTGTTAATTTTTCTACAACATTTTCTTCTTTTGGATTAATTACTGCTTTTGCACCAATCTCTAATGCTTTTGCCGCACGCTCTTCAGATAGCTCTACAGCGTAAATCTCAGATGCACCTGCCGCACGCAATGCTTCAATAACTAATAACCCAATTGGTCCTGCTCCAAATACAGCAGCTGTATCTCCTGCTTTTATTTTACTTAAACGAACAGCATGTAAAGCTACTGCCGCTGGCTCTACAAGTGCTCCTTGTTCAAAGGACAATCCTTCAGGCATTTTATGTACCATATGTTCATCAACTGTCGTATAATCAGCAAAACCACCGCCGCCACCAGCTAAACCGTGGAAACCAACTGATTCACAAATGTTATAACGACCTTGTTTACAAGCATCACATTTACCACAATATAATAATGGCTCAACAGTAACGTTATCGCCTACTTTTACTTTTGTAACACCTTCACCTACTTCTACTACTTCTCCAGCAAACTCATGCCCCATAACAATTGGCGCTTTATCTTGGCTGACTGGATGATTCTCGCCTACTGGGATAAAGATAGGTCCAACCGTATATTCGTGCAAGTCACTACCACAAATACCTGCTGACTTAACTTTAATTTTGACTTTACCTTCAGTTGCCTCAGGTGCTGGAATCTCTTCTACTCTTATGTCTTTAGCTGCATGCCAACGTGCACTTTTCATAGCTAATTCCCTCCACTAGTCTTATAATGATGTTACACCAATATTATACTATATAAACGCTTTCAAAAGGCAAATTTCACAAATTAGTAACAATTTCTTAACAAGCTAGGAGTGAGTCCTTTCAGACCTTAACATTCCCCGCTTCACAACAATGTACAACCTTATAAAACTATTCACAGCAAGCAAAATCCCAACTATAAGATACAACCATCCAAAATATCCAATAACATAAGAAGCTATACTAGCAAGAGCTAAGCATAAGATAACAATATGTGCTATAAACTCAAATTTCTCAAATGAATTTAATTTCATGAAAGAACCTCCCCATTCCTAATTTATGTACATTATACCATGCAAAAAAACGCAACCATAAAGATTGCGTTTTCTAATTAAACCACTTGATGGGTATGGCTTATTCTTGAAACTCTTTTTCTCCATCTAATTGAAAGGAGTATTGCGCGAAGGAACTCATCAACGATCATCATCACCCATACTGATATGATCGTTAAATGACCGTTAAACACAAGAATGAACGGAACCATTATTCCCCATAATGATAAAACGTTAATTACCATTGGATATTTTGTATCACGAGTAGCGTATAAAGAGCTAACCATATTTACATTAATAGCTCGCAATGGCTCAATAAGTATCGTTAGTAATATGATTGGCTTTATATATCGCGCAATGTCATCATGTATATCATAAAAGTCAATAACAAAATCACTAATAGCATATAAGAATAAACTTAGCGTTGTGGAAAGAACAATATTGATCCGTACACTTTTGTTTACGATAGAACGAAGGTCATTATATTTTTTTTCACCAATTTTCTGTCCTACTAGTATTTGCGTAGCCTGCCCAATTGTAATAGAGACAAGAAATATATATTCAGCCCATGATTGCATATACGTTTTTGCTTTTAATTGATCTATCCCCCATTGAATAATAATCCAAGATAGGAACAACTGAAAGAACAAATAAGAAAAGTGTTCAGCAGCCGAAGGAGCACCAATAGAGGCAATGCTTTTCATGTGCTTTTTATTCATTATAGTTGTTTTAAACGGAATAACTTTGTTAGAGATAAGTACATAGCTATATACTATACATGTTAATAAATGAGACAATACCGTCATACTAGCAACACATATTAAAATGCTTTCTACTTGTTCAAAGAAATATACTCCTGCAATGTTACCTGTGATATTAATCAGTGTAGCTAAACATAAAGTAGAAATAATTAGCTTCTTTTGCTGCATGTTACGTAAATACACTAAACAAATCATATTAACAGCATGTAAACATAGAGAGACGGAAACGATTTTAAGGAAATACGTTCCATAAGTTAGGTGTATTCCACTTAACCCCATTAATTCAAGTAAAGAATCCGCAAAACTAAATGTAACGACTGCTAGAGCCATTCCCATAACGATGGCCATAAATAAACCGTTGAATAATACGACCTTTACTTTAGTAAAGTTATATTCTCCTACATATTGAGCTAATATTACATTCGTACCAATTGATGCAATACTAATCACTACAATGCAAATTGCAATGATTTGATTTACGACACCTACTGCAGCGACCGCGTCATGAGATACGCGACCAAGTACTAGAATATCAATGTTACCCTGAATTACCCTAAATATTTGTTCAATAAAAATAATGCTTGCGAAAGAGATTAATGTGGGATTTGTACGTTTACTCATTATTTATGCATTATATATATTGGGTTGGTAAAAGCGATTAATGTTTTATTGAATGAATACACACAAGCTCTAACCCAAATTATATCCTCACTATTATCCAATACCTTCTCATAATGATTTAATGTTTCCTTACCAATTATCCCTATATTGGAATCAATTATGACGGTGTAATCTTCTATACTATTACCAATGCTTACGTTGAAGGAAAGTACTTCCCCATCATAAATACTCACTTTATCTCCAGGTATATAACAATCATTTAAACGAAAATCAATAGTCGGACCTAATGTAATGAATGAGTGTCCTTGTACAATAGCATGAAGAAAATCTTTATTTGAATAAGTGCTAGGTACATTCGTATATAAGAATGCAATCTCTTTATCCGTATCTTGGTTGTGCCAATCTCTCCCGCATGTAGCCGCCAATTGATGGCCTTTATTCAGCAAGTCCGTCCACAATTGGAAAGCTTCCATATTATACTTATCTTTATGAGGATTTTCCCCATTCCACACTTCTATAAAATCGATTTGTGAAATATTATCCATTGCATACTCCCAATGACATCCAGTGCAAAAAGGAGATCCTGGTCGAAACGGATGGGCAATACCTGCAATGGCTCCTTCTTTCTTTATTTCCTGTATACTCTCTTCTAAGGAAATAGGTCCTACTTTACTCCAATTAATTGCTGTCACATGATCATAGCCTAGTGTTAATAAATGCCCGTAAAATGTTGTCCATTCAATGCCTCTTATAATTCTTATACCATACTGCTCTTCCAATCGCTGAACGTGCTCGACTGCACTCATTGTATTATGGTCCGTGACCGCCACACATTGAATATCCAGTTGTTTAGCTTTCTCTAACAATTGGTTTATCGTTTGAGAAGCGTCACTATGATTCGTATGGGTATGTATTTCTGATTTCGTCCATACATATTCTTCTCTTGCTGAATCGCTGATAGCCTCATGCGTTTTTAATGGGAATTGTGGTGCGTGTAACGGCTGATGATACCATCGCTTTGTCAACGATTCTTTATGCTTTCCATCAATTTTCACGTGTACTTTACACTCATCCGTTACAATTGAGTGACAATTCACAATTATATTCCACATTCCGCTTTTTGTTTCTCGATTTAACATTCCTGGTGTTGAGTCTTCATCTTGAACGACAATTTTAGAAATTGGCTCCCAACGGTGGCAGCTCCCTCGAAAACCTATTGGGTCATCAACTGAGATAGTCAACAAATTTCTCAAGGGCATCATTTTCTTTATAGCATTTTCATTATTTAATAAGTTAGGGTCATAATATTTAACGTGCTCTTCAATCATTTCTTTCACATTTTCATAATGCTCTTCCATTACAGGATCAAAAGAGAATTCTATTTCGATGTTATCCATTCCATTAGGCACAAAGAAACGAAACATAACATGACTTTGGTCCGCACTTTTATTCAGTGACATTGTCGTCTCAAACAAATTAGTCGTCTTCCATTCATGAAGTTGCGTCATTACACTCCCTCCTTTACCCGCTTACAATCTCCTACTTGCGTTAATGTAATCGATTCTTCCACTCTATATAACTCCTCTAAAGCACCATTTGCTCGTAAAGCATAGAATTCCATTTTTTGTATTTCCATACGCTCTCCATCTAATAACCGAACGTGTAAATCTTGAACAGACCAATCTAGATCCATTTCCATAGCAATTAAAAATTTTGCAAAGCCACCAGTATAAGAACCATATCCGAATGGAGGTTGGTAAAAATCATGCGCTGAACTAATATAACGATCCGTTTCTGTTTTATATACTAAATCAATAACAGCATTTCTATGTTCTTCATTAACATAAAAGAATGCATATACATATTTTGTTGGATGTGCAATTCGATGTTTATCCTCTTCATGATTTATTAATTGACGTTCGGCTTCTTTGATCATAATGGTATTGATGTAATTATATTGCTTCATAAACTTCTCGCGTGGTTCAAGCTTCTTGTCCCATTTAATATCCGGGTGAAGCGCAAAACAATAATTGGAATCCAGCTTGTGATCAAAATTTCCATTCGTTGTACGCACTTGTAAAATTGGTCGCTGCGTATGTAATAGAAAATCTCCTGTAAAGAGTCGATATTCATGCTCCGGTCCTTGATAACTTCGTTCGATTACTCCGAAATGATCAGCATCTAATTTAACGGTATAGCACCACTCAATATCTGTATTACGTCCCCACTTCGACATGAGTAACTTACCTGGCGTACCTTCATCCTCATGACTAAACACAAATTCATAATCAATTTGAAGTTGCCCTGCTTCATTGAGGTAATAAGAATACATTAACGCTAAAGGTGTATCCGTATAACAGCCATCATACGTTGTAAAATGATTTCGACCATACAACACTGGAGCATGCTTATATACTAGAGTTAGTTCCTTATCTAACGGTATACGAGCTAATTCTAGTTGATGCAAATACATATCCGCCTCGTTACAAACGGCATTGTTAACATTGCGGATCGTCACGCTATAGGATCCTTGCTGTAAGTAACCGAAATTTACCTTATAGTTATGAGATACTTTGCCCATATACGTAACAAAATGGAAACGCATGACATCCCCATTCTCTAAATCAAGCATGACTTCTACTAAACAAGATTCATTTCCCTTGATGGCCCAGTCTGTATCTGAAGTAACTTGAGCATTGATACTATAGTAACCAGCTTCTTCAAGTGAAAAGGAGTAAGTACAAGCCTCTTCACTCTTTAGCAATTCTTCTTTAACGATAATCATACATTTCCTCTTTTCTGTACTATTTCTCTTCTTTCATCATGCTGTGAATGTATAAATATCCAATTCCAGCTGACATAATAAACATAATGACTGCAATACTACTAGCTTGACCAAATTCATGATATACAGAGAAATGCTGTTGCATAGAAACACCGAGCATTTGAGGAGCATTACTATCAACTAGAAACGGCGCTGTAAAACTCCCTACAATACCCATGAATAGAAATGTAGTTGCTACTAACATCGTTTTATAAGATAAAGGAAAGATAAACTTCCAGAAAATCTTTAATTTTGTAGCACCGACGTCTTTCGCACTTTCTATAACAGAATCAGGAATCGCCGATAATGCCGAAACTAACAGCATAGTCGTAAATGGAATATTAAACCACATATTCATCATGACTACCCCTTTAATGTCATACATAAGCACAGGAAGGTTTTCTTGCCCAATTAATCTAGCAATCCATCCATTATCACGGTACGTATTAATAAATCCATAGATTGCTATAATTCCTGGAACAAACATTGGGATGAAATACGTTTTTCTTATGAAGTTAGCGATTTTACTTGAAGTAAATCGTAAATAGATGGCAATAAAATAGCTAATAAATAATACAATGATACACGAAATTAGCGTAACAACGACCGTATGCTTTATATTGTTAAGCATCATTGGTTCTGTAAATACATATATATAATTCTCAAAAGAAAACTGTCCTTCTCCATTCATAAAGCTTTCTTTAATTGAAATCATAACCGGCCATATAACTAATATAAGAAGGGAGATAAACGATGGCATAACCATCGCTATCCCTAATAAATTTTCTTTTCTTTTACTCATTGAGAGGCAATCTCCTTTTGCCATCTCTTATTAACTTCTTCTCCTAGTTTCCCACCATTAAATATGCGGTAATCTCCAGATACACTTTCAAAATTCTTCTGCATTTCTTCATCAAGGAACTCCCACTCAATACCTGGGTATCCGTACATTTTGTTAACAACTGTTTCTTGAACTTCTGGTGTTAAGACGTAATTCAAAAATGTTTCTGCTGCTTCTGTTCTTTCTTCTTCTCCATTATCTGCTAGCATCATGTAGGCAGGTCCTCCAGTAAATCCAGGAGTCAACTGTTTCAATTTAATATTTTCTGGTATAAGCTCTTTATCAAGCTGTTCTAAAGCCATATCTGACCACGCAGGAATTATATCTACTTCACCGTTAGCCAATAAGTCTAAAGTTCCTTGGTTCTTCTTCGGATATACTCCTTCGCGGTACATATAAGAGTCTAGCTCACTTAGAATGTCGAATCCTTTATCCCAATCTTCCATAATGCTTTCATCTTGAACGTTCATTGCTTCAGGAGGAAGCTGGTTATAAATGGTTGTTAATACGAAGGAAGACCCTGATCCACCTGTTGTAGGATCATTATAAGCAAAGCGACCAGGGTTATCCTTAATCCACTGATACATTTCTTCAGGTGTTTCTGGTACTTCTTTAACTACGTCACTGTTATACGCTAATACAACCGAGGATGCACGGTGAGGAACAGCCAAACCATTCGTTCCTTCTAAATTCTCCGCCTTTACATTCGCAAGATTAGGAATATTTGATTCATTCAACTCTGTAAATAGGCCTTCTTCTTCTCCTACAACGATGTCAGCTAAACCACCTTCATAAATATCTACTTCTGAATCTTTATTCGCTTTCTTTGCAGCGATTAAACGATCCATAGTTGACTGTCCTCCTTGACCTGCAGGAAGAAACACTAGCTCGACATCGATGTTTTGGTGCTCTTCTTCAAATGCCGGAATCACTTCTTGCCAAAATTCTTTTACATTTAATGATCCACCGGTGTATAAGGAAATTTCCGTTTTTTCTTGCTCTGACTCTTTCGAAGTAGTAGCCGCATCTTCGCTACTTCCGCAAGCAGTTAATGATAATGCGAATAATCCTGTCATTCCTAATACAGCTGATTTTTTAGCAAGTTTTTTCACACGGTTATACATGTTGGTAGCTCCTCTTTTTTAATGTATTTGATCCAGTCGTTTCCTTCAAAAAATCGAACATCTTGTAATAAGATTGAGACTTGGTCATGAACATGAAGTGATTCTAGTTTCCTTTTTTCTACGAATGTTTTTAATATACCGTCTTCTGTTTCAAGCGTTACTTCTGCGTAATGTCCAAGTATCATGATTTTTTTGATGCTTGCTAACCAATCCCCTTTACCTTCCTGAATTGTAATATCTTCTGGACGGATGGCTGCCGTTAGCTTCGAGCTATTCGTATGACTAAAATGATACATATTATTTCCGATTGAAGCTTTATGGTCGGCTATAGGAATTTCGATAAAATTCATTTTCCCTATGAATTTCGCAACAAATAACGTATTAGGTTCGTTATAAATGGAACGTGGAGAATCCATTTGTTCAATATCCCCTTTGTTCATTACGATAATTCGATCAGAGATAGATAACGCTTCTTCTTGGTCATGTGTAACAAAGAGCATGGTTAAATTTTCTTTAGATTGAATTTCTCTTAATTCTTCTCTTAACTCGTATCTTAACTTAGCATCAAGAGCAGAGAATGGTTCATCTAACAATAATACCTTTGGATTTAAGAGAAGTGCTCTCGCTAATGCGATACGCTGTTGCTGCCCACCTGATAATTCAGATGGATACTTCTTTGCCGTATTTTCTAACCTGATTAGACGTAACGCCCATTGAACTCTTTCATTAATATGATCTTTAGACATTTTCTTTAATTTCATACTAAATGCCAAGTTGTCGAAAACAGTCATATGCGGCCATAAATTGTAGCTTTGGAACACCATCGCAGTAGGCCTTTTTTCTGGTGATAAAGATGTTATATCCTCTTGCCCTACGATAATTTTCCCTTGCTGATTTTGTATAAATCCACCTACTGAACGCAGTATAGTCGTCTTTCCACAACCTGATGGACCTAATAACGTCAACAACTCGCCTTGCTTGATTTGAAAGTTTATATCCCTTATCCCCTCCCCCGTTTTAAACACATGAGTCAAATTTTTTACATCTAATTGAATATCCATTTAATCCACCTATCCCTTTACTTCATTTGGAATCCATTTGCCATTGCATCTGCTCCTAAAAATCTTCTAGCTGCTAATAAGAGAATGATGGTAGGCAAAGTTAATATGATAGAGAACACGGAACCAGCTGTACTTGGGTAATCAGCTATAATGGAGTACATAACTACAGGCATTGTTTGATAATCAGGAATACCTACTAACAAAGTTCCTTGTGCCTCATCAAGTGATGATAAAAAAGTAAATATGGAGGCCACGATAATACCGGGTGCTGCCATCGGCAACGTGACATGCCAAAATACTTTAAAAGGTGATGCCCCTGCATCTCGAGCAGCTTCCTCTTGAGAAGCATGTACATTCTTAAACGCCGCAGAAGGGATCCAGGTCATATACATTAACGTGTTTACCATATGAATTAATACAATTCCTGTAAAAGTATTCATCAAGCCAAACTGATAAAATAACACGCCGATTGCTACATATAGTCCCATCTTCGGAAATGCATTCGTTAATAAAAACGAGAATAGAAACGTCCTTCTTAATGGAAATTGTAATCTAGCAAATGCATAAGCTGCTGGAATACAAATGATAATAGAAAGAATAGTAACAATGATAGCAATGGAGAAAGAGAGCATAATCGATCTTGAAACCTCATCATTCTCTAAAACGAATTTCCACCATTCTAACGACCATGAAGTTGGAAATTTATTCGGATACTGCCACTCCCCTGAGAACGCTAGTATGACTAAATTGACAAGCGGCATGAAAAAAAACAAACAAAATAGCGTGACTAACAAAAACTCCATTAGATTCCGCTTTGATACAGATTTAAAAAACCACACTCCATTTCCCTCCTAAATACATAATAGTTAATTACGCTCACCTCCCTGCAATCGGGCACAACTACCTCCAATGAAAAGTTGATAAGGAACCATCGTCTTATCTGAGATTTCTCCCCCGTTAATTAACTTAATTAAACTTGACACAGTCTCCCTACCAATATCTTCTATAGGTTGTTCTATAGTAGTTAAGCGAGGTATAAAATGTTTCGAAATATCACTCCCATCAAATCCAACAATCGTAATGTCTTCTGGAACACGTTTCCCATTTACCTTCAAACAATTTATCGCACCAATTGCTACGTCATCACTGATTGCGAATACCGCTGTTGGCACATTGTCTTGATCAATAAAATGCTGCATAGCTTCATAACCACTTTGTAATGAATAATCACCATAAGCAATATCATGAATGATGTCTTCATCACATTCGTTTATTGCGTCATGAAACCCAGCAAGACGTTTCGTTAATGTTGCGTGCGGCTCACTAGTACCTGCAATAAAATGAATATGTCGATGCCCTAATGAGAGTAAGTGATTGGTCATTTCCTTTGCAGCTTGATGGTTATCAATTAAAATGCTAGGCATATTAACCGTATCCATTTCTCCACTGGCAGACACCGTATGAATGCCCCACTCTTCAATAAATTGTAGGGAACGACTATGTAATTGTTCGTGCATACAAATCAGACCATCTACTTGCATTTCTTTACAAAGCTTCAAATATCGAAATTCCTTTTGCGCATTGTGCATCGTATTACAAATGAATAAATTATAGCCTTGTTCATATGCCGCCTTTTCCATAATCGTAATAATAGAGTAATAGAAGCTAAGATTTACTTGAGGAACAATTACGCCAATTAAATTTGTTCTTTGCCTCACTAAGCTCCTTGCCATGCGGTTAGGTGTATAACCTAAAGATTTTATTGCATTTTCTACAAGTGTTCTTTTTTCTTCAGAAACATACCTCTCGCCATTAATCACTCTCGAAACAGTTGTCGTACTGACTCCTGCCTTTTTTGCAACGTCTGAAATTTTAACCTTCATCTTCTTCCACCTTTTCCTATCTGGTAACGCTACCACATGCACATTTCATACTATAAAGTAGAATTGTTTAGCTTACGTTAAGGAAATGTACGAAAAATAATAACGTTCTGTTAATCAAACGTAAACAGGCACCTGCTTCGTCTAATTAATGGATTAAAATAGAATGATCTAGTTTAAAAGACAATAATTACATGGGTAATATCCATATTCCGGCCACAAAAAGTAAAAAATATTATTAAAAAAACGCAACCCTAAGGATTGCGCTTTTCACACTAAACTAAAACACTCTGCTCTATTTGTTTCATTTCATAGAAATACCCTTGTTGATCCATTAATTCGCGAAATGTTCCTGATTCGACTATTTCCCCTTGATCCATCACGATAATGTGGTCCATTTTCTCTAATCCGACTAGGCGGTGACTAATGAGTATGACGGTATCTTCCTGTGCTTGTTGAAAAATATAATTGTAAATCGTTCTTTCTGTTAGTAAATCAACAGATGAGGTTGGTTCATCAAGTAACCATAACCGACCTTGTTTGATCATCGCTCGAGCAATAGCTAAACGTTGCTTTTCTCCTCCAGAGAGATTCTCTCCTTTTTCGAGTACTTGTTGATCTAGCGCTAGATGCTGCAGGAAGACCCGCTCCAATGCACGCTTTAACTCTGCATCTGTTGCTTCTTCCTTTGCAATTAATAAATTGTCTCGAATCGTTCCGTAGAAGAAATGATTCTCTTGTAAAACGACTTTCGCTTTCGACCATATATCTGTTGCAGCAATATCATCGGTAGCATAATTATTTATATAAATCGTTCCTTTATCCTGTTGGTGAAACTTCAACAACAACTGCAATAATGTTGATTTACCTGAACCACTTGGACCAACGATGGCGACTTTTGCACCTTCAGGAATGTGCATATGCATATGATCAATAGATGGTCGCTTTTCATTTGGAAAGGTAAATGATACGTCTTCGATTCGAATACTTAACGCTTCGTTCGGTAACGTTTGTGTTGTTCGCTCGACGCTTGGTAATTGTTCTTCCTTAACAACTGTAGTTAATCGACTGGCTGCAACGCTACTATCTTGCAAGTAAATAGGTACAACCGCCATTGGGGGGGCATTTTCAAATACCGTTAACGATATCATTATGATCATCGCTAAGTAGACACCTTGTAATTCACCGTCGATAACTAATAAAGCACCGATTGCTACAACAAACCACGATATGAGCAATGTCACCATAAGGTTCAATGATTGGTTAAACATCTCTACATTCCCTTGTCGCTGTTGTTCATTCACATACGTCTGAGATGACTGTTCTAACGCGTCTCTTTTCCTTTCTAGCTTTTGATTTATCTTCAAATCCCTAAACCCATATAGAAATTCTGTCGTTTCCGTGGATAACGCGCCACGTTCTTCTCGGAGTTTATAATCGACTTTCCGTTGTTGATAAGCGAACCAAACAGGTACAACAAATCCCGTTAACAATAAACCGACAAGTAAAGTGAGCGCAATATATATCGAGAACATCGTGGTAAATAAAATGGTCGCTAGAAAAATAAAGACAAGCAAGACAGGCGGATAGAACACCCGTAAAAAGAAGTGTTGCAAACGGTCAATATCTCCTACCACTCTAGCTAACAAATCCCCACTACGATACTTTTGAAAAATAGTCGGCGCAATAGGCTCTAGCTTCTCAAAGAAAGAAACACGTAAGTTACTTAATATCGCAAAGGTAGCTCGATGAGAAAAATACCGTTCCAGATATCGACCGAAAGCTCTGGCAAATCCTAATATTTTTACGACTGCGATTAGGATAGTTAATGTATAGAATGGTGGTACAAGAGCTGCTTTAGAAATTAAATAACCACTAGAGGCAAATAAAGCGACTGCTGTTACTCCCGCTAGAAATCCAAAGATAACAGAAAGAATGATATCTCTTTTTTCTAGCGCCATTTCTTTCAGTACGAGGCTTAACGCTTTCATCTTTCCACCCCCTCTTGCTGCACGGACACCATATTGGCATAGTCCGTAGACGCTTTCATTAACTGAGCATCTGTACCTTGGTTAGCTAGTTCACCGTTTGCTAGAAACAGTATTTTATCGGCATTTCTTATCGTGTGCAGTCGATGCGCCACACTAATAACAGTTGCGTTCTTAGACAACTCGTTAATAGACTGCTGCAAAATTTGTTCAGTGTATAAATCTAAACCAGTTGTCGGCTCATCAAACAGCACGATAGACGGCTGCTTCAAAAAAGCACGTGCAATCGCAATACGCTGCTTTTCTCCTCCAGACAAACCACGTCCTCCTTCACCAATCGGCGTATCATATCCTTGTTCTAACGATTGGATAAGGTCAGCAATTCCGGCTTTGTGTGCAGCACGTTCTACTTGCTCCGTAGAAGCAGCAATATTACTTCCTAATGCAATATTTTCTCGTATGGTACCTGCAAATATATATGGATGCTGCGTTATATAACTAATACGTTCAAACCAATCAGCTTCTTTATAATGCGAAAGCGGCTGATGGTTGACCATAATCTCTCCCTCCGTTTTTGGGAGGAGGCCGGCTATTAAATAAAGCAGTGTAGACTTCCCTGCACCACTTCGTCCAACAATCGCTACATGTTCATAAGGTTCAATGGTTGTACAAATGGACTTTAATGCAAACCCTTCTTCTCCGTATTGAAATCCAACTCCATCTAGAGAAATATGGGGCGGAGAATCAAAAGCATTGTCTACACTAGCTTCTCCCCACTGCACATTGTGCTCCTCTTGCTCTAACTCTTCTTGAATCTTCGTTGCTGCTCCCATGCTCCCTCGCCCTGTATGAAAAGCTGTTCCTAAATCTTTTAATGATAAATAAAATTCGGGGGCTAACACAAGAACAAAAAAGGCCGTATAGAAAGAAATACTTTCAAACACAACGAGACGGATTCCGACTTCTAGTGCAATGATTCCAATGCTAAGCATCGATATTAACTCAAGCATTAAAGAGGAAACAAACGCTACTTTTAATACTTCCATCGTCGCATCACGGAAATCCAAACTGCTTTGACGAATCACGTCTTTTTGCTGCTTTGATTTACCGAACAATTTAAGCGTTGTTAACCCTTGTAACGTATCCAAAAAACGCCCAGAAAATAGCGCCATTTTGTCCATTTGCTCTTCTGATTTTTTTTGCGTCATAATACCGATAATAATGTAAAACAACGGTATAAATGGTGCCGTAATGATCATAATTATACCCGTGCTTACATGCTCCATGGAGACAGCTATCCATATGAATAACGGTACGATTGACGTTTGAATCACTTGCGGGACGTACTTACTGAAGTAACTATCAATTTCATCAATAGCATCCATAAACACGCTTACCTTGTGACCGGATTGTCCTTGTAACGACGTCTGTAACGGATTACGGGTATACTTCTTCAATAGCGATTGTCTAAATTGTTGCTTCACCTTTGTCGCCATTTTCACCCCAGCTCGTCCGTTTACGTAGGATAGTGCGGACCTAGCCACTAAGGCGCACAATAAGCCCATCAGATAAGGAACGATTTCAGTGAACGAAGCACTTTGTAAAAAAACGGCATCGACAATCGTCACTAGAAAATAGGCTTGTAAAATAACTGTTAACGCATACAATATTGAAGAAAATACGAGAAACAGCCTTGTACCTTTATGTTGTTTCGCTATAGCCTTTAATTGGTTCATTTATATTTCTCCCAACATTTCATTGTACACATGTCAACTATATCTATATAGTGAACAACTTCACATGTATGTTGCCTACTATTATAAAATATCAGTTATGGAAATGCACGAAATCAGCCACTCTATTTCTGGTTCCAATCGTCCTCAACTAGTTCGTGATGGATGACAACTCCCGCTTCATACCCTTCACTAGCTGCACCTATAAGACTCGTAAAGACATGTCTCGCATCACCTATAACATATAAACCCTGTATATGGGTTAAACCGTGATGATTCGTTACATATCCTCCATTATCACTTGTTCTAACCGAAATGGTGAGGGCTTGTTTTGTATAAATGGGTTGCAGCAATCCCCCTGTACGCTCATATGTTTCCCCATTATTCATGACAACACGCTGCAACGTACCTTCATTAGATTGGAGCTGTTGAATAGTATTTTCGACGAATTGAATTTGGTGTAATTGCAGTTCTTTTCTAGATACCTCATCCATATTCATATCCCCATTGGTAAATACGATGATATCTTTACTCCAGTTATAAATGAGCTTGGTATAGAATAACGCTTGATTACCTGTTGTAAACAATGCTAATGGCTTTTCACGGTGTTCCCAACCATCACAATAAGGACATGGAAAAACAGATTTTCCGTATACGTGCTCCAATCCTGGAATAGTAGGAAGCTGATCCTTCATTCCTGTTGCGACTATAACTTTCTTACTTTCATACGTTTGATTGCTTAATGTGGTCGTCTGGAAACAATCGTCCCCTCTCTTCACATCACAAACAACACCTTTAAGGTACGTAAC
This sequence comes from Pontibacillus litoralis JSM 072002, assembly GCF_000775615.1. Lineage (GTDB taxonomy): Bacteria > Bacillota > Bacilli > Bacillales > BH030062 > Pontibacillus > Pontibacillus litoralis. The sequence goes on from NZ_AVPG01000012.1 coordinate 63,694, forward strand.
GGTTTTATATGGAGTTAATTCCTGTGCAGCAATAGAACGTAACTCATTTGCACACACACCATCTCTCGATAAAAAGCCATGCGATTGTGCTGCCACTTTATTCCGAGGACTTCCTTCGTCAATAACGATAACTTCCCTAAGAGCTCTACCCAATACAAGCGCAGCACTCAATCCAGCAGGACCACCACCGACAATCACAACATCATAGACCTTCGCCTTCATGTTTCAAGCACCCTTCCGTTCCCCTTCTTCTCATTAGTGTTGGAATATATTGCCCATTCTATGCTTTATTTACACATAAAAAAAGAGACAAGGCTTACCCACCTTGTCTCAAATAGTAGTATGTTTGAATTTCCATCGGGCTAACAGGTTTACTGTAATAATATCCTTGAACAATATCACATTCGTGCTTCTTTAAGAACGTTTCTTGTTCTATATCCTCGATACCTTCTGCCACCATTTCAAATCCTAAATGTTTCCCCATATTCATAATCGTCTTCACTAACGTTACAGCGTTTTCATTTTCTGGAACATCATCAATAAATGATTTATCCACTTTCAATTGGTCGATTGGCAATTGATTTAAAATGCTTAATGATGAATACCCTGTTCCGAAATCATCAATGCTAATAGTTATCCCCATCTCTTTCAATTGTTGCAATATACGCTTTGATTTCACTACATCTTGAAATATACTTTCGGTGATCTCTAGTGTTAAATGCTTCGGGTTTAACCCAGTCTCCCGTAACACATCAGATACAGTTGCAACGACATTCTCTAAATAAAATTGACGTACGGAAATATTAACAGCTACATTTAACGTGAGCCCTTGATTATGCCATTGTTTCGCCTGATGACAAGCAGTATGCAGCACCCATTTACTCAACGGAACAATAAGCCCCGTTTCCTCCGCTATGGAAATAAACTTACCTGGAGAAACGGTACCCCATTCAGGACTTTCCCAACGCACCAACGCCTCTGTCCCGACGATAGTATTCGTTTTCAGGTCTATCTTAGGTTGATATAAAAGGCGAAACTCGTCATTTCTTAAAGCCTTGCGAATGCCATTTTCTATATTGATTTTCGTTAGATTGGAATGCTTATATTTTTCTTCAAAAAAGCTGCAACCATTCTTCTCAAGCCTTTTGATTCGATACATTGCCGTATCAGCATTCTTTATTAATGTCTCCGAGTCCAATCCATCAAAAGGATATAGACTGATACCAATACTTAATGTAATAAACAATTCTCTCCCCATAACGATAAAAGGAGTTTCAAATTCTTTATTAATCCTTTTAGCGATGCGTTCCACATTCTTTCTATCCGTGTTGTTTACGATGATTAGAAATTCATCACCTGCATAACGGCCAATTTTTCCATACTTCGCTACGGTTTCTTGAAGACGTTCCGCTACAGATTTCAACAGTTCATCACCGAAGGAATGACCATACGTATCGTTATACAACTTAAACCCATCAAAATCAACGAACATAACGGCTAATTGCTTCCCAATCCGCACATCTCTCAATGCTCGTGCTAAATACTGACTCACATTGTACCGATTCGGTAACTGCGTCAAAGGATCATAATTCGCCAACCTTTCACGTGATTCTTCCATCTCTTTACTTTTTGTAATATTATGCCGAATAGCAACATATTGATACGGCTTTTGGTTATGATCTAAAATCGGTACAATAGTTGTATCTACCCAATAGTGAGAACCGTCCTTCGCTCGATTCTTAATCTCACCTTTCCACACATTCCCCTCACAAATTGTTCGCCAAATGTCTTTAAAGAACTCTTTAGAATGATGATTAGAATGAATAATGCGATGTGTTTGTCCAATTAACTCCTCCTGTTTATATTGGGAAATATCACAAAACATTTGATTCGCGTATGTAATGACCCCTTGTCGATTCGTTATAGCTATAATCGTAGATTCATTTAAAGCGTCATTAATATTTATGAACTGTTGATGCGTTTTACTAGAATCTGCATCCTTTATCCCTATACACATTATCGCCGCTTGTTGCTTAAAGATTATAGGAATAGACATCATGCGAATCGTTTCATATTCACCATTTAATCGTTTAACCTGCTGATTCATGAAGCACACGTCACTTATATCATCACGACTTTCTACATCATACGTCAAACTAAAATCGCTTAATGAATGACCTGTGATTTCACGAGCATCGCTTGCACCTAACATGTCTATTGTTGCTGGATTGACATACAAAATCTGTTGATCATTATGAATGAATAAAAACTGCGAAGCATGATCCATCATCCGTTCAAACATATCGTCCGTCTTTACACGTTGTTCCTTTTTTTCTTTATATTCCTTTACTTCAAAACGCTTTTGATCCCATTCTTTCCCTAAATACCAACTAAATACAAGTAATATAGTTATGACAATGAGCTCGATCACCATGTTTTGGCCACTTATACTAAATTGGTAAAAAAAGAATCCTCCTAGTAATGTACACATCATTGAAATCCCTAGAATTCTCCCTTTATATCCCATATAACAATCACCTCGCTCTGATACTATTTTCCTATCCCTTAACTTTATCATACCTTGATATATTCCAACTTGTACAAATAAAATTCGAAAATATTTTTATTTTTTATCACTTTTAGTTAATTTTTCATTGCTTATTCCAACAGCATATCTGAGCGAATGTATTAAATATTGTTCGAATGTTTGTAAGAAAAGACACTTATACCGCCAGATTGAAACGTAAACCAATGGGATCAAGCGAGGTGGCCATGCCTGTGAAAAGCTCCCTTCTGAATTGGAAATAGACTATTATATTTGTTCGGATATAAAGTTATTTACATTTTGAAATGGAATCATTCGTTAAGGAAGCATCCAGCAATTTATTTACGAATTTTACCGAATCTACACAATGCCTTCACCTAGCTATAACATAACTCTATTACAATGTTTCATGAAGGATAAGCAACACCTTACAAAAAAATGTAGTAAATCCTTCACTAAAGTCCTATTGGAGGTTTAAAGATGGCACCTATATCATATGTCTGGTTCGATTTAGGTTATACACTTGTCCACCTAAATCGAGAAAAAATGTATCAAACTTATATAGAAGATCACGGATTCTACCGATCTTTATATGAAATAGAGAAAGCATTTCATATAACAGATAAATATTTTATGCGTAAATATCCAGGAGTACTCGGAAAAACAAAAAACCACTACCTGCCGTGGTACTACGGAACATTAAATTATCATTTAAATCTCTCATTTGATTTAGTGCATCAAATGAACAGCCTCTCCGAATATAAACATACTCAAAAAGGCTGGACTTGCTTTTCTTTCACTAGAGAAGTGCTTCAGGAATTGAAGAGCGCTTCTATTAACATAGGTCTCATATCAAACTGGGATGAAACTGCTCGAGATGTGCTAGAGAAAAACAGAATTATCGATTATTTTGACACAATCGTTATTTCTTCTGAAGTCGGTGTTAACAAGCCCAATGCCGAAATCTTTGAGATTGGATTAAAAAATGCTAATGTCAACGCTGAAGAATGTTTATACGTCGGAGATAACTATTATGATGACGTAATAGGTTCAAAGAAAGTGAATATGAAAGCTGCGCTTATTAACCCTTATGGGGGTCTAGGTATTAATGAAATTACGCATCCTCTTATCATTGAATCTATTAAAGAGATTCCAAGTATAGTAACAAATAAAGAAGGGTTAAAACAATGAACGTTTTAACTACTATTGAAGAAAATTATCAGCAATTAAGTATGAGTCAACAAAAAGTAGCTTATGTCATCATCCAACATTTAGATGAAATAACCTTACTTTCCGCGAAAAAAATAGGGGAAAAAGCTAATGTAAGTGAAGCTACTGTACTCCGACTTGCCAAAATATTAGGGTACCCTAATTTCAAGGAATTTCAACGGGATTTACAAGCTTCTTTACTTAAAGAAAGAACATTACGACGGATGAACGCTATTAAACAAAATGATGAAGCTTCATGGTTACAAAGTCATTATGATTCAGAAATAGAAAACTTAACAGCAACAAAATTATCTAATCAAGAGAAAGAAATTACAGATGTAGCAAAATCTATTATGAACGCTAGTCATATTTATTTAGCAGGTTGGCGCATGGGACTTTCCTTAACCAGCCCATTCTCATACATTCTGAAAATTATGTATGGCGCTGTAACGCAAATCCCCCAAGGAGAAATCGCTGAATATTCAACTCATTTTTCCAACAAGGATATTCTCATTATTTCCGCTTTTCCAAGGTATTGTACGGAAACAAAAAAAGTAGTAGAAACCGCAAAAAAACAAGGGGTTACGATTATTGTTTTCACAGATTCTCCACTGTCTCCTTTTGTTCCTTTAGCTACAACAAGTTTGTTCGCTAAAACAGTTTCAAATAGTTTTCTAGACTCGTATACAGCTCCAGTTGCTATTATGAACGCTATCATTTATCGCATCTCTCAACTTGATTACAATCGTATCCAAAAGAACCTAACCAAGATGGAGCAACAGTGGAAATATATGAATATAGAGTATAACGAGAAGTGAAAAGAAACTGACAAGGAAAAGAACAACGATACGTTATAAATACTTATTCGTTACATTGTAAAGTCATGATTCCTATTAAGGAGGTGATGCTAGCTTCATAGAATCAGGTGAACTTCAAATAAAACTGTTCCTTTCGTTAACAACAAATAAGATCTACTAATTATTAGGAGTATTTCTATGAAATCATTAAAGCCAAAAATTTCTTTCTTTATGTTAATTGGATTATTAATGCTTACAGTAGTTGGTTGTTCTGCACAAGGGTCCACAAATGACACTAGCACGGAAAAGAATAGTGACACTGAAGATAGTTCTTCCGAAGAAATGAAAAAGAAAGATGGTGGAAAGGTCGTTGTATCTGTACCACAAGATATCGACTACTTAGATCCTCACCTATCCGCAGCATCTGGAACATATGAAATTATGTATAACGTTTTTGAAGGGTTATTAAAACCTAATGAACAAGGCGAGGTAATCCCAGCTATTGCGGATGACTATTCTATTTCAGAAGACGGATTAACTTACACTTTTATACTTAGGAAAGACGTTACTTTCCATAACGGAGAGCCTGTAACTACAGATGATGTGAAATATTCAATGGAAAGATTGATGGGCGTCGATACTGGTAAACCATTGGCTGAGTCTTTCACTAATATAGAAAGTGTCGAAGCATCTGATGAGAAAACAGTCGTTATAAAATTAAAAGATGTAGATTCTTCTTTCCTAACACAAATGACAGTAGCAATACTACCTAAAGGCTATGATAAACATAATGAACACCCAATAGGAGCAGGCCCTTTCAAATTTGTTGAGTATTCCCCAGAACAAAAAATAGTTCTGGAAAAAAATGAAGACTATTATGTTGAAGGAATACCTTATTTAGATGAAGTAGAATTTAGAATTATTCCTGACAGTGAAGCAGCATTACTTTCCTTTAAAGCCGGAGAAATAGACATGTATCCTCGAATTGGAAATGAGAGAATCGAGGAATTAGGAGATGAATTCAACTACATTCAAGGAGATCAAAACATGGTTCAACTAATGACAATGAACCACGAGAGAGAGCCATTTAATGATCGTACAGTACGTAAAGCAATTAACTATACAATAGATGTAAATGAAATTATTGAAACAGCGGCATTTGGCTTCGGAACTAAATTAGGATCAAATATGAGTCCAGCAATGGAAAAGTATTACCAATCTGGTTTAGAGGACACTTATAATGTAGACATTAAGAAATCTAAACAATTATTAGAGGAAGGTGGATATCCAGACGGCTTCGAAACAACTATTTCTGTCCCTTCTAACTACCAGTTTCATGTCGATACTGCACAAGTTATTGCGCAACAACTTGAACAAGTGGGTATTAAAGCGAATATTGAGCTAGTTGAATGGGGCGTTTGGTTAGACCGTATTTATAAAGGACGCGACTATGATATGACGATTATCGGCTTAACTGGTAAATTGGATCCCCATAAAGTATTAGGGCGTTATGAATCAACTTATGCAGCGAACTTCTATAATTATAACAATGAAGAATATGATGAGATTATCCAACAAGCAAAGAAAGAAACAGATGATGAGAAACGAGTAAATCTTTATAAAGAAGCTCAAGAGATATTAACAAATGATGCTGTCGCCGTGTATATTATGGACCCTAATTTTAGTGTAGCTATGAGAAGTGATTTAGCTGGCTACAAATTATATCCATTGTATGTTCAAGATATGTCATCCATTCATTATGTTGAGTAGGAGGGTCCTAAATGGCGTTTTTGCTACGGAGATGCTTCACATTTTTTGTAACCATTCTCATAGTTATGATTATGACATTCCTTGTGTTTCGTATTATTCCAGGAGATCCGGCTTTAACGATTCTTGGAATGGATGCTGAACCAGAGCAAATTGCCGCTTTAGAAAAAGAGCTAGGGACAGATAGACCGCTTTATGAACAATTTCTAGACTGGGCAGGGGGAGTATTCACTGGAAATCTCGGTGAATCCCTCCGCTTTTCTCAACCAGTGTCTGAATTGGTCATAGACCGAATTCCTGTGACTCTTTCTTTAGCGATTATGTCTATTGTCATAACCATGTTCCTTGCCATTCCTATTGGTATTTATAGTGCAAAGAAACAAGGAAGTTGGGTAGACACCGCTTTATCTATAACAACTCAAATAGGCATGGCCATTCCATCTTTTTGGCTAGGAATAATTTTAATGCTCATTTTTGGTTTAACATTCAAATGGTTCTCCCCAACAGGTTATGTACCTTGGTCTGAAAATCCTAGCGAAGCTTTGAACAGTTTATTCTTGCCTTCACTTGCGATTGCCATTCCCCAAATAGCTGTTGTTGTAAGATACTTAAGAACCACTATGATAGAACAATTACAACTAGATTATGTTAGAACTGCTAAGAGTAAAGGTTTAAAAGAGAAATCAATACTTTATATTCACGTCTTAAAAAATGCGCTTATACCAGTTATTACTATTTTTGGTATGATATTTGCTGATGTATTGGCTGGTAGTTTGGTAATTGAACAAGTATTTGCATTACCTGGTTTCGGAAGGCTACTAATATCCTCTATAAGTTATAGAGACCTACCATTAATTCAAGGTATGGTAGTCATAATCGCGTTTATTGTTTTATTAATGAATTTCATTATTGATATACTATATCGTTGGCTAGATCCACGAATAGAACTGAAGTAGGTGATGAAATGTTAAACACAAAAAGCATTCAACTTAAAATAGGTGCTACGTTTGTTAGTTTTTTGTTCCTTGTAATGATTATTAGCCTCTTTTATCTACCTTATGAAGTAAATTATATGGTAGTAGAAGATCGTTTTTTACCCCCTAGTCTTGAACATCCCTTTGGAACAGATAACTTCGGAAGAGATATTTTGAGTAGAATTATGCAAGGATCTCAAACGGCATTTTTAGTTGGATTTACTGCCGTATCTATCGGAGGAATAGGTGGAACAATCATCGGTGCCATAGCAGGTTACGTCGGTGGATGGATTGACGAGATATTCATGAGAATTATGGATGCTATGATGGCTTTCCCAGGCATTTTATTAGCGTTAATGTTTATTACGGTATTTGGATCTAGTTTAACAAATACGACTATAGCTCTTGGGATTATGTCTATACCCGGTTTCGCTCGAATCGCCAGAAGCGGATTCATTCAATATAAGCAATTCGATTTTGTTAAAGCTGCTAATGGAATGGGAGCTAGTCATGTTTCGATTATATTCACACACATTTTACCTAATGTTCTTTCTCCAATTATAGTAGCAGCTTCTATGAGTTTTGCTGGTGCAGTTCTCGCAGAAGCTGGTTTAAGTTATCTAGGATTAGGAGTTCAACCACCAGACCCTAGTTGGGGAAGAATGTTAAATGAAGCACAAAGTTATATCACGAAAGCGCCATGGTATACATTAGCTCCTGGTATATTTATCACTATTACTGTATTAGGTTTTAACTTACTCGGAGATGGTATTCGAGAATTACGTGATCCTAGAAAGTAGGTGTTTGAATTGAGTGAATCTGTGTTAAATGTGAACAACCTAGAAGTTAATATAAAATCTTCTAAAGGGACATTCCCTGTGCTTGAGAATATTTCTTTTAATATAAACAAAGGAGAAATAGTAGGTCTTGTAGGTGAATCAGGGTGCGGAAAAAGCATGACATCTCTAGCAATAATGGGATTATTACCGAATCAAGCCAAATGGACAAAAGGAGAAATCACTCTTTCTTCTAAACAGCTTCAATCATTATCACCCGAAGAAATGAGAAAATTACGCGGCAATCAATTGGCAATGATTTTTCAAGATCCAATGACATCTCTAAACCCTGTTTTAACAATCGGATACCAACTTATAGAATCTATAAAATTACATTTACAATACCCTAAAGCTAAAGCAAAAACCTATGCAATCGACTTATTAACCAAAGTAGGGTTATCTAGGGCCGATAAACTAATCTATCAATACCCACATGAGCTTTCTGGCGGTATGAGACAAAGAGTAATGATTGCGATGGCGCTTGTTTGCAACCCTACTCTTCTTATAGCTGATGAGCCAACAACTGCATTGGATGTTACTATTCAAGCTCAAATAATTGACTTATTGAAAGAGCTTAACAAAAAAGAAGGAACATCTATTTTATTTATATCCCATGATCTTGGTCTTGTTCATGATCTATGCGATAAAGTATTTGTTATGTATGCTGGTGAGATAGTAGAGCAAGCAACTGTACAAGAATTATTTGATAATCCCCAGCACCCATATACGAAAGGGTTAATCCAGTCATTACCGCTTCCTGAGAAGAAAAAAGAACGACTTTACTCAATACCTGGTACCGTGCCAGGCATACATGATCGTGGACAAAATTGTAGATTCTCTTCAAGGTGTCCTCATGTTACAGAACATTGTACAACTCATCATCCGAGTCAAATTCAAATATCGAAGACACATGTCGTTCACTGTTTCTTGTCTGAAAAAGGAGGAACAACTAGTGGCTGAACCATTAATTGAAATATCCAATCTAAAAAAAGACTATCCCATCCCTTCTAAGAAGCTAATGGAAAAGAAGTGGATTCATGCAGTAGATGATATTAACTTAATTGTGAACCGAGGAGAATCTGTAGGAATTGTTGGAGAGAGTGGTTGCGGAAAATCTACAACTGGTCAAATGATAGCAGGTTTACTCTCACCAACAAGTGGATCTATTCAATATCATGATAAAAATGGATCCACTATGAATGTAATGAATAAAACAAAACAATATCATCGCAATGTACAAATGATTTTTCAAGACCCTTACGCTTCCTTAAATCCAAGGCACCGTATAAGCAAAATATTGGAAGAACCACTTCGTATTCATAAGATAGGAAACAAATCTAATCGAAAGAAAAAAATAGAAGATATTCTACAACTTGTTGGTTTCACGCCGGATATCGCGAATCGTTTTCCTCATGAACTAAGCGGCGGACAACGTCAGAGAATAGGTATCGCAAGAGCTCTTATGCTCAATCCAACACTTGTTATCGCTGACGAACCGGTTTCTGCCCTTGATGTAAGTGTCCAATCACAAATATTAAATTTAATGAAGGATTTACAACAATCATTTGATTTAACCTATATATTCATATCTCACGACTTACACGTAGTGCACTATTTTTGTGACAAGGTTGCTGTGATGTACTTTGGTAAAATCGTAGAAATGGGTAATGTTGATGAACTTTTTTATCATCCTACCCACCCATATACGAAAGCGTTATTATCCGTCATTCCAACGATTGGCAAACAAAAAGAAAGAATTATATTACAAGGAGAAGTTCCTAACCCAGAATCACCACCTACTGGGTGTACGTTTCACACACGCTGTCCTCTTGCAACTGACTTATGCAGAACAGCACAACCTACGTTACAAACAATAAGGGAGAACCATGTTAGTGCTTGTCACTTTGCAATGAAGGGAGAGGAATAAAATGATTATTGGTGTCTTAGCGGATTTACATATTGACATGAACGACCAAGCTACAGAAACGTCTGTTATAGAAGCATTAGTTACTATTTCAAAACAAAAAAAGTTAGATGCCCTCATTTTAGCAGGTGACCTTGCCAATGATTATCAAGTATCTCTTCATGCCTTAAATCAATTAAAATCAAGCTTAAATATTCCCTGCTTATTCGTACCAGGAAATCATGATTTATGGAATATTCATCACCCGAATATGAGAACATGGGACATTTATAAATGCTTAGAGTCGTATTCTGATAACCTTACGAAATCCCCTTTCTCTCTATCAGATAATTGGGTTGTTATAGGAGACATAGGGTGGTACGATTATAAATTTGCTGATTCTTCTTTTTCTATCAATCAATTAGAAGAAATGACACTTAATGAACGTGTGTGGAAAGATAAACACTATACGAACTGGAATATGACCTATCCTGAGCTTCAAACCTTATTCCAACAAAAGCTCGAGAAACAAATTAAACTACATGAATCTAAAAATATTATCTTAGTTACTCATGTTGTTCCACACTCCAATTTTATTGTACCAACACCAGATCATACATGGAGCTATTTCAATGCTTTTTTAGGAAGCCCTAAATATGGAGAGCTTATTAAGAAATATAGCTCTAGTATTAAATATGCTATATCAGGTCATGTTCATTTTCGTAAAACGTTTAAAATAGACAAAACCACTTACATTAATAATTCATTAGGATACCGTAAACAATGGATCCATTCACAGCATGTTAAAGAAGAAATACAAAATGCTTTACTAACTATCTCTCTTTAAATCCAATAGAGGCTATTCCGAAGTGAACATGTTCACTTCGGAATAGCCTCTTGTTTTTTCATTATTTATTTAAGAAACGTTCTACATCTTCACTGAACAGGTGTCCATCAAGAACACCAGCCATATGTCCTTTTAAGCTTTCTATTTCAACTAATTCTGCATCTTTTCCTTGTTGTTTTAGTATATCAACCATTTGGCGATTGAAAACAGTAGGCTGTAGCAAATCGCGTGTACACGAAACCATTAGTACTTTTGCTTGGATTCGTTGTAACGCATCTTCTAATGTACCGATCCCGTGAGCAATATCATGCATCATTGTTGCCCGACACGTATAATACCAATGACTGGCGTCGAGGGCTGGTGCTCCTGCTTTAATAGCATCATACAATTGTTGTTCATAGCTTGTTTTGACACGAATATCTTGATAAGGTTCTTGTTCATTACTATTACGTTTGTATGTTTCTTCATATAATTCAGCTGTGAAAGCTCCAGCATTCATCATTTGAATGGCTAGGTAAAGACCTTCATCAGGACCTTCTCCGTCAGCATAATTACCACCTTGCCATTTCGGATCTAATTCGATTGCACGCATCGCCTGTTGTAATACGGTAAATGATGTGATAACTGGATTCTGAGGATTCGTGATAACCCCAATAAGTCGTTCTACCATATCCGGATAATGTACAGCCCAGTTAAGTGAGATAAACCCACCAGCCGAAGCTCCCATTACAGCATGTAACTTCTCAATACCTAACTGCTTCGTTAGGAATTCGTGTTGAATGCCTGCTACGTCACGGAATGTATAGGCAGGAAAATCCATCCCCCATCTTTCACCTGTTTCTGGATTAATCGATCTAGGACCTGTCGTGATTACATGTGGATTATGTTCTTGTACATTCGCTAAATTATCCGTACTAATAACAAAATATTTATTCGTATCCACTGCTTTGCCCGGACCAATTAAGTGATCCCAATACCCAGGCGCTTCATCTTCTGGAGAATACTTACCTGCTGCATGACTTGAAGCACTAAAATAATGTGCTACTAATACAACGTTCGATTTATCTTCGTTTAATTCTCCATATGTTTCATATCCTAGTGTAACGGGGATAGTCGCTCCATTTTCCAACGTATAACGATCAATGGTAAATTGTTTTTTCTCTACACGATTCATATCCATTTGTAAAGACCCCTTTTCATATAATATTAGCTAGCCATTTCTTCTTTGATTTCTTTCGACTTTCCTGTTTCAGGTAATAAGAAAGAACCAATAAAGAAGGATAAACTTAACAATATTGCACAGTATAAACCTGCTTGGAAACCAGATAAATCAATAAGTACTCCGACAAAATAGTAAGCAACTGTTTCAAACATGTAAGCAAATGACCAGAAGAAGCCCATAATAAGCGTTAATTTAGTAGGTGTCATGTTTGGAAGCTCCTGTGGTATCGTTACAAGCGCTGTCATTGGTAAGAACATGAAGAACCCTACAAGCGCAGCCATAATAAGTGCTACCGCCCCTGAGGAGGTCATCATCATAAAAGTAGCTGATATAGTCATAGCTAGGCCAGCCCAGCGAATAATAGGCAAACGCTTCGTAACCTTTTTCGAAACCATAATTCCAGCCACTGTTCCGATTACACCGGCAACCGCTACTATTGTACTTAACGTTTTTGGATCAATAGCCGCACTATCAGACACAGGGAAGATTGTTAGAATTACGATGTATAACAACAAAAGCCCTGCATACGTGAAAGGAAAAACGTAGTTAAACTTATCTTTCAATCCGTCTTTAAACGTATAATCTTCTACTGCTTCATTGCTATTAGTGGATTTATTAATCTCGAAATCTTCTCCAAAAAACATCCACAATACAAACAATAACAAACTACAAGCTGAGAAGAATAGTAAACTTTGCTGCCAAGAAGCTAACCACATAAATACAGGAGTGACAACCACCATTGCTATAATACTACCAACATTATACGCTGCTGCGTTAATGCCATTTATCGTAGATCGACGCTTGGCATCGAAGTAACGAATGACAATTGGTCCAAAGTAAACGATATACAATGCTCCACCGAATCCCATAATGAAACGAGTTACGACGAACATCCAATACTCTGTTGCAAATACCCCTAAGCCACTTCCTAATACAATGAGTAATGATGCAAATGCAATAGCTTTCTTCGGACGTAACTTGACTAAAAACCATGCTGCCAATAAGTTCCCAACAATCTTCGCAATGGTTATCGCATTAGAGATAAATGTTGCTGATGAGAAGTTTGTTAAATTAAAATGCTCCATAATTTGTGGTGTTAATGTCGTTCCCGCAATCCAACTCACTGCAAAGAAGGCATACGTTAAGAACATAATTGTTTCAATTATATACGCTCTCACACCAGACTTCTGTACCGTTTCGCTCATAGCACTGTCCCCTATCCATTATTATATTGTTCACCCTTTACTGCATAGCCAGTTCTTTCTCTTGAAACGTTAAACCCATAGGACCTTCATTAAATATTGCTTCATCCATTCGTTTCAAATCTTTACTAATCACTGGCTTGAAATCCATGTGTGCTAAAATATCATTTTCCAAATCAATTCCTGGAGCAATTTCAATTAACGTAAGACCTTCTTGACGTAATTCAAACACCGCACGCTCTGTTATATACAGAACAGGCTTTTCATTCTGTTTTGCTACTTCACCACTAAAAGTAATCTGTTCAACATTATCCATGAATTTCTTCACTTTACCTTCTTGAAGAATAGTTAATTTCCCATCTTCTACAGTTGTCTTTAGTCCGCCAGCTGTAAAAGTACCACAGAATACAAGCTTTTTCGCGTTTTGAGTAATATTAATGAAACCACCACACCCGGCAATCTTCGGACCGAATTTGGATACGTTTACATTTCCGGCATTGTCACACTGCGCTAAGCCTAGAAAAGCAATATCTAAGCCACCACCATCATAAAAATCAAACATATATGCTTCATCTATAATTGCGTCCGGATTTACAGAACAACCAAAGTCTAAACCGCCTGCTGGCGTACCACCGAAAATACCTGGCTCAATCGTCGGAGTAAAATGTTCTTCTTGTCCTTCTTCATTTAATACATTTGCTACCACTTCTGGGACACCAATACCATAATTCAACACTTTCATAGATGAATCTAAACTCATTGCACAACGTCTAGCAATTACTTTACGAACATTTAATGGATAAATTTCTTGCTTACTATCTACAACTAAATTGCTTCGAATAAAAGCTTCATTAAATTGTGTACCAAACGTGTGCATGTGATTTTCTATGTTTTCGGCTACTACTACTGCATCTACTAAGACGTGTGGTATATGAACCGATTTAGGATCTAAGGAGGCATTTTTCACAACCTTCTCTACCTGCACAATTACTTTACCACCATTATTTTTTGCGCTCATCGCAAAGGAAAGGACATCTAGCGTTAAAGGTTCATTTTCAAGACTTATGTTCCCTTTTTCATCTGCTACTGTTCCTTTTAAAATAGCCACGTCAATAGGATGAGTCTTATACGCTAAATAATCTTGTCCATCAAACTGTACTTTCTCCACAATATCTTCTTTCGTCGCATCATTTAATTTACCACCATCAAGATCAGGATCAACAAATGTTCCTAATCCAACGTGAGAAATTAAGCGAGGATGACCTGCTGCTCCTTCACGAATTAGCTGACTTATAACACCTTGAGGCAAATTGTATGCTTCAATTTTATTCGCTTCCACAAGGGGAGTGAGGCGGGGGGCCATACCCCAATGCCCGCCAATTACTCGTTTGATTAACCCTTCATGAGCGTAATGATTTAATCCTTTTGATGCACCATTTCCGTCACCGATACCAGCAGCATAAACAAGTGTTAAATCCGTTGGTGTGCTTGTCTCGATATATTTATTTTCGATCGCCATGTGGATTTCTTCTGCAACACCTGTTCCAATAAATCCACCTACGCCTATGGTATCTCCAGCTTGAATATAATTCGCTGCTTCTTGAGCAGAAACAAATTGAATAGTCTCTTTCATTGTTATCATCACACCTTTAATATTCATGATCGTCTCATTATAATCGTTTCCATTAAAGAGTTATTACATTAAACCATCTTCACTACTACCGCTGTACCCATGCCTCCACCTATACACAAGGAAGCTAGTCCATATTGTAAAGATTGCTTTTTCATCTCATGGATGAGTGTCGTAATAATACGTGCGCCTGACGCTCCTAACGGGTGACCTAAAGCAATCGCACCACCATTTACGTTGACGTTGGCATCCATCCACTCTTCTGTCCAACCATGATTTTCTTGTAACTCTTTGATGACACCAATAGATTGAGATGCAAACGCTTCATTTAATTCCATTAGCTCGATTTGTTCTGGTTGAATATGCGTTGTCTTAAATAGATCGGCAATTGCTTTCACTGGTCCTAGTCCCATTACAGACGGATCAACTCCACCTTGACCAACGGCAACAATTTCCGCTAGCGGTTGTAAATCATATTGTTTTACCGCTTCTTCAGATGCTACAAGTAAAATAGCTGTTCCATCATTAATACCAGACGCATTCCCAGCTGTTACTGTCCCATCTTTTTTAAATGCAGTCCTTAAACTGCCTAACTTTTCTATAGAAGTCGAATAATTTGGGTACTCATCCTTATCAAAGATTCGTACGTTTTTCTTACGGTCCTTGATTTCCACTGGTACAATCTCGTCTGCAAAACGGCCACTATCATTCGCTTTAATAGCACGCTCTTGTGATTTCATTGCGAAACGATCTTGCTCTTCTCTAGTAATCTGATGTTTTTCAGCAATATTCTCTGCTGTTATCCCCATATGATATTGATGAAACGCATCTGTCAAACCATCTTGAATAATGCTATCCTCTAATTGCAGTTGGCCCATTTTCTTACCAGTTCTTACTTGTGGTGACGTAACAAAAGGAGCCTGTGACATGACTTCCACACCACCAACAAACATTACATTAGCCATGCCTGCTTTTATTGTGCTGTATGCTGTCATTAATGATTTCATGCCACTTCCGCATACCATATTCATTGTGTAAGCAGGTACTGTTTCTGGTAAACCGGCTTTTATACTTGCTTGCCTAGCTACGTTTTGACCTTGACCTGCTGATAGAACGTTACCGAGAATGACTTCATCTACTTTTGTACCATCTATATTGTTCGTTTCCATCATATTCTTCATTACTTGCCCTGCTAATTCACTAGGAGATAAGGGAGAAAGTGTACCTAGAAATGATCCTATTGCGCTTCTCTTTGCGTCGATAATATATACTTTTGACATAAATGAAACCACCTTTTATAGTCTTAATCCACCATTTACAGAAAGAACATGTCCGTTTACAAAGCTTGCTTCATCACTTGCTAAGAATAACGCTGCTTTCGCAATTTCTTCCGGTTGTCCTAATCGTTTTAACGGCGTTTGTTCACGCAATGGTTGTAGTACTTTCTCTGGAACTGTTTTCATCATATCTGTTTCAATAAAGCCTGGTGCAATCGCATTCGTACGAACAGCCGCTCCCTTACGCGTAAACTCTTTCGCCCATGTATACGTCAAACCAATTACCCCAGCTTTTGTCGCCGCATAATTGGACTGTCCAATATTTCCGTAAAGGCCTACAACAGATGAAATATTTACAATAGAACCTTTGCCATTCTCCATCATTAGTGGAGCAATCGCTTTTGTCATATTGAATACACCTTTTAAGTTAATATCAATTACTAGATCCCACATCTCATCGTCCATCTTTTGTACTAATGAATCTCTAGTAACACCTGCATTGTTTACAAGTACATCAATATGGCCAAATTCTTCTTCCACTTTGTGCACAAATTGCTCAATTTCATTAGATTTCGTTACATTTATTTCTGCATGTCGTACGTTATCCGCAGTTAAATCCCCTTTTTGTAAATCTACTGAAAATACAACTTTTGCGCCCTCATTCGCAAAATGTTCACACATTGCTTTCCCAAGACCTTGAGCTCCACCAGTGACGACAACTACTTTATCCTGCAATCGTTTCATCATTTCCACTCCTCTTAATAATAAAAATATTACAATAATTAATGCTTTACATAATAGCCTAGATAAGAATTCCTATATCAATCACGCGCCTCTATGGAATGCGCTTTCAATAAAAGTTAACCTTTATTAATTATAATTGTAGGCCTATATGACGTGTATGTATAATACTTATTTGTTCTAACAACTATAACTATAAATTATAGTACTATCGCATTAAAAAATGGCTGCTATAAATGAGCAGCCATTACTAAGATGTTGATTGTCTAACCAATTTGATAGAGTGATCTATAAATGTTTTCATGACATGGGTTACATATTGGTCTCTGTTTAACAAAAAACCTACATCCCAATGTAAAGGCGGAAAGTTAAAAGGTATTGTACGAATATGCGGAGTATCTACACGCTCTAAAATTGGTCTTGGCAATATCGAGATGCCTTGATTTTGCGCTACAAGCTCAACGAGAAAATCCCATTGTGAGCTCTCAAAGGCGATGTTCGGCTTATATCCAGATTCGACACAACGATTAATAATATGATGATGGAGCATAAACGTCTTATCTAATAAAAGAAACTCTTCTTCCCTCAAGTCATCAAAAGTGACCGACTCTAACTCCGATAACCAATGATTCTCATGAACGATTAATACACTCTCATCTTTCATAATTGGAATATATTCAAATTGTTGTTCATTTACTGGGGAAATAACAACACCTATATCAATCAAGCCTTTCTGCAAGTTGTGTTCCACCATTTTTGCACCGTTTTCAACAATGTGTAAAGTGATATCAGGGTACTTCTCTCTAAAGGACGTTAATACGTTTACAAAAATGCTCGTTCCTATAACTGGTGGAAGACCAACAATGATCTCACCTTTATTTAATTTACTTTTGTCATATAATGCTCCTTTAAGTGAATCAAATGCTTGCAGAATACCATCCGCTTGAATGAAAAAAAACTCCCCCATCTCTGTTAATTTAATTTCTTTATCTGATCGATCGAACAATTGAATATCTAGCTCATGCTCTAGATTTTTAATCGTTTTACTTAAAGCAGGCTGTGAAATATGCAAGTTTCTAGCAGCTACTGTGAAATTTTTTTCTTTAGCTACTTGAGTGAAATACTTTAATTCTCTAATATCCATACTTAATTCTCCACCATTCTTTAATATAGTGCGGTTCATTCATGTTTTTTTAAGATAGGATAACTTTATTTGCTATTTTACCATTGTTCGAACAGGCAAAGAGACTTCTTAGCTAAGATTCACAGCTTTTTAACAATAAGAAAAGGCTAGCTGCTTATTTCCTTCTTCGCAGTTAGCCTTTCCTTTTTTTACTTATGCTTTTTTAACGAATTCAGACTTTAATTTCATCGCACCAAAGCCATCAATTTTACAATCAATGTCGTGATCGCCATCCACCAACCTGATATTCTTGACCTTCGTTCCCTTTTTCACAGCGGAAGAGCTACCTTTTACCTTCAAATCTTTAATTACGGTTACAGCATCACCATCGTTTAACACATTGCCGTTGGCGTCTTTCACCACTTTCTCCTCTTCTGATGGAGTTGCATCTGCTAAGCTCCACTCATGAGCACACTCCGGACAAACAAATAGGCTGCCATCGTCATACGTATATGCTGAATTACATTTTGGACAATTCGGTACTTCAAACATTGCGCTAAATTCCTCCAATATTTTCGATTTAATAGAGTTTACAACTTCATTATATCAAATATTACTTAACTCTTCTGAAGGAACTGTTACACTCCTCTGCCAACTGGAACAGGTACTATTCCTCTTCATTTAGGTGCGGCAAATAAAGTGAGCTTGGGAATAGACAGAAGGTGAGCTAATGTCAAAAGAGAACATTGAAACCTACTAGAATCAATGTCCTCTTTGCATGGTTTTATTCAACTGTTTATTAGCCTTTGCGATACCGCACAACTTTCACAATTTCCATTAGTATCACTGCTCCGAGAGCAAGTCCAGTAGCAACAAGCCAATCCGTAACACCAAATGCTTCTGGGATATTAAATACACCACGCGCAAATGGTAAAACGGTAATGCCATACAAGACAAACCCAAGGGCAACAGCACCAATCACGTATTTATTACTAAACAAGCCAATGCTTACAGCTGACTGCGTATTGGATCGTGCAGCAAATGTTTGGAGCGTTCTTGATAAAATCAATGTCGTAAAGGCCATTGCAACGCCCATTTCATCAGAGTGTGACAAGCCAATATAGAAGGAAACCGTTACAGCAATCGCAATGATTATTCCCCTCGTTAACACAGCTTGGAGCGTCCCCCCTGCAAAGATTCCTTCATCAGTAGGACGTGGTTTGCGCTCCATGACATTCGGTTCAGACTTCTCCACTCCTAAAGCAATGGCAGGCAGTGAGTCATTTACAAGGTTAATAAATAACAACTGTAATGCGGTGAATGGATTCGGTAAGTTAAAGATAACCGCATACAAAATTGCCAGGATAGCGCCTAAATTACCTGCAAATAAATAGCCAATCGCTTTCTTAATATTATCAAATACGGTACGCCCTACTTGTACGGCATTGACAATCGAAACGAAATTATCGTCCGTTAAAATCATCGCCGAGGCATCTTTGGCAACGTCGGTACCACTTCCCATCGCAATACCAATATCTGCTTGCTTCAAAGCTGGTGCATCATTCACCCCATCACCCGTCATCGCTGTAACTGCATCACGTTTTTGCCAAGCACGGACAATCCGTATTTTATTTTCTGGCGATACCCGAGCATATACAGAAATCTTATCCAGCTTCTGTTCTAATTCTTCCGCTGACATGTTATCTAGCTCTTTCCCTGTAACGGCGATATCTTGATTTCCCATTAACCCAATATCACGACCAATCGCTTGCGCAGTCGTTTTATGATCGCCGGTAATCATAATGGTACGAATGCCAGCTTGCTTTGCTTGTTCAATGGAACCGTACACTGCATCTCGTGGCGGGTCCATCATTGCCGTTAAACCAACCAATACAAAGTCTTGCTCATCATCATGGTTCATTTGTGAGGTCCCTGCTGGCAAGCGTTTGTAACCGTACGCTAATACACGTAATGCTTGATTTGAGAATTCCTCGTTCGCCCCTTCAAAACGATCGAGCATTTCCTCAGTAAATGGTTGTTCCTCCCCATCGATTAACACATAACTAGCCCGGCGAAACATCACATCAGGACCACCTTTAGCAAGCATCATAACGCCTTGATCCATCTGATGCAACGTCGACATTAACTTACGCTCTGAATCAAATGGCAATTCTGCTATACGCGGGTAACGATCTCGCAGTTGTTCATATCCTGCTGTATGATTATTAGCGAAATGTATGAGAGCAACCTCTGTCGGATCTCCTACCTCTTGATGATCTTGATTAATGTAAGAATCATTACAAAGGGTAGCAATTTGGACTAATAATCGCTCCGCCTCGTCCCACTCCTTTTCGTCTTCTGGTAAGCGTTCCTTTTTATTTAAAGGTAAGAAGTGATCCGTAACTGTCATTTTATTCTGCGTTAATGTTCCTGTCTTGTCTGTACATATAATGCTCGTAGAACCTAAAGTCTCTACAGCAGGAAGTTTACGAATAATGGCATGCTGCTTCGCCATCTTGTTCGTTCCAACAGAGAGCACAATCGTTACAATTGACTGCAACGCTTCAGGTATCGCAGCAACCGCAATCGCTACCGAGAACATAAGGGCATCAATCAAGGCCGTTGCCGTATCTGCTTCTCCGCCCCCAAACCAAATTCGTGCTGCTTGAACCGCGAAAATAAGAATACAAAGAATGAGAATACCAATACCAAGCTTCTTACTAAAATCATTTAACTTACGTTGCAAAGGCGTCTCTTTTTGCTCTGCTTGTGAAAGCATATTAGCAATTTTACCAACCTCTGTTTTCTCCGCTGTTCCAGTTACGATAAACGTGCCGCGACCATATACAACGAGGGAACTACTAAACACCATATTACGCTGATCACCGAGTGCTACTTCTCCTTCAATGGCTTCAGGCGACTTCTCTACTGCTTCTGACTCCCCTGTTAACATTCCTTCATTCACCTTCAACGAGCCACTCTCTAACACACGACCATCAGCTGGAACGTAATCACCAGCTTCGAGGTACACCACATCCCCTTGAACTAGCTCCCTCGCTGCAATCGTTTGCTTTTCCCCATCTCGTATCACTTTCGCTTCAGGAGCTGACATATCTCTTAACGCTTCGAGTGAGCTTTCTGCTTTCCGCGTTTGTACTACACTAATGATAGAGTTAATAAGCAACACAAGAAAAATAATCAACGACTCGACGATTTCACCAATGATAATTTGCACGCCTGCCGCTGCCAAAAGCACCACAACCATCGGATCTTTAAACGTTTCTAAGAACAGTTTCCAAGTAGGCACTTTCTCTTTATCTTCAAGCTCATTATAACCATCACGCTGTAATCGCACTTGCACTTCCTTACTGGATAAACCTTGCTCAGTAGAATCGATTGTGTTTAGTATATCTGCTTCACTTTGTTGATAATATTTCATATCCATTCTCCTCGCTTATGCATCATTCTCGGTTTCATTATCTGTTTCGATTAAAGTTACTAAGAGCTTATCAACAAGAACATGATCCATATCAACAACTTCTAATTGTAATCTCTCCAAATTAATCGTATCCCCTTCTTTCGGCGTGTCCCCTAATTCATTCGTCATAAATCCTCCAAGTGTATGGAACGCAGTACTTTCCATTAAATCATCCTCTAGTGCAAAATATCGAAGAAACGAATCAATGGATAATTGACCATCAACAAACCAAGAAGCTTCATCACGTTGAACAATTTTCGCTTCCGCTTGCTTCCCTACAGCATCAGGTATTTCACCAACAATGACTTGCATAAAATCATAAAGTGTTACAAACCCTTCCACTCCGCCATACTCATCCACAACAACCGCTTCATGATAACTAGACGCCTTCAACGCCTCTAAAGCTTGGAATACTTTCACATGTTCAGGTAGCACTAATGCTTCTTCAATACAATCCTCAATGGAAAAATCCTCGCCACTTAACTGCTTCGCAAACACCCGATTCGTATGAATAACACCAAGGAAATGATCTAAGCTTCCTTTCCCAACAGGGAACCTCGAATGAACACTTTCACTTATTAAACGCATATTCTCTTCGAAATCCGTTTCCACATCAATCCATGTTAGCTGCGTTCTAGGCACCAAAATGTTACTAAGTCTTTGATCACCCATATAAAATATTTGGTCCACCATTTCATGTTCAATTTGCTCAATACTACCACTATGCACGCCTTGCTCGACCATGTGCTGAATTTCTTCTTCCGTTACATCTGGCTCATTCGATGTCTTTACACCTAGCACCTTTAGAACGATATTCGTTGAACGATTGAGCACCCAACTAATCGGTTTACCAATCTTCGAAAATAAATACATCGGCTTAGCAACCGCAACCGCTACTTTCTCTGGATTCGTTAGCCCAATCTGCTTAGGCGCAAGCTCCCCAATTACGAGGGTTAAAAAAGTCGTCAGCCCAACAACTACAGCCATACTAATCTCTGTACTCCACGGACGCAATAACGCAAATCGGTCCAAATAAATCGCTAAATCATCGGCAATTGCCGCCCCACCAAAAGCACCAGCAATAACACCAATTAACGTAATACCAATCTGAATTGTTGAAAGAAGGTCCTCCGAATGCTCAGATAAATATAAAGCCGTTCTCGCTCGCTTATTTCCCGATTTCGCCAATTGCTGAAGCCTAATTTTACGAGAGGTCACAATGCCAATCTCCGTCATCGCAAACACGCCATTTACTACAATCAAGAACAACAGAATGATAATTGAAACAATAATATTATCCATCCATACACCTTTCCCTTTAACGTCCTATGTCTATATTTTGCCACATCAAAATAGATATTCCCACTTTAATCACATATCATGCGAAATTTTATTGGTAACTTTTTGTGACAAGAACTTACACCAGACTCCATATTGAAAATCCGAATATATCTATGCAGGAGAGCACAGTTAAATTCCACTTCAAGAGTGTGCTCTCCACGAGCACACTCCAAAGACTACCTATAAAAAAGGCCCCCTTCATTTGCAGAGCACCTTCTTTAAATACCTTATTTCCCCTTCAATGAACCAACTTGATCAAACGTTTGATTCACATTACTGTTGTAAAATCTGAAAATAAGAATGCCTATTTTAATTGTTTTGTACATTAGTGATGTTAACGTTTAACCGAAAGAAGTCTTCTCCCTTCATGGTAAACAAAACGTAAAGCAAAAAAGCATCAACAGGATACCATTTCCCGTAGATGCTTTTACAATCCTATTACTCCTTTTCTGGAACGTCACACTGTCCATCCATGCAAGCGGAGCCTTCTCCTGTTAGATGCTGAAGTTCTTGCGGATGCGCTTCTTCCCAAGCTTGTTGTAGTGCTTTCACAATCGATTCTGCCGGCTGAGCGCCAGAAATAGCATATTTATCGTTTACAACAAAAAATGGAACGCCTTGAACGCCAATTGCATGAGCCCTCTTCTCATCCTCACGCACATCACTTGCATACTCATCCGGACTATGAAGCACGTGCTCTACTTCTTCCCGATCTAATCCAACTGCATCAGCTATATGAAGTAACGTTTCCACATCACCGATATGCTTAGACTCTGTAAAATGGGCATAGAACAATTTCTCCGTTATTTCCGCTTCTTTCCCTTTCACCTTAGCTAACTTCGCTAAACGATGTGCATCAAACGTATTTGTCGGAATCATCGTCTCAAACGCAAACACAAGCCCTACCGCTTCTGCTTGTTGCGCTACTTGCTCCGTCATTTGCTTTGCCTTCTCTACACTAACACCATACTTTTTGGATAGTATTTCTGCCTCTGTCATGTCAGTATCTTTCGGTGCTTGTGGATCTAATTCGAAACTCTTAAATTCAATCTGCACCTCTTCTCGATGCGGAAACTGCTGTAATGCTTCTTCTAAACGACGCTTGCCAATATAACAGAAAGGACACACAAAATCAGACCATACTTTAATATTCATCCACTCTACTCCCTTTCTAATAAGTTATTCCCTTTTATAGTAATGAAGGGACGTACTTGTGTAAAAAGAATTGCTCTTTTTTTTCCGGAGTACACATCGTTTGCACCCTATCAATCACACGTAACCGCTTCAATTAACTCCACGAACTTACTAGAAGCAGACGAAAGCGGGACACGTTTTAAAAAGCATATCCCTACTTCCCTTTTCGGAACTTCCTCCGTTAATTGTACTTCATATAACTCACCAGTCGTAAGGTATTCTTGAGAAAACTCTTTCGTTACACAAGCAATACCTAGATTAATTTTGGCGAATTCAAGTAACAAATCATGGGAGCCTAGTTCAAATTCAGGCGAAATCCTAATCCCTTTTGATAGCAAATAGTCCTCCACATATTTCCTTGAGTTAGACTTCGGCTCCAAGAAAATGAGCGGTAAGTTTACTAATTCCTCTATGCGGAGACGCTTAGACAAAAGCTCTTTATATTTATCCCCGTAAACAAAGATGTCCTGAATTTCGAAGCAAGGTCGTAATTCCAACGTTGGATCATCAATGGGAAAGTTACAAATGACGATATCTACTTTTCCTGATTTCAAAACAGCAATTAATTCATCCGTCGTTCCGTTTACAATTTTCAACTTAATGTTAGGGAACTTATTATGGAAAGTTTCTAAATAAGGTAATAAAAAATACTTCGAGATAGTATCCCCTACCCCAATCTTCAATTCACCAGTTGCTAACCTTTTGAATTCTATCATCTTCTCTTCTCCCGCATCAATTAAATTAATGGCGGAATGAGCATATTCGAATAAAAGGCTGCCTTCATTGGTTAAGTTCACTCCTCTAGAAGTTCGGTTGAACAAACGAGTATCTAGCTCCCTTTCTAATTGCATCATTGCTTGGCTTACAGCTGATTGCGTCATGTATAACTCTTTGGCCGCTTTAGAGAAGCTTTCACTTTTTCCTACAACATGAAAAACTTTATATAAATCTAATTTACTTATCATATAAACTCCCCTAATATGTATTATTAGATATATTAACTTCACTTATATCATATTTACAATGTATAGTAAAAGCATGCATGTATTTACAAGCTATTAAGGAGCGATTCAATTGGAAAGAGTAGTAGGAACTGTTGTAAGAGGGTTACGTTGCCCGATTATTAATGAAGGAGACCAGATTGAACAAATCGTTGTAGACAGTGTATTACACGCTGCTGAAGTGGAAGGCTTTCAAATCCATGATAAAGATATCGTAACGATTACAGAATCCATTGTGGCGCGCGCACAAGGAAACTACGCAACAATGGATCATATTGCAACAGACGTTCATTCAAAGTTTGGCGACGATACAATTGGTGTGATTTTCCCAATTTTAAGTCGTAACCGCTTTGCAAACTGCCTTCACGGCATTGCGAAAAAGGCCAAAAAAATTGTCTTAATGCTTAGTTATCCTTCTGATGAAGTAGGCAATCATTTAGTTGACATAGACAGACTCGATGAAAAAGGAGTGAATCCTTGGGTAGATGTGTTAACAGAACAACAATTTCGTGAGCATTTCGGCTATAACAAGCATACATTTACAGGCGTAGATTACATCGATTATTACAAGTCTATTATTGAAGAGCACGGTGTTGAATGCGAGGTCATCTTCTCTAACAATGCGAAAACGATCTTAGATTACACCAAGAGCGTCCTCACTTGTGACATTCACACGAGATTCCGCACTAAGCGTATTTTGCAACAACACGGTGCTGAAAAAGTGTACAACTTAGATGACATTTTATCTGAATCCATTGATGGAAGCGGCTATAACGAAGACTACGGTTTGCTTGGTTCCAACAAAGCAACAGAAGATAATGTGAAACTATTCCCGCACAGTTGTCAACCAATCGTTGATAACATCCAGCAAATGTTGAAAGAAAAGACTGGAAAAACAGTAGAAGTAATGGTATATGGAGACGGCGCTTTCAAAGACCCCGTAGGAAAGATTTGGGAACTAGCAGATCCTGTTGTTTCTCCTGCCTACACCACTGGACTTAGTGGCACGCCAAATGAAGTAAAATTAAAATATTTAGCGGATAACAACTTTGCTGATTTAGAAGGCGAGCAATTACAAGAAGCGATAACAGAGTTTATTAACAATAAAGAAGATGACCTTGTCGGAGCAATGGAAGCTCAAGGTACAACTCCGAGAAAATTAACAGACCTTATTGGCTCTCTTTCTGATTTAACTTCAGGAAGCGGTGATAAAGGAACACCAATCATCTTCATCCAAGGATATTTTGATAACTATACGAAATAAAGAAAATTACAAAGACCTGTAGGAAATTCTGAATTCCTTGCAGGTCTTTGTTTAAACGTTCATCCTCACCATCTTGGGAACACTTCTTATGCATCTTCTAACTGATCATATAGTTTTTCCCACTCCTTCTCTAAGTCTTCCTTTTCTTTATATAATTGTTGTAATAACTCTACGTCTTCTGCTTCCCATAGCTTTTGGTCCAACTCTGTCATTCTTTCTTCTAAAGTGAGGATACCTTGTTCTATATGTTCATGCACACTATGCTTACTTTCCACTTTCCCTTTTCCTCTTATGTGCTTTTCCTTCTTCCCTACACTTACCTCCAATGTGCTTTCTCGTAATTCAACCATTTTCTCCCCAAAACACGCCCTTTTAGTATTTAATTATCCGTTCTCAAACTCAGCTATCTGCGCAACATCTAAACCCGTAGCAAACCACGAAAGCCCCTCGCAGCATAATAGGATTCCGCACCATTGTGATACACGAATACATGGCCGAAGCGGTAATCACAAAAAAGGGCACCACCGAGTTCTCTAATATCAGAAGGCGTTTGCACCCAGCTCGACGTTTTCTTATCGAATTCTTCAAGTGTTTGCAACGCCCGATATTGCTCTTCTGTTAACAACTCAATGCCCATGGCAGTTACCATATCCATCGCATTATTTTCTGGTTTATGTTTCTTTCTAGACTCTAGCGCTTCACGGTCATAACAAACACTTCTGCGACCTTTAGGGGTTTCTGCTGAGCAATCACAAAAAACATATTCATCCTTCTCTTCATTATAGTCAAAAACGTCCGGTTCACCACCCGTTATTTCCATTTCATTGAGCGACCACAGCTTGTCACTATTCGCATCTAGTTTCGCTTGAACGTTAGTCCATTCAACACCTTGATGACGGTGCATGTTTTTCTCGAAACGGGCTTCCAATACTTTGAGTAATTCTTCACGTTGTTCTGATGACAATTCTTTTTTAATGCTCTTTGTCATGTTATTCCCTCTTTCTCATTGTAGTGAAATTTGCTATAACTCAGCTATTTTCTCCTGTTTTTATCAAAGTTTGTTCAATCTTTTGAAAATCATTCCTTCGTGCAGGTTGTTCAACAATGATTTACAACCCGTTAATATCGTCGATTAGTTGGGGTAATCCATTTTTGAAATTATGTTCATCTAAAGATATTTCAGCAAAACTGAACCTTCCAAGGAATGACCAATAAGAAGCACCTTACCGTCTAACGTAGCAAATTCTTTTTCAAGTTGACTTTCCTAAAGCACATACTCTGGCTTTTCAGGATTAGGCATATTGGGATGTAACAAATTGTATTCATCACTAAGTGATCCTTTTAAATATTCTAATAGGCTACTACTACCCTGATGAAGACCTGGAGTTCCTGCACTAACATCTTGAGATGGTGAACCAACATACTTTTGTTCCACTTGTTTTGTCGAAGCCTCTTTATCTATAATTTTTCTTATAACTATTTGCCCCTAAACCTAATATTATATATAGGGTGATTTTTTGAAAAGGCGAATTCTAAATCCACATTTGATATAAAGCGAATTGTCCTATACTTGAACTCAAATTGTGCAACAACTTTGTGGGGCGCATTACTTATACAATTTAATAGAATTAATCGAGTAGAGGGAAAAGTTAAGTAACT
>NZ_AVPG01000013.1 GCF_000775615.1 Pontibacillus litoralis JSM 072002
GAACGGGAGCGACTTTCACACGCGGACGAGCCACTTGCATGCGAACGGGAGCGACTTACACGGGGGTACTGGCTCTAGGCACGCAAAAAAGCATGGGGCTAGGCCTCATGCTTTTTGGTGCGGCGGCGTTGAAAGAAGCCGACAATTTTGTGTGATAGGTCATCGAAGTATGTGTATACGATTGGGATAAGGAGTAGGGTGAATACCATTGATACAGCAAGTCCGAATATGATGGTAATGGCCATTGGTTGTTGGGCCTCTGCTCCTTGTCCAAGTCCTAGTGCTAGTGGGATCATTCCTAGTACTGTAGTTAGGGTCGTCATGAAGATTGGTCGTAGTCGGCTTGGGCCGGCTTCGAGTATGGCTTCGTATCGGTCTGCGCCTCGGGAGCGGACGATGTTAATGTAGTCCACTAGTACGATGGCGTTGTTGACGACGATTCCGGCTAGCATAATGACTCCGATAAAGGCTGGTATGCTTAATGGTTTTCCTGTGATTAATAATCCGCCGACGACTCCTACACTTGTGGCTGGCATTGAGAACATGATGACGAATGGATATAGGAAGTTCTCAAATTGGATAGCCATGACGGCATATACTAAGAAAATGGAGAAGACGAGTGCTATGGCTAAATCTTTAAAGGATTCTGCCATGTCTTCTGCTTGCCCGCCGATGGTGTATGAATAGCCATCTGGGAAGTTCATTTTGTCTAGTTCGGCTTGGATGTCTTTTGTTACGCTTGCTAAGTCTCGTCCTACTACTTCGCTTGTGACGTTTACTTGGCGTTGTTGATTTTCCCGCATGAGTGTGTTCGGTCCTTGCATTTGTTCTATGTTTGCAATGGAGGCGAGCGGGATCATGCTTCCGTCTTGTGTTTGGATTTTGGCTGATTCTAAGTCACTTATAGTGCTTCTTTCGTCTTTTGGTAATGTGATGCGGACGTCTACTTCGTTTGCGTCTTCTCTATATCTTGTTGCGGTTTGGCCGCTGAAGGACATTTGTACTTGGCTCATGACGTCTTGGTACGTTAATCCGTATTGAGCTGCTTTATCTCGATTTACATT
This sequence comes from Pontibacillus litoralis JSM 072002, assembly GCF_000775615.1. GTDB lineage: Bacteria > Bacillota > Bacilli > Bacillales > BH030062 > Pontibacillus > Pontibacillus litoralis. Next base: position 1,065 of record NZ_AVPG01000013.1, read on the forward strand.
CACTTGTACTTCTGGTCTGCTTTCGCTTGCTGATGTTTCGGGGTTGCTTACTCCCTCCACATCAGAGACCATCCAAACGACTTGGTCAGCTAATTCTTTGAGGACGTCGTAATTATCTCCGTTTAGCTGAATGGTAACGGGTGCTCCTGTTCCGAGTCCTGCCGCCATTTCGCTAACTGTAATTTCTGCTCCGACGATATTACGTACATCTTCCTCGATAGCTTGCACGGTTTCTACTGTCGTTTGTTCTCTTTCTTCTGCTGGAACAAGCTGCATCGTATATGTTGCTTGATTAGAAGTGGTGGAAAAACCTTCAAATCCACCCCCACCAATGCTTAAGTAATTCGATTCGATAATATTGTCGTATGCTTTTAATTGTTCATCGATTTCGTTCGTAACAGCTTCCGTATTTTCCAAGGAGGTGCCACTCGGTGTCGTCACTTTAATTTCAATTTGTCCTTGGTCCGATGCAGGGATAAATTCCGCACCTAAAAATGGGATTAAAGCAAAGCTGCCAATGACTAATACAAGGGTCGTGATTACTGTAATTAGTCGGTGCTTTAATGTCCACTTTAGTACAGATCGATACTTGTGATGAACTTTATCGATGAAGCGGTCAAACCAATACCTTCTGCCGTTTTCTTTCATCGCCTTCGTTAACAATTTAGATGATAGCATTGGGATTAGCGTAATGGACACAACAAGTGATGCAATTAATGCAAAAGATACCGTTAATGCAAGTGGTGTGAATAATTCCGATGCTATACCGTCTACGAAAACAATTGGCAAAAATACAACAAGTGTCGTCGTCGTCGAAGCGATTACGGCAGGCGCCAATTCGGAAGCCCCTTTTACCGCAGCTTCTTTAAGAGAGTGACCTCGTTGTCGATACGATACAATGTTCTCTAATATAACGATAGAGCTATCGACCATCATTCCGATTCCAAGCGCAAGTCCCCCCATGGTAAGCACATTTAACGTATTGTCTGTGAAATACATTAGGGTGAAGGCTGATATAACTGCAATCGGGATTGAGATGCCAATGACTAACGTTGCTCGTACACTTTTTAGAAAGAGTAGTAAGACGAGGACAGAGAAAATCCCCCCTAGTATAATGTTCTGAATAACCGATTGGATGGACTGTTTAATAAAGATGGACGTATCAAAAACAACGTCTAACTGAACGCCTTCTGGTAACTCTGCTTGAACTTTTTCTCGAGCTTCTAATATGTTGTCGGATACTTCCACCGTGTTACTGTCCGATTGCTTCAATACGGATAACACGACGGACGGTGAGCCATTCACTTTCGATATACCTGTTACTTCTTTAAAATCATCTTCTACTGTTGCGACGTCTTGCAATTCTAGCTGTGCTCCAGTAGGTGTAATGATTTTCGTCTGGCGTATATCCTCAATAGATTCGTATTCTCCTTGGATACGAACTTGTAAATCTTGTTCTCCTTTTTCAATTACACCGGCAGAGCCTGATTGATTGGCGGCGTTAATGGATTGGAGAAGCATATTGGCATTTAGTCCGTATTGAGCAAGCTTAGCCCGATCCATTTCTACTCTAACTTCTCTCGTTTTAGAACCTTCTATGCTGACAGATCCTACTCCGCCTTGTCGTTCTAAATATGGTACGACATCATTTTCTGCAATGTTCGTTAACTCGGCAGCATTTTCCCCTGATAGTCCTAGCCACATAACAGGAATTTGTTGCGGATCAAATCGTAGTATGTTCGGATCACCAGCATCTTCTGGTAATGCGCCTTTTACTTGGTCTATTTTCTCCCGCACTTCGAGTAAGGCGTTATCTAAATTCGTTCCGGTGTCAAACATGATCATCACAAGAGATGCACCGGGCTGCGATTGGGATTGAACGGTGTTGACTCCTTCAATCGTACTCACTGCTGATTCAACTGGTCTGCTGAGAAGCTTCTCTACTTCTTGTGGTGCGGCATCTGGATAGCTTGTGGAAACGACCGCAATTGGTAAATCGATTTCTGGATATAAATCAATCGTTAAATTTCGTAAAGAGACGAAGCCGAGCGCTACGATTGCTACAACAATCATAAATACTCCTACTGGGCGTTTGACGGAGGTGTTTACTAGTTTCACTTAGTATCCTCCTTCATAATGTTGACCTTGTTATCGTCTGATAAGGTTAACTGGCCTTTCGTAACAATCGGATCGCCTTTCTTCAGGTCCCCTTTCACCGCTGTTATCCTGGATTGGCTCCTTACGATTTCAATAGGCTTCTTCTTCGCACGTTCTTCTTCTACAACGTAAACGTATGCTTTTCCGCCTTCTTCTACGATTGCCTGGGTTGGAACGAGCAGCTGTTTCTTAACGGTCACTTCCGGTAGCTGAAAAGTCACCATCATACCTGGTTTGATTTGCTCGTCTGAATTGGCAATTGTTGCTTCGACAGGGTACAGACCTGAATCATTCGTAACAGACGGGATATACGTAATTTCCGCTTTGAATTTATCCTTTACAGAAGAAATCGCAACAGGTACTTTCTTTCCTTCTTCAAATAGCTTTAACTCTTCTGCGCTAACATTGGCTTCCACTTTAATCGGATTTAAGTCCACAACAGTTGCCATCGGTTGCGTATTGGATACCATATCGCCTTGTTTCACTTCTAATGAAACAACCTCTCCGGATTGATTCGATGTAATAGCACCATTTTGCAATTGTCCTTTCGCTTGTTCTAATTGCGTTTGCGCTTGTTCTACTTGTAATTTCGCTTGTTCTACGCCGATTTTAGCACTGTCTAGCTGTTGCTCTGCTTGCTTTACTGCCATTTCTGCTTGAGCAACGGGTGATTGGCCTGCACTTGCTTGGGCGGCTTTTTGCGCCTGCGCCAGCTGTTGCGTCAATATTTCTACTTGTTCAACTATTTGGTTATATTCCTTTTCTGAAACAGCCCCTGATTCTACTAGCTGTTTCATCTCCTTTTCGTTGTCCGTTGCCGTTTTCAATAACTTCTCAAGCTCGGATGTACTCCCTACATTCGACTCGCTTTGTTTGTTCGTTGCTTGCTTCGCTTCCTCTAACTGCTCTTTAGCATCGGTTACATTTTGCGCGGCTGCTTCTTTTTGTGAAGTCGCACCGTCTAATTGTTTTTGAGCGGATTGGACGGCAAGTTGTTGCAATTCGACGTTATCTTGGACGTTACCGGTATCCACCCGGCCGATAGATTGTCCTTCTTTAACGACATCGCCACGCTCAATGGTTAATTCCACTAGTTCGCCGGTTGCTTTAGGGACAATGCTTGATTGTGATCCAGGAATAGCGCGGCCATACACTTCTCTTTCTACTTGCAAATCCCCCTTCTTCACTTTCATTACTTGTACAGGTGTTACTGGTTCTTCCTTAGGCTGTTCGCTACTCTTCTCTTCTGCACACGCACTTAGCGTTACTAGTAAGATAAGCAGCAGCATCGCTAATATGTTCTTTTTCACCGCTGAAGCTCCCCTTTTTTTATTAAGTCAAAAGTGTAATCTCTAAATATTTGGATATTTGTTGTAAATTCGGCTTAAATGGAGGAAAGTGGGCGAAATGAGTTAGCATGCCTTGCACAATAACATGTTGTGGTTCTGCTTTCTTCATTTCTTCCTCTAACACATTCATCGCACTACACAAATCTTGTTTCTGTTGTTCTGTAGCATTTACGTAGTCGATTTTTTCCCGCATTCGCTGTAATTCTCGCTGTACACATGCATAACCACCTTGAGCGACATTGCCAGGGAAATGCTCCTGAAGTAATGCATCTGATATAAGCGGTTCGTGTTCTTCGCCAATCATACCAGCAATCACGTCATCGATTCGTCGGACGATAAAATTGGACAAGACGTCTGCATCTAGTCGAACTTCATCAATGACTAACCACTTCACATAACCATGCAATATCCCTTCTAACAGAATTACCGCATCATTAATTTTAGACTGCAACGGTTTCCCGTAAATATTCAGTAGATTGCCACGTGCCCATTCATAACTATGACGTTGAATGTCTGTTAAAAGGCCGCTCGTTTCTAATGGAACGTTGACATTCTCCCTCATATGCATCACGATAAAATCTTTATTAGACATAAAGGATTGCAGCAGCACCTTTACTTGTAATGCAAGCTGTTCTCTCGGTTCTGCATCGTGATTCTGCACTTCTTTTACTGCATCCATCAATCCGTAATAATAATAATGGTGAATATGGAAAAGCAAATCCTCCTTCGAATCAAAATGGAGGTAAAAAGACCCTTTAGATACACCACTATTGTCGACGATTGCTTGTACAGATGTTTCATGAAACCCTTTTTGCGCAAATAGCTTCATGCCAGATTCAATGAGCGTTCGTTTCTTTTCATTCAATACGTTCACTTCCTTACACTATCTGACTGACACGCCAAGATGACTGGTCGGTCAGTACATGTTAACTATACTAAATATTCACGTTCTAAACAACGAATAATAACTAAAGCTAATCATTGTTCTCTAGAACGGTTGGTTGTGTCATGCTCTCTTTCATATAATAAGCGATCCCCATGGCAGTGCGGTGCATTTGCTTCCTTAACGAAGAAGCTGTCGCAGGTACTGTCACAGTAGATAGGTCATTAAATATGAACATAGTCCCCTCTCCCACATCTTTGCACTGATGGACTTGATAGAAAGAAATCCAATTGCAATAAATGCTTCTAGGGGATCTCGTCGGAAACATAAAGATACACGATTTAGGGTCAATAGCTATAGGTAACTTAGAACGAGATGCGAGAACATGTTTCATCGAATCACGACGTTGTTGCAAAGAAGCTCCATATACATTACATGATTCTGCCACAATTTGTGCGGATGTTTTTTTACAGTAAATAATCCGCTCTGCTTCAATGATTCTTGAGGCATATTCGATGTCTTGATTCCAGAATATCCCCATCGTTTGTTCTGTAACGACATATGTACTACAATACTGAGAAGACTTCATTATCCCGACCATATCCCTAACCATTCCCCCTATATGGCAAAATAAATCGGTTAAACTGAGTCCATTTTACTAATATGGTTTAATAGTTATTGTCGATTTTTGTCACATCGTCATATTATTAATATAATTTCAACAAAATTTACACTATCTCAAATTAAAAAGACGAGGAGAGTGCCCTCGCCTTACTCAGTAGTGTCTTCTTCCTTCATTTCTTTATCTTGCTCTTCTTGCATATCTTCTTCCATTTTATCCTGTTCTTCTTCTATATCCTCTTGCATATCTTCTTGCTTTTGCTCCTCTTCCTCTGGTGGATTCTCTTCTGTTGCACAAGCCGTTATAAGAAATAACGCAAGTACAGAACCGCCAAGCTTCATGAACCAATGCTTTGTCATGTTGTATAACCTCCTTATGATGGCATTGCTTATATACTGTGCAATTCAAGAAAAAATTATACAAAAAAAACCGCCCTTTCTATAAGAGCGGTTGTAACTTCTTTACGCTTGTTTCTCGCCAAGAGCAAACATGATTTCAGCTTCACATGCAACTTGATCGTCTACTTTAGCGATTGCTTTCCCTTTGCCCATACTTCCTCTTAAGCGAATAATTTCCACTTCTAATGTTAACGTATCACCTGGTGTCACTTGGCGCTTGAAACGGCACTTATCAATACCTGCGAAGAAAGCTAATCGACCTTGATTTTCTTCCTTTTGCAGCATTGCGACTGCCCCTACTTGTGCTAATGCTTCTACGATGAGCACTCCAGGCATGACATGATAATTTGGGAAATGCCCTTGGAAAAATGGCTCATTTGCAGTTACATTCTTCTTCCCAACTGCACGACGTCCTTCTTCAAGTTCTGTAATACAATCAACTAACAAAAAAGGATAGCGATGAGGGATAATTTCTTTAATCTGTTCAATATCTAACATGGAAATCCTCCTTAGTCTTTCATTACAATATCAATGATATGTTGCCACGTTTCCCATTTCAAGGCATCTAAAGGATCTCCGTCTCCTATAACACCATACCCAATCATTAAGCCTCCAAGTAATGCGACGATACTTAATAAGAGAATAACAATAATACGCATCCAAATAGGAAAAATACGTCGGCGTTCTTTTTTCGCCTTTTTCTCCTTGGTTTGTTTACCAGATGACGTCGTCGTTTGCTGCGAGGCGTTATTCTTCTGCTGCTTCTCTTTAAGTCGCTCTGAACGACTAGGTGATTTCGTTTGTTTGTTCGACATAACTTAGAGACTCCTTACTATTGTAGCTTAACGTAGTTGATTCACAAGACCCATCATTTGGTCACCCATTGATATAGAGCGACTATTAAACTGATAGGCCCGTTGTGTCATCATCATTTCTGTCATTTGATTGGCCATATCCACATTCGAGGTTTCTAATGCCCCTTGCTTCAATGAGGTGTTCATCAATGGTACATCTTCCATGATGTCATCTGCATTGATATTGGTATCTGGAATCGCATAAAGATTCTTTCCTGCTGATTCAAGAAATCTTGGTCTCGTCGCATCCACAATAAGAAGGCGATCTTCAGCCATTTGCACGCCATTACGTTCCACTAGAATAACACCATCTTCGCGCACAGATACAGACTTATAACCTGCTTCTATGCGGATTGGACCATTTTCCCCTATAACAGGATGGCCATTTGATGTTACGAGGCTAACCGTACCATCCTCATTAGCTGATAACGAAAATGACCCATCTCTTGTGTACATTCGCTCCGTCTGGCCATTTTGCGTCACATCTACCTGAAACATGTGATTATCCTTTAATAAAGCAACATCAAGAGGACGTCCCGTTTCTTGGATAGAGCCTTGAGACATATCCACGTCTGTACTTGTAACATACGCACCAGAACCTACGCGCAACCCTTCAGGTGTCAATCGATTCGGATTAGCGCCTTCGTTCTCTACGTGATTGATTTGCTGATACAATAACGAAGAAAATTCAGCTTGTCTATTTTTATACCCTGGTGTATTCGAGTTAGCCATATTGTTTCCAATAACATCTAACTTCTTCTGTAACTGTCCCATCGTCACAGCAGCATTCATAGATGAGTGTAGCACCGATATATCCCTCCTTATGTAGGCTTAAATGGATAGTGAGTAAATCTACCGAACGACTCCGATTTCATTAACTGCTTTATCCATGCTTTGATCGTATGCCTTTAATACTTTTTGATTCGTTTCAAATAATCGATAAGATGCCATCATTTCTGTCATCGTCTGTCCAGAATCCACATTTGACCCTTCTAGAAAGCCTTGCTTGGAAGAAAACTGCACACCTGCAACACCTCGAGCGTTAACTGGAGCTTGTCCACCTTCCATCCGAAATAGATCCTGGCCTTCTTTAACCATTTGATTAGCATCTGCTGTATAGGCAATGCCTAACGGAGTTGCTTGTCCATTACTTGTCAACACACCTTCAGACGAGATTGTAAACTCCATCCCATCTGTTTGAATTCGATTAGCATTCTCATCTAACACGTAAAGGCCTTGCTGCGTTGTCAAATAGCCTTCAGGGTCCACTGTAAAGTTCCCATTACGAGTATAGCGCGTTTCACCTTGAATATTTTCTACGGTAAAGAACAGACCGCCATTTTCATCAGGAATATCGCCGTTTACTAACGCAACATCCGTCGTCATATTCGTTTCTCTCACATCTCCTTGAGAGAAATTCGGCGCTACCTCTTGCATATATACACCTGTATTCAACGCGCCAATTTCTGAACGCATCGGTAACGTTAACGTCTTCTTCGTTGGTATAGTTTTCGTTTCAGAGCGTGCAAGGAGCATCTCTGGAAAAGCTCGTAAAGATCCCTGATCCGCTTTATATCCTGGTGTATTCACGTTAGCTAAATTATTGGATAACGATTCTTGTCGACGCTGTTGAGCAAGCATACTAGATGCCGCTGAATAGTATCCTCTTAACAAAGTAATACCCTCCTAGTACGTATTAAACAATGCTGCGTTTCGGTAACTTGTCAATATTCTCTAGCATGATGCCAGTTCCTTTAGCGACACAGTTCATTGGTTCTTCTGCAATTAATACAGGCACTTTCAACTCTTCGGCTAATAGCTCATCAATGCCGTGCAGTAAAGCTCCACCACCAGTCAGAATTACACCACGATCAATAATGTCAGCAGATAACTCAGGTGGCGTACGCTCCAACACCTGCTTAGCAGATTGAACGATTAGGGAAACAGCTTCTTGCAACGCTTTCCCAATCTCCTCTGAATAAACGGTAATCGTACGTGGTAATCCTGACACCATATCACGCCCGCGAATATCAATCGCTTCATTACGTGAAGATGGTGAAACGGTTGCAACATTCACTTTAATATCTTCTGCTGTACGCTCACCAATTAAAAGCTTGTATTGCTTCTTAATGTATTGCAGTATTTCTTGGTCGAATTTGTCACCAGCCATTTTAATGGAAGAAGAAGTAACGATATCGCCCATAGACAGAACAGCAACATCTGTTGTACCTCCACCAACATCAATAACCATGTTACCGCTAGGCTGGAAAATATCCATTCCTGCACCAATCGCAGCAACTTTAGGCTCTTCTTCTAGAAATACTTGCTTACCCCCACTTTTCTCAGCGGCTTCTTTAATTGCCTTCTGTTCCACTTTAGTAATATCAGTAGGACAGCATATTAACATACGAGGCTTAGAAAGAAAGCCCCGTACATCAATCTTGTCGATGAAGTACTTTAACATCGCTTCTGTCACATCAAAATCCGCAATAACCCCATCTTTAAGTGGACGAATGGCTTCGATGTTCCCCGGAGTACGTCCTACCATGCGACGCGCTTCCTCCCCAACTTCAAGCACCCTGCCTGTGTTGCGATCCATCGCTACAACAGATGGCTCATCTAATACAATTCCTTTTCCTTTAACGTGTATTAATACATTGGCAGTACCAAGGTCAATTCCAATATCTCTTGCAAACATGATAGAATAATCCTCCTATTTTATATAAAAACTCTTAACGAATTACAGTACTCTTCTAAGGGTATATTTTATCACATATTCCGTCAATTATTGTCAACAAAGACAAAAAAATTTCAGCTTTTTTTTGAAATGAGTATAGGAGGCTTTATTCAAGGTGAATTATCCCGCAGAATTCGTCGATTTCTCTCGATTACTTTGCAAACTATATTTCTTCTTCGTCGCTTCTCCCCCCCTTAAATGCCTAATCGCCTTATGATGGTTTAAAATGAACTTTACCTCATTAGCTAATTCCGGATTTATTTCAGGCAAACGCTCTGTTAAATCTTTATGCACTGTACTCTTTGACACTCCGAACTCTTTTGCTATAACTCGAACAGTCTTCCTCGTCTCCACGATATATTTCCCAATCTTGATAGTACGCTCTTTGATGTAATCGTGCACACCACTCGCCTCCTGGTCATTGGGTATCAAAGGTGTGAAATGAGACAAAGTGATCAAACAAAATAGGTATATGATAAGTACGATGCTGCAAACACTTCTAAGTATTCGACACCCTTCTCTCTCACCTCAAACCTTCCTGATTTAACGGTTTGTAACAGATTATGTACAGGAATACACCTTTATGATTAAAATGTCTTCCCGGACAAGGAGTGACGAGCCATTTTTCCAATCTATGCAGAAATTAAATGAAAATGTACTAATACACAAAAAAACACCCGATTCGCTTGGGATTTGAATCGGGTGTTTGTATTCGACTAGGCATTCATCATGGAGATAGAAGAGTCCATATCCTGTTGCTCTTCGGTTGCATCTCCTTCGTCATCACCATCGTCTTCCATAGGGTGTTCTGCTTGCTCACCATTCGATGGATCGGTTTGCTCATCACCAGGCTGATCACGTTCGTCTGGTTGGTCATCCTCTTGAGGACCCTCATCCTCGCCTTCTTTCGGCTCAACGGAGGATTCCTCTTCTTCCTTTGGCTCTTTCGCTTCTAATTCACTTAAAGGTTGATTAAAATACGTTTCTGGATCAACGGCCGTTCCTGCTTTACGAACTTCAAAGTGAACGTGCATGCCAGTTTCTTGACCAGCTAGACTTTGACCAGCTGTTCCAAGTAGGTCTCCTTGCTGAATCACTTCTCCAGCTTCCACTTGAACATCGTCAAGACTCATGTACTTCGTTGTTACGTCATCTTCATGCGTAAGCTCTACAACGTTTCCAAACAACGGATCCTCCTTTATTTCTGTGACCGTACCACTTGCTGAAGCATTCACGTCAAAGGATTCACCATTTTCTTGAGCAATGCTTACCCCTTTACTTTGATGATAGCTGCTATTGTAAAGAATGAGTGCTTGTTCCTTCTCTTCTTTACTAGCACTTACATCATAGAACTTCGTCTTAATAACCATTTGCTCCTGATCTTGCACAGGCATATTCAAGTTCTCAGTTTGCTCCATCACTGGCTCTGCGTCATTATCATCATAACCGGAATCATAGCTGTCTACATTCGTACCTTCAGAAGGGTCTGCTTGGTCATCTGTTGCTGCGTTTTGATACCAGACTACAGCCGTTAATAGCAATGCCGCGGTCATTAGATAGACACTAGGGAAAAACCACTTTTTGCGGAAAATACGTTTCCAACTGTTTTTTGAAACGTTATTGTTTTCTTCCTCTCTCATTTCATCATCACCTCAGCAACCATTCTGAACAGAAAGAGGAAGAACTATACATTTATTAAACATTTTTTCTATTTATTTTTCGACAAAGCCTTTCATCTACTTCGAAGCTAGCTTTGGCAAGTGGTCATTTACTTTCGCTATGTCAATTCCATTATAGTAATGCTTTACTATCTCTTCATATGACTTTCCTTCTTGAGCCATTCCATTTGCACCGTATTGGCTCATACCAATGCCATGCCCATAGCCTTTCGTTGTAAAAATAACATGGTCATTCTTCTGTTCTACACTAAAGTCTGTTGACTGAAGCTGCAATGATTCTCTTATTTCTCTACCCGTAAACGTTTTATTGCCTATCGTTACTTCTGATACCCGGTTGCTTTCCGTTTTCTTCATATTCGATAGCAAGGGAGCATTCTCCGAAAGTTGCAAACCTAGCGCTTGCTCCAATTGTTCAGTCGTAAATACTTGTTGATGGTTATACTTTGGTGATTGTTTATCCCATGGGCTTTCTACACTACGCAAATACGGGATTTCGTTCGGCCAGTAATCCTCTGAATTCTCCGTGAAGCCGTTCGAAGTAGAGAAGAAAGCAGCGGTTATCGGTTGGTTATTATACGTCAGAATCTCCCCTGCTGTTTCCTTTACAGCCTGCTCGATTTTATCCATCTTCCACTCGTAGTCACTCTCCCAAATCTTCCGCAGTTCTTCGTCATTTTTATACACTTGGTGTTGTACGGTATCTGTTACGTTGGCTCCATCTTCATGGGACAAGTACTGCACAATATACGTGCGGGCAGCAAGTGCTTGGGCTTTCAGTGCTTCTAATTCGAAATCAGCTGGCATTTCCGAAGCTACGACTCTAGATACATATACTTCAAGGGGGACATCTTCTACTGTATCTTTTTGCGACCGCATAACGGAGACGTTAACCTCTGATGCTTCCAGTAGATTAATCTCTTGTTGTTTCGACTTTGGCTCATTCGGTTTCTCTGATTGATCTTTACTTGCCCCAGTAAAAGGGACAACAATTATGGTTGGAATGATTAAGATAATCGCCATTAACACCCCTATAAACAAAAACAGTGACTTATTCCTCATGTTCATGCAGACGCTCCCTTTCTCTATTTAGTCTACTAACATATGTACACATAAAAAAGGATTGCTAGAACAAAAAATTTCACCCTTCTGTGTGCTAGATTGTCCTTTATCATTCAACACAAAAAAGGTACGAATCCCTGTTAAAAGAGCTTTGTACCTTTTTTAAAAATCATATTAAGATGAAATCGATTTAGCGTCTTGAGTTTGTTCTTGTTTCGTTCCGTGCACAGATTCCTCTTTGATTCGTTCTACATTAGCTCCTAAGCCTTGTAGTTTTTCCGCAAAGTTAACATAACCGCGATCAAGATGCTTTAGCTCTGTAACACGAGTGTACCCGTCAGCAACTAAACCAGCTAATATGAGGGATGCGCCTGCACGAAGGTCCGTTGCCGCTACTTCTGCTCCTTGCAATTGTGACGGTCCCTCAACAATGACAGAACGACCTTCAATCTTTAAATGAGCATTCATACGACGGAACTCTTCTACGTGCATGAAACGATTCTCAAATACTGTTTCGGTAATAACGCTTGTTCCTTTTGCTTGTAGCATAAGAGCCATCATTTGTGACTGCATATCTGTCGGGAATCCTGGATGCGGCATCGTTTTAATATCGACAGCCTTTAATTCATCAGGACCAATCACGCGTAGTCCTTCCTCTTCTTCCTCAATGATAACGCCCATTTCTTGCATCTTAGCCATTAAGGAACGTAAATGCTCTCGCTCCGCACCTTTTACAAGTACATTCCCTTTCGTTATAGCAGCAGCTACCATAAATGTACCTGCTTCAATACGGTCTGGAATAATAGTATGCTCTGCGCCTACTAATTTCTCCACACCTTCAATACGTATCGTTTCGGTACCTGCGCCGACTACTTTTGCACCCATTTTGTTTAAATAGTTTGCTAAGTCAACGATCTCAGGTTCTTTCGCACAGTTTTCTAGCACGGTCTTTCCTTCAGCAAGTGCCGCCGCCATCATAATATTCTCCGTCGCACCAACGCTAGGTACATCTAAGTAAATACGTGCACCTTTAAGTCGGCCTTCTGTATGTGCTTCAATAAACCCATTACCTACATTTACTTTCGCACCCATTGCTTCAAATCCTTTAAGGTGCTGATCAATCGGTCTTGAGCCAATCGCACATCCGCCTGGTAACGCAACTTTCCCGTGGCCGTAACGTGCTAACAATGGTCCCAAAACGAGTACAGATGCTCTCATTTTACGAACATATTCAAACGGTGCTTCTGTCGTTAAACTCCCAGATGCATCAATTGTAACAGTTGTATCATTTATATCTACTTCGGCATTCATATATCGTAACACTTCACTAATAGTCGTAACATCTGCAAGAGCCGGTACTTCTTTAAGAACACTCTTTCCTTCACTAGCTATTAGGCTTGCTGCGATGACAGGTAGAACAGCATTCTTTGCACCTTCAACTTTAACGGTACCTGTTAACTGATTGCCACCGCGGACAATGATTTTTTCCAAGGTCATTCCCCTCCGCGTCCATTTTCTCTATATTAATATTCACTCGTTATAATCGGTGTTCCTATTGTAATGGTTGTCTTTGCGCCCAATCCGTTACGCACAGCGAATTGTACATTCATGGAACCATCCTCATAAGGCAACACGGTTTTCCATTGACTAGTGTATCCTGCAACAGTGATAAAATCTTCTTCATTAAGTGTTTGTAAGTCGGTTACATCAAATTGGTCAAAAAATTTGTCGAGTAATAAAACACCATCTATCATACCATTATAAGCCGCTTTTGTACAAGTGAATATTGTGATATCTTCTTCTAAAATGGTAGATTTTAATTCTTTTATCCTAGCTATTAATGCATGTTGCACAGATGAATCAAACGTTTTTCCCGAAGAGATGTACGTAATTTCTGCATATGCACCCTTTATCTTGGATTGATTCACAATAAATCCTTCGTCGAATGGTTTCTTTTTATGTCGGTTCGATATCATTATCTTGCTTACTTTATCATCTTCTTCTTTTGAAATGACACTATCATCGAATAAGGCTTTTATTTGCTCCACATATTCTGGAACTTCCTCCGCCTTTATTTCCATTTTCGCAGAGACATTCCATTCTGACAAAGAGATGTTCTGTTCTTCTAAGAATTGGACCGCATTCCTTAAAGGCTTTATATCTTCATTGGCTTCAGATTGCTCAGCGATCAATAATTGCGGTTGCATCAATAAGAACACTAATAATAGTATAGAAAAATGCTTCATGATCCGTTCCTCTCCTTAAGAAAAAAATCTTACTAGCATTATCGTCAGAGAGAACACGGAACATACTCCATAAAATAAGAAGAATTTCGACAAAGCAATTGCAACATTATAAGAGAAATTGCAAATTACGAGACCACAGTAAGAAATCTAAGAAAAAGTTACTTACAGCCGTTCCAATCGTAATCGTCAAAAACATAAGGAGCAGTCGTCCTTCAAACACTCGTCCTTTTTTTAGGATACCGTCTAAATGAATTGCTTGTAATAACCTCCATGTGATGGTAATAAACACTAAATGTGAAACCATACTCGTTAAGGATTGAATTCCTATTTGCTCCATCTTTCTGTCACCTTCCTAATGCTTATTAAGAGGAGGAAATAAACAACACTTACGTTCTTATTGGAGTATTTTCCACCTTTTCCTTCACCATATTCTATTTCCGGGGAAATATCGACATGACACTCTCTTGAACTGTGCCATGCAGAAACGGAAATGTCAATCAAGAGGGAGAGAGAAGCGATGTTTAGAGGTTCGTGGAGCATTTACTCATGCGAAAAAAACCTTGAGCTAAACCATTAACTCAAGGTTCCTTCTTCATGTTATTGACCCTTTTTAACGTCTAGACGATTGATAGCGCGTTTTAAGGATAGTTCTGCTCGTTTGAAATCGATGTCGTCTTGTTGTGACTGAATACGACGTTCAGCGCGCTCTTTAGCACGGCGTGCCCGTTCTGTATCAATTTCAGATGGAAGTTCAGCTGACTCGGCTAGTATCGTAACTTTGTCTGGACGAACTTCGACGAAACCTCCATTAACTGCGACGAGTTGATTGGAGGTTTCCCCTTTCAGACGTACAACGCTTATCGTTAAGGGAGCAACGAGAGGGATGTGACCAGGTAAAATACCTAATTCTCCACTCTCTGCTTTACAACTCACCATTTGGAACGAGTCTTCTAGAACAGGGCCATCAGGAGTGACAACACTCACCGTTAGTGATTTCATGGTTAACCCCCCTTGGGCTTGAATGGAGTTACATTAGGAATCCCATGTAACTTCTATTCTAGTGCTTATTGTTCCATCGACTTGGCTTTTTCCACTACTTCTTCAATCTTACCTACTAGACGGAATGCATCCTCAGGTAGGTCATCATATTTGCCGTCAAGGATTTCCTTAAAGCCTTTAACAGTTTCAGAAACCGGTACATAAGAACCTTGTTGACCTGTAAACTGTTCAGCTACGTGGAAGTTCTGAGACAAGAAGAATTGAATGCGACGCGCACGTGATACGGTTTGCTTATCTTCGTCAGATAGCTCATCCATACCTAAGATTGCAATAATATCTTGTAGCTCTTTGTAACGTTGCAATGTACTTTGCACTTGACGTGCTACTTCATAATGCTCTTCACCAACAACAGCTGGGTCTAAGGCACGTGAAGTGGACGCAAGTGGATCCACCGCTGGATAGATACCTTGCTCAGATAGTTTACGCTCAAGGTTTGTTGTCGCATCTAAGTGTGCGAACGTTGTTGCTGGTGCTGGGTCTGTGTAGTCATCGGCAGGTACATAAATCGCCTGAATCGATGTTACAGAACCTTTATCCGTAGATGTGATACGCTCCTGTAATTGACCCATTTCCGTTGCTAATGTTGGTTGGTAACCAACGGCAGAAGGCATACGTCCAAGAAGTGCCGATACTTCTAGACCACCTTGTGTAAAGCGGAAAATGTTATCAATAAAGAATAGTACGTCTTGACCTTCTTCATCACGGAAGTATTCTGCCATAGTAAGACCAGATAGTGCTACACGCATACGTGCTCCTGGCGGCTCGTTCATTTGACCGAATACCATCGCTGTTTTACCGATAACTCCGGAATCAGTCATCTCCCAGTATAAGTCGTTCCCTTCACGAGTACGCTCACCTACACCTGCGAATACGGAAATACCACCGTGCTCTTGGGCGATGTTATTAATTAATTCCTGGATAAGTACTGTTTTACCTACTCCAGCTCCACCGAATAGACCGATTTTACCACCTTTAATATAAGGAGCTAATAAGTCTACAACTTTAATTCCTGTTTCCAGAATTTCTGTTTCGGTTGCTAGATTTTCAAATTTTGGAGCTTGGCGGTGAATTGGATCACGGCGTGCTTCACTTGGAATTTCTTCCTTAAGGTCGATTTTGTCTCCAAGTACGTTAAATACACGTCCTAATGTCACGTCCCCAACTGGTACAGAGATTGGTTTACCTGTATCTTCTGCTACCAAGCCACGAACAAGTCCTTCTGTTGATGCCATAGCTACTGTACGAACTGCGTCATCACCTAAGTGTAGTGCTACTTCTAATGTAACATCAACGCTTACGCCTGATTCGTTTTCTGCGTCTTGACGGACTCTTAACGCGTTGTTGATTTCTGGAAGATGACCACTTTCAAACTGTACGTCAACAACTGGTCCCATTACTTGTGTAATGCGTCCTTTGCTCATGGATTTCCCTCCTAACTTACTTTCCGTTCATTCTTCAATACATTCTATTCTAGTGCTGCCGCTCCACCAACAATTTCTGTTATCTCCTGCGTAATTGCTGCTTGACGTGCACGGTTATAAGATAATGTTAAGTCACCGATTAGTTCATCGGCGTTATCTGTAGCAGATTTCATCGCTGTCATTCGAGCAGCGTGTTCACTAGCTTTACCGTCGATAAGGGCACCATATATTAAACTTTCAGCGTATTGAGGAAGTAATGTTTTTAGTATAGATTCTTGATCTGGTTCGTATTCATAAGCACTCATTTGCTTGCCACTTGATTGTAAATTGCTTAATGGTAGTAATTTCGTACCTTGTACTTCTTGGGTAATAGCACTTACATAGTGGTTGTAGTAAATGTAAAGCTCATCGATTGTTTCATCGGCATATAACTGAACAGCTTCACTTGCAATATCTTTAATATCCGCAAATTCTGGCTGATCGGCAAGGCCGATAATTTCTGATTCTATAGGCATATTACGCTTCGCAAAGAAATCACGTCCAACTCGTCCCACAGGGATTACTGTATATTCATCCTGCGACGTATGACGTTCCTGGATATGACGATACACCATGCGAAGTACGTTACTGTTATATGCTCCAGCAAGACCACGGTCTGAAGTAATGACAATGTATCCTGTCTTCTTAATTGGACGACTTTTCAACATTGGATCATCTACTTGTACGTTACCACTTGCGATAGATGCTACCACTTCTTGAATTTTCTCCATGTACGGATAGAAAGCTTTCGTATTCTGTTCGGCACGGTTTAGCTTAGAAGCAGATACCATTTCCATCGCTTTTGTAATTTGCTTCGTTTTCTTAGTGGACGTAATCCGTGATTTTATCTCTCTAAGGGATGCCACGCTGTTTCACCACCCTTTCTGCACAGGTTGCTTCTGAACATATTATTCAGAAATGACAAATGACTTCTTGAATTCTTCAATAGCATTATTGAAATCTGCTTTTTCAGGAAGTTGACCTGTATTGCGAATATGGTCATAAAGTTCAGATTTATTGTTACCAATCCAGTCTTGAAGTTCTGCTTCAAAACGACGAATATCGGCAATTGGAATATCATCTAAATAGCCGTTTACAAGTGCATAAATGATTGCAACTTGCTTCTCAACTGCTAGTGGCTCGTGAAGTCCTTGTTTAAGTACTTCTACTGTACGTGCACCACGGTTTAGCTTCGCTTGTGTTGCTTTATCAAGGTCCGAACCGAACTGAGCAAACGCTTCTAACTCACGGAAAGATGCCAGGTCAAGACGAAGTGTACCAGCTACCTTTTTCATGGCTTTGATTTGTGCAGATCCACCTACACGAGATACCGATTGACCAGCGTTAATCGCAGGACGTACACCTGAGAAGAACAAGTCAGATTGTAAGAAGATCTGTCCATCTGTGATGGAAATAACGTTTGTCGGAATATAAGCAGAAATATCGCCAGCTTGCGTTTCGATAAATGGAAGTGCAGTTAAAGAACCGCCACCTTTATCGTCACTAAGCTTCGCCGCACGCTCAAGTAAACGAGAGTGTAGGTAGAAAACGTCACCAGGATATGCTTCACGACCTGGAGGACGACGAAGTAGTAAGGACAGTTCACGATAAGCTGCTGCTTGTTTAGAAAGGTCATCATATACAACAAGTACGTGTTTGCCGTTATACATGAATTCTTCCCCCATTGCTACACCTGCATATGGAGCAAGGTAAAGTAATGGTGCAGGTTGTGATGCACTAGCTGTTACAACGATTGTGTAATCAAGCGCACCGTGTTTACGAAGTGTTTCAACTGTTCCACGTACAGTTGATTCCTTCTGACCGATTGCTACATAAATACAAATCATATCTTGGTCTTTCTGATTGATAATTGTATCTAGTGCAACAGTCGTTTTACCTGTTTGGCGGTCACCGATAATAAGCTCACGCTGACCACGACCAATTGGCACAAGTGCGTCAATCGCTTTTAGACCTGTTTGTAACGGCTCATGTACGGATTTACGATCCATAACACCTGGTGCAGGAGATTCGATTGGACGAGTTTTATCCGTCTCAATTTTCCCTTTTCCATCTACAGGCTCTCCAAGTGGGTTTACTACGCGTCCTAAAAGTTCTTCCCCAACTGGAACTTGCATGATACGTCCTGTACGACGAACCTCATCACCTTCACGAATATCTGTGTATTCACCAAGAATAATGATACCGACGTTATTTTCTTCAAGGTTTTGTGCCAATCCTACAACACCATTGGCAAATTCAACTAACTCACCTGACATGACATTATCAAGGCCATGTGCACGAGCAATACCGTCACCAACTTGGATAACAGTACCGACATCGTTGACTTCAATTTCAGAATCATAATTTTCAATTTGCTTTTTTATCAGCGCACTGATTTCTTCAGCTTTGATGCTCATGCAATTTCACCCCTATCATCAATTGTTTCCAGAAACTAATTCTCGTTCGATACGCTCTAATTTACCGCTCACACTACCATCGTAAATACGATTACCAATCTTCAGCTTTAACCCGCCGAGAATGGATGGATCTACGATATTGTGAATACGTAGGGTGTCCTTTTGGAGCTTCTTCGCAAATACGGTCTGAATAGTTTCTTCTTCATCTTTGCTAAGAGAACGAACAGAATAGACTTCTGCTTCCGCAATTCCGCGTGCTTCATTATTTAAATGGATAAACTCACTAACCATTGTCGGAATAATTGCTTCACGGTGACGATCTAGAATTAACTCTAGCGTATGTGTCACTTCATTTGAGAAGCCTTGAAATGCCTCTTTAAGCAATTGTTTCTTCTTGTGTAATTCCACACGGGGATGCTTAAGGAATTCCATTAATGGTTTATTAGAATGAAAAACTTCACGAACGATGCGAAGTTCTTCTTCAAATTGTTCAAGTTTATGTTGTTCTTGTCCTAGTTGAAAAAGAGCGTTCGCATACCGTTTGCCTACGATTTCTATACTCATCGCTCTTCTCCTAACTCTTTCATGTAATCGTTGATCAATTGCTGTTGATCTTGATCAGAAAGTTCTTTCTCAATAACTTTGCTTGCAATTTGAACGGACAAGGTAGCAACTTGATCTTGCAATGCTTGAATAGCCTTATCTTTCTCTGTCTCGATTTCTTGTCGAGCAGCATCTTTCATACGATCGCTTTCCACGCGAGCTGCAGCTATAATGTCTTGCTCTTGTGTTTTCGCGGTTTTTCTTGCTTCTTCTATAATTTGGTGCGCTTCTTGACGTGTCTTCTTCAAATCTTCTTGCGCTTCCTTAGACATACGCTCCGCATCTGTACGGTTCTTCTCCGCAGTATCGATTTCATTAGCGATGTGATCTTCACGTTCTTTCATGACATCGATAAATGGTCCCCATGCAAATTTACGTAAAAGCGCTAGTAAAATAAGGAATATGAATAATTGGTAAAGTATATCTCCTGGTTGGAATCCGGCACCGGCTCCAAGTACTAACATACCAGCTAATGATTGCACAACTTACACTCCTTTCACACACTTCTCTGTAACAGGCATAACATGCGAAAAACCCGGCCATTCACTTAAAATTAAGATAATAGTCGTAGTTTCTCTTTTTATTTTGCTATAGTTCAACGTTTAGTATAAGGAATGGCGAAGTTTCTAGCAGACGAACTTCGCCACATTGTATACGTGAGTTCTTATTGACCCATTACCATGAATGCAATAACTACGCCGATGATTGGAACTGCCTCAACTAGTGCAACCCCGATAAACATTGTAGTTTGAAGTGAACCTTTTAATTCTGGCTGACGTGCAATACCTTCAACTGTACGACTTACGATCAAACCGTTACCAATACCAGCACCTAGTGCCGCTAAACCTACTGCAATTGCAGCTGCTAATAAACCCATGATAAAATTCCTCCTCATAAATTATAAATAAAATTTTGATTACTTAAGTATTTATTAAAATATTAATGGTCTGTACTCACTTTGTGAGAGATATAAACCATTGTTAACATCGTGAAAATAAATGCCTGGATTCCACCGATAAACACACTAAACCCTTGCCATGCAAGCGTTGGGATAATGGCTCCAAAGAATCCTCCAACAGATCCTGCACCCATTGTAACGAGTAAACCTAGTAAAATTTCTCCTGCAAAAATGTTACCGTATAAACGAAGCCCTAACGTTAACGTATTTGCAAACTCTTCAATGATCTTAAGCGGAAATAAGAATGGCATTGGACGGAAGAAGTCTTTACCGTACTCACCAAATCCTTTCAGCTTAATTCCATAATAGTGGGATAACACTACTACCATAGTGGCTAGCGTTAAGGTAATCCCTGGGTCTGATGTTGGCGATTTCCACCATAACGTGTGATCGTACGTCACCATTGTCATTACCCCTAATATGTTAGAGACAAAGATGTACAGCAACAATGTCAATCCTAATGGTAAAAATACTCTCCCCGTCTTCCAATCCATGGTGCTTCCAATAATCCCTTTTACGAAATCAATAATCCACTCCATGAAGTTCTGCATTCCACGTGGTTTACGCTGAAGCGTGCGCGTAGATGCAACGGCTATGATGAACACGATTAGTGATGCGATGGTAATCATCAAGATATTAGACAGGTTAAAGTCTAACCAAGGTATCCCGAAGACATCCAACGCATATGGATTTTCATGTCCCAAAATTATTCACCTCTCTTCCTTAAGCTAGTCTCAAATTTGGAAACCATAAACTCTATCATAATAACAACGTAGGTTGTCATTAAACCAATTACTACTGCGATTAAATGGAAGTGATTGTCGTATCGAAGTGCTATAAGAATGGCTAAAGCTCCAGCAGCAAAACGCGAAAGAGTTCCTAGCGTCTTCACCCTCTCTTGTCGAGAAACTGCCTCGCCAAAGTGGTTTATTTTACGCTGCAATAGCCAGAGGTTATAGAAGCTAAATACAGTCCCTAGAATTAAGCCGAGAAAAATATGTTGATAGGAGGTAAAGCCCCAACCTAGTACGAATACTGCAAGGAGGTTAATCGTCCATCTTCTTTGACGTTTCATCATTGTTTGATACTGCTGATCTGACATCTACATCTTCTCCTGTATATTTTCGCACTAAATAAATCGTCCCATATGTACCTGCGGCTAATCCAATCAATAAACCCACTATAAGAAAAAGTGGCGATGTGGAAAAATAGTCATCAGCCCAACGTCCGATAAAAATCCCTATTAAGGAACACCCCGCCAATTGCGACAAAATACCACTTGTGAGCGCCATGGCTTGGAAAGGATTTTGGTCCTTTGACATAGGATTCTCCCCTATCTCGTTTTCATAGATTAACGTAATTGTTACAACTTTATGAAAACCTTATCATTCCACACTGAATAAGCATACAATAGGGGATTGACTCTTGTCAATGTAATGAAATGAAAAGAATAGATTAGATAAAAAGGCGTATTTAGTCCTTCATTTTCATCTAAAAATTTTATTACAAAATTTCGTAGGTTTCTCTATAAATTTTCAAATTCATCATTTCACAAGTTAATTAAAATTGTACACAAAAGACCCCATAAAGCAAAGTGTTTTTCACATTTTTCCGCACATCTCGACAGCCTTTTTGACAATTTAATTGCATTTTTCAAATGATAAGGCTTACTTTATTCTATTTTTACTAAAGATTCCAAAGTTTGCTTTTCTCCATCTTGATGAATGGTAATAATGGCGAGGTAAATTCCTGGTGTCACCATATCTTTTTTAGACAAGGTTCCTTTTACTACTCCTCTTTCCACGTTTTCACGTTCTACTAAGGATTTCACAAATTGAAGGGTATCAGGATTATACAGATCTATTTGCATTTGGTTCGCTTCTAAAGGTAAATACAATTGATATTGATAGCTATCCTTTGAAAATGGCTTTAAAGCTAATTCTAAGCCCATTGCTTTTGGAAAGTTGGCCTCTTTTGTCAATAGAATATAAGGTAGCTCATATAAGGTGGATTCGTCTTCAAGCTCTAGCCAGCCTTCTACATACGAAGGATTTCCCTTTAATTGCTGCTGTTTCACTTGAACTGTGATGGCAACTGTTCGCTTTTCCTCCGGCTTAAGTGTAAATGCCATTGGAACATCAAATCGAAGTCCAGATACTTGCTTAGGCGGATGAAATCGATATTGTTGCGGGTGACGTTCGTTATTTTCTACTGTGACGTAAACGGTTCTCGATTCATTTCGCTGCAACACTCTCCCAAATGCAAGTTGACCATTGTAAATAAGAGTGCTTGGCGTTATTGCTTCTACAGGCTCTATTCTGCCAACTCCTTGCGCCAAAGGGGATACCTTTTCACTTGCTTGTGATAGCGGTGTTGCCGTTGATAGTATCGCTGCTTTTAGTCGTTTCGGTTCCCAATCGGGATGAGCTTCTTTCAACAAAGCTAGCGCTCCGGCGACATGAGGAGCTGACATACTCGTCCCTTGTAATTCTTTATAACCGCCTGGAATGGTACTATTAATAGCTACTCCTGGTGCCATAATATCTGGTTTAATCGCCCAATTCCACGTAACCGGCCCTTTTGAGCTAAACTCCGCAACTGTATCCACTTGTGGGGCGTATTTTGTAGCAATCCACTGCTCATCCTTGACTACATTCTCCTTCAACCATTGTCCATCCTCTCTTGAAACAGCCGCAACAGGAATAGACATCTCCTCTTCTAGTGACCCTTGAAAAATTCCTTCCTCATTGTTATAAATGATGACTGCTAAAGCACCTGCCTGCTCAGCCATTTTCGCTTTTTCGGTAAAAGAAATATCGCCACGTTCCATTAAGACGATTTTCCGTTTCATATTCATATTCGCTTCTTTCCCTAATCCTCCATCCACCATGAGTTGGGTTTTCGTTAAATTCCATGGTACGGAACCGACTAAGGGGGTTAATGGAATGTTTTTTTTCCATAAACGGTCGTGAAGGTAGGGAAGTTGTAGTGGCGGTGTGGTTGCTCCAACCGTAATCGCTCCTTCCGCAGTTGCAGGAGATCCTACTGTCCAATGCTCTGGGCCGGAATTTCCTCCAGATATGACGACAGACACGCCGATTTCGACTGCTTTATTTACAGCTAGGCTAGTGGGCCAATCAGGACCGTTCACCGCATTTCCTAAAGATAAATTAATAATATCCATGCCGTCCTCCACCGCTTTTTCCATCGCGGCAATTACATGAACAGACGAACCTACCCCGCCTGGGCCAAGCGCGCGATAGCCGTACAATTCCGCATTAGGCGCAATCCCTTTCAGCTTTCCATTAGCTGCAATAATACCCGCAACATGTGTGCCGTGTAGCGTTGATTTTCCTTGTGATTTAGTTGTTTCCATCGGGTCGTCATCTAAATCGACTAAATCATATCCACCACGATAATTCCCCTGCAAGTCTGGGTGGTTATAATCTATCCCTGTGTCGATTACACCAACCTTCACACCTTCCCCAGTATAGGGAATCGAATGTGAGAAATCTGTTTGATTCATTAGAAAAGGCACACTTTCTTCAATAGCTACTTTATATGTACGCGCTGGGAAGGTCGCTTTAATAAAATGGGCTTGCTCAAGCTTTTGTAAATCACGTTTCTCCCCTTTTAACGCTAACCCTTGAAGCAACTGATCATACACATGTACTACTTCGATTCGAGGATAGTATATTTCTATATGTTGCTTCCATTTATGAACGTTATCCTCAACTTCAACGATAATCGACTGTTCTTCTGACATGGCATTTACGCTAAAAGGCCATAAGAATGCCAAACTAAGTATCACGATGCGAACCCACATGAACGAATGCCGCCTTTCTTTTTTTATATCTTTTGGAAAAATAGGCGTTTCCATTCATAAAAAAAAGGAGTTCACCACCTATGATAGGTGTTGAACTCCTTTTTTGGTAAGCTGCTTATTTCGTACCAAATAAACGATCACCAGCGTCCCCTAAACCTGGGACGATATACCCTTTATCATTCAACTTCTCATCTAATGCCGCTAAGTAAATATCTACATCAGGATGTGCCTTCTGCGTTTCTTCTACACCCTCAGGCGCTGCTACTAAACACATAAGACGAATTTGCTTCGCGCCACGCTTTTTCAACGAGTTAATTGCTTCAATAGCTGAACCACCTGTTGCTAACATTGGATCAACAACAATAAGTTCACGTTCTTCAATATCACTTGGAAGCTTTACATAATATTCTACAGGCATTAACGTTTCTGGATCTCGGTACAACCCGATATGGCCTACTTTTGCCGCTGGAATCAAATCGATCATCCCATCTACCATACCTAATCCCGCACGAAGAATAGGAACAATCCCTAACTTCTTACCCGATAACACTTTTGCTGTAGCTTTTGATACTGGGGACTCTACTTGAACTTCCTCGAGAGGTAAATCACGAGTAATTTCGAAAGCCATAAGTGCTGCTACTTCATTCACAAGTTCACGAAAGTCCTTCGTTCCTGTCTCTTTATCTCTTATGTACGTTAATTTGTGCTGAATAAGAGGGTGGTCTAAAACGTGTACCTTACTCATGAGCCGATCTCTCCTTTTGTGAAAGTATATATCCTTACAGATTGTACTGAAATATCGCTCCCGTTTCAAGGGGAGGTTTTTGATTCTATTCATAAAATAAACCATGTTCATCCTATGATCCCCCCTTTTACGAGAAAATCAATCACCGAATGGAGAGATTATATGGCTCTCGCACGCAAAAAGGCTGTCCTATTAATTAGAACAACCTCTTTAAATCATTTATGCGTATTGATACATTGGGTAGCGATTGGTTAATGCTTCTACACGTTTGCTAGCTTCTTGTAGTTTGTCCTCGTCTTCGTGATTCTTTAATGTGAATGCAATAATGGATGCAATTTCGTCCATATCGACTTCTTTAAAGCCACGTGTTGTTACTGCTGCTGTGCCTATGCGAAGTCCGCTCGTAACGAATGGGCTTTCTGGATCGAATGGGATAGTGTTTTTATTCGTTGTGATGCCGATGTGATCCAGCGCTTCTTCTGCCACTTTTCCTGTTAGGTTCAGCGGGCGCAGGTCTAGCAATAGTAAATGGTTGTCTGTTCCACCTGATACGAGGCGGATGCCTTCTTTTTGCAATCCTTCTCCTAAACGTTGTGTGTTAGCGAGAATTTGTTTTGTGTATTGTTTGAAGTCGTCTTGTAATGCTTCTTTAAAACTAACACCTTTTGCCGCGATGACATGCATAAGTGGACCGCCTTGCATGCCTGGGAATACAGCTGAGTTGATTTTCTTCGCGTATTCTTCTTTACACAGAATCATTCCACCACGTGGGCCGCGCAATGTTTTGTGTGTAGTTGTTGTAACGAAATCGGCATATGGTACTGGATTTTGGTGTAATCCTGTTGCAACTAAACCTGCAATGTGGGCCATATCCACCATTAAGTATGCTCCGACTTCATCGGCAATTTCTTTAAATTTAGCGAAATCAATTTTACGAGGATAAGCACTAGCACCAGCTACAATCATTTTCGGTTTTACTTCTAATGCTTTTGCCCGAACTGCTTCATAATCGATTACTTCTGTTTCTGCATCGACTCCGTAATCAACGAAGTTATATAGTTTTCCGCTAAAGTTGACTGGGCTTCCGTGAGTCAAATGTCCGCCATGGTTCAAGTTCATGCCGAGCACTGTATCGCCAGGTTGTAATGCAGTGAAGTATACAGCCATATTCGCTTGTGCGCCTGAATGTGGTTGGACATTCACATGCTCCGCTTGGAAAAGTTCTTTCGCGCGATCACGAGCTAAATTTTCGGCGATATCTACATATTCACAGCCACCATAATAGCGGCGTCCTGGGTATCCTTCCGCATATTTATTCGTTAGGACGGACCCTTGCGCTTCCATAACCGCTTCTGATACAAAGTTCTCAGATGCGATTAATTCAATTTTGTCTTGTTGTCGGCCTTTCTCTAACTCGATTGCTTCTTGCATTTCTGGATCTACTTGATTAAGGTAATTCATGGTTATATCCCCCTTTATCATTGTAACTACTACTTAATAATCACAAGTAGTAGATTGTACATCACATTGTTGGTACACGGCACGAGCGCCACCAATTAGTTTCGGACGGGTTGTGGCACATGTAACGTGGGCTGCACCAA
Source organism: Pontibacillus litoralis JSM 072002 (assembly GCF_000775615.1). Lineage (GTDB taxonomy): Bacteria > Bacillota > Bacilli > Bacillales > BH030062 > Pontibacillus > Pontibacillus litoralis. Next base: position 27,718 of record NZ_AVPG01000013.1, read on the forward strand.
TTTGCTTATATTTGAATCGAAGTGGGACAACGACGTGCTTCATATGCATCCCAATAAACGTATCACCAATATCCATTCCATGATGCGCTTGAATATGCTCCACCACAACCGGATCTAGTATGTGCTGGTGCGCATATGCTGCCATAGAGCCGCCCGCTTCATTGACTGGAATGACAGAAACAGATTCAAGTTGGCGTTGCTCTGCAGCTTGTCGATCCATTACAAGAGCGCGGTTAATATGCTCACACCCTTGGAATGCTAAGTGAACACCCGTTTGATCTTGTAAACGGCGGAATTGTTGAAATAGAACTGCCGCAATCTCTTCACTACCTGATGTCCCAATTCGTTCTCCGGCTACTTCACTCGTGGAACAGCCGATAACAAACAGTTGCCCTTTGTAGAGAAGGCCACTCGTTATCCACTCATCTACAATGCTTTCTATTTCCTTTTGAATGCTCGTTATGTTCATGAGCACATTCTCCTTCCAAGCATATGCGGTTAACGCATTTTTTCAAGCGAAATAAGCTACATGATGATTTATCGGAAATTTCAGACGAAAATTAGAAAAAGAGGAACACTTCATATGTCCCGCTTTTTTCTTTCTTCTCTATTATGCTTCATATTCAGTAATTTTGCCAACACGATTTGCATGGCGGCCGCCTTCATACTCTGCTTCTAGCCACGTCTTAGCAATTTCACGTGCTAAACCTGGGCCGATAACACGCTCTCCCATTGCTAACATGTTGGAGTCATTATGCTCCTTCGTCACTTTAGCTGTGAAGACATCATGCGTTAATGCACAGCGAATGCCTTTTACTTTATTAGCTGCGATGGACATCCCAATACCTGTTCCACAAATTAAGATGCCGCGATCAAATTCACCACTAGCTACGCGTTCTGCAGCTGGTATCGCATAATCTGGATAGTCCACAGATCCTTCGCAGTTACAACCAATATCTTCAAATTCAATGTTCATTTCCGTTAAAAGGGAGGCCATTTCTTGACGGATATTTGTACCCCCGTGATCAGATGCTAAAATTACTTTCATAATACGGTCACCTCTACTTAGCGTTGTTATGTCGTTCGAAAACGATTTATTTGTTGCTTTAAGCCATCCGCTTGTTCAGCTAATGCATGTGCTGTGTCATCGATGTCATGTATTTGTTCATTTTGTTGTTGCATCGAAGCATTTACTTGTTGTGTGCCTGCTGATGTTTGTTGTGCTATCGCTGAAACTTCTTGAGCTTGTGCGGAAGTCTTCTGTAACAATTGTAACTGATTATCGACTAAAGTGGTAATCTCAATAACAGATTGGGCCATGTCGTTAATCGTTCGGGACATGTTATCCATTGCTGCATTGGTATGAACACCTTTATCAGCCTCTCTATGCCCTTTAGCTACTTGTTCCTTTATTTGCCCTACTACTTTTCTTACATCTACTTGCATATTTTCGATTAAATCGGAAACTCCTTGTACCGCTTTAGCGCTTTCATCTGCTAGTTTTCTAACTTCTTCAGCTACAACTGCAAAGCCTTTCCCTTGTTCACCAGCTCGAGCCGCTTCAATCGAGGCATTTAAAGCTAGTAAATTCGTTTGGCTTGCTATATCACCTACTACGGATATAATGTCCTCTACTTTATTAGCGTTTCCTTCTAATCGTTCCACCGCTTCTAGGGAGATTTCTTGCTCTTTTGAAATACTTTGAATGCCGTCGACAAGCGACAATACAATTCCTCTGCCTTGTTCTACCGTTGCTAACATATCCTCCGAAGTTTGTTGAGAGGATTGGGATTGGGTTTGAATTTGAGTTGCTAGTTGCGTAGATTCTTCAACCAACTCTGCTGTTTGTTGAATCGATATAGATGTGGACTCCGCACCTTGGGAAATCTCCCCAATAGTCGATTGAATGAGTTCTGCTTGCTGAGAAGCTTGTTCCACCGCTTGTTTAATGTGGGTAACGGAACCATTCGTATCTTGAAAGTTATTCTCGATATTTTGCACCATTTCTCTTAGGTTCATAAGCATTGTTTCAAACGCCACTCCTAAAGAGCGAATCTCATCATCAGATTTCGTAATAGCTATCTCTTCATTTATATGCCCTTCCGCTGCCGTTGAAGCGGCTTTTTCCAATTGGTGTAAAGGCTTCGTAATAAAACCGGCCGCAACAAATGTCAAAATACCCGTCCATATAATTCCTAACAAAAACGTGATAATTGTAAAGACAAACTCTTGCACTTGCATAAACTCGGAAAGCCAATCATAAATTACATAAATAAAAAACGCGCTTGTTGAATACGTAATTGTGGCTAATACTGTTGTAAATAAAACTAATTTTAAACTCAAGCTAAACTTATACTTCTTATCCACATTCCGTCCCCCCACTAAATGAAGTACGTATCTATTTGTTAGCGCTATCTAACTTCTTCACTAAACGCTCAACATAGGCTTCCATTTCTTCTAACGTTTTTTCGTAAACGGATATATCCCCGCCAAATGGATCCGAAATGTCCAAGTTTGGAAGATTGGATTCTAGCTGTTGGATGGATTCTATTTCTGATTGTACATGCAATTGTAACGCTTCTTTCTTTGCCTCATCATCTGAAAAGCTATCCTCTTTCTCATGCAAGAACTTCGCTTTTTTCTCTTCTAGTGTTGTATAAGCTTGCTTCAGCTTGTTCCATACATCATCTTGGTTGTCCTGTACAAATTCTTTCAAAGTGAACATCGCATGCTCATATTTCGGATATGTCATCATAAGCATTTGTTTATGATGTTGGGTCATCGTCAATACGACATCCGCCCATTGTAATAGTTCTATTGTAACAGGCCTAGACTGATGATTCCATTCAATCCCTCTACTTTTTAACACTTCTGTCGACCCTGGTGATAATTTCGAACCTTCCTGCGCAAACAATCCGGCAGATGTCACCTCTATACCGGGCTTCTTTTGTTTCAATAAAGCTTCTGCCATTGGGCTTCGGCACGTATTTCCTGTACAAACAAATAAGACGTTCCTCATTCACTTCCCTCCGTTCATCCCATTTCCTTCATTATAACAAAAAAGAGCCCCTGTTATCTCTTCATTCATGAAAAACAAAGAGCTATGTAGGCGCTTCACATTATATATTATCCAATAATTAGTTGCAATCCAAAGGCACAAAGAATACTTCCCCCAACCATTTCACTATACGTACCAAGAAAGCCTTGTACTTTACGTCCGAGTAACAAGCCGCACCACGTTAACATCATACTCACTGAGCCAAACAAAATGAACGTCAAAGCCGTCCGGACTCCCGATATACCCAAACTTAAGCCAACTGAAAAACTATCTAAGCTAACACTCGTAGCAAACAATAGTAAACCAAAGCCGACTGGATTTAAGGCCGGGGTATCATCTGACTTTAAAGAGGAGCGGAACATTTGAATTCCTAACAAAATTAATAAAATGCCACCACCAATCGTCGTATAAGCGCCTAGTTGATTGGAAAGGAAACGGCCGACAAGCATTCCGGCAAAAGGCATCAATATATGAAATAAACCAACGACAACTCCGATTAAAGCGATTCGCCTTAATCGAAGCGGGATCAATCCCATTCCTAAACTAACTGAAAATGCATCCATCCCTAAGGCCATTGCCATAAAGGATAATGTAATAATTTCTCCTGTAAAAGGAAGTACAGCCATCCCTACTCCTCCTTGGACATGCTATTGTATTGTATGCATGGCCAAGGAGGAATAGAAGAAGTTATTCAGATGGCTGCACAGTCTTCGAAGCCGCTTTCGATAAACGGTTCATGATGGCTACGCCAATTCCTTCACTTGCGAAGGTTTCAGCTAAAATAATGTCTATCTCATCTTGGTCAAACGAACGAAGTGCATCATATAAATGAACGGCCACTTGATGTAAATCATGCTGCGATCCACACGTTTGCACGCGATTTGCTCGTAAATGAGCCGACGTTTCTTCACTAGCTATCACCCCAACGCGTCTTCCTTCTTCACGTAACCTATCAATTTGCGCTTGAAAAAAAACCACATCCCCATCGATTAACCAAAGAGGCGCATCTGGTGCATAGTGAGTATACTTCATCCCAGGTGCTCGTGGTGGTTCCTTTTTATCATGGAGGGAAGCGTCTAGCTTAACTGTTCCAACAACCGCTTCTAACGCTTCTTTCGTAACACCGCCTGGGCGCAGAATGACTGGCACTTCCCCTGTACAATCAACGACCGTCGATTCCACACCAACACCTGTCGCACCTCCATCTAGAATACCTGCTACCCGACCGTTTAAATCGTCATACACGTGAGCCGCTGTTGTCGGACTAGGCTTACCTGAACGATTCGCACTCGGAGCCGCTAAAGGCAAATCACTTGCTTCAAGCAACGCTTTCGCAACAGGGTGATCAGGAACCCGCACGCCGACAGAATCTAACCCTGCCGTCACATTTCGTGCACACACACCGTTACTCGGCATGATTACCGTCAATGGGCCTGGTGTAAAAGCGTCTATTAATGCATGAGCCTGATCAGATATGTGCGTAACTAATTGCTCTATTTGCTCCTTCTTCGCTACGTGTACAATCAATGGATTATCTGATGGCCTTCCCTTCGCTTCGAAAATCCGCTTCACTGCCTGCTCATTCGTCGCATCCGCTCCTAATCCATATACCGTTTCAGTAGGAAAAGCAACTACTTCTCGCTTCTTTAGTAAAGCTGCTGCTGCTTGCACGTTCTCTTCTTCTCTATCTATATGCTGCTTCGTTACTTGCCATAATTTCGTTTCATATGTACCCATCAGTGGCATCCTTTCTCATCAAAGTCCTCTTTATTATATCATTTCACACAAACACCTCCCGATGGATGATCTTTGTTCGGGAGGTGTTCAGGCTTCACCACTTCCACCAATCTCCTTTACCATTACGTAAAGCTTGTAAAAAAGGTGGCGTTTCTTCTCGTTTTATTTTAGTAAACTGTTGCGCTTGAAGCAATGTTTCAAGCTCATCTTGATGGCAGAAAACGTACACATCTCGATTTCCTTTATAAGAGGGAATTACTTCGAACAACGTTAAGATAAAATGGGCATTCATTTTCGGATCGACATACAACGCTCGCAGCCACACCGCCTGTTCATCCACTGGTACAAGAGCGAAGAAACCTTTTTTGTCATCATTTACTTCAACGTAATACCCATGCTCATAAAGTACCTCAAGATTAGGCTTCTCGCCGATAAAATTCTCTAACTCTTGCTCGGAGTATTCTACTGCTTTTTTCACGTCTATCATATCTACATGCCTCCCTATCTTTTTAATAAAGTCTATGAAAGTATAGAGACATTATGATAGTTTTTCACCGGAATAAATCGAAAAACCATTCCAACCATTCAAGCAGAAAGAACTTCACCTCTACTTCTTCTTTCTCATCTGTTTCGTTTGGCTCTACTTCTTCCTCTGCATGTGCGACCGAAGTACCATTATCAAAATCAAGAAAACATAATGGCGGAAACAATACACACCACCAATTCGCTCCTTTTCCCTCTCCTAACGTAATTAAGATGGCTTCATAAACCCCAGCAGGATACACGTAATTTCCATATAGCTTGGCTGGAAAATCAACTTCATCAAATTGAACAGAAAACGATTGAGGGACGCCCTTTTTCTCAAGTGCCATCTTAACGATTTCTCTTATTTCCGGTAAGCGACTTTCTATTTCCTCATACGCTTCCTCAATATCAGTTATTTCTTGCACCCAGCCTGTGATGTTCTCATTTACTACATCACGGACGTAACGTTTCAACTGTTGATCCTTTTCTTGATCACTATTGGCTAAAATCCTTAATCGAATAGCATCATCTGGAATGACTTGATATTGCTCCTCAGCCTTTCTCTCTTGTCCTTGTATCGAAAACGGAATAAATGATAAACCTATGCAAATGATAACGAAAAATAATAACAATCGTTGCATCATTCCCTGCCCCCTATGAATGTTGTTGTTAGTTTCCATTGTGGGCAGGCCTTTCTCCTTTTATACTCTATTAATCTATATTTTTTTAATGATCAACAAAGCCTGGCTCCCTTTTAAGAGGAAAGCCAGGCAAATACCATACGATTATGCTGATTTATATCTTTCACGACTTCTACAAATGCTTTTGGGAAATGTTGTTGAATAAGGAAAGGAACAGATTCCCCTTGATCATGGCCAATTTCCAAAGCAAGTAGCGTTTTATCTTTCATGACGTAAGGAAGCTGCGTCACGATCCGTTTATACGCTGCTAATCCGTTATCCTCCGCAAACAATGCCATATGAGGATCATGCTCACGAACTACGTCAGATAAATTGTCCCGTTCTGTTTCAGGAATGTACGGGGGATTCGATACAACGACATCGAATTTCTGCCCGTTATTGATAAATGGCTGCAAGAAATCCCCTTCAGAAAAGGAAACATCCGCTTGTAAATGGTGTGCATTCTGGACTGCTACTTCTAACGCTTCGGGAGAGAGATCACTAGCAAAAACGGTAGCATCGGGTAGTTCCTTCGCTAACGTAATGGCAAGCACACCACTTCCCGTTCCTAAATCGATGAAGCTTCTCTCTTTGGCAGACACCCGGTCCAATATACCAACAATTAACTCTTCTGTTTCTGGCCGTGGAATCAATACGTGAGGATTCACTCGAAATGTACGACCATAAAATTGCTCTGAACCAATCAAATGTTGCACTGGAGTACCGTCTGACACGTGACGCTTTATATCTTGTTGAATGGCCATAAATTGCTGATGCTCTATTGGTTCGGAACCGTTGGCAAGCAACTGCACGCGACTCTTTTGTAAATGATGTTGTATTAGCCTTTCTCCTACGCCAACTTCTCGATCATTTTCTTGTAAAAAAAGAGAAGCCCAGCGGCGGACTTCAAAAATAGTTCTCGGTTCTGTCATGTTATTCACCAATCTGTTCTAGCGCTCTTGTTTGTTCTTCAATGAGAAGTGCTTCCGTAATCTCAGACAGTTTACCATCTAGAATTTGGTCTAACTTCTGAATCGTTAAGCCAATACGATGATCTGTTACACGGTTTTGTGGAAAATTGTACGTACGAATACGCTCAGAACGATCACCAGAACCTACTGCAGACTTACGATGTTCATCATATTCCGCTTGCTGTTCTTGTTGAATCTTCTCAAAAATACGAGCACGTAATACTTTCATCGCTTTTTCTTTGTTCTTAATTTGCGATTTCTCGTCCTGACAAGATACAACCGTACCCGTCGGCTCGTGCGTTAAACGAACGGCAGACATTGTCGTGTTTACACTCTGTCCACCCGGGCCAGATGAAGCAAACGTATCCACACGAATATCCTTCTCATTAATATCCACTTCTACTTCTTCCGCTTCTGGTAATACAGCTACAGTTGATGTTGAAGTATGAATTCGACCGCCAGATTCTGTTTGCGGAACACGTTGCACGCGGTGAGCACCGTTCTCGAACTTAAGCTTAGAAAACGCACCAGATCCATTTACCATGAAAATGATTTCCTTATAGCCACCAACTTCACTCTCATGGGAGTCCATAATATCAATTTTCCAGCCTTGTTCCTCTGCAAAGCGAGCGTACATACGGAATAAGTCACCAGCAAACAATGCCGCCTCGTCACCACCAGCAGCTCCACGAATCTCCATAATAACGTTTTTGTCGTCATTAGGGTCTTTCGGAATAAGAAGGATTTTCAGACGCTCTTCTAACTCTACCTTTTTGTCAGCTAGCTCCGATAATTCTTCTTTCGCCATTTCTTTCATATCTTCATCCAGGTCTTCTTCTAGCATCGCACGTGTATCATCGTGCTGAGTCGAAACATCCTTATATTCACGATAAACCTGTACAGTCTCATCAAGTCCAGCTTGTTCTTTAGAATATTCGCGAAGCTTGTTAGAATCATTCACAATCTCAGGATCACTCAACAATTCATTCAGCTTCTCATACCGATCTTCTAAGGTTTGAAGCTTTTCTAACACTTACAACCACCTCTTTTTCGTCCATAACAGTATAATTATAGTACACCAGCCACTAGTAGTCAAAAAGAAGTGGAGGGATAAAACAAGACAATGTACAGCAATTTAAAAGTGGCTTTTTGAAGGCTATACCTCTTCATTTTATGTTCACTTGTAATCGATAACGTGGTAAGGCTTCCTCAAGCGCGGCTTTGGTTTGCTGTTCAAGGCGATTTCTTTCTTCTTCATCTATATCCTCATTCGTAGCTCTTACAGCCACATACGCTTTACTACCTGTAAAGTTCACGCGCCGCACCTCTACCCCGTCAATTAATGCAACGGTTTCATACACTTTCTCTTTATCCAATCGTAACCCCCACGATTCGCCAACTTGGTTCATTTGTTGTGGGTTATCGGTTTGTTGATGACTAAGCCGTTCATACTTTTCCTTTTCTTGATTTACTGCTTGATTATTCGTACAAGCTGGCAGAACGAAAAGTATGCAACCAATAAGAAGCAACACTTTATTGGACATGAATGAACAACCTCCTTCATTATTTTAGAAATAGGTTGTCCATTCTCGCCATTTCTATGATGAATACAAAAAAACCTCCCTGAATTTGTTCAGCAAGGTTTCTCCTTCATCACTTGTTTTGGTTTGTTAGGTACTTCATGATGATGGCGACAGCGCGGTTCATAAGATTCCGATGCACCTACGAGGATAATGGGGTCATCATAAGATGCTGGACGGCCGTCAATCAAACGTTGTGTGCGGCTAGCCGGAGCTCCACATATCGGACAAATGGCACTTAGCTTTGTTACCGATTCCGCTAAGGCAAGAAATGTTGGTAAACAGCCAAATGGTTCGCCACGAAAGTCTTGATCCAATCCTGCAACGAGGACGCGGTGTCCACGATCTGCTAATGTTTGCGCAACTTCAACAATTTTATCATCGAAAAATTGCACCTCATCTATGGCAACAATATCGATTGATTCATCGACCTGATTTAGTATGGCTTCAGATTGATCTAATGGTTGAGCAACAACAGATGAACCATTATGCGATACAATGGCCTCTTCTGCATAACGATTATCGATTGCTGGCTTAAATACACGGATAGATAGGTTTCCGTATGTAGCCCGGCGCACGCGGCGGATGAGTTCTTCTGATTTTCCAGAGAACATACTTCCACAAATGACTTCAATCCATCCGTTTTGTTTCATTATATGCACTAGTTAGCCTCCCCCTTCTTTCTCGGTGAGCATTTCTTATTTATTCATAAACTGCCTTGGAAGACAGGACAATATGCCAATAAAAAAACAGGCAAAGGAGACAATTTGCCTGTTTTTTCAACTCGATAATAAGTTGTATAAAACTTATCCAAGATTGTATTTTTTCTTGAAACGATCCACACGGCCGCCAGCTTTGTCCGCTTTTTGCTTACCAGTGTAGAATGGGTGAGAAGCTGAGCTAATCTCAACACGGATTAGTGGGTAAGTGTTGCCATCTTCCCATTCGATTGTTTCATCAGAAGTCATAGTAGAGCCAGTTAGAAATTTGAAATCTGAACTAGTATCTAGAAATACAACTTTCTGGAATTTAGGATGAATTTGTTCCTTCATGTTATTACACTCCTTTTTGCCCTGAGTCCTGTGGAAACAGAGTTATTATAAGAGCCGTTAACAGACTACAATAGTCATTATCGAAACTCACATAGACTGATTATAACAGCGTCTAATAACAATTGCAACCTATTGTTTTGTCATAAATATGAACTAAGAACGGCGAGATGATGGGGATTTCCCTTTCATATCTTCCTCCATCAGTTGGAAAAATTCTTCGTTATTTTTCGATGATTTCAGGCGACGTAGAAATCGATCGATGAAATCAGGTTGATTGCCGAATGTTTTGCGAATGGCCCATATTTTGTCTAGATGATGCTTCGGTAATAACAACTCTTCTTTACGAGTACCAGAACGCATAATGTCGATTGCAGGGAAAATACGGCGTTCTGCTAGACTACGATCGAGGTGAAGCTCCATATTACCTGTACCTTTAAATTCTTCATAAATAACATCATCCATACGGGAACCAGTATCAACAAGTGCTGTTGCTAAAATGGTTAAGCTACCACCATCTTCAATGTTACGAGCAGCACCGAAGAAACGTTTCGGTCTATGGAAAGCAGCTGGATCAATACCCCCAGAAAGTGTACGTCCACTTGGCGGAATGACTAAGTTATACGCACGTGCAAGTCGAGTAATACTGTCCATTAAAATGATAACGTCTTTTTTATGCTCTACAAGACGCATAGCTCGTTCTAACACAAGTTCTGATACTTTAATATGGTTTTCTGGTACTTCATCAAATGTAGAACTTACCACATCAACGTTGGATGCTACCGATCGTTCAATATCTGTTACTTCCTCTGGACGCTCATCCACTAACAAAATAATCAACTTCGAATCTGGGTGATTCAAGGAGATGCTGTTGGCAATTTGTTTAAGTAGAATGGTTTTTCCTGCTTTCGGAGGGGCTACGATTAATCCACGTTGGCCATACCCAACAGGTGTCATTAAATCAATAATGCGTGTGGAAAGACTACCTTTATTCTCGGTTTCTAATTTCATTAATTGATCAGGATATAAAGGCGTTAAGGCAGGGAAATGGACACGCTCTTTTGCTATTTCAGGATTCTCTCCATTGACCGCATCAACGTGTAACAATCCGTAATAACGTTCATTTTCTTTCGGTGGACGAACCTTACCAGACACTTTATCCCCATTTCTTAAATCAAAACGACGAATTTGTGAAGCTGAGATGTAAATATCCTCCGCACTAGGTGAATAATTAATCGGACGTAAAAAACCGAACCCTTCTGAAGGAATAATTTCTAAAATCCCATCCATAAATAAGAAGCCGTCTTTCTCTGCTTGCGCTTTTAAAATAGCAAATATGAGTTCTTTCTTTGTTAATTTAGCATAATACGATACTTTATACTCCTTGGCTAAAGCATATAATTCTTTTAAATTCTTTGTTTCTAAATGCGAAATGGTTAATGCATCAGACACACTATCACCTACATATTATTTATTTTTATCATCTTATTGTTGAAATCTATGAAAGTCATTCTGTGAAATAGCTTCTCTCCATTTAGTTGTAAATGTATTAGAAGAATCTTTAGAAGCTAGAATAGAAGTTTCAAACGGGGCATTCATCAAGATTTAATTAAACATATATTATTTTAACCTTATTTATCATTAATATACAACATTTATTTTAGTAGCACCGTTAAATCAACATGAACGATTTACATGAAAAACCTAGCACTCCTATAAGCAAGTGCTAGGATTTCGTTTACATCTATTATGGTTTAATAACTAAATTAGGCTTCTTCTTCAAGGAATGGTTGCCATCAATAAATCGTACTGTTCCGGATTTCGCACGCATAACAACGGTTTGAGTCGTTGCTTTCATCCCTTTAAATTGTACACCTTTAAGAAGTTCACCATCTGTTACACCTGTCGCAGCAAAAATGGCATCATCTCCACCACACATATCCTCTAAGGAAAGAACTTTACTCGTATCTTCAATACCCATGTCACGACATCTTGCCTCTTGTTCTTCATTTTCTGGTAGAAGCTTCCCTTGAATTTCTCCACCTAAACATTTTAAAGCAGCTGCTGCTAATACACCTTCTGGCGCGCCACCACTACCGAGTAGAATATCAACACCTGTGTGATCAAAAGCGGTATTAATGGCTGCTGCTACGTCTCCATCAGAAATAAGCTTAATACGAGCACCAGCAGCTCGGATTTCATCAATGATGCCTTGATGACGCTCACGATTTAATACAATCGCCACAACGTCTTCTACATCTTTGTTCTTCGCTTTCGCTACCGCTTCTAAGTTCTCCGTTACTGACTTATTAATATCGACTTTTCCTACACAATCAGGACCTACAGCAATTTTGTCCATGTACATATCAGGAGCATGCAATAATTTCCCATGGTCAGCTACTGCAAGCACAGCTAAGGCATTCCACGTACCTTGAGCTACAATATTCGTACCTTCTAACGGGTCTACTGCAACGTCTACACGAGGTCCAAAACCATTCCCTAGCGTTTCCCCTATGTAAAGCATTGGAGCTTCATCCATTTCCCCTTCGCCAATAACAACGGTACCTTTCATTGGAATGGTATCAAATACGTCACGCATAGCACTTGTCGCTGCATCATCTGCCTCGTCTTTTTTTCCTCTTCCCATCCAACGTGATGATGATAAGGCAGCTGCTTCCGTTACTCGAACTAATTCCATTGATAAACTTCTTTCCATGGTTATGCTCCTCCTCGTTTTATCTACACTTTTTATGCGATTTCTCTTCTCAAAAAAACATTCTACATCTCCATAGAGTATGAAGTTTATTCTCTTTCCGCAACAAAGTTATGTACTACCCAACTTCATAAAGTCAGGCAGTATAGTTATTTAAGCATTCTGCGTTTGTTCTATTTCGGATTCTGTCATTTGTTCGCGCCAAATGTTCGCACCAAGTGATTGTAATTTCTCTACAAGATGCTCATAGCCACGATCAATATGTTCTAGACCGGATACTTCCGTTATTCCGTTTGCTAACAAACCCGCGACAACGAGAGCTGCTCCAGCCCTTAAATCGCTTGCTTTCACTTTCGCTCCCTCTAAATGCACTGGACCATTTACAATAGCAGAGCTACTCTCCACTTTAATATCAGCATTCATTCTTCGAAGCTCGTCAATATGTTTAAACCTAGCGCTATAAATCGTATCTGTTACAACACCTGTCCCTTTCGCTTGCGTTAATAAAGATGTGAAAGGTTGTTGTAAATCTGTTGGAAAGCCTGGATATACGAGCGTTTTAATATCAACACTTTTTAAAGCATTCGAGCTACTAATTAAAAGTTGATCGTCTTTCGTGTCAATGGAGACACCCATTTCTCTCAACTTAGCTATTAACGATTCCAAATGCTGTGGAATGACGTTATCAATAATTACATTATCTCCTTGCGCTGCTGCCATAATGGTGTATGTCCCTGCTTCAATTCTGTCAGGGATAATTGTATGACGACAACCATTTAACGATTCCACACCTTCAATACGAATCACGTCTGTACCTGCACCTTTAATTTTTGCTCCCATGCTCGATAATAGTGTGGCTACATCAATGATTTCTGGTTCTTTTGCAGCATTTTCAATGAGCGTTTTTCCCTTTGCACGAACGGCTGCAAGCATAATGTTAATTGTAGCTCCAACACTAACAACGTCTAGATATATACGAGCGCCACGTAACTCTTCTGCTCGTAAATAAATGGCACCTTGTTCGTTCGTAACCTCTGCACCTAACGCTTCAAATCCTTTAATATGCTGATCGATTGGACGTGGACCTAAATGACATCCACCTGGCAACCCGATGACAGCTTTTTTGAATCGTCCGAGCATCGCTCCCATAAAATAATAGGAAGCACGTAATTTCTTCACTTTCCCGTTCGGAAGAGGCATAGAGAACATATTCGATGGATCAATATAAATATCCTGCCCATCTTTTTTCACAGTTCCACCTATCTCTTCTAACAAAACACTTAATGTATCAACATCAGAAATGTTCGGTAACCCTTCAATAGTGACTGGAGATTCTGCTAGTATGGATGCTGGTAATAATGCAACCGCACTATTCTTGGCACCACTTACACGCACTGTCCCTTTTAAAGAGTGACCTCCTTCAATAAGCAGCTTTTCCATTTTGGACTCCCTTCTATCTAGGTAAACCAATGCTTTCCACGCTTATTTTACACGTTTTTTCCAACTATATACTATTTTTGTTTATTCCAATCCGATAGAAACTTCTCAATACCCGCATCTGTTAACGGATGATGGACAAGCTGTTTTAGTACTTTAGCTGGTAACGTAGCAATGTGCGCCCCATTTAACGCTGCATCTGTTACGTGAATTGGGTGACGAACAGATGCTGCAATGATTTCTGTTTCTATGGCGTGACGGTCAAATATCTCTGCAATTTGAGCTACTAAATGCATGCCGTCTTGTCCGATATCATCTAATCTTCCTAAGAAAGGAGATACATATGTTGCCCCTGCACGAGCTGCAAGTAATGCTTGGTTAGCGGAGAAAATAAGGGTCACATTCGTTTTAATATTTAAAGCAGATAATTGCTTGACTGCCTTTAGTCCTTCTAAAGTCATCGGCACTTTCACCGTAATATTCGGCGCAATAGCTGCTAATTCTTTCCCCTCTTTCACCATACCTTCTGCATCTTCTGCAATCACTTCTGCACTAATGGAGCCATCGACCTCTTGAGCGATCTCTTTTAATCGATCGTGGAACGAAATATTTTCCTTCGCTACTAATGATGGGTTTGTTGTAACACCAGCAATAATCCCTAGCTCATTTGCTTCACGAATATCCTCAATATTTGCCGTATCTATAAAAAATTTCACCTTATTTGTACCTCCTTTAGAATGGTTGCGTTTTCAAGAGTAATGAAAAACATGACTTTTCATCTTTCATGATGAAAAGCCATATTTCTCTTACTTTTTCAAATCATTTGCACCTTATGCTTTGTTAGAAGAACCAAATTCGCGCATTTTGCCGATTACTGTTTCCTTAATCGCTTCACGACCAGGTCCTAGATATTTACGAGGATCGAATAGGTCAGGCTTTTCAGCTAGTGCTTCACGAACCGCTTTTGTTTGAGATACTTGGTTCTCCGTGTTAACGTTAATCTTCGCTGTACCGAAACTAATCGCCTTTTTAATATCAGCTGTTGGGATACCTGTTCCACCATGAAGAACTAGTGGCATATCAAGAAGGTTCATAATCTCTTCCATTCGATCAAAACCAAGGTTTGGTTCACCTTTATAATGTCCGTGAACAGAACCTAGAGCTGGAGCAAGAACATCAACGTTTGTTGCTTCAACAAGTTGCTTACACTCGGCTGGAATTGCATATGCTGCCTCTGCATCTTCCACGATTAAATCATCTTCTTGTCCACCAACACGGCCAAGTTCCGCTTCAACAGAAACACCATGGATGTGAGCTAATTCAACCACTTTCTTCGTTTGAGCAATGTTCTCTTCTAGTGGGTCGTGAGAAGCGTCAATCATTACAGATGTAAATCCTGCATGAATAGCTTCTGCACATTTTTCGAAGCTTGAACCGTGGTCTAAATGGATTGCTACTGGAACTGTAGTACCGTAAGATTCCATTAGTGATTTAACCATTGCAACTACTACGTTAAATCCACCCATATAACGACCTGCACCTTCAGATACACCAAGAATTACAGGAGATTGTTCTTCTTCTGCTGCTTGAAGAATTGCTTGAACATATTCAAGGTTGTTTAAGTTAAATTGACCTACACCGTAGCGTTCTTCTTTTGCCTTTTCTAACATTTCCTTCATTGATACTAGTGGCATGGACTAGATCCTCCTTTATAATCCTTCATACAGAATATGTCAACCATAGCATGTCCTTTTCCAGCTGACATCATTCTTACTATGTACGATTTCCTATCAACAAGTATAGCATACCAAGTCCTTACCACTGGTGCAACATCATCCTATTGAAATAACGCTTACATTCATAAAATTGACGTTTTTACCTCTTCACATTGCAAAACTCCGTAATAATCCGTTCAATTTCTTCAATGTCAAATGGTTTTGTAATCGTTCCCCTAACATTGCGTGGAAGAGATAGTTCATTCCATTCCATTTGTGTTAAGCCACTCATCATGACTGCTGGAATCGCATAACCTTCCGCTTCTAATTCTGTTAATACGGTAATGCCGTCTTTAATTGGTAATTTCAGATCAATAAAAATAAAGTCCGGTTCATGTTGTTTCACTTGCTCAATTGCTTCTTGACCTGTTTTCGCCTCAAATGTTTGGCATCCTTTATTCTTAATGACTTCTTGTAACAAAAAGCGGATGCCAGATTGATCATCTACAATTAAAACCCGTTTTCCCATCCATCGCTTCCTCCTTCGCATCATTTTCTCTGTCATAAACTATGCTTTTCTACTTTTATTATTCGATTTGCACCATACGAATACCTTCTAGTTATTATTTCGAAGTTATTAAGAAATGTGCTATCCTTACATACATATTTATTTAGTACAGGAGGATTATAAATCATGTTAAAAATGTTCTCAACACAATTAACCGGAACCTTTCAACGTATTAATGAGAAACAAGGGAATCATATAGAAGACGCCGCAAGAGCTTTAGCCCAAGCGATTGTGGGTGATGGTCATATTTATGTATGCGGTACAGGTGAAATGGTCGCACTACACGATGAAATTGAACAAGGAGCGGAGAAATTACCGAAAACGTCTATTTTCAGAGAGGGTTTGACGTTAACACCGTTAGACCGCGTAATTGTAGCATCTCGCCATGCTAATGACGAAGCCGCAATCAAACTAACGAAACACATACAAGCTCAAGGAGCAGAGGTTATCCAAATTTCCTCCACTACGAAAGAAGATAACCCACTCCAACAATTAGCCAATTATCACATCGACACACAAATGACCGGACCAATGCTGCCGTTTGATATGGAAAGAATAGGCTTCCCTACTTTAATGGGAATGTTATATGTCTATCACGCATTGTACCTAACAACGAAAGAAATCATCTCAGAATACGAATAAACAGATTAGAGAAAGACCCGGAATGAGGCTTTCGGACTCGATTGAGGCGCTGCACCTCAAGTATGTGGCTCTTGCTTTTTCAATTACGTAAAAAAAGGACTGTCCTTTATTCTGGACAAGTCCTTTTTTAGTTACTTCTGTTCTTTATTTGCCAAACTTGCTCCTACGAAGTCGTGGAACAGTTGCTGCGGGTTCGTTGGTCTTGATTTAAATTCTGGGTGGAATTGGCAAGCTACGAACCAAGGGTGATCATTTAGTTCGATGATTTCTACTAGACGACCATCTGGGCTTGTACCTGAGAAAGTAAGGCCTGCTTCTTCCATTGTTTCGCGATACTCGTTATTAAATTCATAGCGGTGACGGTGGCGTTCGTAAATGACTTCATCGCCGTATGCTTCTCTTGCTTTCGTTCCGTCTTGCACTTTACAAGGGTAAACACCAAGGCGAAGTGTACCACCTAAGTCTTCTACATTCTTCTGTTCTGGAAGTAGGTCGATAATTGGATATTGTGTTGTTGGATCGATTTCGGCAGAATGTGCTCCTTCGTATCCTAATACGTTACGAGCAAATTCGATTGTTGCCAGTTGCATACCTAAGCAAATGCCGAAGAATGGTACTTTGTTCTCCCTTGCGTAGCGGATTGCTTCCATCTTTCCTTCAATTCCACGATCGCCGAAGCCACCTGGTACAAGAATTCCATCAACGTGTGAAAGGTGTTCTGCTACGTTGTCGGCATGTACGTGTTCTGCATTGATCCATTCCACTTTAATGTCACTATCAAAGGAATAACCAGCATGCTTCAACGCTTCTACTACAGAAAGGTACGCATCTGGTAGTTCAACGTATTTTCCGACTAAGCCAATAGTAGTGACTTTCTTTAAATTCTTAACGTTATCAACTAGTTTGTTCCATTCTTTCATATCCGGCGCCGCACACTCTAAACCGAAATGAGTACATGTAATATCATCTAAGTGCTGCTCTTGTAGCTTTAATGGTACGTCATACAATGTCTCTGCATCGCCTGCTTCAATAACAGAACGTTTATCGATATCACAGAATAGTGCAATTTTGTCTTTCATTTCTTGGCTAATTGGCATTTCTGTACGTAATACGATAACATCTGGTTGAATACCTAGTGAGCGTAATTCTTTCACAGAGTGTTGAGTTGGTTTAGTTTTCATTTCACCCGCTGCTTTGATATATGGTACAAGTGTACAGTGTAAATACATGACGTTCTCTTTACCAATATCACTCTTAATTTGGCGAATTGCTTCAAGGAATGGTAATGATTCAATATCCCCTACCGTTCCACCGATTTCTGTAATGACTACATCAGCGTGCGTTTCTTTAGCCGCACGGAAAACGCGGTCTTTAATTTCATTTGTAATATGTGGAATGACTTGCACCGTTCCACCTAAGTAGTCTCCACGACGCTCTTTCTGCAATACAGTCGAGTAGATTTTACCTGTTGTAACGTTGCTATATTTATTTAAGTTAATGTCGATAAAACGCTCATAGTGGCCTAAGTCCAAGTCCGTTTCTGCACCATCTTCTGTTACAAAAACTTCTCCGTGTTGGTAAGGACTCATAGTACCTGGGTCCACGTTAATGTATGGGTCGAACTTTTGGATTGTCACTTTTAATCCTCTATTTTTTAATAAGCGACCAAGTGATGCTGCTGTAATTCCTTTTCCAAGAGAAGAAACTACGCCACCTGTTACAAAAATATACTTTGTCATGATACTCCTCTTCCTTTCGTCTATACTCTTGTTCTTATGTTTTGCGTTTAGTACGCGTTTTATGAGAAGCGCTTAACCAACATTGTTCAAACCTATGTTCTTCTATAAAAGAATCCCTTGTTTAACACAAAAAATAGAAAAGCGCTCCCGTAATTTATTTACGAGAGCGCTGTTTAACGATCAAAATTTAAGAGCCCAAATAAAATAATACTGATATCACTTTATAAAGTCAAGGTCATTATTTATTATCGTTGTCTTCTTCATCAATATCTTCGTCATCACCATCGATATGAAAGCCTTCACCAAGCTCATCTTCTTCGTCATCAGCATCTAAATCTAGTTCTTCTACATCTAGATTCAAATCATCTTCGATAACTTCTTCCTCAATATCCTCTTCCAATTCTTCTTCTTTTTTCGCTTTCTTTTTCTTCTTTACAGGAGCTTGCACTTCTTCAACTTGTTGTTCCACTGGGTACCAACGCTTCAAGCCCCAAATATTCGAGCCGATAGTCATAAAACGACCGTCTGTATTCATGTACGTAAATAACAGCGCCATGTTGTCTCGTTTTTGTTGATTATCGAACCCTTTTAGCTCTGCTATTTTATTAAATAATTCATTGAATTGTAACGCCTGCTTCTCATCTGAAAGAATCTCATTCGCAATTTCAATCATGGACATTTCCGCAACTTCTTCGTGGCTATATTTGTTTAAGCTCACGTCCAGCACTCCCTTTTATATCAAAAATTAGTATACACATAACTTGTAATTATAAAATCTTCATCGCTTCAAATCAAGCCTATCATTCATTATAAACAAATACATAGTGATTATGCTAGACATAAACAGAAAAATCGGTATCTACTGTGCTAGAATTGTTTTCTTTCACAGTAGATACCTTTTGAAGCAGCACGTTACATGTTTCTACGGTATTGTCCTCCTACTTCATATAACGCATTGGTAATTTGACCAAGACTAGCTACTTTTACCGTTTCCATTAATTCAGCGAAGATATTCCCATTTTGCTTCGCTACTTGTTTAAGGCGTTGCAGCGCATTTTCTGTTACTTGAGCGTTGCGCTCTTGAAAATCTCGTAATGAATGGATTTGGTGCATTTTTTCTTCTTGAGAAGCGCGGGCAAGCTCCATGGAATCAATATCCTCTTCAGAAGGTGGATTCGGATTTAAATACGTATTCACACCGATAATCGGTAAGTCTCCGCTATGCTTCTTCCCTTCGTAGTACAACGACTCTTCTTGAATCTTACCTCGTTGGTATTGGCGTTCCATCGCACCTAATACACCGCCACGATCGTTCATACGCTCAAATTCTTGTAGTACGGCTTCCTCGACTAAGTGTGTTAATTCTTCTACGATAAATGACCCTTGTAAGGAGTTTTCGTTTTTTGTTAAACCAAATTCTTTATTAATAATCATTTGAATCGCCATCGCACGGCGCACCGATTCTTCCGTCGGGGTTGTAATGGCTTCATCATATGAATTTGTATGCAAGGAATTACAATTATCTTGAATAGCTAGAAGCGCTTGTAATGTTGTACGAATATCATTAAAGTCAATTTCTTGTGCGTGTAAGGAACGACCAGAAGTTTGCACGTGGTATTTCAACTTTTGACTACGTTCGTTGGCGCCGTATTTATCGCGCATCACAATCGCCCATATTCTTCTCGCCACTCGGCCAATTACCGTATATTCCGGGTCGAGACCGTTTGAGAAAAAGAATGATAAGTTGGGCGCGAATTTATTAATATCCATCCCTCTACTTAAATAGTATTCTACGTAAGTAAAGCCATTTGCTAACGTAAAGGCTAACTGTGTAATCGGATTTGCACCAGCTTCAGCAATATGGTAGCCAGAAATGGAGACGGAGTAATAATTTTTTACGTCGTGATCAATGAAGTATTGCTGAATATCTCCCATCATACGTAAAGCGAATTCTGTGGAGAAAATACACGTATTCTGTCCTTGGTCCTCTTTCAGTATATCTGCTTGGACGGTGCCACGTACAACGGATATCGTTTCTGCCTTTATGCGATCACGTTCTTCTTGATTCGGCTCTCTACCTTCTTGCTTTTTAAACATTTCTATCTGTTGATCGATGGCAGTATTGAAGAACATTGCCAAAATAATCGGTGCTGGACCATTAATCGTCATCGATACAGATGTAGTTGGATGGCACAAGTCAAACCCTGCATAGAGCTTCTGCATATCGTCTAATGTACAAATTGAGACGCCACTTTCACCAACTTTACCGTAAATGTCTGGCCGTTCATCAGGGTCTTCACCGTATAAAGTAACAGAATCAAAAGCCGTACTTAACCGCTTCGCAGCTTCGCCTTCCGATAAATAGTGAAAACGACGGTTCGTGCGATCAGGGGTGCCTTCACCAGCAAATTGGCGCGTTGGGTCTTCCCCTTTTCGTTTAAATGGAAATACTCCTGCTGTGAATGGGAAGGCTCCTGGAATATTTTCGCGTAACACCCAAAGTAAACGGTCACCCCAGTCATGATAGGTTGGTAAAGCGACCTTCGGAATTTGTAACCCCGATAGACTTTCCGTCGTTAAATCAATAGTAATTTCTTTATTACGGACCGCATACGTCATTACTTCTTGGCTATATCGATGCTTTAAATCATCCCATTGCTCTAGTGTTTGTTTGTGGTTAGGATCTAATTGATGTTCATAGTGCGCGGCAGTTGTTAGGAGTTGTTGTTTCATCGTTTCTTCTTCTATTAGATTGGCTGATTTTGTAAGTTGGTACCATTTTCTCGCTTTATCACTTTGTTCTTCTGCCTTCTCGTGATAATGGTGAACCGTTTGCACGATATCACGTAAATATTGCTGTCTTTCTGGCGGAATAATTAAATTCTGCTTTTCCACATTCGTCACACGCTCAAATGGCGTTGACTCCTCCCAACCATATTTATCATTAATGAGGTCAACTAATGCAGCAAATAGCGTGTTCGTTCCTGGGTCGTTAAACTGACTAGCAATGGTTCCGTAGATAGGGAAGGTTGTTTGGTCTTCATGAAAGAGCATATGGCTACGTTCGTATTGTTTGCGGACTTGGCGTAATGCGTCGGCGGAGCCTTTTTGTTCAAATTTATTAATAACAATAAAGTCTGCATAGTCAATCATATCAATTTTCTCTAATTGGGAAGGTGCTCCAAATTCTGCAGTCATGACGTACATAGATAAATCCGTTACATCGGTAACAGCCGCATCTCCTTGCCCAATCCCACTCGTTTCAACAACAATAAGGTCAAACCCTGCCGCTTTTACAACCTGAATGGCTTCATCAATCGACTTGGATAGTTCACTACGAGAGTCTCTCGTTGCCAACGAACGCATATACACTCGATCAGAGAAAATGGCGTTCATACGAATCCTGTCCCCAAGCAGTGCCCCGCCAGTCTTTCTCTTCGTTGGGTCTACAGACAGAATCGCCACTTTACGTTCAGGAATTTCATTAAGAAAACGACGAATTAGTTCATCTGTTAAGGAGCTTTTACCGGCTCCACCCGTTCCTGTAATACCTAGTACAGGAATCGATTTCGTTTGTTGCTCTAACAGTTTTTCCACTGCTGCAGCTGGTTCGGTTTCATGAATAGTCGTATTTTCCGTATACGTAATGAATCGAGCAATGGCTTGACTATCTCCTTGTTGCAATTGCTGCATATGTTGCTCAACATGCAATGGTGGTTGAAAATCGCACGCTTCTATCATTTGATTGATCATTCCTTGTAGCCCGTACTCACGCCCATCCTCAGGGGAGAAGATTCGAGCTACTCCGTAATCATGGAGTTCTTTAATTTCACGCGGGATAATTACGCCTCCGCCACCTCCATAGACACGAATGTGATCTGCCCCTTTTGCTTTCAACAAATCAATCATGTACTTGAAATACTCCACATGACCTCCTTGATAGGAAGACATCGCTATACCTTGAGCATCTTCTTGAATGGCTGCATTGACAACTTCTTCTACAGAACGGTTATGCCCTAAATGAATAACCTCCGCCCCACTCGCTTGTAAAATGCGTCGCATAATATTAATAGAAGCGTCATGACCATCGAATAAACTTGAAGCGGTAACAAACCTGACAGCATGCTTCGGTTGATACTTTTCTGTTTCCATCTCATTTCCCCCTCGTTATGGACAAACCGTGAAACAAATAATGTAATTGCCGATTTGTATAAGCTTCTAACGAAAATTGTTTGTGCAAAATCCAGCGCCTGAATCCCCACATTTGCCCCTGAATAAAAATATTGTTGGCTAATAACTTTACATCTTCTTCTGTCATTTCATTAGGAAAACTTCTTTTGATGACGTGTTCAAATAGTTCTAACATGTCTCTTTCTTTATTTAACACATATTCCTGTGCATCCTTTGACAACGATTTCACTTCTTGGTACATGACAACAACTTCATCTTGCATGTCATCCATCAGTTGAAAATATGCAGATATCGCCTCTTTCAAGCTGTATTCATCCATGTTATCCATATCAATTTTCTTACCCATCTGGTCCTTGACCCGTTCATAAATATAGTCACATACAAGGAATAACACATCTTCCTTCGTGCGAATGTATTCATACAACGTTCCAATGCTAAAACCGGAAGCTTTCGCGATTTCTCTCGTCGTCGTTTTATGAAACCCTTTCTCTTTAAAAAGTGACACAGCGCCTTTAATCATTTGATCGCGTCTCACCTTAATTAGTCGTTCATCTTTAATGGAAGAAGGTACTTTTTTCATCGGTCATGACCTCCCTTTAGCTTCCATTGCGTTAGCAAATGCTTAGCCGTACTATATGGATCCTCTTCAGCATGCGTAATCGATTTAATCTTATCTGAATCGCTTTCAATAAAGTGTTTCACCGATTGCCATAGCTCTTCACGTATCACATCATATACTTCATAGACGAACTGTTGCTTCCTTCGTTTATCTCCTTGTGCTGTATCGTGTAAAAAGTGTTCATGTTCCTTAAGATGTTGCCAAAATTGTTCCATGCCTTTGTTCTCTGTACTAACGGTTTCAACAATTGGTGGATACCAATCATTTGAATGACTAATCAATAGAAATTCTTCTAATTGTGTTTTCAACTTCCTAACTCCTGGCAAATCGGCTTTATTGACGACAAATAAATCCGCGATTTCCATAATACCTGCTTTAAAAATTTGCAATACGTCTCCGCTATTCGGGGTAAGCACGACAGCGGTAGTATCTACAATTTTCATAATATCAAGCTCTGATTGGCCGACACCGACTGTTTCTACTAGAATGACATCAAAGCCAAAAGCATCACATACACGTAAGGAGTCTTTCGTAGCTCTTGACAATCCTCCTAAACTCCCTCTCGTTGCCATACTGCGAATGTAAACGCCTGGATCCGTGAAATGCTCGTTCATTCTTACTCGGTCACCTAGTAAAGCACCGCCGCTGAACGGACTTGTTGGATCAACAGCGATTACAGCTACAGTTAAATCCTGCTTTCGCAAATAAGCAATCATTCGGTTTACGAGAGAGCTTTTGCCTGCACCTGGAGAACCAGTAATTCCGATATAATGTGCATTCTTTCTAGTGGCGTACAAATCACTTAATAGCTGTAATTTATCAGGGTGATCGTTTTCCATCCATGTAATCCCTCGAGCTAGTGCCCGCAGGTCCTTTTGTTGTATCCGCTCAGCAAGCTCATGCATGACTAGTCTTCCTTTCTACTCTGTCGTTAGCATGCGTCCAATGACGAGACGTTGTATTTCATTCGTTCCTTCGTAAATTTGGGTAATCTTAGCATCACGCATATAGCGTTCAACAGGGTAATCTTTCGTATATCCGTAGCCGCCGAATACTTGGACCGCTTCAATCGTTACTCGCATGGAAGCATCACCTGCATAAAGCTTTGCCATTGCGGAAGCTTTTCCGTACGGTTTGCCTTCTGATTCTAACCATGCTGCTTGATACGTTAATAAACGTGCTGCTTCTACACTTGTAGCCATGTCTGCTAATTTGAACGAAATGCCTTGATTCCTTGCAATCGGCTTGCCAAATTGTTCGCGTTCTTTTGCGTAGGCAACAGAAGCATCAAGCGCACCTTGGGCAATGCCAAGCGCTTGGGCGGCAATCCCATTTCGACCACCATCAAGTGTCGTCATGGCAATCTTGAACCCTTCTCCTTCTTCACCAAGCAAATTGGCAGCTGGAATGCGACAATTTTCAAATATTAGCTCTGTCGTTGGCGAAGAACGGATACCTAGTTTCTTTTCCTTCTTACCAAATGTGAAGCCAGGGGTACCTTTCTCAACGATAAACGCACTAATCCCTTTGTGGTTTGCGTCTGTATCTGTTTTAGCAAAAACGACATAGATGTCACCCACACCACCGTTCGTAATCCATACTTTGCTACCGTTTAGCACATATTCTTCTCCATCTTTTTTTGCGGTCGTTTTCATGGAGGCGACATCGGACCCTGCCCCTGGCTCAGACAATGCATACGCTCCGAGTTTCTCTCCTTGCGCTAGCTGCGTTAGAAACGTTTTCTTCTGTTGCTCGTTTCCGTATTTATAGATTGGCCAGCTTGCAAGGGAAATGTGCGCTGATAACGTAACACCGGTAGAAGCACACACCCGGGACAATTCTTCTACGGCTATCACATAACTGACAAAGTCCGATTCAATGCCACCATACGCTTCTGGCCACGGAATACCTGTTAAACCTAGTTGTGCCATCTTGTCAAAAATTTCTCGATCAAACCGTTCCTCTTCATCGCGTTCTGCTGCCGTCGGTTCTACTTCATTCTTAGCAAAATCTCGCACCATTTTACGTAGCATTTCTTGTTCTTCTGTTAATTGAAAGTTCATTTCCTTCTCCCCCTTGCCATTATTTCAATACGTGTTTCCCAATGACGACACGCTGAATTTCATTGGTACCTTCATATATTTCACACACTTTCGCATCACGGAAAAAACGCTCGACTGGATAATCTTCTGTATAGCCATATCCGCCATACACTTGAATGGCTTCAGTAGCAACGTTCATTGCAGCTTGAGAAGCAGTCATTTTCGCCATCGACGCCTCTTTGCCACAGTCAATCCCTTGATGACGTAAATTAGCTGCATGATAGGTTAATAGTTTCGCAGCTTCTACGCTTGTAGCCATATCAGCTAACTTAAAAGATATGCCTTGATTCCGTGCAATAGGCTTACCAAATTGCTCTCGTTCTTTCGCATAACCGACTGCATGCTCTAAAGCCGCTTCTGCAATTCCTAATGATTGAGCGGCAATACCGATGCGCCCAACATTCAAGTTTGCCATCGCTATCTTAAACCCTTCTCCTTCTTCACCAAGTCGCTGCTCGGCTGGAATGCGGCAGTTATCAAAGTTAAGCGTTACCGTCCCGGAACCATTCATCCCCATTTTGTGTTCCTTTTTACCAATTTCAAACCCAGAAGTATTGCGCTCTACAATAAATGCCGTTACCCCTTTATTCCCTGCATTACTATCTGTTCGGGCAAACACAATGAATGTATCCGCTTTCTCACCATTTGTAATAAATACTTTGGAGCCGTTTAAAATATATTCTTCTCCTTCACGAACTGCTTTCATCTTTAATGAACCTGCATCTGACCCAGCTCCTGGCTCCGTTAAAGCAAATGCTCCCAAAAATTCGCCTGATGCTAGCTTCGGAATATACTTTTGCTTCTGCTCCTCTGTTCCAAAGTAAAGAATCGGGTTCGTCCCTACAGATGTATGCACAGATAAAATGACCCCTACAGAAGCGCTCACTTTGGACAGTTCATGAATAGCGATAATATAAGACGGAAAATCCATCCCTGACCCGCCGTACTGTTCTGGAATTGGTATTCCCATTAAACCAATGTCACCCATTTGCTTGATTAGCTCTATCGGAAAGTAATCTTCTTGATCCATTTGTTGTACGATTGGTGCGACTTCCTTGTTCGCAAAGTCACGAACCATTTTGCGCATCATGTGTTGTTCTTCTGTAAATTGTAGGTTCATGTTCCATCCTCCGCTCTGTTTTAACCTTCGTATTGATAAAATCCTCTGCCTGATTTCTTCCCTAGCCAACCTGCTTGCACGTATTGACGTAACAATGGACACGGCCGATACTTACTATCACCAAATCCTTCATGCAGTACTTCCATAATGGATAAGCACGTATCTAAACCGATAAAATCCGCTAGCGTTAATGGTCCCATCGGGTGATTCATTCCTAGCTTCATGACGTCATCTACTGCTTGAGGATTCGCTACTCCTTCATAAACGGTATAGATTGCTTCGTTAATCATTGGCATTAACACACGATTGGAAACAAAGCCAGGAAAATCGCGCACTTCTACTGGTGTTTTGGCAAGTTTCAGCGTCATGTCATGAATTGCTTGGTACGTTTCATGACTCGTTTGAAGCCCACGAATAATTTCGACGAGTTTCATTACTGGAACAGGGTTCATAAAGTGCATACCGATGACTCGCTCTGGGCGATTGGTAGCAGCAGCGATTTCCGTAATAGGCAGCGAGCTCGTATTCGAAGCTAAAATAGCATGTTTCGGAGCGTGCGTATCTAACGCAGTGAACACTTGTTTTTTCACATCCATGTTCTCGACAACCGCTTCAATTACTAAATCACAATCATTTGCCTCTGCTAAATTCGTAGTCATCGATAATCGTTGCATCGTTGCATCACAATCTGAGGCGGTCATTTTCTCTTTTTCCACCGCTTTGGTTAATCGCTTCTCGATACCTGCTTTGCCTTTCTGTAAAGCTTCTTCTTCACGATCATTCATCTTCACATTGTAACCTGCTTGTGCACACACTTGGGCAATACCAGCTCCCATTTGCCCTGCCCCAATCACCATTACCGTTTGTATAGACATATTCTTATCCCCTTTCTCACGCTCGTTATTGCTTGGGTACTTCAATCAT
Organism: Pontibacillus litoralis JSM 072002; assembly: GCF_000775615.1. Taxonomy (GTDB): domain Bacteria; phylum Bacillota; class Bacilli; order Bacillales; family BH030062; genus Pontibacillus; species Pontibacillus litoralis. The sequence continues at coordinate 55,088 of NZ_AVPG01000013.1, forward strand.
GACGGCATCCCCTTGGCCACCTCCACTACAAATAGCAGCAATGCCAATGCCTCCTCCCCGGCGCTTCAATTCATGCATTAATGTAATAATGATTCTTGCGCCACTCGCGCCAATTGGATGGCCTAACGCAATTGCTCCACCATTGACATTCACTTTGTCTAGATCTAAGCCAGCAATTTTGCCGCTTGCTAACGATACAGCAGCAAACGCTTCGTTCACTTCAAATAAATCAATTTCTTCTAACGTTTTGCCTGCTTTCTTCAACAAACTGTTCATTACTAGACCAGGCGTTTTTGGAAAGTCTTTCGCTTCTACGGCTACTTCATCATGAGCTAGAATCGTCGCCATTGGTTGATACCCGTGTGCTGATGCGTATTGTTGGGACATTAATAACATAGCCCCTGCCCCGTCATTTACTCCTGGAGCGTTTCCTGCTGTAATCGTTCCATTTGCATCGAACACAGGATTTAGTTTACGAAGCGCCTCTACGGACGTAGTTTTTCGCGGTGCTTCATCTTTCTCTACCAAAAGCGGATCTCCTTTACGTTGTGGCACTTCTACTGGAGTAATTTCCTCTGCAAATGTACCGTTTTCCATTGCTGCAACAGCTAATTGATGACTTCGATACGCCCATTCATCTTGCTCTTCTCGACTTAATTCATATTCTGAAGCTGTTTCGTTACCGTACGTCCCCATATGCACGCCTTTAAATGTACACGTTAATCCGTCATGCACCATTAAATCCTTTACTACTTGATCACCCATGCGAAAGCCAAAGCGTGCTTTTGGCATAAAGTATGGTGCATTACTCATGCTTTCCATACCACCCGCAACAATGACTTGCTCATCCCCTAAGCGAATAAGCTGATCAGCTAACGTCACACTTCTCATTCCAGAAGCACATACCTTATTAATCGTTTCTGTTTTCACTTCCCACGGGATACCAGCATTTCGAGACGCTTGCCTTGATGGAATCTGTCCTTGTCCCCCTTGCAATACCGTCCCCATTATAACTTCATCCACTTTCTCAGGTTCAAAATCTGCCCGTTCTAAAGCTGCTTTAATGGCTACTCCACCTAATTGTGCAGCACTTAATGCACTTAAGCTTCCACCCAATTTTCCAAACGGGGTTCTTACACCCGATACAATTACCGTTTTCGTCATCTTACTTCCTCCCTTAAATTGGTTGCGCTTTCATTTTTAATATAGAAAACGTATGCTATCGACTGAACGGTCGCTCAACAAAAGACGAATAGAAAAGTGTACGAATGTTCTGTACACTCTCCATTTCGACATTTAAGCAGTTTTATCCTTTTTCTCTTCTCCAAAAATCGACCGAGCTAGAATCTCTGCAATATCACTTGTGCTTACTGTATCTTCTACTTCTTTCGCTTTCGTTCCGTCACTTAACATCGTTAAACAATACGGACAACCACTAGAAATAGTAGTTGGAGCTACTTGAAGTGCCTGTTCTGTTCGAGCCTCGTTCACACGGTTACCTGATTTCTCTTCCATCCACATCATACCGCCTCCAGCTCCACAGCACATGCCGTTTTCACGATTACGGTTCATCTCCACTATTTGGACACCTGGAATCATTTTAAGAATGTCTCGTGGTGGTTCATACACTTCGTTGTAACGGCCCAAATAACAAGAATCATGATACGTAATCGTTTCATTCACATCATACTTCGGTTGCAAGCGTCCTTCTTTCACAAGCTGCGCTAACAGCTCTGTATGGTGCACAACCTCTCCTTCAAAGCCGAAATCAGGATATTCTCGTTTAAACACATTGTATGCATGCGGATCAATGGTTACGATTTTCTTCACGTTATGCTTCTCGAAATCTTTTATATTTTTCTCCGCTAATTCTTGGAACAGAAATTCATTCCCTAATCGACGTGCTGTGTCACCAGAGTTACGCTCTTTATTTCCTAAAATAGCAAACTTGACTCCAGCTTCACTCAATAACCTCGCGAAAGCCATCGCAATCTTCTGACTACGGTTATCATACGAGCCCATGGAACCAACCCAGAACAAGTATTCAAATGTTTCTCCTGCTTTTTCGACTTCTTTCACTGTCGGAATCTGAACGCTTTCTCCTTCATCCTTCCAATTTTCGCGCTCTTTCTTAGAAAGCCCCCATGGATTCCCTTGACGCTCGATGTTCATCATCGCACGCTGCGCTTCAGGGTCCATTTTTCCCTCTGTTAATACGAGGTAACGGCGCAAGTCAATAATTTTATCTACATGCTCGTTCATTACTGGACATTGATCTTCGCAATTTCGACACGTTGTACATGCCCATATCTCTTCTTCTGTAATGACATCGCCAATTAACGCTGTACTATTAACGTTGTCTAACGCTGCTGCTGACTCTTGAGAAGCCCTCGCCATTTGCGCCAACTGATTACCTTGCGTACTAGCAAACGCACCAGCGGGAACCCAAGGTGATTTGCCCGTAACAGCTGCACCTTTTTCCGTTAAATGATCGCGCAGCCGGACAATTAAATCCATCGGCGACAGCATTTTTCCTGTTCCTGTTGCTGGGCAAGAGTTCGTACATCGGCCACATTCTACACATGCGTATAAATCAATCATTTGTAAGTAAGTAAAATCTTCAATCTTTCCTGCCCCGAAGTACACATCCTCTTCTGATTCTTCATCTAAGTCGAAGTTAATTTTCGACAACTTACCTGTACGCTTGTCTTTGTTCATAAAAACGTTTACCGGGCCAGCGATTAAGTGGGCGTGCTTGGATTGGGGAACATACACTAAAAACGTTAAAAGAATAAGTAAGTGGACCCACCAGCTAATAAAGAAAATTACCGCAGCAGCTGTACTGCCAATCCAACCGAATGCCAAAGCAATCAAGGAAGCTACAGGCTCTGTCCACGATCCACTTTCCCCATGCCATATTAATTCCATGCCATTGCCGAGTAGTACGGATAACATAAGTGTACCGATAAAAATAAGCACTAAGCCTGCCTTAAACCCACGTTTCAAACGTACGAGCTTCTCCACGTAGCGACGATAAAAAGCCCAAATGACTGCTACTAAAATCATTAACGTCACTAGCTCTTGAAAGAAAACAAAGCCTGGATAAAGTGGACCAAGTGGTAGATGTGATCCAGGCGATAACCCTTTCACGATAAAATCAATAGCACCAAATTGAACAAGAATAAAACCGTAGAACATCATGACATGAATGGCGCCAGATTTTTTGTCCTTTAACAGTTTCTTCTGTCCAAATACATACGTCCCAATATCTTTCAGTCGCTCTTTCCATTGCAAATCAAATTCCATTTTCTGACCCAACTGAATGTATGCAATTCGCGTACGCACAACCTGCACAAATAGAAACAGTCCATACGCCGTAACCGCTACAAATAAGAGCCAATTTAACCAAAGCAAATTCATTTCACTTCCCCCTCTGTTTCGATTTCCCCCAACGCTTATTATGTCGAAATTATTACAACAACAAAAATATTCTGACTACTATACCTTTATATTAATAATGAATGAGCATTCAGTCAACTATTAATATGGATTTTGTTGTAGATTTATGGTTTTTCGGGAACGCTACAGTCAAAAGGACGAGGATGTGAAACGTTTGATTTTATTGCTTAGTTTATTGGTGTTATGTATCATTGCTGGACTGCTTTGGATCGACTACACACTTGGCAAAAAGCAGCATATGAAACACGTGCGGAGCTTAGAATTTGACGAACAATTAGGAGATTGCACGTTGTATACGATTGGGGATAGCTTTCTAACTAATTTGTTCCATGATATTCAAAACGCAGAAGCGCACATTGACATGCTTTTCTTTATCGTAAAGAAGGACGCCATCAGTATGGAGCTTTTACATTTATTAAAAAAGAAAGCAACCCAAGGAGTTACCGTTCGCTTTATGCTCGACCGGATTGGCGGCTATCGAGTGAATAGGGCTATGATCAAGGATTTGAAAAAAGCGGGCGTCCAATTCACATACACTGCCACACCTCGTTTCCCATTCTTTTTTTATCAATTGAATCGGCGTAACCACCGCAAAATAACTATCATTGATGGAAAAGTCGCCTATGTCGGAGGCTTCAATGTCGCTAAAGAGTACATAAGCCGCGATCCAAGACTTGGCAACTGGCGTGACTATCATTTACGAGTAGTGGGACGAGTAATCCATCCATACGCGGCCGTTTTTAACGATGATTGGGATATTGCCAATGGAGAACAGAAGCATCCCATTGTGAAAAATACGAACGAAGGAAATAAAGAAATGCGCATCATCGCTACTGACGGCCCACCTCTGGAACAAGTATTTCATGAAATGATCGAAGAAGCCGAACAGGAAATATGCATTGGTACCCCTTATTTCATTCCGAGCGAACGATTATTCCAAAGCTTGTTAGCTGCATTAAAACGTGGTGTGCATGTGCATGTAATTGTACCAATGAAATCTGATCATCCTCTCGTTAAAGAAGCAGGGTTACACTATTTATACCGTTTGCGAGCTGCTGGCGGTGACGTGTATTTCTTTGACTTAGGATTCTATCACGCCAAAGTGTTCATCGTCGATCAGAAGTATTGTGATATCGGAACCGCTAACTTTGACCGCCGCAGTCTTTACTTGAATCAAGAAATCAATACACTTATATATGACCAAGCGTTTGTGGAAGAAGTAAGGCTTTCCTTTGATCATGATATGCAAGATAGCCAGCCCTTTCATGAGCATTACACGCAACAATTCCATTATGGAACCAAAATTCGAATGGGACTTGCCTATATACTGCGTCCATTTTTATAGTGTGTGCTGTCCCACCGCCATTAAAAAAATCCTGGCGAATGGCCAGGATTTTTTGTCCCCTTACATGCGTTCTGGGGCGGATACTGCGATTAGGTTAAGCGCATTTTGAATCGTTTGTTTTGTTGCTTTCATAAGGCCGATTCTTGCTTGTGTGCCTTGTACATCATTTTCGTCAATTACTTTTACTGCGTTGTAGAAGCTGTGTAAGTCGGATGCCAGGTCAAATGCATATTGTGTCATGCGATGTGGTGTGCGTTTTTGAGCTGCATCTGCTACGACTTGTGGGAAGTCTCCTAAGCGTTTAAGTAGTGCTTCTTCCTTTTCGGAGTTTAGTTTAGCGAGATCGCTTCCTTCTTGATACGAATATCCTTTTTCTTCAGCTTGACGAAGCATGCTGCAAATTCGCGCGTGTGCGTATTGTACGTAAAATACTGGATTATCATTGGATTCTGATGTTGCTAAGTCCATATCGAAATCAAGATGTGAATCACTTGAACGCATTACGAAGAAGTAGCGCATTGCATCGATTCCTACTTCATCCATTAACTCGCGCAACGTAACAGCTTTTCCTGTACGTTTACTCATTTTCACCTTTTCTCCATTTTGGAAAAGGTTGACCATTTGAATGATTTCTACTTCCAATGTATTTGCTTCGTATCCAAGTGCTTGGATAGCTGCTTTCATACGCGGAATGTAGCCGTGGTGATCGGCCCCCCAAATATTAATAAGCGTTTCAAAGCCACGATCTAGTTTGTTTAAATGGTACGCGACATCTGGCGTTAAGTATGTGTATGAGCCGTCATTTTTTATGAGTACGCGGTCTTTGTCATCACCAAAGTCTGTTGAACGGAACCATGTTGCACCTTCATGCTCGTATACATAGCCTTTTTCTTTTAAGGTATCTACTGCTTTTTGAACTTTATTTTGTTCATATAAAGAAGTTTCAGAGAACCATTCGTTAAATGGTACACGGAAAGCAGCAAGGTCTTGTTCAATTTTCTTCAATTCGATTTGTAACCCGTACTGGCGGAAAAATGCTAGTCGTTCTTCTTGTGATTTGTGTTTCCATTCATCACCGTATTCTTCTTTTAATTGTTCGCCAATCCCGATAATGTCCTTACCATGATAGCCATCTTCAGGCATTGGGAAATCCTCCCCTAATGCTTGCATGTAACGTGCTTCAACGGATGTTGCTAAGTTATTGATTTGGTTGCCTGCGTCATTAATATAGTATTCGCGACTAACTTGATAGCCTGCTTTCTCCATAATGTTGCACATTGCGTCCCCTACAGAAGCTCCTCTGGCATGTCCTAAGTGCAAATCGCCTGTCGGGTTAGCAGATACGAACTCGACTTGTACTTTACGCCCTTGTCCAACCTCACTAGCGCCGTACGCATCACCTGCTTGTAAAATTGTTGGCACAAGTTCGGTTAAGTATTGATTGTTCATAAAGAAATTAATAAATCCAGGTCCCGCAATTTCCACTTTTTCGATGGACGCTTTGGATGTATCAAAATGAGCGATCATATCTTCAGCAATTTGGCGAGGTGCTTTTCGCGCGATTCTTGCTAGCTGCATCGCCATATTTGTCGCATAATCACCATGGCTTTTATCCTTTGGTTGTTCTAGAATAACTTCCGGTACTTGTTCTTCTGTTGCTAATTCTGCTTTGAGTACTGCTTGAATAATCTCACTCTTTAATTTCTGTTCCGTTTGCTCTACAATGTTCATCCTTTGCCCTCCTAATATTTAGTTCACTTCTTGAAAGCGTAATGAAAAGCGGTGTCGTTGCTTCACTTGCCCGTTCATTTCTAAATCATAGACCATTTTTAACATCCCTTTTATAGGTGCGTCTGATTGCTCTAAGTGAATAGACTTCGTGGTCGTTAGCATATGAAAATTCCCATATGGATGATGGTATATATTCTCTGTCACCTGCTCCACTTGAAAAATTTGATTCATATGAACAGGTCCCGTGCGACGAACAATGACTTTATCTGGCTTAATCGTAACCATATTATCAATCGGTTGCTCTTCTTCATGGTGTTCCGTATAACGTATCACTGACGTATTACCTTTACGGATATAATCTCCAGTCTCTTCTACAACCACCTTCTGTTTATCTTCTCGATCTTTCATTTCCGTTACTAACCTTACTTTAATGGGGATTCGCTCATCTGACAACTTGAGTGTCACCTCTTTTTTTATTTAAACGTTCGGTTTCCTTAACCTTTCTATTATAAAAATTTCGCAACAAAAATACAATAGATGGACACCTTTATACAAAAAAACCTCCTATAATGGTTTGGTACCATTACAAAAGGCTTTGCACTTACTTATTTCACCCAGCCGAGTAACATTTCACGAATGAATTTACTTGCGGCGATTTGTGTTTGTTCTGTTGGATCATATGCTGGTGCTACCTCGACAAGATCGGCGCCGACAATGTTTATATCCGCACGGGCTAGCTCGTGGATTGCTGCTAACAGTTCTTTAGAGCTAATTCCCCCCGCTTCTGCTGTTCCTGTTCCTGGTGCATAAGCCGGATCTAACACATCAATATCAATGGTGACATAAACGTTGCGTCCAGCTAACTGTGGCAATACAGTCTTAAGTGGTTTTAGCACTTCATACTTCGCCATATGCATCCCACTCGTAGCAGCATATTGAAATTCTTCCCGCATACCAGAACGGGTGCCAAAGGAGTACACATTCTCTGGTCCAATCAGGTCACAAATTTTGCGGACAGGGGTAGAATGAGACAGTGGCTCCCCTTCATATTCTTCCCGTAAATCGGCATGAGCATCTATGTGGATAAAAGCCATATCCGCATATTTCTCATACATAGCTTGAACAATTGGCCATGTCACGAGATGCTCTCCTCCCATTCCGAGCGGGAACTTATCCATTGCTATTATTTTGCGAACGTAGTCTTTAATCATTTCTAGACTGCGAGCTGGATTCCCAAAAGGTAACGGAATATCACCAGCATCATAGTAAGGTACTTCTTCTAAATGTTTATCTAAATAAGGGCTATACTCTTCTAATCCTAACGATGCTTCTCGAATTCGATTAGGGCCGAACCGAGACCCTGGCCGAAAGCTAACCGTCCAATCCATTGGCATGCCGTACAATATCGCTTTACTTTCCTCTACAACAGGATGACTCATAATGAACACCTTGCCCGAATACGCTTCATCAAATCGCATTTTCTTCTCCCCTTACTTGATTAAGTCTTGGACGAACTTCGGTAATGCAAAAGCGGCTTTATGAAGCTCTTGCGTATAATATTTCGTCTCGATTGTATGGAAACGCTCATCCTTCACTTCTAAAGGATCATATCGTTTACTGCCAATGGTAAACGTCCATAGACCACTTGGATACGTTGGGATATTAGCAGTGTATAGTTGCGTCACGGGGAAAATTTCGCTCACATCTTGAAAAACTTGTTGGATTAAATCTGCTTTAAACCAAGGGTTATCTGTTTGAGCGACGAAAATACCATCTTCTTTAAGTGCGTTGGAAATTCCAGCATAGAAGCCCTTTGTAAATAAGTTCACAGCTGGTCCAACCGGCTCGGTAGAATCGACCATAATGACGTCATAAGCCGCTTCACTTTGAGCAATGTGCATAAACCCATCATCTACCTTAACTTCTACTCTTGGATTGTCTAACTCTCCAGCAATGCTCGGTAAAAATTGCTTACAATAGTCGATGACTTTCCCATCAATTTCTACAAGTGTTGCTTTTTCCACGCTTGGGTGCTTTAATATTTCCCGAATCACCCCGCCGTCTCCACCACCTACAACAAGGACATGCTTCGGATTAGGGTGGGTAAATAGCGGTACGTGGGCAACCATTTCATGATAGACGAATTCATCACGCTCTGTCGTCATGACCATCCCGTCTAGTGTTAGCATATTGCCCCACTCTTCTGTTTCTAGCATGTCTAGCTGCTGGTAGTCCGTTTTCTCTGTATGATGTGTTTTCTTAACTTTTGCCGTAATACCGAAATGTTCGGTTTGCTTCTCTGTATACCAAAGTTCCATATAAGTACCCCTTTCAGCACGACATATGCGCGCTCCTGTCTATGTACACAACCGAATTGCTGTTTGTTTATCTTATCACTTTTTCATGCCTTTCAAACAATCAAATTATAGATAATCTCACAAAAAAATCAAGCAATTTTTTATAAGATTATAAATTCTAACACTTTATGTGTAAAAAAAATTTAAATAGCCATAATGGTATAAAAAAGATGTACCACCAAAAATGGGGAGTGGCTATGAACAATAAACAGCTATTCAAGTGGTTCTTACGAGTAACAGGCGCGATGACGGTATTATTTCTGTGTGGCATCATTAGTATATTGCTCTATTGTTACACTCTTGGAGCGCCATCATTAAAAAGCGAACAAAACACACTATTTTATGATGAAGCAGAGCAAGTAATTGGGGTAGAGCACGGAGAAGAAAACCGATACGGAATAGCAATAGACGAAATGGACCCAACGTTTGTACAAGCTACTTTATTAACAGAAGATAAGCGGTTCTATCAACATTGGGGCTTTGATTTCAAACGGATTGTAGCGGCCATTTATCATAATGTGCGCCAGCTAACGAAAGCACAAGGGGCCAGCACGATTACACAACAGTACGCTCGAAATCTATATTTAACTCACGAGAAAACATGGTTACGAAAATGGAAAGAAGCGATGTATGCCATTCGTTTAGAAATGTTCTATGATAAAGATACGATTCTAGAAGGGTATTTGAACACCATTTATTACGGACATGGTGCCTATGGTATTGAGGCGGCTAGCCATTATTATTTTGCCAAGGAGGCCGATGAGCTAACGATAGCAGAAGGATCTATGCTTGCGGCAATTCCTAAAGGGCCATCCTATTATTCCCCTCATACCCATTACGATAATGCCAAGCAAAGACAAGAGCTTATCTTAAATACACTAAAAGAAGAACAAGTCATCACCAAGCAACAATGGCGCCAAGCAAAAGAAGCTCCTATCCAGCTTGCGTCTCAACAGCAAAATAAAGAACAACGATTCGCTCCATACTTTCAAGATGTCGTTGTACAAGAAGCGGCACAAATACTTGATATAGATACAGAAGCGGTTCGTTCAGGGGGATATCACATTTATACAAGTTTAAACACAGATACGCAAAGGGAGCTCGAGCGGGCCATTGAAGCGGAAATGGGAATATCAGAACAAATGCAAATTGGTGTCGTGAGTATGAACCCTCAAACTGGGGCTATTGTCGCTTTAGTCGGCGGAAGAGCGTATGCAGACAGCTCCTATAATCGTGCGGTACAAGCAAAGCGTATGCCTGGTTCTACGTTTAAACCTTTATTGTACTATGCTGCGTTAGAGCATGGATACACACCGGCTACAACACTTTTAAGTAAGCCGACGGATTTCAAATTAGAGGATGGAACGGTGTATGAACCGAGCAATTATAATGGGTATTATGCCTATGACCCTATCACACTCGCACAAGCCGTTGCACTATCTGATAACATTTATGCAGTCAAAACGAATCTATTTCTCGAAGAAGAGACTTTAGTAAAGACAGCGAACCATATGGGAATCAAAAGCGACCTCCCAGCTGTACCTTCTTTAGCTCTAGGCACAGCGAGCGTATCCGTGATGGATATGGTAAGCTCCTATAGCTTGTTCGCTAATGGCGGAAAAGAAATCCATCCTCACGTCATTAAGAAAATTACGAATGACAAAGGCGATGTGATTTACAAACAGCAAGTAGAAAACCAAAAGCAAATCCTCAATGAAAAGAATGCCTACGTAATGACAAATTTACTAACAGGTATGTTCGACGAATCTTTAAATGACTACATGAAGGTAACAGGTGCTTCCATTGCGGGACAATTGACGAAACCGTTCGCCGGAAAATCTGGTACAACGCAAACGGACTCTTGGATGATCGGTTATAGTACCGAAGTCGTTACAGGCATTTGGACGGGGTATGACGATAATAAAGCAATCGAGCAAGTAAAGGAGCATCAATACGCAAAAGACATTTGGGCAACGTATATGGAGAAGATACACGAGAATAGTAGCTTTCATTCATTCCCACCCCCTAAAGGCGTTGTGGGGGTTTATATCGATCCTCATAGCGGCCAGCGAGCTACTCCTTATTGTGCAAGCAAAAGACTTTCTTATTTCGTAAAAGGCACAGAGCCAGAAGCCTATTGCGAACAACATCTCCCAAGCGATGGAGAAGCGGATGAACGGAATAAGGAAGATGGTAAACGAGGGTGGCTTGATTTCTTCTTTTAGATTAAAAAACCGTCCCATTAGAAAAAGATCGGCACTGTGTGGGAGCCGATCTTTTTCTGTGTCCTAGTAAACATGTTGATATCCCATGTGCTTCATATTTTACAAAGTTCTAGCGAAAACCTCAACAATTTCATACTTTATTCACATTTCAGTCAAATTCAAAACAGCCTAAAACCCTATCACATCAAGGTTTAGTTCTATTTATTCTGTAAAGCTTTTTTTCATCGTGTTCACAATTTCACCGAGCAATTTGACCTTTAAGCTATTCAAGAGGCCTCCCTAACTTACACATCTAACGCTTGTTTCAACTGCTCCGAAGAGTTATGCCACAGTTCTTCATTGTGCTGCTGTAAAAACTGTCCTAATAAACGCTTCGATGCATCATCCATGTGGTCTACTACCATTTTTCCTTTTAATGATTTATCCATGTTGTTTACATGCTCTGGCATCGATTTATACCCGCGCCTATTTTCTTTATCAACGAGCATTTCACACCCCGCTACTCCTGCGTAATAAGGTCCTTGTTCATTACGATCAACAGTTACCCATACTAACCAATACAGTTTTGGATTAGGCACGATACTTTTATCAGCTTTAAATTTCACACGTCGCTCTACTTCGCTTCGCGCATGCATCGCTCCCATATCGACTTGCGCTGTGCCATCCTCAGGACAAACGAAAACAGGGGATACATTTTCTAAGCTAATCGAGCCAACACCGTATCCACCATGACCGTCCGTCGAATCGTCTTTCATAATCGTAAACTGATTCTTCTTTTTATCTGAACCGGAATTCAACATATGAAATTCCCCTTTCCATACCTGTTTTTCCCCATTTTAACACTTATCAAAAAACACTTCCATTTATCGTATACGGCAACACGATAAATGGAAATGTTCTCACCTAACTATTAATGGGCTAGCTCAGCAATAAACGCCCAAGCTTCTTCTAGTTCTTCTTGTGTATAATTTTGCTTCGCCTTCACTACTTGCACTTTCGCCTCGACTTCTTCTTTCCCAAGTTCGTCAAAGTATAACATCGTAGAGACAAGCTCTAAAAAGCGGGAACTCCTCGCATTCATCTTCTCAATATAGCTTGTCATAAACGGCATATCCATATCCGCATAATGGTTCAAAAATTGTTCGCCATTAGAAGTTAACGTGTAGCGATACTGGTAATAGTTGCTCTTTTTCTCCCACGTTTCTTGTAAAAAACCGAGATTACACAATTCTTCTACCCGAAGCGTTAGTTCTTCTGAGTAAGGTCCGTAAAAGTGGAATTGATAACGCTCTTCAAATGGAAATCCAGACTTCTTCAAAATATAAATCATTTTCTGTAGACGCTTGCGACCAACTACTTCACTACATTGCGAAAAAAACTTCACCAATTTAGCATGATCATTTAACACGACACTTCACTCCTAGCCGTACAAAATTTCCAAAATCCTTTTCTTCGTCTTACTACGCTTCGACAACCGTTCTATTAAATCTTTAGGAAAATAGAGCTTGTGGTCTGTACGTTTTTTACCTGATATAGCTTCCACAATTTCTGATTTCCTAGACAGTTCTTGCAGCTCTTTATTCGGCAATAACAAATGAATAGGTAAGCGTTCACCCTCTTCTCCAGGACGGTAGAAATCGTATGGTAAATCAGAAGAAGAATCAACTACAAGGTAATAATCTGGATCCATTCCTGCCTTTTGAAATAGCTTGTACAATTCCATCCATTCGTTCATTTGTGTATTCGGGTTAAACTCTACGTACTTAAATAATTTTCGGTTCACAAATCGCCAGCACAAATCGCTTAAAATCGGATCCTCTTCCTCTTGCCACATTTGAAAATAATATAACGTAATCGCTTCGTCTAGTTTTAAGTAAGCTTGTAAATCAGGTTCCCCTTTAAAAAACGTTTCAAAGTGAACAGGGGCACACTTAAATGTATATCCCTCTTCATAAAGCTGCTTTGCTCGGTGCAACACTTTTGTCAAAATAACCTCCGCACTTCGCGTTACAGGATGGAAATACACTTGCCAATACATTTGATAGCGACTCATAATATAATCTTCTACCGCATGCATGCCACTTTCTTTGACAACAACTTGATCTTCCATAGGGCGCATCACTCGCAAAATGCGCTCCATATCAAAGTGACCATAACTAACACCAGTAAAATAAGCATCCCGCTGCAAATAATCCATCCGGTCAGCATCAATTTGACTCGATATTAAACTCACTACTAATTTGTTTTCATACGTTTTATTAATGACGTCAGCAACTTTTTGCGGAAAATCGGGAGCTACACGCTGTAAAATAGCATGAACATACGTATCCCCTAATATAATGGCGCGAGTAAAATATTCATGATCTAGCTTGAATACTTTCTCGAAGGAATGGGAAAACGGACCGTGCCCTAAATCGTGCAACAGGGCGGCAGTTAAACATAATAATCGCTCTTCATGATTCCAATGCTCTCTATTTTGAAAGTTATCGATAATACGGCGCACGATTTCATACACTCCTAACGAGTGATTAAATCTACTATGCTCTGCACCATGAAATGTTAAATAAGATGTGCCTAATTGCTTCACACGTCGTAATCGTTGAAATTCGGGGGTTCCAACTAAATCCCAAATGACACGATCGCGCACGTGAACATAACGATGAACAGGGTCCTTAAATACCTTTTCTTCATGCAATTTCTCATCTTTATATGCCATAATGTATAACTGCCCTTCCTATTTCGAATAGTATTGTTCCACCCATTATAAATGAAAAATAGAAAACCGTGAACAAATAGATTTCGCCGTATAAAAACACCTTGACAAGTAGCAAGGTGTGAACGTTTATAATGGTTGATGCAAATTAGCGTTACGTTTGGCATCTTTTGTTAGTTTGACTTTTACTTTCTCCATTAATTCTTCTTCAGTTAATGCTGCTACAGGGCGATTATTTACGAACGCAAAACATTTTTTACGTCCTGGACCGCAATAAGATTGACAGCCGATTTGCACTTCTGCATCTGGATCTATATCTTCAAGGCGAGGAAGCAACGTTTTCAGATTAGTTGCCTGACAATCATCACATACTCGAAATTCATTCGCCAATTTGCTTCTCTCCTTCTCCGTTCGATTTATTTTATAAAGACTAAATGGTATTTTACATAGAAAAGTCGAAAGTTGCAACCTGTAAATAACGGTTGTCGCAACAATGACACAACCTGTATGTGTGTTATCACATTTCTGCCTAGCTCTGTTATAATAGAAAAGGAATGTTAACAGCACGAAAAGAGGTACGAACAATGGATACGAAGGCATTATTACAACCAACTACTTATCGTTTCATGGACCAAAGTGAAATGGGGCCATCCTTCTCGGCTTTACAATCGTTTGCAACAGATGATACGTTAGCCATTTCTGTTGGACAAGGGCTATCCCCTACAGCTGCTCGGTTATGGGTGCATCACCAAACGGTTGTCCTTGGGATTCCAGATGCACGACTTCCTTATATTGGAGAAGGGGTAGATTTTTTAAAGGAGCAAGGGTACAAAGCTATCGTTCGCAATTCAGGTGGCTTAGCTGTCGTGCTAGATGAAGGAGTTCTGAACTTATCATTTATTTTCCAAGATGGAAAGCACGTTGATATTCATCAAGGGTACGAAGCAATGGTACATTTCATCCAACTTCTATTTGAAGAAGAGAGTTTCCCAATAGAAGCCTATGAAATTACCCAATCTTATTGTCCAGGTACGTATGACTTAAGCATTGGTGGCAAGAAGTTTGCTGGCATCTCACAACGTCGCGTAAAAAATGGCAGTGCCGTACAAATCTATGTATGCGTAACAGGTAGTGGAAGTGAGCGCGCTGATCTCATTCGACGCTTCTATGAAGTAAGTAAAAAAGGAGAAAATACGACATTCACCTATCCAGATATTGATCCTACTTGTATGGCTTCCCTTGAGGAACTCTTTGGTAAGCCATTATCCGTCCAAGAGGTGCGTAATCGGATTTTATATAAATTGCACGAGCTTAGTGGACACATTACCACAGACCCATTATCTCAGCAAGAAATGGTTTGGTTT
The DNA here is from genome assembly GCF_000775615.1 of Pontibacillus litoralis JSM 072002. Taxonomy (GTDB): domain Bacteria; phylum Bacillota; class Bacilli; order Bacillales; family BH030062; genus Pontibacillus; species Pontibacillus litoralis. The sequence continues at coordinate 70,282 of NZ_AVPG01000013.1, forward strand.
GATAAACGGTTTGAACAAATGGTTGAGCGTAATGAAAAAGCACTGGCACGCCTTGAAAAATAAGGCGTCAGTGCTTTTTCATTGTATTATAAGGATTGAGCTGCAGTAATAATGGATAGCTTGTACACATCTTCTGCACTACAGCCACGAGATAGGTCGTTAACTGGTGCGTTTAACCCTTGCAATACTGGGCCAACTGCATCAAAACCACCCATTCGCTGAGCAATTTTGTATCCAATGTTACCGGCTTCTAAACTAGGGAATACGAATACATTAGCATCCCCTTTAAGTTCGGAGTTAGGTGCTTTCTTCTCTGCAACAGCAGGAACGAATGCAGCATCAAATTGGAACTCTCCATCTAGCTTCAATTCAGGCTTTTGTTCTTTAGCAATTTGCACTGCTTCTACTACTTTTTCTGTATCTGGTGATTTAGCAGACCCTTTCGTAGAGAAACTTAGCATTGCTACACGTGGATCTATATCAAATAGCTCTGCTGTTTCTGCACTTGCTAAAGCGATTTCAGCTAAATCTTGGCTGTCTGGATCCATGTTAATAGCACAGTCAGCAAACGCGTACTTCTCATCGTCACGTACCATGATAAAGATACCAGAAGTTTTCTTAATACCTGGTTTTGTTTTAATGATTTGTAACGCTGGGCGTACAGTATCTGCAGTAGAGTGCGCCGCGCCACTTACTAAACCATCAGCTTTATTCATGTACACAAGCATTGTACCAAAGTAGTTCTCGTCTGTTAACATTTCACGAGCTTTCTCTTCAGTTGCTTTTCCTTTACGACGCTCTACGAAACTCGCTACCATTTCATCAAACGCTTCGTATGTATGTGGATCTATAATTTCCGCACCACTCACATCAACGCCTAATTCAGTCGCCTTCTGTGTTATTTCATCTTTATTTCCAATTAGTACAGGTGTAATGATTCCCTCTTGAACTAACTTAGATGCAGCTGTTAATATGCGCTCATCTAACCCTTCCGGAAGTACGATTTTCTTGCTTGTCCCACTTAATTTGCTTCGTAATGTATCAAACAGGTTGCTCATCTTATATCCCTCCATCAGTTTATCTGTTATATATGATAAATCCTTTTGTGTTTAAAAGAAAGCCTAGACATAGCAAGATGGAAATGTCTTTATTTTCAAACGATTCTCTCTCACACTAGTCGGTTGAAAAGCTTTCTACCGCTATTCCCTTTTTAACATTTCCAATTTAATTAGCCATTATGTTATAGTTTACATTGGATGAATTTATTCAATATTTCACAACGTAAAGGAGCGAGTCATATGGCAGAGGCAGCAACTACTATTGAAGGTTGGTATTGTCTTCATGATTTACGCACAATGGATTGGACTGCTTGGAAGTGTCTTTCTAGCGAGGAAAGAGAAGCGGCTATCCATGAATTTCATCAATTACTAGAAAAGTGGAATAAGACGCAGGATGAAAAGCAAGGTAGCCATGCGATATATACCGTCGTAGGGCAAAAAGCCGATTTCATCATGATGATTCTTCGCCCTACAATGGACGAGTTAAACGAAATAGAAAATGAATTTAACAAAACGACTTTAGCTGATTACACAATTAAGAGTTATTCTTACGTTTCGATTGTAGAGCTTTCTACATATATGGCTAAAGGAAAAGATATTGAAACAGATCCTGAAATTCAAGCGCGTCTGAAGCCAATTTTACCGGATTGGGATTACATTTGCTTCTATCCAATGGATAAACGTCGTGACGGCGAAGATAATTGGTACATGTTACCAATGGAGGATAGAGGAAAAATGATGTACTCTCACGGCATGATCGGTCGCAAATATGCCGGAAAGGTCCGCCAAATCATTACAGGTTCTGTCGGTTTAGATGATTGGGAATGGGGCGTAACATTGTTCGCTCATGATCCGCTTCAATTTAAGAAATTAATTTACGAAATGCGTTTTGATGAAGTAAGTGCTCGTTACGGTGAATTCGGCTCTTTCTTCGTTGGAAATCGCTTATCAGAAGAAAAGCTTCCTTCCTTCCTACACGTATAACACTTATTCCTATCATTTATGAAAGCTCATCGATTATGTCGGTGAGCTTTTTTGCATATGAACGAATATTGTACATACATATAGTGTTAGGAACGAATCTCCCACAAGCTTCATAAGCTGATGGCAGACGTTAAAAGGAGAGGTGAAACAATGGCTGTCGTTCCTTACAATTCAAGTGATGTGAGTACACTCGCACGACTGATGCGAGCAGAAGCGGAAGGTGATGGACAATTAGGTATGCTAATGGTTGGGAACACCGGAGTCAATCGAGTAAGAGCAGTGTGTTTAGACTTTACGAACATTGATTCCATTAACAAAATGGTGTACCAAAGCCCAGGTGGATTTGAAGCAACACAAAAAGGTTACTTCTATCAGCGGGCACGAGAAAAAGATAAACGTCTCGCCAAAAAGACAATCGATGGCATGCGGTACCATCCAGCAACGAATTCTTTATGGTTTTTCATGCCTGAGGGAGGTTGTCCTGCCCAGTGGTATGGACAATATAATTCAGGAAGATATAAATCTCATTGTTTCTTTAGCCCATTGCAATCTGAGTGTCCAGAAATTTTCTAATATTACGAAAGGAGTGTGTGGGAAATGAGTCAGTCACAGCAAGGAAATAGCAGGCAAAATACACAACCGCAGTATTATAGTCAAGGAGGCCAACCAATGATGTATCCCTATTATCAAATGGGCCAACAACAAACGCCATTACAAGTACCTGCATTTCCACAAAAACAAAATCAAGGATTTACAAATGTACCTGGCATGCTGCCTGAGGAAGAATCTTACATCGAGAATATTCTTCGCTTAAACAGAGGGAAAGAAGCTACGGTTTATATGACGTTTGAAAACAATGATGAATGGAATGCAAAAGTGTTTAATGGAATTATAGAAGCTGCTGGCCGAGATCACATCATCATCAGCGACCCGAAAACAGGAAAGCGCTACTTATTATTAATGGTATACCTTGACTACATTACGTTTCCAGAAGAAATTAATTACACCTACCCATACGCTGGTAACACAGGGCAAATGGTGCAATATAACCCGCGTTAAAAATAGCATTTTTAGCATATTTAAAAGGAGTATCCGCACCTGGATACTCCTACACTTCTACAACTGAAGGAGGGCATCCGTTATGCATCAACCCTCTCAAAAATTACTCCAGCTTCAATTAATTACGCTCGGAGTAGCTTTTGTACTTTGCATTCTGTTTCTTATACAACCACGATTAACCTTTTTGCTGCTTCTCTCCCTGTATGCCTTAGCGGGAAGCTTTATCTATGAAGGGCTGGAGTACTACGGAAGGAAACAAATGCCTCATTTTATCATTCAAATCACTCGAGCAAGCTTGTTATTTGTTGTTGGTACCATCTTGTTCTTTCAATAACTATAGAAATTTAACTACTGCATAGCCGAGTAACACCCAGCCGACTAAAAAGGCAACACCACCAAATGGCGTAATCATAGCAAACGTTTTGATTCCGGAAACGCTGTACACATACAAACTACCTGAAAATAAAATAATTCCGATCAGGAACGCCCAACCAGCGTTAGCAAAATTGCCTTGATTCCATTGACTCATTAATAAAGCGACAACGAACAACGCCATCGTATGAAACATTTGGTAATTAACTGCCTTCTCCCACGTTTTTAACATGTTCTCAGAAACTTTTCCTTCTAACCCATGTGCCCCAAAAGCCCCCAGTGCAACAGACAGAAAACCATTAATAATTGCTAGAATAAAAAATAACTTCATCATCCTTCTCCCCTTTTCCTATTTTAAAAATCTAGTAATGAATCCCCGTTTGCTTCCTCATGATCAATGGTCGGCGTTTGTTTGGATGTAGATGGTAATATCACCTGTGGAGTAGATGGTTGTTGGACCATCGAAGATACGTGCATCATTTGCTCCACAGCTTGTATAGACGGAGCAGCCTTTGTATTCATCGTTTCATCATCCAAGATGAGGCCCCCTAATAATTGAACAGCCCGGACATGCTCCTTTACCCTCTGCCCATTTTCTGTATGTTTTATAGCTTCTTGAATTTCCCCTACCATCTTCTTTAATATTTGTTCATATGATACAGACATGTAATCATCCTCTCTATACTAGTTGTTCAAATCGCTCTAGTTGTGCTTGCTCTCCTAACACAATTAACACGTCTTCCCGTTGAATAACTTCTTCCGCTGCTGGATTACGAATAAATTGCGTACCCCTTTTAACTCCAACAATGGTTACCCCGTAGTTCGCTCTTACATCTAACTGCTTAATCGTACAATTATGCCACGAAGAATGCCCAGACACTTGAATCTCTTCTACATTGTAATTCTCATTATTAGAACTAAAAATCGTATCAACATAATCCGTACTTACCGGCTTCAGAATCGACATCGCCATACGAATGCCACCTATATGAGAAGGGCTAATGACTCGATCTGCTCCAGCCCGCTTCAATTTCTCTTCACTACCATCCTTCTCTGCCCTAGCAACCACTTGGGCATTAGGATTCATCCCCTTCACCGTTAAGGTTACAAACACGTTATTGGCATCATCAGGTAGTGTTGTGACTAACCCTTTCGCTCGTTCTACGCCTGCTTGAATTAGAATGCTATCGTCCGTTGCATCTCCTTGAATGACGTACGCTTTATGACGCAACTGTTCGAACACTTCTTCCCGTTCATCAATTACAACTACTTGTTGCTTGTCATTCTGCAATTGTTCGAACACCTTTTCTCCAACTCGTCCAAACCCACTTATAATAAAATGATTGTTCATTTTGTTTATCCTTTTCATCATTTTTTTCTTTTGAGCTTCTTCTGATATACTCCCCTCAATGATAGAAGCAGCGACAACCCCTAAAGAATACGTTACAATTCCAATCGCTATTGGAATCAGTATAAGCGTAAACACTTTTCCCTCATCAGATAAAGGGATGATATCGCCATACCCTACGGTAAGCACAGAAACAACTGTGAGCCACAAACTATCAAAAAAGGACAAATGCTCAACTATCATATAACCAAATGTACCTAGCAAGATCGTAACCGTTGATAAGATGAAGATGTATATATAACGTCTATTCATTTAAAGTCTAGCTCCCACACGCTTTTCTAAAGTATATCATGAAATGAGCAAATGAAAAAAAAGCCTCTATCGAAAATTTTGATAGAAGCTCTTCTTGTTTATTATGGCATTATCCATTCTAACAATCCACTTGATTGTAGGAAAATGACAATAATGAATATCGGTGCAACGTATTTCACAAGCCCTAACCAGACGTTGCCTAATAAATTATCTTTCATATCACTCGCAGCAAACGCTTCCTCCTTCTTCCAATGCCAACCAACAAAGAGAGCGATAGCTAAACCACCTAAAGGTAAGAAGATGTTCGATGCAACAAAGTCCATTGAATCTAATATATTTTTATCGCCGATTGGTGTTACTCCTGACCACACGCCCATGCCGAGTGATACACAAACTCCTAACACGAACATAATAGACCCAACGAATACACTTGTAAACTTACGTGACCAATTAAATTTGCGCATAAAATAAGCAACCGGAACTTCTAACATTGAGATAGAAGATGATAAGGAAGCGATAACTAACAGTAAGAAAAATATGATCCCAACAATATTACCAAATGGCATTTCCGCAAAAATACCCGGTAACGTAATAAATACTAAGCTAGGACCTGAACTTGGCGAAATCCCGAACGCGAACACTGCTGGAAATATAGCAATACCTGCCACAATGGCAAAAACAGAATCCATTATTCCAATGCCTATAGTAGCCGAAGGTAAAGACTCCTCCTTCGATAAATAACTTCCGTATGTCATCATCGCTCCCATCCCAATGGATAAGGAGAAAAAGGCTTGTCCCAAAGCAGCCAAATATACGGAAGGATCCGTTAAAATGCTCCAATCCGGCTTAAATAAAAAGGCCAGTCCCTCCATCGCCCCATCTAACGTCACACTATACACCGCTAAAATAATAAGCAATATCGCCAGCATCGGCATAAATATTTTATTCGCTAGCTCTATACCTTTCTTTACCCCAGTTAACACGACAATAATCGTTAACACCATAAATAATCCATGCCATAATAGTGGCGTATAATTGTTAGCAATTAAAGCACCGAACGTCGCTTCGTATCCAGATTCCGGTATACTCCAAAACGTTCCATTAATATAATTCCAAAAATAAAATAAAGACCAACCAGCTACAACACTGTAAAAACCTAAAATAAGAAAAGCGCTACCTACGCCGACGAAGCCAGCTAAAAACCAAGGTTTGTTCGGGGCTAGGTTTTGATACGAGCCAACGACATCTCCTTGCCCTTGTCTGCCAATACTAAATTCTGCTAACAATACAGGTATGCCAATGATAAATACGAACCCTAGATATAATAATAAAAAGGCTCCACCGCCATTCTCCCCTGCTACATAGGAAAAACGCCAAATATTCCCTAATCCAACAGCTGAACCCATAGCAGCAAGCATAAAACCTAATTTGGAGGCCCATCTTTCTCTAACCATAACTCTTTATTTCCCCCTAACACTTCAAATAAAATATCCCTAACTATACCACAAAACTATAAAATATGATATGTATTTTCTGAAATTTCTAATATTATACAATGACCCTATTACGTCTTCTCTTTAAAGGAAAGACATGTCGATCCTGTTACTTTTAAAACATATACAGAAGGAAGCTCTTTCGTTTTAAAACCATACGCTTTACAACCTCTTGGATAATTCCGCTCCCACGTCGTGTAAAAATACTTACAATGAAAGCAATTCACTTTTTTCATTTACGCACTCCCCCTACTCCATGATATTAAATGTATCAAATCCTTCCTATTGTTTCTATCCCTTATATGAATTCCATACAACCAAAAGAAGCCGTCATCACGACGACTTCTCCATTAAACAAGTCCCATTCTCTGTCAAATGATCGAATTGATCAAACGTTTATTCAACGCCATCGCCGATATACACGCAGCTTCTCAAAAAGGTGGAAACAATACTATTTCTTTACAGATTCCACTTTAATTTTTTCGCGTAATCGCTTACAATGAAAAGTAATGGTTTCATTATTCAGAAAAAATACGTCTGCGGGTGAGATAATGAGTATAATATTTAGCGAACCAATTGATAATCAATCTACGGAACTACACATACGTCAAAACGGTGACTACCTCCACCCTTCTATATTATTAGAGCAACAATTGCTTACAGCGATTAGCCAAGGGAATGAGACTAAAGCGTTCACTATTCTATCTAGCGTGAATAAACATTATCGTGAAGTATTAGCAGATAACCCTATACGTTCCTATAAGAATTCCCTTATTTCTTCATGCACATTATTTACAAGGGCCATCATTAAAGGAGGCGTACAGCCTAGAGTGGCATTTCGGTTATACCATGCTTGCGTCTTACAAATTGAAGGGTTAACAGATATCACGGAGTTGAAACAACTTGATCATATATTACTCAAACAATTTATAAACGCATTGCAAATGAAAGATGAGTCAAATTATAGCAAGATTGTACAACAAGCCATTACATATGTGAACGAGCATTTACTAGAGGATTTAACTTTAGATATCATTGCTGAACATTGCAATGTTAGCTCTAGCTACTTATCCCATCTGTTCAAAAAAGAAGTCACTATTTCTATCATTCCTTTCATTAACAAAAAGCGGGTAGAAGAATCGAAGTATTTCTTGCTACATACGGAACAATCCATTTCCGAAATTGCTTCCTTATTTCAATTTTGCAATCAAAGCTACTATACCGCTCTCTTTAAAAAACACGTCGGTATCACACCGAAAGAATATAAAAATAAACACACAAAACAATAACAAACAATGAAACACTACCAAAACTTTCGGGTAGTGTTTCATTGTTTGGTAACATAGATTAAGGTCGATCATTGTGTACTGTCCCCTCATTGTTTCAAACCGTCTCCCTAATTAGACTGTTATTCGATATACAAATATAGGAATGCCTCGCCTCGTGTACGTAATTCGACCAATTGATTGTAACACATGCCTTTGGATAACGACGCTTACGCATACTCATCAAAATTACCCCCTTGAGTGTGATGCTGTGTTCACCCTGTCTATATCAAATTGCACGAAGTAGATTTACAGAGCAATGATTTGTCAAGCATCCACAGATGGAGGAGGTTCCACCAGTTGCTTTCACTAGTATGCTTTTCAATACTTTATTGCTACTTTCTTCATATCCATCATCCTTTTGCTTTACGTATGGACAATCCGTTGAATACGTTCCTTTAATGTCGATTGACTCGTAAACAATAAATACACGTTATCATCCGTCGTAATCCGAACCCGATCAGAAGTCGAATAAGGAAAGCCGATTGTGATAGCTTCTGGAACTTCATGACCATCATAAGTATTATCTGCTTCGACCTTTTTAATATCGACTTTTGGAATAACGAACTGCTGTCCATTCCACTTAATAATTAAATCGTCACTGAGTGATTCTACACTTATTTGAAACATGACTTATCTCCCTTCCTCTCCTTATTCATTGTACATCACATACAATCATTGTAAAACATGACAAATGCGTAAAAGACGTATCCTTTAAGAAGGATACGTCTCATATGCTCTTTACTGATATATAAAAGAATGCTGACTACCCAATAATCCACATCCTGCAACTACTTTACCTTCAATCGTATAATGTCGAGGGACACGCTTTCCGATTAATGTCGCTACTTCATAATGAATCGTCCCCATTTGCTCTGCCACCAAGTCAATTGGCATGTACCCTTGTTCTGCATCACCGTAAATGACGACTTCATCCCCAATTTCGGAAGAGACATCAGTGATATCTATCATCATTTGATCCATACAGACTTTACCAACAATTCGAACCTTTTGGCCATTGACCGTCACATGCCCTTTGTTCGAAAGTTGTCTCGAAATTCCATCCGCATACCCTATAGGAACTGTTGCAATGGTTGAATTCCGCTTTGTATAGTAGGAACAGCCATAGCTAATTGGTTCATTCGCACTGACTAATTGAATAGATGCAATCGTCGTCTTTAACGTCATCGTAGGTGTTAGCTTTATTTTATCTTGTAAGTGTGTTGCTGGGTATAACCCATATATACTAACCCCGACTCTTACCATATCTAAATGCATCGAAGGGAAAGCAATTGTCGCCGCGCTATTCGCACAATGCTTTATCGGAATGAGAATGTGATGCGCTTCTAAATAATGAAGCATTTGTTTAAATTTCGCGAATTGTTTCTCTGTATACGATGGATCTTCATTATCCGCATCCGCAAAATGAGTAAACACACCTTCTAAATAAACCGCTTCTGATTGTTGCGCACGTGTTGCTAATTGTAATAGTTTTTCCTTACTTTGAACACCTAGACGATTCATGCCTGTATTTACTTTTATGTGTATGCGTGGCTTTTTCCCTAAGCGTTCAGCTACACGAATCACAGCTTGTAAACTTTCATTGGTAAAAATGGTTACTGTAATATCATGTTTAATTACTGCCTCCATTGATTCTTCTGGCGTATATCCTAGTAGAAGAATATCTGCCTCAACACCTGCTTCTCTAAGTTCAATTGCTTCATCCGCAAAAGCAACAGCTAAGTAATCAGCGCCTGCTTCAAGTGCTGCCTCTGCAACTCGAACTGCTCCGTTACCGTAACCATCCGCTTTCACTACCGCCATTAGCTTGCATTCTTTTTGTATATGATTTAAGAAAGCGTTAACATTTTGGTGAATAGCACTTAGAGAAACTTCTAACCAAGTATCTCGATAACTAATTTTATTCAATAGTGGATCCCCCTCCGACCATCCCAATTCCCTTTGCTTCCCTAGGAGCAAAACACCCCTTCAAGCAAACTTGAAGGGGTGTTTCTATATCTAATTAAACCGTTGTTGCTGCAAGTGCATCTGTAGTAGAAACGAATTCATAACCTAAATCTCTAGCTACTGCTTCATACGTAACAGCACCGTTTGCAACATTCACTCCTTTAGCTAATGCTGGGTTGTCTGCAATTGCTTGTACAACGCCTTTGTTTGCAATTTGAAGTGCATATGGAATTGTAACGTTTGTTAGTCCCATAGTAGATGTACGTGGAACTGCACCTGGCATATTTGCAACTGCGTAATGTACAACACCGTGCTTCACATACGTTGGATCGTCATGAGTGGAAATACGGTCACATGTTTCAATAATTCCACCTTGGTCAATAGCAACATCAATTAGTACAGAGCCTGGTTGCATTGTTTTTACCATTTCTTCTGTTACTAGACGAGGAGCTTTAGCACCAGGGATTAATACGGCACCAATAACGAGATCAGATTCTTTTACTGCTTCTGCAATATTCATTGGGTTAGACATAAGTGTGTTAATTTCTGTACCGAAAATATCATCTAACTGACGAAGACGATTCGCATTTAAGTCGATCATCGTAACGTCTGCTCCAAGTCCCATTGCAATCTTCGCAGCGTTTGTACCTACTACACCACCGCCAATGATCGTTACTTTACTACGCTTCACTCCTGGAATACCGCCAAGAAGAATACCTTTACCACCAGAAATCTTCTCAAGCATTTGTGCCCCAACTTGAGCTGACATTCTACCAGCAACTTCACTCATAGGTGTGAGTAAAGGTAATGAACCATTCACTGCCACTGTTTCATACGCAATAGCGATGACACCTTTTTCAACAAGCGCTTTCGTTAATTCTGGCTCTGCAGCAAGGTGAAGGTATGTGAATAGAATTTGCCCTTGACGGAAGTAATCATACTCAGATGCCAATGGTTCTTTAACCTTCATTACCATTTCTTGATCCCAAGCTTCCGCTGCAGTTGCTACAATAACAGCTCCCGCTTCACGATATACTTCATCTTCGAAACCGCTTCCAATTCCGGCTTTAGTTTCTACAGATACAGTATGACCAGCTTTCACCAGGTTCATAACCCCAGCTGGAGTCATAGCTACGCGATTTTCATTATTTTTTATCTCTTTCGGAATACCAATATACATTCTCTCATCCCCTTTAATCAATGTATCATTGACTGCTAATTTCGATTATAGATGTCAAAATCTCTATTTGCATTGTGCAATTAAAAAAAAAGAATATATTGTATTTGTTGAAAATTACAAAAGGCGTGAATAATAATTATTTTAAACGTTCTATTTTGAGATCTAAATATAGAGTCATCTTCTGATTCGGGTCCTTCAAATTCATTTCTGTAATTTCACTAATACGTTTCAAACGATAGTTCAACGTATTAGGATGAACGTGCAACGCTTTAGAAGCGTCATTAATATTATTATCATATTGTAAATAGATCTCAATCGTTTCTAGCAATTGGGTGTGGTTTGTTTCGTCATATTGCTTTAATTTCTCAATAAAGTAATTACGGTGATGGGTACGCATGCGTTGTTCATAAAGAACATCAATAAACTGATAAATCCCTAAATCTTGATAATTATAAATCGTACTTATTTCTTGCGGAAAACGTTCTTTCATGGAAAGGACGTACAACGCTTCTCTATAACTGTCTTTAATACGTACAGGCTCTCGATACAGCGTACCTACACCACCTGTAATACTGGCAATCTCCAATCGTTCGCTAATATCCTCGACGAAAGCTCGAACAAATGCTGTAAGCTGCTTTGCTGGTTGTTGTGCATCTGACGGCTGCACGAGAAATATCATTTGATTATCATCTATTGCATTGAACACTACTTTCATTTGCTGCGCTGCTTGCACATAATATCGAACATTTCTCTCAATGGATTGATCTATATCTTGTCCAAAATCAAATACAACAATACTTATTTCGCCATCTATTTGCATATTCGGATAATGTTCAGAGGAATATATACTAGCATTATCTTGCAAATGACCCGTCAATAATTGCCAAAAAAATTCACGATGACTTTGTTCGTCTTTTCGCTTTTTCATTTGTAGTTGCATCTTTTGATGTTTTACTAATTGTGCTGCGCGTTTTAATAAATCCACTTCGTTTTCAGTAATGTTTCGATCCACTTGTGCCCAGATAAATCCAAGCACTTCTTCGCTTTTTCGAACAGCTATTGCTACTCGATTTCCTAATCCTACTTCTTCAATAGCGGGAATGATAACAGGTTCGTCACTTTCAAGTAATTGTGGAATAATGCCTCTTTTCCATAACGTTTTAATGACGTTCTCTGGGACCTTGCGCCTCATAATAGTTGCAATTCGGGCTTCGTCTACATTCACATCATGCGTACTATATGCGAGAATACGATGACTTGCATCTTCAATCGTAATAGGGCACTGTAATGTATCGCTAATACTATCTGCCAGTTCTTCTAATGAACGGAATGGCCCCTGAAGCGGGTCTTGCATATCTCTTTTCGTTGTCATCCTTACCACCCCTTGTTCCTTAATTTCTATTTATTTTCAAAGACTATTTTACTCCATTAAAGATAGACTGTACATACTATCAAAAGGACTTTTTGTGCATTTTCACAATTGAAAACGCTTTACATTTGTGAAATTCACAAATCGAACTTTTAACATGCGATGCTACAATATATAATAGATAGAGATAAAACACATATCATTGCAACCGCTTTCAGCTAGACACTGGGGAGGATCTTATGTTAGAGACACTAAACAAAATTAATTCCGTTCTTTGGGGCACACCTAGTTTAATCCTTTTATTCGGTACTGGTTTATTCTTAACCATCATGCTAAAAGGATTACAATTTAGAAAGCTATTCTATGCATTGAAGTTAGCATTTAAAAAGGACGAAACAGAAAAACCATCCGAAGCACAAGGTGATATTAGTAACTTTAAAACACTTATGACCGCTTTATCAGCCACGATTGGAAACGGGAATATTGCCGGGGTTGCTGCAGCACTAACTGTCGGTGGACCTGGTGCAATATTTTGGATGTGGGTCGTTGGCTTAATAGGTATGGCAACGAAATACGCAGAAGCATTGTTGGCCATGAAATTTCGTATTAAAAATAAAAATGGCGAATATTCTGGCGGTCCGATGTATTATGTAGAAAAAGGATTAGGGAGCAAATTCAAATGGCTGGCTGTCGCCTTCGCATTATTTGGATCATTTGCAGCACTAGGCATTGGAAATAGTGTGCAATCCAATACAATTGCCGATGTAATGGACGAAAGCTTTAATGTTGGAAACTTACCAACAGCAATTGTTTTGGCTGTCTTAACAGGTTTAATTATATTCGGGGGACTTAAACGTGTTAGTACTGTCGCAGGCTTCTTCGTTCCAATTATGTCTGTATTATATATGGGTGCAGCGATTGTAATTATTGTATTAAATTACGACCAAATCATTCCTGCATTCGAACTTATATTCACTTATGCGTTTAGCCCTATGGCTGCAGTTGGTGGCTTTTCAGGAATTGTTATTAGCGAAGCCATTCAAAGTGGGGTATCAAAAGGAATATTCTCCAACGAGGCTGGTCTCGGTACAGCTGCTTTAATTGCAGGAAATGCCAAAACAGATCATCCTGTAAAGCAGGCACTTGTCGCGATGACAGGAACCTTTATCGTAACCATTATCGTATGTACGATGACAGCTCTTGTTCTAATCATGACAGGCTTCTGGGATCCAACAGGTGGCACACTTTCCGGAGTTGCGCACGATCCTGGATTAGAAGGTGGAGCATTAACGAGCTCTGCATTTGGCAGCGCACTCGGGGCTGTTGGAGAATTAATTGTATCTCTATCTGTTGTATTCTTCGGTTTCTCGACCATTGTAGGTTGGTATATGTACGGCGAAAAATGTTTTGAATATATTACGAATTTCCGTTTCGCCAATACGTATCGTCTTATTTATCTAACAGCGACAGGACTTGGCGCTGTTGCCAATTTACAACTTGTATGGGCGTTTGCAGACATGGCCAATGCTCTTATGATGATTCCGAATTTACTGGCAATCATTCTTTTGTATAAAGTAATTGTAAATGAAACAAACGATTACTTTAACAACTACTTGACCGCAAATAATACAAATAGAAAAGCTAGCTGAATCCAAACCAGGTATGAATCATGCATACCTGGTTTCTTCTATGTTTCATTTAATGATTGTAAGGGGTATAATATAGTAGCTTTTCTTCACCATTTTGACGGAAGGTGCTGACGAACATGACAAACGAAACTAATAAACTAGACATTGTACAAACCATTTTAAAAAATTGGCAAGGATTTTTTATCCCATATGAGATGGCTTTAAATGAGATAAAGAGCGATTTCCAAATAGTTGATTTAGAATGGCGGACAAAATACGGCTACTCGCCCATTGAACATTTAAAAACAAGAATGAAAACTATCCCTTCTTTAGTAGAGAAAGTAGAGCATAAACAAGTTCCATTCACACAGGAAGCCATCCAAGCGAATATATTTGATATTGCTGGAGTAAGAATTGTAACGAGCTTTATCGATGACGTATACATGTTGAAAGATCACATCGAACAGCGAGATGACAGCCGCATTTTGAAAGTGAAAGATTATATCCAAAATCCTAAAGCAAGCGGTTATAAAAGCCTACACCTCGTCATCGAAACAAAAATTATTACTTCAAACGATATACTATGGATACCAGCAGAAATACAGATTCGCACCTCGGCGATGGACTTTTGGGCATCAACCGAACATAAGCTCAATTATAAATATCATGGAGATACTATACCTAAAGAAGCCAAGCAACAGTTAGTCGAATTATCCAAAGCTTCTTACCAATTAGATGAGCAAATGTCTCTTTTGCGCAATCAGTTATTATCCAACCCAAGCTAAATCGAGTAGAGGGAAAAGTTAAGTAACTT
>NZ_AVPG01000014.1 GCF_000775615.1 Pontibacillus litoralis JSM 072002
AAGTCATTTACACAAAAATATTGACAGTCCCAAAAGAAGTGCATAGCTTTTCACGTAAAAGGGACAAACTCCCACCTGTCCCTAAAGGTTTATCTTCTTCTACAAAATCTAATCGATATTGCTTTACTGCTTCATTGAAGTAGGACTTAATCATATTCTTTTTATAATTAACCGTCATATAGAATTGCATAACACCAAATTTGACAAATCTATTCATGATTCGCTCAACAATTGGCGTATCCCCAATTGGCACCAGCGGCTTAGGTAAAATCTTTGTATATGGATATAATCGTGTTCCTTTTCCACCAGCCATAATAACTACTGGAATATCAATTTTATTAAATCTATTTAATACACCGTCGATAGTTTCATTCCAAAATATTATATCTTTCACTTTGTTTTTGTCATCTACAACAGGAATGGCATCAATAAATTTAGCTTTCATAATGCCGAACGCTTTTTTCTCCTCACCACATTTAACCACGTATGGATCCGTGTTCATAATATTGGATACTTCCTCATTTAAATCTCCACTTTTCAGTATCCATCTTCTGAAATCACCATCTGTAATGACTCCGCTCAATGTTCGATTTTCATTAGCAACAAGAAGTATTTTCTTTGATGTTACATCTCTTTTTTTTATGGCGTCTTTGATTGATACATCTTCACGTATAATAAGCTGCTCAACATCAACCATGATGATCACTCCTAGCTTGTATAGAAGTTAAACAATTTACTACTGAATCAACCTGCTCCTCAGTAAGGTTTGAACTGCATGGTATATTAATAACATTTTCTACATAATAATTTGCTTTTTCTATTTGATATGCTTGATTATTCTTATATGGTTTTTGTTGATGAATTAATCCCCATATAGGCCTTGTTTGAATGCCTTTATTATGCAAGGAAGTGATTAATTCATCGCGCTTTATCCCATAGGCCTTTCCGTCTACGATTAATGAATAAAACCAATAATTAGGCCTAGTACTATAATTAAATTCCAAAAGCCGTAACCCAGGAATGTCCTGTATTTTTTCTTGATATAAATAATAATTTCTTTCTTTGACCGCAATGAATTGCTCTAATTGTTCTAACTGCGCTAATCCAATTGCAGCTTGTACATTTGTCATTCTATAATTATAACCAACTTCATTATGTGTATAATACAGCCCATCATCCTTGGCTTGGGTGGATAAGTACTTAGCTTTATCCATTAAATTTTGGTTAGCTCCTACTAGCATGCCGCCTCCGCCAGTAGTAATAATTTTGTTACCATTAAAGGAATAGACGCCAAAGTCGCCAACAGTTCCAGCATATTTACCCTTATATTTCCCATCAGTGTAATAGCTGCCTAAGGATTCTGTGGCATCTTCAATTACTTTAATATTATATTTTTGAGCAACATTCATTACTCTTTCCATGTCTAGTAGATTACCAAAAATATGTACTACTAAAATGGCTTTAATTCCTTTACCTGTCTTTCTATTTATAAGCTGACCATTATCTACCTTACATTCCTGTTCAACGAATCTAATTAATTTGTCGGTATCCATGTTTAACGTATCATCACAGTCCATAAAAACAGGATCTGCTCCACAATATGTAACAGGGTTTACAGCCGCGATAAATGTTAATGAAGGTACAATCACTTCATCATTCGGGCCTACATCACTTAATTTTAATGCCAAATGTAACCCTGCTGTGCCACTTTGACAGGCTACCGCTTGTTCAAGATGAAGATAGCTTGCTATACTATCTTCAAATTTATTTATATAAGAACCACCCGTTGATACCCACTCTGTTTCAACAGCATTTGTTACATATTCTAATTCTCTTCCCTTTAAATTTGGGACTGAAAGAGGAATAAACTTTTGTGCCATTGTTCTCCTCCTATATGTTGTAAATGGTTGTTTTATATTTATCTAAATTATGTTTAAAAAACTCGATTGTTTCAGCTAAACCTTGTTCAAAAGAGTATTGAGGCTCCCAATCAGTTAGACGTTTTATTTTCTTATTAGAACCTAATAGTCTATTCACTTCACTATTTTCAGGTCTAAGTCGTTGCTCATCACAGACGATTTTAGCATTTGGATTAATTTGCTTAATCAGCTCTTCGGCAAGCTGACCAATCGAAATTTCTTGTTCCGTTGCAATATTAATTTCTTCACCAATAGTTCCTGTCGATTTAGCTATTTCGATAAAACCCTTTGCAGTGTCCTTTACGAAATTAAAATCTCTTGTCGGTGTTAATGAACCTAATTTAATCTCCTCTTGTCCAGCAAGTAATTGTGTAATAATAGTAGGTATGACAGCTCGCGCTGATTGGCGTGGACCGTATGTGTTAAATGGTCTTACAATCGTAATAGGCATATTAAAACTTCTGTAGAAAGATTCCGCTAATCGATCAGCGCCGATTTTTGTTGCTGAATATGGTGATTGTCCCTGGAAAGGATGCTGTTCATCTATCGGAACGTATTGTGCTGTTCCATATACTTCTGAAGTAGACGTCATTAACAACCTTGAAGTACCTAAATCTCGCGCAGCCTGTAGAACGTTTAAAGTCCCTTTTATATTTGTATCTACATACGTATCGGGAGAATGATAACTAAATGGAATAGCGATTAAAGCAGCTAAATGATATACTTCATCTACTCCCTTCATAGCTTCTTTTACTCCATTTGGGTCCCTAACATCACCTGTAAATACCTCAATTTCACTCATTATTTCTTTAGGGAGTGTGTCTAGCCATCCCCATGAATTAAAGGAATTGTAATAAGTAAAAGCTGTTACTGTATGTCCTTGCTTTACTAATTCTTCCGTTAAGTGGCTGCCAATAAATCCATCAGCACCTGTTATTAATACGTTTGCCATCTTCTCGCTCCTATAATAAATTGTAAGTTGAACACCAAAATCTAAAATTAAATAACCGTGCCAAGAACAGACACGGTACACTTTAACGAACTATATACGGATCAATTAAAGCATTCATACTATGATGCCAATTCTCAAATTGTGGTGTAACATGTTGCTGTATTAAATCCCTTTTGTCATGATTTGATTGCTTTTCAAACCAACTCGACATCAATTGAACCAGTTGTTGGAATGCATTAAATTGTTTCTCTAGCTCCTCTTTCGAATCAGTAAATAGCTTTGAGATCGTTTGATTTCCTCGATTAATTTGTTGTAATGCCGAAATAATATCGGAAAATACCACATCTACTTGTGGAGATACATCATTTATTAAATTACGCTCAATATACTCTAGACCTTCTCCTATAGTTACTAAAAGATCCGTATACTGTTTTATAAAGATTTGTTGTTCTGCTGTCAGGTTATTCAAATACATCACCTATTTCTTTTTATCTAGAAACATTCCATCATAATTACTTACGCTTTTATATGGATTAATATATTTCTTACTAGTTGTTTTCGTCCTCTTTAAACGAGCTATTTCGCTTTTAACATACTTTAAATGCTCATTTAAGTTCTTCTTAATATACTCATCCATAGCCAAGATTTCCTTGCCTTTAACTTGACCTTCTTCAGTTTCTGGACGCTTAATATTTAATAATATTTGTTCACGTTCAGCTAGTAAATGCTGAATTTTTTCCACATGCTCTAAACGTTCTTCTTCGACAGGTTGCCTTTGTAAAAGGTGATATAAAGATAGTGTTATATCGTAAAACCTATTTAACCGCTCCATTATACGTTACCAACTATCCCTTTTTGCTGATTTTTTGTTAATTTTATTACTTCTTTCCACGTATCACGAAACTCAACAACAAATCCTTCTACTTCATCTAAAATTTTTACATCATTTTGCATGTTTGCTTCTAACAAACGATGATTCAAATATTCATATAGCGGCATTATTTGCTTCGTAATTTCATACTCTGGATCCATTGTTATCATTAGTTCACTTACAATGTTTTGTGCTTTTTGAATATACATATTTTTCGATTCATAATTACCTTCTTCTATTCCTCTTTTTGCTAATTTAATAAATTTCAAGCATCCATTATATAGCATTAAAGTTAACTCGCTCGGTGATGCTGTTTGAATAGAATTATTTTGATATTTTTCATGTACCTGTGTTGACATTCCATCATTGCCCCTCTTTAGCCAAATTGCTGCATTAAATACATGGATTGGGAATTCATTTGTTGAATCGCCTTCTCCATTGCAGTGAACTCACGCCAATATCGATTTTCAACTTTTGTCAACCGACCTTCAAAGTCATTCATTTCGTCTTTTAAATCTCTCATCTCTCTGCCCATTGAATAACTAGAATCAACCATGGAAGGCTTTCCGGCTTTGCGTTCAATTTTTTTCATTGTGTCATATGCCGCATCTTGTAATTTATCAGCAATTCCATCTATTTCTCCTTCACCAACAAACAGCTTTGTTACTGATTCTGGATCTTCTGTAAGCGCCGAACGTAATTTCTCTTCGTCGACAACTAGTTTTCCATCACGATTTTCAAAAGATGTGGTAATACCTATTTCTGTTATATTAGAATATTGACCAGAAGTCTTTACTGATTCATACCATTCTACTCTCATTGTAGATAAGGCTCCTCCTAAAATAGGATCATTATATAAAAGACCCTTTTTAGCCTGTTCTTCCCATAGTTCTATCTCTTTTTCATCCATTTCTTTTCGTTGTGCTTCCGTTAATGGTTTAAACTCTCTATTTGGCTTCTCAGAAATACCTTTTTGAACTTCTTCAACAAATTTGTTATACGTGTCTACAAACTTCATAATGCCTTCAACAGCTCCATCAACATCATTCGTTACGTTGATATTAACTGGGTCTGCTGTCACTTTATTCAATTTAAGCTCCATACCATTTATCGTATATTCATTGTCATGTGACGTAATCTCCATTACCCCATTATAGGTAAACTTAGCATCTTGGCCACCATTTTCATTGCCAAGCTGTAACGTATTAGTTAAAAAGTTAACGTTATCGCCTTCAAATGTCATTTCGCTACCTTCAGCATTATAATTACCTGCTTCTGTACGCTCCATCATAATCTTATCTGATGACTCTTCATAGAAAACTCGTACACCAATATCTGCATTGTTCATTTCTTGAAGAACATCATTCAATGATTTATCACCAGTTATTTCAAACGTATGCGACTTCTCTCCGTCCTTCGTATGCGTTTTTATAGTAAATGAACCTTCACTAAAGCCATTAGCAAAATCTTGTTCACTTAACTTACCGTCTGGATCAATCTTTGTAGTCCCTGAAATAGATCCATCACTCACTCGATATGCTTGTGTAGCAAGTTGAGTTACATGAATGCTATAGTTTCCATTTCCAGCATTTGAGTTTGCATTAACAGTAACTGATTCTGGATTCGAAGAACTTGCTATCTTATTGTTATATGAGGATTGATATTTCATTTCCATCGCTAATTTCTCAAGTTCTGCCAGCTGTTTATTTACTTCTCTATAGGCATTTCGTTGCCACGTTAAATACGTTTTCTCTTGCTCCATTTTATCCAAAGGAATTCGCTCTGCTGTCATTAAATCCTTAACAATACTATCAATATCCATTCCTGTTGCTAATCCACCAACGCGCATCACACGCCACCACCTTTATATTTTCTTATCGACTAAAAATCCCATTAATTCTGCCATGGATGCATACAAATCTAGCATTTTCTTAGGTGGGATTTCTTTAATAATTTCTTCTGTATTAGAGTCAATAATTGTTACATAATATTCCTCTAACTTATCATGGAACTCAAACCGAATTTCTGACAATGAAGGTTTCAAAAAATTATTCAGGCTATCCACAATGGAGCGAGCCTCTTCTTTATTTATACCCTTTTCATTGGTTACTTCTTTCTTCTCTTTCACAAACGAGTGATCATCATTCATTGCCTCTGCTGTTGAAACAATAATGTGATCAGCACGCTGCAGGAGGTGTGACCCAGATAACATTTTTCCTATGTCCACTGCCATTAACCCCTCTCATCAGCCCTGTTTATATTTTATATCGGGAACCTATGATGAGTTATTAAGGAAATAAGGTTAAAAAAATGTTTTTTGGTTAAATTCATTCATAAAAAAATCCTTATATACTGGTATGCAGTGGAATTAATGCTCCAGAGCCCCATATATAAGGTGGAATAAGGAATACTTTATTAATCATTCCGTTACGAATGTACTTCATTTTTTAATTCTTTTCTTAGCTCCATAAATTTAGTATCATTCATGATTAATTCGACATGTTCTATTATTATTTGAATTAACTTAAAGAACTCTATAAAAATATATTTCTTATCTTCATTTGTATATTGTTCTTTGTCTAATAGAAATTCAAATACGTTATTAATACGGTTCACGATAAATGAAATTTGGTTTAAAATCACATCTTCCAAAATAGGCATTGATCGAATTGCCTTTAACATTTCAAGCATCTCGATAAGCTTACCATCTGATATATAATCATTTTTACTAAAGCGAACTAATTGAGCTTTAATTCGTCGAAGTTCATTGTGTAACTCATCTAGCTCTTTCACAATAATCGATATTTCATTAAGCGCTTCAGAAGTTACAACTTTAGGATTTAAGTTAAGAGCTACTTCTTCTCTTTGAGTTCTCACTTTAATTTCCTCGTATGATATATAAGGAACATGATCAATTTTCGCACCGTATTTCGCCAGATTATATACACGTACTTTATTTAAATCAAATAATTTTACTAACTGATTAAAGCTTTGCAAAAAGGAATATAATGGATACGTCGTTCCTGACTTACCACCAGCATTGTTATCGATATATAAATCTATGTTTTTATTATTTTTATCCACAAACTCGCCTTCAGCAGCCTCATCCGCATAATACTGATTATTTTCTAGCGCTAAATCTTGTCCTATTAAGTAGATTTCCGAAAACCCTAAATAATACATAACTTGTAGAGTAAAAACCGCTACAGAAGGACCAGAATAAAATGTGTTCAAATCAGGTCTTGCTTTACTCGTAATACCTTCTACAGACTCAGGAACCAATATAGCATCTCCAGTATGGTATTTTAATATATTTGAATTCACAATACTTCCAACAATTAACTTACCATTATATGAATACTCTTTAAAATGCGCTTCGTAATTAATGTCAGCTGAATCAAAGCTGGTCACAAAGTCTGGCGTAATATCATTTTTTAAAAGCAATT
Source organism: Pontibacillus litoralis JSM 072002 (assembly GCF_000775615.1). Taxonomy (GTDB): domain Bacteria; phylum Bacillota; class Bacilli; order Bacillales; family BH030062; genus Pontibacillus; species Pontibacillus litoralis. The sequence continues at coordinate 7,189 of NZ_AVPG01000014.1, forward strand.
TCATTACAGATCCTACAGCAAACACATGAGCACCTTTTTGCAACTCTTTAATTTCTGGAATTAATTTTGAAGCGGAAGGTCCGGCAGATACAAGCACTCCTCGTTGACCTTTAAACTTATCTTTAAATTCTTCAAATAAAGATAAAGAATAGCTATACTTTAAATTTAGTAATGGTTCTATTAACCAGTCTTTTTGAAATAACTGCTGTGTATTTTGGTTCATCTTTAATATTCGTAAGCCGTTCTTCAACTGTGATATGACTTCTTTCAAGAAATCAAGGTCGGTTTTCTCATAGTTTGGATGAATATGTAATTCTATATCTACCCCAATAAACTTAGCCAATATAGATTGAAAGTCTAATATAGGTACTTCTCGATCCTTGGACTGTAAAACAGTAATATGATTAGCATGGACAAGCATTGCTTTTATTTCATCACCTATTACCACTTCACTGTAAGGTTCAATAATGATCATATGTATAATTTTTGATGGATTATTAATGAAATTTTTTACAATTTCACCATTTCCGATGCCTAGCACAATCATTACTTTCACTTGTTCTCTATGGGGATACAAAAATTGATCCATTTCAGAAACGCTATTTGAGATAGAATTTAGCGGCACACGCTTCTTATAATCAGAAAAAACGTTAATAATATTTCCTTCTTGATTAACTTCTCTTGCTATTGTGTATGGCATATAAGTTACCTTTCTTAAAATAGTATGAATAGAGCTGGTATACAATACCAGCTCTATTTTATAGATGTATTCCTCCTAAGAGAAAATACGATATTTTGTTTAAATTAACGTAATAATTGAAGTACGCCTTGTGGCTGTTGGTTCGCTTTAGCAAGCATAGCTTGAGAAGCTTGAGCCAAGATAGAAGACTTCGTTTGTTCCATCATTTCTTTCGCCATATCTACGTCACGAACACGAGATTCCGCAGCAGTTAGGTTCTCAGAAGATGTACCAAGGTTGTTAATTGTATGCTCTAGGCGGTTTTGAACAGCACCTAAGCTAGCACGCTCAGAAGATACATTGCTAATTGCAGCATCTAAATTAGAAAGCGCAGCGTTAGCACCTGTTTGTGAACCAATGTCAATTCCATCTACACCTAAACCAGACGCTGTCATAGTTGAAATAGTTACAGACATATTTTGTCCTATGTTAGCACCGATATGGAATTTACCAGAGAATGAACCATCAAGTAAGTTTTTCGTGTTAAATTCAGTATTCTCACCGATACGAGTCAATTCTTCGTTTAGTGCTGTAATCTCTTTCTGTAACTCTGCACGGTCCTCATCAGTGTTCGTATCGTTGGCAGATTGTACAGAAAGCTCACGCATACGTTGTAGGATTGCTTCACTTTCGTTTAGCGCACCTTCAGCAGTTTGGATTAAAGAAATACCATCTTGAGCATTACGTTGAGCTTGATCCAAACCACGGATTTGTCCGCGCATTTTCTCAGAGATTGCAAGACCAGCTGCATCATCCGCTGCTTTGTTAATACGTAGACCAGAAGAAAGCTTTTCCATAGATTTACTTTGCATGTTGTTTGCTGCAGAAAGTTGGCGGTGAGTGTTAAGAGCCGCAATATTGTGATTAATAATCATATTCCTATTCCTCCTTGAATAATCAGGTTCACGTCCATATGAACCTATGTAAGTATTTAGCCAAACATTTATAAGTCGGCCGCCTTATAAACTTGGCTTCTAGTTGTAATATCGGTTATTGGAGCGGATTGTTTAGTCTTTTTTTGTTTTTTTTAATAGATTTACTAGATCATTTGACACAGTAGTAGCCGCTTGGTTTTCTTGTTCAATTTTCTTGTATATTTCTTTGCGATAGATGTCGATGTCTTTCGGCGCATCGATACCTATCTTTACTTGTTCGCCTTCAACAGCGACTACTTTAATTTCGATATGATCGCCAATTTGAATGGATTCGTTTACTTTACGATTGAGAATGAGCATCAGCATGCACATCCTTTCCATTCGGCATAATAGGGTGCTTCGTTGTGTAGAGGGTGTCAGTTAAAATCATTTGCTTCCCTTTGTTGTTCGTATGGTTCACGATGATAGGTGCTTGTAAATTGGCAGTTGTGCTCGCAAATGGGTCTTGTAGTGTTAAAACGGTGAATACGGTCACTTGCTGCTTCGTTTCAATTTCTAACGAATTTAACGTACTAGCATCAATGGTAAACTCGTAATCCTTAAAGAAAACATATGGATTCGTCACGATTAAGGCTACATTCGCATTTTGCACAGATTGCATCGATTGGTAAATTCCCGCTTCGTCAATCGGCAATAGAATAAACTGCTGTTCTTGTTCAAAGCCTGGTAATCCGCTCGAAAAGTGAAATACGTCATCTTCGTTTATTTCTACTTGACCGAATAATTTCGTTTCAATTTGCATAATACCATCCTTTCTAAATCGTTATTTCAAATCCTTGTGTTCCTTTAAATGTTAAACCTTTGACGTCAAGCTCAACGGATGGATATTGTTCCATTTGCATGAATACATTCCCACGTTCATATGTCAATCTCGGCTGTTGAGGTGTTATTTCAATTACAGGTTTGTTCGGCTCCGTATGGATTTCCGCACTTCCTGGTTCATACTGAATAGACACAAGTTTATGTACAGGTATGCCACCAGGTTGCATATCGAAACGCAAAATGCTATTGCGCTCTGCTTGATTAGCAATCGGGTTCCCGCCGTTTTCAATTCGCATTAACTCATCGCCTTCTTGAGCATCTTTAGCAATTCCTTCAAGTACACTTTGTTTACCAAAAGCAGCAAAATCCTCTGAACGTTTTAATATCCCTTTCAGGTCAAGATTGTGCCACGCATTCGTTTGATCAATCGTTAACTTGGATGGGTGTTGCTTCATCGATTGATCAGCTTGCGGCTGCTCGATACGCATCTCCGCTTGTGGTTGTTCCATTTTCAATGTAGCATTTCGAGTTTGTAAACCGAGTTTCGCATCAGTCGTACGTATTTGCATTTGTGGAAAATTCATACTTCTTCCTCCTCTCTACTAGGAAAGAAAAAGCTACCTGTTTAATCAGATAGCTTATCGTAGAAAATCGACTAATGTAGGTTGAATGATTCTAGAGCCAGCACTCAATGTTGCCCGATGGACACTTTCTTGAATTTTTAAATTCATAATAACTTTAGTGATGTCCGCATCTTCAGCACCCGATAAATTCTTCGTTGCTGTTACTTCATTTAAGCTAACGCGTTTCTCCATAAGTTCTACTCGATTCATACGGGCACCAAGGTCAGCACGAGCATTGACGAAGTTATCCTTATGCTCTTGTAAATCTGCAATGGATTCATCAATGTTTCCTTCTCCAGTCCCTTCTAGACGACCGATGAACGTATCAATATCTTTGAATAAATCCTCTCCGAACACGATAGTAGGATCTGTGTTGACTTGCATTTCAATACCATCAGATACTTCAATCGTAACAGCTTCAGAGTTATCCGAAACTTGAAGGTCAGGGTTTTCCGTAATCGGTTTATTCATCGTATCATTACCGTTAAAAATGTACTTCCCGTTGATTTGTGTATTACCAATATCCTTTAAGTGATCCTTTAATTGACGTACCTCTTCCGCTATATTGTCTAGCTGATCTTGCTCATACGTACCATTACTCGCTTGCACTGCTAATTCGTTTAATCGTTGAATCGTTTGTGTCGCTTCATCTAATGCCGCATCCGTGCTGTCCATCCATTTATGCACTTCACCAATGTTCCGTTCATATTGCTCGACACCGGATAGATTCGAGCGATAATTCATCGCTTGCATAGCTGACACAGGATCGTCGGATGGTTTGTTGATTTTCTTACCAGTTGCAAGCTGCATTTGGTATTGATTCATCTTCGCATAACTATTATTCATATTTCGAAGCATGTTGTTGGATAACATATTCTGTGTTACACGCATGGCTTATTCCCCTACCTTCCTACGCGGCCCATGCCGTTAATAATCTTATCTAATGTTTCATCAATCGTTGTTAAATTACGAGCCGCTGCGTTATACGCGTGCTGGAACTTAATCATGTTAGACATTTCTTCATCTAAAGATACGCCGCTAACAGATTGGCGACGAGTACCTGCCGATAACCTTAGCGTCTCAGAGTTATGTCGTAAGCGTTGTGCCTCAGAAGATTGAATTCCCATTTCACCAATAACGCCTTGGTAATAGCTATCAAATGTCGAATCTGGTTCGCCATCGCCGTCATAATCTAGTTTCTCGTTGCGGACATCTGCTAACAGTTGTGCGTTACCACCATCACCCGAATTCATGGAAGCTGCTGCCGCAATGTTATTCGGGTCGTCTATAATGTCATCAGACACTCGTATGCGATCAGCAAATCCTTCTACATCATCTGGCTCGTCAAAGAAGTTAATCTCTTCATCTGCACCATTTTGTATTTCATTTAGGCCATATCCACCACGATGCACTTCATTAAATGCCTTAGCGAATGTATACGCCATTGTATCAAGTTCATCCATCATATCTGGATATGTACCTACCGCTTCTCCGTCCACATCCATACCATACGTCTCCATCAGCCCTAGTAACTTACCTTCTGAAGCGAAATGTTGAGCCTGCACTGAACTTCCGCCAAGCTCCAATGTACGAACAGAATCCTCATTTCCATCCATATTAATGGATAATTCATTATAGCCGTTTGTTCCATCAACAAGCGGAATACCATTTCCTTCTGCATCAGTAAAAATAGGATTCCCTTCTGCATCCACAAATTCTACTGTGTACGTACCTTCCGTTATGGCGGAGGCTTTATCACTCGTTTGCGTTTCCGTTACTTTTATATTGCCGTAATCCGACAACTTGTCTACTAAGCGATCTCGCTCATCATATAAATCATTCGGCACATATCCGTGTGCTTCTACTTCAGATATTTCTTTATTTACTTCATGAATTTGTTTTGCTAAAGAATTTATTTCGTTTTGAGCAACTTCTAGTTCATTTTTATAGTCATTTCGGATTGAAGTTAAGGAGCCGTATAAAAAATTAAACGTTTCCGCTACTGCAATCCCACGCTGCTTCACTTGCGCTCTAGCTCCAGCATCCTCTGGGTTATTGGCTAAGTCCTGCCACGCCTTCCAGAACTCATCCATCGTTTTTGATAGTCCGAAGTCAGAAGGCTCATTCATTACCTCTTCCATTTTTATAAGCCCTTCTGATCTGGTATGATAGTACCCTACTTTAGAGTTCTCTAATCGGTATTGCTCATCAAGAAACTGATCACGTACACGTTGTACCGATCCAATCTCTACACCGGAACCGACTTGTCCTGGAATTTGCGGACGGTTGCGTGATGCCGGAGGATATGGTCCTGTTTGCTCAAAGTTCACACGTTGTCTTGAATATCCATATGTGTTTGCGTTTGATATGTTATGTCCAGTCGTATATAAAGCAGATTGTTGGGCGTACATACCTCGTATCGATATTTCTAAGCCTTGAAAAGTTGACATCTCCTAACTCCCTCTCCTTACGCTTTGGAATCGAATACAGACGTCTTCGGTGCTTCAGACGCGCTGTTTCGTTGATTGCTATAATTTAAATTCTTCATAGTTGGTTGCAATAAATTTAACGAAAGCTCTATATATTGCAAGGACTGCCTTGTTATTTCTTGATTTAATTGTTCCTGTTGTTTAATTTCAGCAATGAGGGGAACGAAACGATCATAAAACTGCTGCAAAAGTTCATTTTCCTCGCCTTTTACATATGTAAGGAGCGTCGTCAAGGTTGGCTCTTCATTAGATAATTCTTGTGAAGATAACCATTCTTCGACGAGCTGCTGACGTTTCTGTTCTATTTGTGTAATGGCTTGTATATACTTGCGCTCTTTCACAAGAAGAGGTTGCAATGCTGTCGTATCGTCTCCTTGCAAAAGGGTCGTCTTCTCTTTCGATAAACGATAGAATTGTTCGTGCAACGTGTATAGCTTATCCAATGTAGCTATGATAGATGGTATGGACATGCTATATGCCCTCCTTTAGAATTACTTCCAAAATGAAATCATGTTCTTTGCTGTTTTCTTCGCATCTACATGATATTCACCGGATTGCACTTGTTGTTTCAATTGCTCAATGCGATGCTGCCGTGCTTCTTGTACTTTATTGGATTGTTGTAAATGCTTTGCCTTATTCGATATCTCCACTTTATCGTTAATAGAGGGCGCTTGCTTCATGCGCTGCTGTTGTTGCAGTTGCTTTTGATAGGGATTTAAATTGGTGTGGCCTGGTCCGCTTACTTTCATGTCTTTCACCTACTCTCTCGTATAATGTTTCACCGTTTCTTCTACCTCTATTATCGGAAATTGTAAAGAAAAGTTTAATTAATTGTGTCTGTTCCTTGAAGAGATTCCTGAATAATACGTGTTTTGTCTATGCTCGCTTTCTTTATTCGCTTTATGGACTTCTTCAATTTCTTTCTCTCGTTGTAAATCAGATTTTATTTCATTCGTACATGATCGGCACAGCTTACCTTCCTTAATTGGTCCACCGCATTTATAGCATGGATACGTTAAATTAGGGAAATTCCCTGTATGGAGCCGCTTCTCATTGACAAATTTCATAATAACATCTCGACTAACTCCTGTCGCTTCCACTACTTCATCAATGGTGGCCATACGATTTTCTTTTTTGCGAATAAACGTATACACCTTATCGAACATAGCCTCTTCCTCTTGATAACACGCATCACAAACAGACTTGATTCCCTTCACAAATAACACATTACAGTTCGGACAATTTGCTATTTCACCCATAGTTTCTTCCTCCTATACCTCTATATCTATAATGTATATATCGACAAAATAGGTCATTTGTTTAAAGCGATATTATCCACGGATCAATGTAAATGCTTCTACATGAGGACAACCGTTTTGCTGCAAGGTTTCCGCTGCAAATTGTAACGTTCGACCTGTCGTGTATATGTCGTCGATTAGTACGACAGGCTTGTAAAAAGGGGAAGGTTGTTCAAATGGGTTCGCTTGATTCATTCGTTGTTGGCGAGATTTTTTTGATTGTTTTTCCGAACGGATGCGTTGTAAAGGTTGTTCAATTGGAGCATGTAACATCTGCGCAATCATTAACGCTTGATTAAATCCTCGCTCTGCTAACCGCTCTTCACTTAACGGAATAGGGACTAGCACCACTTCTGTTGCTTTATAGTAAGCAGAAAAAACCTCGCTCGCTTTCTCCTCAAATACGTTGCCTAGCACATAATCCCCTCGAAACTTCCACTTTGCCACTACTTCCTTCATCCAGTCATTGTACGAATATACAGAAACATTGCGCTTCAAGCTAGCACCATTTTCATTCCAGCGTTGACAATCGATGCATACTCCTTTTTTCTCCATCGGCCGATAACATTGTTTGCACGTTGCTCCTTTAATCCGTTCGAATTGACTTTCACATAATTCGCACAGCACTCTTTTCTTCACTGGAGCTAGAAATGTGGACCATACAACATTTGGTATGAGCTCTTCATCACACCATAAACAATGCATGCTAGTTCCCTCCTTTACGAGCTCGAATGTTCATCGCCTCTATTTCACTTTTGGCCGCTAGCATTGCTTCCGTCTTGCCCTGATGGAAAAAGACGACATCACCATCTGGGTCTTGCGCACTCCGGCCAGCTCGTCCAGCAATTTGAATCAATGCCGCTTCATCAAATACGTGATGACCAGCGTGAAGAACGGCTACATCAATAGAAGGAAAAGTTACTCCGCGCTCCAATATCGTCGTTGCAATGAGCAAATTGAACTTCTCGTTACGGAAATCAGCAACTTTCTGTTCTCGCTCAGGGTCTTCACTGTGGACGAAAATCGCTTCATGTAGTAACGGCGCTAATTGCTCTGCCATGTTGATGGTTGGTACAAATACAATGACACGCCGCTGCTTCTCGCGCTTAGTGATAATCCATTTTCGAAAAGAGAAAGGTAGTTGACCGTTGACAATGGCTTTTTCTGTATCAAAACTATTCATGAATTGTGGGACAGGTAACGGAAAACCATGATAACGTTGAGGAACGAAAACGGTGGGGAGCTTGTTGAAGGAGGATAACAGCTTCATTTTCCATCTTGGAGTGGCCGTTAAGTACAAAAGGGCAGAATCTGGGCGCTGCGCTCTTTTGGCTACATGTTGCAAATTGCGATCAGCATGGTACGGGAAAGCATCCACTTCATCTATAATCATGACATCAAAAGCATCTGCGTACTTCATTAATTGATGTGTGGTCGCAATGACGAACAACGCTCCTTTATCCACATCCTCAGTTCCACCATACAAGGCGACGATATCCACATGTGGAAAAGCAGCTTGTAGCCTAGGTTTTAATTCACGGACGACATCTGCTCTAGGGGTAGCAAGACAGACGCGTAATCCAAGCGAAAATGCGTGTTCTAATCCAGGAAACAGCATTTCTGTCTTACCAGCTCCACACACTGCCCACACGAGCTGAGACCGCTTTTCCGTTATCGCTTGTACAATCGCTTCTGCACCTTGTTGTTGATAACGACTTAACGTCCCTTTCCAAGTGCAAGCGTTTGCAACTTTCGACCATACTGGTTGGCCACCTGTCCACAGCCACAAGGAAGTGCAGGAAGTAATCCGTCCCATTTCAATACAGACGCGGCAATAGTAACATGGATTACCGCATGGACATGGCCACGGTACGATATGACGTTGCGTTTTGTTGCCACATTTACGGCAAGCCCATCCCCACCAATGCTTTTCCATAGCTGGTATAGTAGTGAGCAAGCCGTTAGATAGGAAATCATGTTTCTGCTTAGGTGTTAAAGGAAGCTGATGTTCTAGCCAAAGCCTGCCAGCTAATTGCTTCGCTTCTGATCGTTCAGACGTTAATAACGTAGAGGGAATCCAATCGAAAGAGGGGGTAAATGAGGATAACATGTGGATAACTCCTTTATTTACTCTTATAATGAAACGCCATGCAACGCTACGGGGAATGCATGACGTTCTATGATGAGGTTATTTTTGATACCAGCCGATGCCTAGGGCTCCTTCACCGAGGTGTGTCCCAATAACTGGTCCGAAATAGCTTATTACAAACTCCACATGTGGATAAGATGCTTGCAATTCAGCCATCAATTTCTCTGCGTCTTCTTCCCGATTGGCATGTATGATAGTCGCCTTCATTGGCTTACCTTCTGCCGCTACTTCTTCAAGTAGACCTTTTACACGCTTCAAGGCTTTTTTACTTGTGCGTATTTTTTCGTATGGAACAATCTTTGTATCGACAAAGTGAAGAACAGGCTTAACTTGTAAGAGACTGCCAACTACTTTCTGTGCTCCGCTTAAACGTCCACCTCGATGTAAGTGCGTTAAATCATCGACCATGAAATAGGCACGAAGCGATTGTTTCATTTCCTTTAGTCGCTGCATAATTTGCTCAGGTGTTGCGCCGTTTTCTGCCATTTCCGCTGCTTCTAATACGTAAAATCCTTGGGCCATGCAACTAATTTCAGAATCAAATACGTGGACTTGTATATCGTCAGTCATTTCTCCAGCACTTACAGTTGATTGGTACGTTCCACTTATACCACTAGATAAATGAATGGCTACAACGGCATCGTAGCTCTGAGAAAGTTGCTCTAATTTTTCTGTGATTATCCCAATAGACGGCTGTGACGTTTTCGGTAAATCATCTGCGCCACGCACCATATCATAAAAATCAGCAGATGTCAAATCTATTTCTTCTCGATACGTTTCATTCCCAAAAGTAACACTCAGAGGAACCATATGGATATGGCAACGCTCCCGGACTTCTTGCGGAATGTAAGCCGTACTGTCCGTTAAAATTGCTGTTTTCATTATATCTTTCTCCTTATTTCTACTTTTCGAATCTATATATACGATGTGGATTGTAGGTGGTTAAACTCTTTTTTTATTTTACAGTAATTGTGGAAACTTTGCATCATGCTATTTCGGTTTATTTAGAAGTGGTGGGAATTTTTTTGAAGGATACACAAATCATGCTCTAGAAAGATTTCTCTTCCTAGAGCATGATTGCTTACTTTTATAATACTTTTACCCAGCCTTTCTTAATCGCTGTTACAACGGCTTGTGTACGGTCGGTTACGCTCATTTTCTGCAATATATTACTTACGTGGTTTTTCACCGTCTTCTCACTTATATAAAGTGACTCTGATACGCCTCGATTACTCTTGCCGTCCGCTAGTAACTGCAACACTTCACATTCTCTACGTGTTAATAAGTGCAAAGGCTTGCGGTATTCAATTGTATGAGTAACTTCTGAAGAATTCTTTGTTGAGTCCTCGGTTAGACGACGATATTCTCTTACTAAGTTATGCGTTACTTTCGGGTGAAGGTATGAGCCCCCTTCGTCAACTACCTTAATCGCCTCAATTAACGTGTCAGAATCCATTTCCTTCAATAAGTATCCTTGCGCACCAGACTTCAATGCGTGGATAACGTAATTCTCATCGTCGTGGATCGATAAAATAATAACTTTCAAGCGTGGAAATTTCTCAAGTAGTTGTGCTGTTGCCTCGACCCCGTTTACTTCTGGCATGTTGATATCCATCACTACTACGTCTGGATTCGATTGTTCCACTAATTCTACAATATTACGAGCGTCGTCTCCTTCTGCTACTACTTCAAAAGAAGGTTCAAACTCTAATATACGCTTCACACCTTCACGAAATAATTTATGGTCATCAATTAATAATAATTTTGTACTCATGTATTAGCATCCTCCCAAATCCATCTCTAGCTTTTATACAATGTGGAGTGATTTCTAGATATCCCCTACTAAATTGTTCTATTTATCTCGTTCCCCAGCATTTAATCCCATTATTTGAAAAAAGTAACCATCTATATTTATTATATAACAAAGGCATTAGAATAAATAGTAATACCTATTCGTAAACATTTATTGGAACTTCAATGTGCACCATAGTCCCTATACCTAATTTCGAATCGATAACTATTTTCCCACTTAACATCTCCACTCTTTCTTTCATACCAATAATGCCAAAAGAATTTTCAGTTTTCTGCGTCGAGTCGAAACCTTTCCCATCATCTCTCACTATAATCGTTACATTGCTTTTATTTATTTCGATTTTGACGTCAATTTTACTAGCTTCTGCATGTTTAATAGCATTTTGCGTTGCTTCTTGTACTAAACGGAAAAAAGCAACTTCATATTTGGAATGCAGACGCTTGTCGCTTCCTAGACTGGTAAAATAAACAACGGTATTATTATACTCTTCTATATTCGCTACGTACTTCTTTAATGTAGGAATTAGACCTAGATCATCTAACGCCATTGGACGTAAGTCATAAATAATTCTTCTTACTTCATACAAGGCCGAGCGCACCATTTTTCGTACGTTCTTAATTTCTTGCAATGCCTCTTCTGGTCCTCTTTCTTGATGGATTCGTCCAATAAGTTCTGATCGTAACATAACGTTTGCTAGCATTTGCGCAGGTCCGTCATGAATTTCTCTTGATAGCCGCCTCCGCTCTTCTTCTTGTGCTTCTATAATTTTCAGACCGAATGCTTGCTTTTCCCTTGCATCTTCAAGCTTTTCTGACACGTCACGAAAGTCTTCATTTAAGTAATGAAGCACGACGGATATTTTTGCACCAAGTGCTTCAGCCCGTTTAAGCGTATCTTCAATTCGACGTAGCCTAAGTTCCAAATCATCTCGTTTGTCACGCAACTGTTTTTCTTGCTCACGTTTAACGGATAATTTCATTTGAATTTGATGAGTATGTTCATAAACTTCATGAACTTCCTCTTCAGAATATTTATCAAAGTATTTGCTTACTTCAGAAAGGCGTTTACGAGAAAGACTCGCTTTCACTTCTAATTCGTCTCGTTCTTCAATGACCATCTTCACAAGCCGCTTCGTTTCTTGTAATTCTGCTACTGTTTCTTCTAGTTCATTTCTCGATTGTTCACCAATATGGAATATTTCATCTTTGCTATTTGTTACGGTCTCAATCATTTCGTTAATAATGGAATCTAGTGCTTTCTCATTGGATTTTCTTTGGGACATATGAACGTCCTCCTCCATATGTTCACATAATTATTCGTTCTTAAAGGGGTAAATTAAGGGGGTTTATGTTTGTAATTTTAGGTTTTTTACTAATTATAAGGATATAGTTAACCTTCTACCCTATCTAGTGAACGTATTGTCGTATCATGCTCTTAACTTTATAATGAAGTGTTAGGAGGGTAAATGCAATGTTAAATAACTATCTTACCGTAAAAGGAGAAGGTTCTGGAGAGCTTATTATTCAGAAGTCTCGCTTTATCGGCTATGTGAAACGAGTGGAAACAGAGGAAGATGCTAAAGCTTTCATTCAGCAAATAAAGAAGAAACATTACGATGCAACCCACAATTGCTCTGCCTATATAATCGGGGAACATGATCAAATTCAGAAAGCCCACGACGACGGCGAGCCGAGCGGAACTGCAGGAGTACCTATTTTAAATGTACTTAAACAAAAGGAATTGAAAGACACCGTTGTTGTGATTACCCGTTACTTTGGAGGAATTAAATTAGGGGCAGGTGGGCTTATTCGCGCTTATTCGAATGCCACGTCAGAAGCACTTGCTACTACTGGTATTGTGAAGCGGCAACTGATGCGCACGATGACCGTTACTGCTGATTACACGTTGTTAGGTAAATTAGAAAATGAACTTCGTGCGAGTACGTACCAAATACAGCATATTGACTATGTAGAGAACGTTCATCTCCATGTATATGTAGAGGAAGGAAAGGAGCAGTCGTTTACGGATTGGATGATTAACTTAACGAATAGCCAAGTAGAGATTACCCAAGGCGACGTTTCTTATATGGAAGAACTCATGCAATAGGACAGGTCGCTAATCCCTGTCCTTTTTGCAACTCCATATATTTCTCACTTGATAGGTAGATTGATAGATGTATTCCTTTGCTCGCTCCATGCATTCCGTTAACGTAGCCGGGCCTGGAACGATAGAAAAACAGGCTGTAAATCGGTCATTCAACTTCGTACGATCACCTGCAAGACTTCCAGATAAAAGGATTGTGGGAACGTTGTGTTCACGAGCCAGTTCCGCTACATAACTGGGCGCTTTTCCATAAGCTGTCTGATCATCACTTTGTCCTTCTCCAGTAATCACCACATCTGCATCTTCAATCGCCTCTTTTAATCCAATCATTTCAGCGACAAGGTTGGCTCCAGAACGAATTTCTCCACCTAACACCATTAAGGCAAAGCCAAGTCCTCCTGCCGCTCCTGCTCCAGGCTGCATCATTAGTGATTGGCTGCATTTCGCCTCAACACATGCACCATAGTGCGCCAACGCTTCATCATACCTACGCACTTGCTCGCTGGTGGCTCCTTTTTGCGGGCCGTACACATAGCTTGCTCCTTTAGGTCCTGTTAGTGGGTTCTCAACATCAGAAGCAATATAGATTACCGATTGATGTAACTTCTCATGGAGGCGGGAGAAATCAACCGTTTGCACATCAAAGAGATCCACTCCATAAATGCCCACTTCATCTCCTTTACAATCGTATGCTTGCATTCCTAAAGCTTGTAGCATACCTAAGCCACCATCATTACTAGAGCTACCACCAAGGGTAATCATAAGATTCGTACACCCTGAATCCAGTGCATGAGCGATCATTTCTCCAATACCATAAGTTGTCACGTGATCCGGATGACGATGTGATGCAGGAACCAGGAGCAGGCCAGCAACATTGGCACACTCTATTACAGCTGTTCCGTCTCGTAACAAGACATACCAGCTCGTGCGTTTTTCCCCTAATGGACCTGTACAAGATACATATACTTTCTCGCCACCTGCACTATACAACATACTTTCGAGGGTTCCTTCTCCTCCATCTGCCATCGGCTTACACACAACGATATCGTTTGGATTACCGGCATGAATGGCTTTCTTCATTTGCTCGCAAACTTGAATCGATGATAAACTTCCCTTATAAGAGTCAGGAGCTAAAACAATATGCAATCCATTCCCTCCAATCTTTCATAGCGCTTCTTTGCTATGAATGAACTACTTTACGTTTTTGTAAAATGGGCTCAAACTGAGATACTGGTAATGGTCTAGCAAAATAAAAACCTTGTAACTCGTCGACTTGCTTTGCTTTTAGAAACTCATATTGCTCGATCGTTTCTACACCTTCAGCAACTACCTTCGTCTCGAGATCATGGGATAGTTGAATAATCGACGATACAATGATGTTATTTTGCCCTTTTCCTTCGTTTAAGCCTTGAATATAACTTTTGTCGATTTTCACTTTATCGCGGTCGATTCTTTGAAAATATTGTAACGATGTAAAGCCTACACCAAAGTCATCAATCGTCATCTTCATTCCAAGCTTTTTTAATTCTTTCGCCAATTGGTTCACTAACGTTTCATTCATAAACGATGTCTCTGTCAACTCCATCTCTAACCACTTTCCGTGGACGTTGTGCTTCCTTAATTCCCCTTTAATCGTGCAAATTAAATGTTGTTTATATAAGTGAACCGGAGAAATGTTAAAGGAAACAGGACATAACGGAAACCCGCGCCTAGACCAATCCTGTAATTGCCGACACACCTCAGCAATAACCCAGTTTCCAATATCAATGATGAAATCGCCTTCTTCTGCAATAGGAATAAATTCACTTGGGGGGATGACACCAAGCTCAGGGTGATTCCATCGAATGAGCGCTTCTGCTCCTTGCAATGTTCCTTGTATGTCGACTTTTGGTTGATAGTGAAGTTCGAATTGATTGAACTTAATCGCATGTCGTAAATCTCGTTCAATCGCAATTTGTTTAAAACAAATCGCATCATCTGAATTAGGATAAAAAAAGTACCTATCCTGTCCAGATTCTTTTCCACGATTACATGCCTTACGTGCGCTTTGCAATACCTCGTCACACGTCTCGCCATCTCGCGGATAAAAACTCACACCAATATTACAACTAATTTGAAGCCTGTACCCTTGTACAGTCATTTCTTTCTTTATTTCATTATGTACTCGTTCACATCTATCAACCATTGCTTCATCACTACCATGCTTAACGAGTGCAACCAGCTCATCATCACTAATACGCGCGAGTATGAAGGGCGCTGGAAATCCTTTTTCTAACCGTCTAGCAATCATCTGAATGACTTCATCTTTCAAAGCATAGCCGAAGGATTCTTTCATCTCTTTCATCCGCTGCACTTCTATTAAAAAGAGTGCCATTGGTTGTTGCTGCATTACTTGCTTTTGAAATGTTTCCTCAAGATAGTAGCCGTTCCCTAATTTCGACAGGCGATCATGTCGAATCGAGTGCTCTAATTTCTGCTCATATAATTTACGATCGGTAATATCTAACATAATCCCCATCAAGGATACCAATTCACCATTTTCATCCACTTTTGGTATCGTTTGATCCTTCACCCATCTCACTTTCCCTGTGGAGGTTACGATGCGATATTCATGGTTAATCTCTTGCCCGACATGTAGTGGTGCTTGCATATCAAGCACGCGCTGCCTGTCATCAGGGTAAATGCATTTTTTCCAAAGAAACGGGTCGTTCTGAAATGCTTCTGTTGGCGTTTCATACAGATGCTGTACCCCTTCCGAACAAAAAGTCACTTGATTGTTCAAGTAATCAAATGCCCACACACCAACGTTTAAACTGTTATAAATGTTGGTAATGCGTTCATTCTGTTTATTTAATTCTTTTCTCATTTGATCATATTCCGTAATATCGTAAACAACACCAAACAAACGCACTACTTGACCTTGCTCCTTAATGGCATAAATGTCTGACTCTATGGTCAAGGTGCGCTCATCATTTATACGCTGTATACGGTATTGCACATGTTGAGCTTCTCCCGTACAAAAAGTATGTTCCACCACTTGCTTCATTCGTTCTTGATCATCAGGATGAATGCGATTAAAAAACCAGTCAGATTCCACTTCTGCTGCTTGCTTGTCATTGAACCCATAAAGGTAGTAATGGTAGGCAGAGCTATTCATCTTATCTTTAAGTACATCATAGTCCCAGCTACCTACTTTTGCGATTTGTTGCGAGTAATACAAATGTGTTTTTTCCATCTGTAGTTCTGCTTGTAATTGGTGCACATCCGTCACATCATGTAGCGTCATTATGACCGATTGCACTTCGCCTTGCACCTTTAACGGAACGTGTTTGACGTCTGCTATTGTGCCGTCGTTTATCGTGATGGTCGTGCATGTTAGCTCGCCATGGATCGCATTACGAAAATCCGCCAATAAAGTAGGTTGGTCACGGTATATCTCATCTATTAAATCCTTTTGATTACACATGACTACTTTTCGCTCTCTATTTAAGATGTATGTCGGTATCGTGGAGGCATAGACATACGAAGCAATCCACTCTATTCCACCAGAAACCTTATGATTATCTGCAATATGCTGCCATAAAGTGTCTTCCTGTTCAACAGAAGATCCCTTCCTTCGTTCCATATTCCATCCTCCATTTGCTAACATAATTGAAATTCAAGCGTGAATAGACTGAATGAATCGGTAATATTCTTTTGGCAATTGGATGCGGTTCCATTTCTTTAACTAGAATACCACCTAGCGTTCCTTCCATTCTTTTTACTATCATACTATGAAAAAAACAGCTACACACTATGATTCTTTGAAAATGAGTCGCTTTTTGTCAAATTGCGCAAATATTACTATGCATATAATGGCTAGTAATGCACCGAAACTATCAAGCAACACATCTCCTACATAAGGCGTGCGATTAGGGGTAATCCCTTGATGTAACTCGTCTAAAGTGGCATACACAACCGTAAGCAGAAACGCCAAAGACATTCGACGCAAGACTTTCTGCTGATTCCGTAACGCTATATAAAAGAAGCAACACAACATATAGAAGCTGACGACATGGGCTCCTTTTCGGACAAAGAATTCAACAAACCCTTCTATTCCAAGCTCTGCAACACTTACCACACTTCGATGATACGTAAACTCCACCCATCCTACATAAGGCTCCAGAAAGGATAAATCCACATAAGAACTTAGAAATGGTTTCATATTCTGTTGCTCATATGGGGTAGAAGAAGAATAGAATAAAACCGCCATCCAACTAATTGGTAACAACCAATACATGTATCTTTTCAATTTATGTACCCCTTTATTTATTTTTGGAGTCGATTTCAAAATTCCAACATCCTTATTGAAATCGTAACAAATCTAGGTGAGTAAGAACAGTTGATTTCCAATTCTGGAGGACGCTTGCTGCGGGAGCGGCCCTCTATCCTCTTCGTGTGCTTTGCTACCTGTAGGGTCTCATAGGTGCTGAAGTCGCCACCTTACATTCCAATCAAGCGGCATAAGTTTCTTCTCTTAAAAACATTCGAACAACACTTACCACATTCGTCTGGATATTCTATTAAACGAAACAATGATGAAACTAGTTATTTTGCCATGAAAAAAACACCAATATTATAGCGATAAGCCAATGTTTTTGTTGATTGTAGCTAATAAGCAAAGAAAGCTATCATTACACTTCCTACTTGCCATGTTACCATCCTATAATTTGTTCTACTTGTTGCTGCTCTTCATTGGAAAGCTCCTGCCACGCCGGCACAGTGTCAAAGTGAAACCCTTGTTTAATTTGGAGGGATGGAAGATCTATGTCCGCATGTAAGGAGAGCATGTCTGAAACCGTCATATTGGTTTCGAGCTCGTTGTACAAATTCGTTAAAGCACTAAGCGTAGACAAGGAAGGGGATTGTAACTGCTTCATTACTTCTTCTAGCGATGAAGATTGTAACGATTGTACTAGTGGGTGCTCCCATATACTTTCATCCATGCGAATGTAATAGTCGATTGGATAGTTTATAGTATTCTCTATTGTTTGGACCAAGTCATTCGTAGGAAGGTCTCCATTTATTTTTTCGATATTCGATACGTAAAGGGTACCTGCTGGATGGAACGTGAGCATCGTTACAGAAGGAGTTGAGTCTGAATGCTCTTCAACCATCACCAAGGAAATAGTGTCCGTTGTTTCCTTTTCTTCAGGAGGGGATTCTTTCTGTATATCTGTCCAGAAATTTTCATTTATCGTTATACCGATAATGAAGATTAAGATCGCAATGCTGAATAGGGATTTTTTAATACGTGTTCTCACGTTTTATCGACCTTTCGCACTTTTTATCATCCATTATAAACAGAAATTTAGTAAATTATACTAAAATAAAATTCATTTCACTATTTAAAACGCTATCATTATCGTTTAGAATGAAGATTATATAAATCGACATAAAGGATGTTGGTAGATATGTTTCGTATACTAGGAAAAAAGAACGAGGAAAAGCAATGTTTTTTCCATCAAAATCATGAGACGGGTATCATAAATATACCGAATGATTTAATGAAACAAGCAAGAATGATTGAATTAACACAAGAAGATTTAGCTACCATTAAGTCCCTGCAACCAATTGTGAAAGAGCACATTCAAGAAATTACGGATGGTTTTTATAACAATATAATGGAGCAACCAGAATTAAAAGCAATTGTTAGCGAGCATAGTACGGTGGAACGGTTAAAAAAGACTCTAACTGTTCATATAGAAGAATTATTCCATGGAGTGTTGGACCAAGCTTTTATGGAGAAACGATACCGCATTGCACTCGCCCACGTGAAGGTCGGCTTACTTACGAAATGGTACATTGCCGCCTATCAGAAAATGCTCACCTTATTAGTTGAAGTTTTTCAGAAGCATATCTTCCGTGCCGATGAACTAGCTCGGGCAATCGCAGCTGTAACAAAGCTCATTAATTTTGAACAACAGATTGTACTAGAAGCGTATGAACAAGAGCATGAGCGTATTCGACAGGAGCATGAAAGTCAGCGAGATCAATTGGAGGTTCAATCGGCTTCCATTGCGGAAGAACTTGCTGCGATATCTGAAGAAACAAATGCTTCTATACAGAGTTTAGTTGGACAATCACATAACGTCTTAGAAATGGCTCATACTGGCATGGAGCTATCGAAAAAAACGCAACAAGCATCACAAGAAGGAAAGCAACAATTAGATTTGCAAAATGACAACATGCAAAATATGAAATCTAGCATGACAGAAATAAGTAGCAATGCGAAGAAATTAAATGAAGTGTCCAAGCGTATTACCGAAGTAATTGACATTGTAAAAGGAATTGCAGAGCAAACAAATTTACTTGCATTAAATGCGTCGATTGAATCTGCACGTGCTGGTGAGTTTGGGAAAGGGTTTGCCGTTGTGGCAGAAGAAATCCGCAAGCTATCCGAACAGACGAAGGAGTCTACCGCTACGGTATCACAGCTCATTCAAGAAGTGCACGAGCAAAGTGATCACGTTACTACATCTGTTGAATCTATTGAACAAGTCGTCACATCTGAGCGAACGATATTAGCGAAGACGGATGAATGTTTCGTTAACATATTAGAGGATACAAACGATACGCTGAAGCAAAACCGAGCGATTGATAAGGAAGTGGAGCAATTACTTGAAGTGATTAAAGGCATTGAGCAAGCTTCTAGTGAAATCGCTGCTTCTGCAGAGAAATTAACGTACAACCTCTAAATAAAAATACGTTAATAAGCACACGATTTAAAATCGTGTGCTTATTTATTATACGAATTGATATAAATGACGTGGCCTTCCTTTTTTGCCGTATTCAGACTGGATATTCACTTCCCCCATCTCTACTAAGTAATGCAAGTAGCGATGTACGGTTTGGTAAGAGACAGGTAATTCTTGCTGTAATTCAGTGATGGTTTTGGGTTCTGTTTGCTTGCGTAAATGGGTTGTAATTTGCCTCAATGTATCTTCATTAATTCCTTTTTCAACAAAGGCGCTTAATTGATTGTCCTGCAGCTTAGCCATCTTTATATTCAATCGAATGCGTGAGATTAAATCAGGGGCTTTAAACGATTTATCTGCAAAATCTGTCGCTCCCGCTTCATTGAACTTTATCGCTGTTTCCATCTGACTATCTTCCGCAATCGCGATGATGGGTACATTCGAATCCTTCTTCCGTAACTCTTTCACCGTTCGCAGGCCATCCCATTCTGGCATATGATCATCCACCATGACCAGTTGATGCTTGCCTGGATAAAATGCATCTGTTCCCTCTTTTCCATTCGAATATTCTTCTACATTCCAACCGCCAACTTTGCACGTTTCTCGTATGGTGAAACGAACATCTTTATTATCATCAATAACCAGAATCATGTCTGTACCTCCTTATAACGTGTTACCAATATACTTTAACACATAAAAGCATAAAATGGCTAAAGTTTTTTAAAAAAATTCATTTTCTCTTTAGAGATGATAGTTATTTCGCTTTGTTGTGTATGAAATATGCGATACAATGTCAGTATTGTACTAGAAGCGGTTTATAAGTAAAGGAGTTAAAAACGATGATTGAGATTACGGCATCGGAAATTCTAGAGTTAAGCGGTTGGCTAACGTACAAACGAGGAGCAAGCTATTATGAAAAAGCAGCCGTTAAAAAGCTTGAACAAGTAAATCATGCCCAAACACCTTTTATACAATTTCATGCACAGGTAGCTGGGAACCGTTCAACACCATATCATGTGCACGTACAATTCTTTAAAGGTTCTGGGAGTTATTTGTCATCCAGTTGTAGTTGTCCCGCCTTTGAAGATGGAATGTCTGAATGCAAGCATATTGTCGCTGTATTAATGGAAATAATGGAGCACTATACTTCCAATAGGTCAGTATGGAAAAAACAACAAACCGCGATGAAAGAACGCATTCCTTCCCTCCGAGAAATACAGGAGGCTACCTCTTTCGTCGATCATCTAATTGAAAACGCAACAACGGAAGACGACGTTATGACGCAACATAAAGAGCCATTACAGATGCAATTTGAATTAAAAGGCTTATCAGCAACATTCTCAACTCCCACCCTATCGATAAAGGCAGGGACCTCTCGATTATACGTAGTCAAAGATATAAGTACATTTATAGAAGCTTGGGAGAACGAAGATGAAGTGTATTTCACCAATCATTATACGTATGATCCGAAGCAGCAAATTATGGCAAAGGAAGATGCTGAAGTATTAACTTATTTAGCACCACTTGTTAAAAGCTTACAATTCTTTCGAGATTATCATCATACTCGTGAGAATAACAAAGAGCTTACCATACCCGAACATTTCATGGAAGGGCTGCTCGAACGGCTAGAATTATGTGAAGATGTACGGGTTAGTCAGCATTCTCAATCATATCCTTACTGTGTCAAACACCACACCTTTCCAGAGACATTTGCATTAGCAAAAGAAGGCAATTATTATGCGTTCATGATTAAAGACAACGGTTTTATTAGCAAACAAATTGCAGATACGTCTTATTTCCTTAAGGATAATATACTTTATAAAGTGAATCATTCTATTCGTTCTACTGTTATTCCTATTTATCGTCATTTGTCACAATCATTAAACCACACACAACTTCTCAAGCAGGAACACGTCGAGCAACTAGCGGGGACACTTTTCCCTGTATTAGAAGCGCACGATTTATTAGAGATAGACCCTGCTATTAAGAATGACCTGAAACGAGAAGAGTGTAAACCAATAATGGAGTTAGATAAGCATGATACAGGTTTACGGGCCCTTTTGCTGTTTCAATACGGCGATGAAGTGATGAATCCTTTCCTCGAAACGGGGCGAGATTCCGAGCAAATGATTGCCCGCAATATGCAAAAGGAACGACACGTCATGCGCTTAATTGAACAAGCGAATTTTCATTGGAATGGGGAAGTGCTTTCTTTACAAGGTAGCTATAATCTAGGTATGTTCTTTTATGAAATTCTACCTGAATTAGAAAAGCATGCAACTGTAGTGAAGTCAGCGGAAGTGGTTGACATGTACCATGATCTCCCTCCTGACATGCCGTTCTCCTTTGATATAGATGAAAGCCATGGTTGGTTCGACATTCGCTTTCCGACAGAAGATATTTCCGATGAGGATATTCGAGCTCTGTTTCAATCATTGAAAAGCCGAAACAATTACTATCAACTCCATAATGGTAAGATTGTAGACTTAGAAGCAGAGGCGTGGTCCAACACCCGCTCCTTAATAGAAGAGCTGCAGTTAGACGAGGAATCATTTGAGGATGGAGTTATCCACTTGCCGAAATACCGAGCATTGCAAGTAGACACTTCGCTGGGAGTTCAACAAAGTGAGGCGTTTGGACAACTCGTAGAAGCCATTAAACACCCAGAAACATCACATGAACAACTACCTAGTTCCTTGCAAGCTGACTTACGTGATTATCAACTACGCGGTTTCCAGTGGCTCCGTTCGTTATCACGACACGGCTTTGGCGGCGTGCTAGCAGATGAAATGGGATTAGGTAAAACGTTACAAGGTCTCTCGTATATATTAGCAGGACGACAAGAACGACCTGAAGCAGATCCATTTCTCGTTGTTGCCCCTTCTTCTCTTATTTATAACTGGGAGCAAGAAGCAGCCAAGTTCACGCCTAGCCTACATGTACGAGTGATAGCAGGTGCCAAGGAAGAACGACGCGAGCAATTAGCAAACTTAGAAGGCGTAGACTTAATTATTACTTCTTATCCTATATTACGACGAGATATTGACTTATATCAGCCGTACTTTTTCCAAGGTGTGTTATTAGATGAAGCTCAATCGTTCAAAAACTACACATCTCTTACGTACAAAGCCGTTCGTTCTATACGTGCTGAAACGGCATTCGCCTTGACAGGGACACCTGTGGAAAATCGTGCAGAAGAGTTATGGACGCTATTCTCCGTTGTAATGCCAGGATTATTATACGATCGCAAAACATTTAAACAGGTGCCACAATCCATGATTAAGAAGAAAATATCACCATTTGTTTTACGTCGCACAAAACGAGAAGTATTAACTGAGCTACCAGACAAAATTCAGACAACGCGCTACACAGAATTATCGAAAGAACAGCGCCAATTGTACGTCGGCTATTTACAGGAGATCCAACAACAAACGAAAACGCAGCTAGAAACTGGTGGATTACAACAAAACCGCATGCAAATATTAAGCAACTTAACCCGTTTACGCCAGCTTTGCTGTCATCCATCCCTATTCGTAGAAAATTACCAAGGAGAATCAGGGAAGCTCGAAGAATTACGAACATTTATACAAGAAGCACATGAAAACGGTCAACGTCTATTGATTTTCTCTCAGTTCACTTCCATGCTTCAATTAATCGCCGACATGGTTGAAAAAGAAGGACTGTCGTATTATTACTTAGACGGCTCCACCCCTTCCCAAGAACGTCTCGCTATGTCGAATCAATTTAACGATGGCGAAAAGGACCTCTTCCTGATCTCCTTAAAAGCAGGAGGAACAGGATTAAACTTAGTTGGAGCTGACACCGTGGTATTATACGACTTATGGTGGAACCCGGCTGTCGAACAGCAAGCAGCAGACCGCGCCCACCGCATCGGCCAGAAGAGCACCGTACAAGTTGTCAAAATGATCGCCCAAGGCACGATTGAAGAGAAAATACAAGCACTGCAAGAAAAGAAACAAGACTTGTTCGACACACTCATTCAATCAGGAGAAGGAAACCTATCCGCCTTAACAGAAGAGGACATTCGAGAAATATTAAGTATATAAAAGAAATCCACTTGGTTTTATGTCAAGTGGATTTTTTATTTAGAAAAATAAGATAATAAGTTTTGATTATTCCGAATACATTGTATAATTTCCTACTATACCATGAGAAGGGAGAAAAAACTTTGAAAGCATTAGAGAAAATCAGCCAGTTTATGGGGAATACGTTTGCCATTTGGGTTATTGCCTTTGCAATTATCGCTTATTTGTTCCCGATTGGATTTACATGGATTGTTCCCTATATCGTGCCACTGCTCGGATTCATTATGTTTGGCATGGGACTATCATTAGCTAAAGAAGATTTTCAAGAAGTGGCTCGCCGCCCAAAAGATATCGCAGTTGGCGTTGGTGCCCAATTTCTCATTATGCCCCTTGTAGCATTTGGCTTAGCAACTTTACTACCGCTATCCGATGAAGTAGCTGCGGGAGTCGTACTCGTTGGATGCTGCCCTGGCGGAACATCCTCCAACGTTATGACGTATTTATCTAAAGGCGACACCGCGCTCTCTGTCGCCATTACAGCCGTCTCCACTTTACTAGCGCCTATTGTCACACCAATTCTCGTCTTCATATTAGCGAGCCAATGGATGCCTGTTTCCGCAAGCAGTTTATTTTTATCCATTGTAAAAATCGTTCTTATCCCTATCGTGCTAGGATTTTTGTTGAAATCATGGCTTGGATCCAAAGTGGAAGCAGGGGTAAAGGCATTACCACTCGTATCCGTCATCTCTATCGTTGCCATTGTCACTGCAGTCGTAAGTATTAATCAAGAACAAATAGCAAAAACAGGCGCTCTTATTTTTGCCATTGTTATGATACATAACATATTAGGCTATGCAATTGGTTACGGATTCGGCAAGTTGTTCGGCATGGACACTACCAAACGGCGAGCAGTTTCCATTGAAGTTGGCATGCAAAATTCCGGGCTCGGATCCACATTGGCGATCGCACATTTGAGTCCGTTAGCTGCCGTACCTAGTGCAATCTTCAGCGTATGGCACAACATTTCAGGACCTATCATTGCAAGTATGTTTCGAAAACAGAAAAAAACCAATCATGCTTCCTCATAAAACGACGAGCACATTTCGTCGTTTTATTTTTTCTTATTGTATTGTTCGTGCCATTGCTGAAAT
This sequence comes from Pontibacillus litoralis JSM 072002, assembly GCF_000775615.1. GTDB lineage: Bacteria > Bacillota > Bacilli > Bacillales > BH030062 > Pontibacillus > Pontibacillus litoralis. The sequence continues at coordinate 32,034 of NZ_AVPG01000014.1, forward strand.
AGACGATAATCCTCTTCTACATGTCTTTGATAAAAGGTCGACCAAACTTGCAGCTCCTTGACAAAACCGTCCTTATCGTCACCTATCGCTTTTAAGATTTCTTCTTCACTATGGTATTCCAGAAGTCCATTATCTATATCTTCATCTGCTCGAGCATGAATTTTGGCTGTGATTTTGCCCATAATTTTCACCGTTTTATCCATATCATCATAATCTTGCAAATGACTCTCCTTTAAATCCTTATCATAAGCCGAGCGCTCTCTCACATAGAAGTCTCGCCCATTCATCGTGAAATACCCTAAATAAGGATCTGCCATATGGTGCATCGCCTTTTGCGTATCCATTACACGCTCCCCTTGATGCTGGTGCAACGTTTCTTCATAAGGAAAAAAATAAGCAGGGATAGGGGTCCGTGCTTCCTTCGCTTCTAAAATAATATCATCAAAGTGAGCATCGTCATGCGTCCCTTCAATTAAAATGTAAAAACGCTTTAAGCCGGTAGAACCAATACCTGTGCCTATCTTCTTCACAATATCTTTAATTTCATAATGCTCTTCGTCGTGAAAATGCTTAGCAGGTATACTTTCTAAATACTGTCCCCAAGCTCGTTTGATTGCTTTAAACTCATTGTTAGAAACAGAGGAAAGCTTGATCTTCTCCCGATTAAACACTCGCTCCCCTTCATCATTAATCATCGTTTGCTTTTCTAATTCATGCGTAGCCTTGCGCTCTTCTAACTTTTTCAGCGCCTTCTTAATCGCACTTTTTGTATGTTCAACCGTAAAACGAGTCGTCACGGGATTTTCCTTACGCTCAGCGAACTTCTTAAGCTGCTTACAATACGCCTTCGCATATCTCGCTACAAAATCATCCTGATTCGATTCACTAAACCCGAGTTGATTTGCAAACAAGCGAATACTTACGACCATACGAAGCACATCATACAAATAAGAACCAAGATATCCCTCATCAAAATCATCTACATCAAACACAATTTCCCCTTGCTCATTCTGAAACGCGCTGAAATTGTTAAAATGCAAATCACCCATAATCCAGGTTGGTTTATCATTGGGAGTATGATAAGAAAAAGGAATATTCGATACATCATAATAAAATAAATACGCACTACCACGGAAAAAGCTAAACGCATCCGCCACCATCTTCTCATACTTCAAACGCCTCGCCGACTGACTTAACTCCATAATTTCCCCATCAAACTGCTCTAAAATGGTCTTTAACCGTTGCTCTCGTAACAAACTTTTCGTATGCATAATCCGGCTCTTGCTCATTTAAATCACCCTCCTCTCTTTATTTTGAAGGGACGGACAAGCATAGTAAAGAGAAATGAAACGAAGTAGAGCGATTTTTGTCGAAAGGAATCTACATTCGTTTCACCTCTGTGACCAGTTCGGCGTTTATGTATGTTTAGTTTCACATGGTAATGAGGTAAGCGTTTCTGCAATGCTTCTTCTTTCCATCAATCAAGCGGAACCCCCTCCGTTATTTACATAAATAGGAATATCCTCCTTCTAAACTATCTTATCCATTTGGCTATCTTACAGAAATATAGTAAACTGTACATTGCTGAATTAGATTCGAGAAGGGTTGATAGTATGGTAGAACCAGGTAGAAATGAACCGTGTCCTTGTGGCAGCGGGAAAAAATATAAGAAATGTTGCAAAAATGTAAAAGTTACTTCTTTTCCTAAGGAGCTTGTAGATGAGGAGCTACATTATTTACTAAATCAATTAAACGAGTTCACACATAGACATTATGGATTCCATATTCCGAGAGTTCCAGTGAAAACAGATCAGAAGTTATACAATCTAATGTCTGTACTGCATACTTCCTTGTTCAGTCCATTACAAGATGGTACACGCATAGTCGATACTTTCATTAAGCAACGGATTAATGACGTGAAACGACCGGCTACGAAAGAGTCGTTCCAACAGTGGACAGATGTACAAATTGGTATTTTTCACGTTGAAGAAAAAATGGATTCCGTTACGCTGAAGATGAAGAACTTATTCACGGATGCTACGACGACTATTTATATGGAAAACAGCCAAGATACTCCTTATTTTGTCGGGATTGTTGGAGCGTGGGGACAGCATCATCGTTTCTTACCATTCTCTTTTCCTATGACTGAAAGTACGTTTAAACGATATAAGGATCCATTGGACCAAGAATATGCCGTAAATTCAAATGGTCGTTCTCTACATCAATATTTCCAAGACACCTTCTTGCATCAGTTATTGCGTATTGCTGATATCATGAAGCATCCAATCAAAGAGGATTTCATGGATAAGTGGGAAGGAAAGCCTGAGCAGCATGAGGTAATGGAGCTGTTTGAGCAACAAGTGGATATGGAAATCTTTTCACAAGAAGAGGTCGATCATATTAAGCAATTCTGGATGGTGTATTGTGATAATCAACAACCGAATATTCGTAAACCAGAAGTATTTGCGGCAACGTTAGAGTACTTCTTTGGAACCGATCCCTTATTCGGAGAACCTCGTAACGTCACACAAAAAGGACTAGGAGCGAAATACGGAGTCAGTGCAAACACGATTTCGAAACGTTCTAGTAATATGTCCACTATTTTTCATGACATGTTCCAAAAAGGGAGAGCACAGTAACCAGAAAGTAGCACCGACTGTTTAGTAGTTGGTGCTACTTTTGTATATTACGCTCGTCTTCCTATTCTTTTAATAAATTATAGACAATCCCTAGTAATCCTAGCAAACTTATTCCCGCCGTGATCACTCCACCTGTGTAGGCAACCCATCCGGACATGAAAATGAGAAATACGATTCCGATCAGGCTCACAATTAGCGCCACCCAATAAAATAGTTTCATCAAAATGGACGACTGACAATATTTCGTCAATGCCAGTGTACATATAAAAAAGATGATATTTAACAACATAACCATACCATTCACCCCTATATTTACATACATTACCACATAAACGTGTAGGCCATTTAAATGTACTGTAAAAGTTTCTTTATTTTTAAAATGGATTAAGAATGTAGCAATAAATCCGATATTAGTGATAAAGGATTGCTACGCATATTGTACCGAAAGATGGCGGAAATGAACATACATATGTAGCAGTAATTTCAAGTAGGGAGGATCCTGTTACAGTGAAGATAAAAGCTTTTTTGAATAAATCATTGCAAAGACAAATTTTAATACCTTTTTTAACCCTTATTATCGTCAGCGGCCTAGCTATGGGTGCTGTTAGTTTTACCTTTAGCGTTTCTCGAACAACAGATGAGCTTTCGCAAAGTGTAAATCAACAAATAATTGGATTAGACGGCTCACTTGATGACTTTTACCAAATTCAAGAAAATATACTAAGAAGTTTCGCTGATAATCCAAAGATACAAAACTATAACGATTTTAAAATGGATACTCTTCAGCTATTTTCTAATACGGAACGAATGAGTGAAGCAATTACTTCTGTATATTTCGCAGCGGAAAAGAATGGCGAAATGATTCACTCTTCAAACGTATCATTGCCTAAAGGTTACAAACCGCAAGAAAGACCTTGGTATACAGAGGCAATCGAGAATGAAGGGAAAGTTATTTGGACAGACCCATTTATCGACCAGGCTACAGATCAACTCATCATTAGCACCGCTACAACCGTCAAGAAGGGGAATGATGTGCAAGGAGTTGTATCATTAAATATTACGCTAGATTCCTTCATTCAATTAATTGATGATGTCCAAATAGGTGAGGATGGGTATGCAGCATTACTTGACTCAAAGGGAATGGTACTTGCTCATCCGAATGAGGAATACGTCAATACCGATTATTCCGGTTCAAGCGCATATAAGCAAATTCAAGCCAATGAAAGTCGTAATGATATTATTCATTACACCGACCAAGGCGATGAGAAAATTATGTCCTATGTCACGAATGATCGAACGAATATTATTTTAGTAGGTACGCTTTACAAATCAGAGTTGATTCAGCAAGCCACGCCGATTCTGATTCCCATTGCGATTAGCTTAGTTATTGTCATTGTTTTGTCCATCATCGTTTCCATTATGACGACACGTCGATTGACGAAACCTATCCATCAATTGCAAGCCAACATGGAAGAAGTGAATCAAGGAGATCTCCGCGTCTCCTTGGTTCAAGACGGACAAAATGAAATCGCACAATTATCTAGCCGTGTTCAAGATATGAAAGAAGGCTTGCGATCCATTATTGAAGATGTCACAAAAACGTCTCACATTTTATCTAGTCAAGGTGAGGAACTTTCCCTTTCCGCACAAGAGGTGAAAAGTGGAAGTGAACAAATCGCCTCGACAATGCAAGAGCTATCCTCAGGAGCAGAAACACAGGCACACAGTTCAAGCCATTTGACCGAGCTAATGGACGAATTCGGCAAACATATCCGCTCTGCCGATGAAAAAGGATCTCATATTTCAAGTTCATCCAAAGAAGTGCTTGCGATGACTAAAGAAGGTAGCATATTAATGAACCAATCCGTTGATCAAATGATGACTATTGACTTGATTGTGAAAGAAGCAGTAGATAAAGTAAAAGGCTTAGACCAGCACTCCCGAAAAATTAATAAACTCGTGGATGTCATCAGCGATATAGCCGAACAAACCAACCTTCTTTCATTGAACGCAGCCATTGAAGCAGCAAGAGCAGGGGAGCACGGTAAAGGATTCGCAGTTGTTGCCGATGAAGTCCGCAAACTAGCTGAGCAAGTATCTGCCTCTGTTGGAGATATTACAAGCATTGTGCAGAACATCCAAAATGAATCGAATTTAGTAGCCAGCTCCCTAGAGATCGGATACGAAGAAGTGGACAACGGCTCCAAACAAATTAAGAAAACAGGGGAAACATTTCAAGTCATCGAGCAATCCATTTCAGATATGGTTGAAAATATCCAACACATTTCAACCAACTTAAAAGAAATAACAGAAAACAGCCAACAAATGAATGAATCCATTGAAGAAATTGCTTCCGTAGCAGAAGAGTCCGCGGCCGGAGTAGAACAAACCGCCGCATCGGCTCAACAATCAAGCAGCTCGATGGAGGAAATCTCATCAAGTATTCACAACTTAGCAAACATAGCCCAAAAACTAACCGAACAAGTAGAAAAATACCGAGTATAATCCATCACAAAGCCCCAGATACGTCTGGGGCTTTATTCATTCTATTAGCCGCAAATGCTCCTTCAATCGCTCAATCACCTCTAGCGCCGAAGCAGATTCCCCCCGTTCCACCTCTCCTATAATATACTCTAGTATATCCCGAATATCATGCTCCTCCACGTCCATCCCCTCCCCCTCATACTATGTATATTCCCCCATTAAGATAAGCGTGCACTTGGTCAGATGGCGATCATGAAACGTGAAAAAGGCGATCCTCTCTGACCAATAGGCGATCGCGAAACGGGAAAAAGCGATCGCGAAACGGGAAAAAGCGATCCTCTCTGACCAATAGGCGATCGCGAAACCGGAAAAGGCGATCCGCTCTGAACAATAGGCGATCGCGAAACCGGAAAAGGCGATCCTCTCTGGCCAATAGGCGATCGCGAAACCGGAAAAGGCGATCCGCTCTGGCCAATAGGCGATCGCGAAACACTCCTAGCCCCATCCGCTTGTAAAAAAGCTGCCGCATCGGCCTAATATATTAGGCGTTGGCGACAGCTTCTTGTTGAATGCTCTTTTTCGCGCGGTGCAGACGTGATTTTACTGCTGCTGGCGAAAGGTGCAGTTTATGGGCAATTTCTTTTTCCTTTAATTGTTCATAGTAATTTAACTGAAAGACCATGCGTAATTTCGGCGACAGCGCTTTTACTTTTCGCTTAATTTTATCTTCTAACAATTTTTGTTCATACGCTAATTCAACTTCTGATACATGGCTTAGGTCTCGTTGGATTGGCATCGGGACTTCGTCTGTTGGCAGCAGTACTTCTTTCTTCTCTCTTCGCAAAACATCAATCGCTGTTCTAGACGTGATGGTACGTAGCCAGGCAGCTGTTTTCACTTCGTCTTTTATCTCCCCTAAATGATGGTAAGCTTTCAGAAAGGATTCCTGCAACACGTCTTCAGCTAAGCCGTGGTCTTTTATTATTTTCAATGCTGTAAAATAAACCGTGTTATAGTGTTCTCTATATAGATCATGAAAGTCTAATTCCATGGCCCTATCCTCGCTTTACGTTTATTCGAAATGCTCTTTTACCCAATCAGGTGCGTTCTCTTCTGAAAAAGAATATGTTTCATACTCATACATATTACTTGATGTAAATAGGAATACGCTATATTCCCCTGAACTTACTGAATTTACTTTTTCAAGGGCCTCTTGTATGTGCCCTTTATCTTTCGTAGTTAACACCTTCTTCCCTTCTTCTTCTAATACATAAGGATCATCGTATTCACTGGCAACCTTCATTACCTCTACATCATCCGCGTGGAGAAATACTTGTTTATAATAGCCTTTTTCTTTTAACCAATTAATTGTATGTTCGTAAGATTGTTTGATGACTATACTATTGTTGTAATATCCGCGATCTTTCAACACAGAAGACATATGAGTTGTAACACCTTGTTCATATTGACTTTCGTTGTAAGATTCGTTATAAACGTCTTTTCGCAAGTTGTTTAATAATTGTTCCATCTCATCTGCATTGTTGAATGAAACGATAGAATTTCCTTCAAATTCAAGTTTCTCAATGTCAGAAACATCTATGCTTAATTCGTTATAATATACTTCCTTGAATCCATCTGTGTTATAGAGCTTTTCCCATTCGGTTTGTATGTCTTCTTTATTCACTCTATATTCACGGTACACTTGATCACCGTTTTCCAAATGATACGCAATAAAAACGGGATGTTCATATTCATGAACAGGACTAGAAACATCTATCGCTTGTTCATGCAAATCAATCGTTGTTGCAATCGTTGCTGGATCTTCTGTCACTAACTCTTTATCCATATCTGTATATATGTAGGAATATCCCCCAACATATACTGCTTTTACATCTTCTTGTTTCGGTACATAGGACTCATAACTGAAGGCATCCACTTGGACCAATCCGAACAACAAGCTGACAACAATACCGTATGCTGCTAATCCTTTTGCATGTTGCAACGAGAAGATGCGCCACGTTTTCACAAGAAGTATTGTCGCGATTACGTATCCAATCGACGCTCCGACGACATATCCAAAAAGAAGCCAGGTAATGCTATAAACTCCACTACCGAATATCACACCACCAAGCAACATGAAACAAAACGTTACACCGTATTTAAATAGTGGCTTTAATTTTGGGATGGCAATAGCTTGTGATGCTGTTTCTAAATGACGGTACCTGTATATGAATAACGCTAACAAGTAAAAAACAATCATTCCGACGACGTATTGAATCATCATCCAACCACTAATCCACTGCTCTTCTATCATCTGAATCCCATTAATGACAGGTGATAAAGAATGATCCAATTGAAATTGAATCGCGGCATAACCGTTAAGGAGAACGTCTAAATTATGTCCAATCAATACATACATCCCATCGAGAAATACTAAGAAGATTCCCGTTAATACCGCTTGAACAGCAGATATCCCTGTTAACGTTCCAATAAACACACTAAATATGAAAATACTTACAACATTCATACTTGTAGCTAGTAGCCAAAAGGCAACATCTCTTAAGCCATAAAAATAATGAACATCAAACATCGTGTGCAACAAAACTTGAATAATACCAATTAAGAAAACAGGCGCTAACAAGAATACAATTCCAGAGATCATATGGTGATGAAATAATTGCTGTCTCGTAACTGGTAAACTATGATTAAAGTCGGCCGCCTTCTTTACATGTAAATAACGAAATAAGAACACAGCCATTAAAATTGGCATGGCAAACATAAATATTGCCTGAATCGGACCGGCGAATTCAACGCTGAATAACCCTTCTTGTATTGGGTATTCAATATACATATCAATATCTTCTAATCGCATTAACATCATGATAGGAAGACAGAAGAATAACCCTACAAAATACACAATGCTAACCCAACCAACATTACGGAAGTCTTGTTTCCATAATTCCTTTTTAAACCAGGATGTTCTCGATTGCATACCCTGCACCTCCCATTTCATAAATAAAAATTTCCTCTAACGTTAACGCTAACCGATCATACACCACAGGATTGTGCTGCTTCATAATAGCCGATATATCCGCCTCTTTTCCGCGAACAATAAGCAAATGCACACTTCCTCGCTTTTCTTGATATACAATGTCAAGCTCCGCCGGCAATGGCTGTTCATCCGTGAAAGCCACCTGCACCTTATGCACATCCGCTTTCAAATCATCTAGCTCCTTCTCCATCAGCACTTCACCTTTATGCAAAATTCCAATGTGATCACATAAATCCTCGACTTCACGCAAGTTATGCGACGAAATCAACACCGTCATTTCTCGCTCCGCAACATCTTGAATAATCAAGTGCTTAATCTTCTTTCGCATAACCGCATCAAGACCATCAAACGGCTCATCTAACACGAACACATCCGGCATTGCTGACAAAGAAATCCAAAAGGAAGCCTGACGCTGCATCCCTTTCGAAAACCGACTTAACTTTTTATTTTCATCCAAATCAAACACTTGCTTTAACTTCTGATAACGCTCTTCATCCCAATTTGGGTACATATCACGGTAGAAATTTGCCATTTGCCTAGTAGAATACTGCGCAAAAAAATACGGGTTATCCGGCAAAAAAATCATCCGACCCTTTATATCTTTATTCTCAAACACATTTTGATCCTCTACACGTATCGTGCCATTTGATTGCTTCAATATACCAGCAATCATGCGCATAAGCGTTGTCTTGCCCGCTCCATTTGAACCAAGCAATCCATAAATTGAGCCTTTATGCACATGAAACGTTACATCACGCAAAATCTGTTCCTTCTCAAACTGTTTATCAATATTGTTTACACGAATCATCTCACTCGCCTCCTCCAACTTCTGTAATGAGAGCTTTTAACTCCTCTTCCGTAACCCCTAAATACAAAGCCTCCGCCAATAGTTTTTTTAATTGTTCCATAACCTTCTCTCGCTTCTCCTTATTCTCCGTAGTATAGGTCGGTGAGACAAAACTCCCCCTTCCCTTCAATGAATAAATATAACCTTGCGACTCCAGCTCCCGATACGCCTTCTGAATCGTATTCGGATTAATCATCACCTGCTTCGCCAAATCACGAACCGAAGGCAACTTTTCATCCTCCTTCAGCACGTCATGAATAATGAGCTCCTTCAACCGCTCAACCACCTGCTCATAAATCGGATTCCTGTCCCTAGGATCTATTTCAAACATATACACACCTCCTAGACCATAAGGCCCCAACTGTATTAACTGTATTAGTATTTATAGTACACTTAAAGTATATATCAGTCCACAGGAAAAAGTAAAGCACGAATTTCTGAAGAACGCGAGCGACTCCTCTACGAATGCGAGCGACTTCCTACGAACACGAGCGACTTTCCTACGAATGCGAGCGACTCCTCTACGAATACGAGCGACTCCCTCGAACGCGAGCGACTTCCTACGAATGCGAGCGACTCCCTACGAACACGAGCGACTTCTCTACGAACACGAGCGACTCCTCTCTGAACACGAGCGACTTCTCTACGAATGCGAGCGACTCCTCTACGAATGCGAGCGACTCCTCTCTGAACACGAGCGACTCCTCTCTGAACACGAGCGACTTCCCCCGAACACGAGCGACTCCTCTCTGAACACGAGCGACTTTCCTCCGAACGCGAGCGACTTCTCTACGAATGCGAGCGACTTTCCTACGAACACGAGCGACTTTCCTACGAACGAGAGCGACTTCTCTACGAACACGAGCGACCCCTCTCTGAACACGAGCGACCCCTCTCTGAACACGAGCGACTCCTCTCCGAACGAGAGCGACTTTCCTACGAATGCGAGCGACTCCTCTCTGAACGAGAGCGACTCCTCCCCGAACGCGAGCGACTTCTCTACGAATGCGAGCGACCCCCTCGAACGAGAGCGACTCCTCTCTGAACGAGAGCGACTCCTCTCCGAACACGAGCGACCCCCTCGAACGAGAGCGACTTTCCTACGAACGAGAGCGACTCCTCTCCGAACACGAGCGACTCCTCTCTGAACACGAGCGACTTCTCTACGAATGCGAGCGACTCCTCTACGAACGCGAGCGACTTTCCTACGAACGAGAGCGACCCCCTCGAACGAGAGCGACTCCTCTCTGAACGAGAGCGACCCCCTAATAGGATTTGGCTAACTTAGCAATATTTTTTATGAAAATTTGGTGGGGTTAGCAGGATTTCCTCGAAAGATGTAGAATGGTTCATTTGGTTAGAAAGGAGTGTGCGATGATTATTAAATCGAATGATAAGCCGCCGTTGTATTTGCAGCAGTTGGAGGCTTTGATGCGTAGGGTTTCTTCTCAACATCCGAGCTATCAGAAGATTTCTGATCGTTATCGAAATTTTTCCGCTGGGTATGCTGGGGAACGGGCTTTGAATTATCCGCTGTCTTTGTTGCGTTTTTCTCCTCATTTTGTTTTCTTCGATTTACGCCTTCAAAATGCTAATCTTTCTTTTTTTCAAATGGATTGTGTTGTTATTACGCCTTATGTTGCTATCATTATAGAATCGAAAAATGTGGCTGGGGATGTGTATTTTGATCATCGGTTTCGGCAAATGATTCGGAAAGATCAAGATGGGACGATGGCGATGCCGGATCCGATTGAGCAGGTGGAAGGGCAGCGTTTGCAATTACTAGAGTGGCTTGATCAACGTGGTTATCCTCGTGTTCCTGTCGAGAAGTTGGTTGTGATGACGAATCGGAACGCGGTGCTGCGATCTAGTGATAGCCATGAGGATGCGCTGAAGTATGTTGTACGATTGGATTTTCTGACAAGTAAATTGGAGCAGATTCTAGTTCCTTATATAGAGCGGATTTTGCCCAAAAAAGAATCTACCCAGTTATGTGATGATTTCCTCGCGCAGCATAAGGAGTACTTCCCTTCGATTCTACCTCCATTCCATTTAACTCAAGATGATATTGTGAAAGGGGTCATCTGCGTGGCTTGCGGTGCTGTGCCAATGGCTAGATGCTACGGGAAGTGGCAATGCCCTGCATGTCAAGCTACGTCAAAAAAAGCACATCTTTCTGCTTTGAAAGATTATGCCTTGTTGATTCGCTCTTGGATCTTTAATTATGAAGCGCAGCAATTTCTGCAGATTGATTCGCGTCATACGGTGAAACGGTTAATGCAAGGAGCTCATTTATCAATGGACCGTCCTTATGTATTACGTGAAACAATAAATTTCTCCATATAACCCCACAACTTGCTTATTTTCGTAAATTATAGTGTAAGATTCTGTCACACCAGCGTATGTTTAAATCTTATGTACTTCCCCTATCAATGACATAAGCCTAAGCTAAGAAGTCCCTATCACACAGGTAGGGACTTCTTAATAATATTGCTCCATTCGAGAGGAGAAAACGGGTACGTGCCGGCGAACTTGTTGTACTTGTTCTAATTGTAATGTGGCGGTTATCGTTTCTTCTTCTGTTATACTTCCTTGTCTAATATGTTCTCCATTAGCATCAATGACGAGGGAAGTGCCACTAAATTCCGTCGCTTCATAACTCCCACAACTGTTGCTAGCAACTACATAGAGCTGATTCTCGATTGCGCGTGCGGTTTGGAGAGCAATCCAATGGTTTCGACGAGCGAGCGGCCATTGCGCTACTATGAACACCACTTCTGCTCCTTCAAGTGCGAGCTTTCTTGTTAGCTCTGGGAAGCGTAAATCGTAGCATATGATAAGGCCCATTTTCACACCTCCTAATTCGAATGTGTGTGCATGCTGTTTACCGCCTGTTAAGTAAGCCGGCTCCTTTAGCATCGGTACGAGATGAATTTTGTCATACGTATAGACGACATCTCCTGTTTTGGATACGACACACGCATGGTTATACACGTGCCCCTCCACTTTATTGGCAAAAGATCCACCAACAATGGCTACCTCATACTGACGAGCTAGTTGCTGCAAAAAAGACGTCGTCGGCTCCCCATTCACGTCGGCGATGTTGTCAAGTTCAGGCAATGTATAGCCCGTTGTCCACAGCTCAGGCAAAACAACGATATCATAGTCTTCCTTGCATAATATTTCTTCCAGCCATCGCTTCACTTTCGCATGGTTTGCCTCTACATTTCCAGGAATGACCTCCATTTGGTAAATCGCTATGTTCATCGACTACCTCCTACTGAATTTTCTGACTTATATATATTCATTGTAATCGACCAATCTGCATGAAGCAAAAAGGATGCTCCGTATTAAAGCACCCTTGTCTTTATTTCATTCCTAAATATTCTTCTAATGTTAACCCGCTTTCTTTCACTTTTACTGCTAAATCCGTTCCTAAATAACGTAGATGCCACGGCTCATAAATGTATCCCGTTATGTCTTCTTTTCCTTTCGGGTAGCGAACAATAAAGCCGTACTTGTGTGCATGGTTTGCCATCCATTTACTTGCATCCGTATATTCAAACCATTGATCCTCTTTCCCAACTTCTCCAACATCAAAGGACAAACCAGTTTGGTGCTCTGATTCACCAGGTTTCGCGCTATATCGGTTCGCCGCTTCAATACCATTTCGTTCTGCATAATTATTAAATAGATTTACTTGATAGTCATACGAGCGATACGTACTAAAGGCCACTAGCTCATATCCAGCTTTCTCTGCATCTTTAGCCATTTCATTAAACGCGTTACGGGCTTCTGTACTTTCACCAGGTGCATAATCTTTAGGCAACGGGTGTTCTTTGCTCGCAATTAACACACCCTTCACATATGTCGGTGAGGAGGGACCTGCTTCTTCGTTCAGCTTTTCTTCTGAAGCTTGCTTAGATAAATTAGAACCTTTGACAAATGCATGGTCGTCTTGATAAGTAAAACGGTACCAATGATTATCTGTTTTTCCTGTTACTTTAATGGACTCATCTTTCACCAACTTACCGACGACTTTATAGGAGGTGCCGGGACCTTTTCGAACCTTAAGTACATCTACATTTACATACATATCTTCATCTGCTTTAGATACTCGATATTCTTTCTTTTCTTTTTTCTTCTTCTCTTTCTTTGCTTTTTCCCGATCTGCTATCAACTGAAAATTATTGTCTTTCTTCACAATGTCTAACGTATTTCCTGAATTATTTCGTGCAACAACAACCGCCTCTGGATCATTGTATTGCACCAAATAAAAGATAAGACCAGCTGTAATTGCTAGACCTATCACACTAGCTACAATCGCTTGGCCCCATTTTCCTTTCATCATATAAACTTCCTCCATTTAATTTGCTACTAACGCTTCTACTAAAATACTAAGCTTGTGTGTCACTATTTTCAACCGAACCTATTTCCACTTATCCATTCTAGCACGATTTCCCTTTGTGTTAGGCACATTCCGACAAAAAATATAGAAAAAAATCCCCCTATTTCCCGGGAAATTACTCGAAGCCTGTCATAATTAAAAAAAATAGCCACTAGCAATGTAGTAGGCTACTTCTTGGTTCCAAACAAAGATTGGAACCATGATTTATGTTGAATTCGCTCTGGCATATCTCTCATTGCGGTTTGTCCTGCTTCAAGCAAAGCGGCATTCTCGATTAGGGTATGCTTCTTCTCCACACCGTGTTGCTTCTCGATTATATCTAAAGCACGCTTTAAGTTGTACTTGTTGTTTCCCTGTTGATTACCGCTCCCTATAAAGTGAGCAAGGTTATGTTCGATCATTTGATGCGCGAATTTCTGCACCTCTTTCCCGAATTCTCCACATATGCTGCCAGATTGGATTTGTACATAAGATCCATACTTCACCAACTTATATAGTGTGTCTGGATGGTCTCTCAATTGTTTGTTTCGTTCTGCTTGGACAATAATTGGATAGTAACCAGCGATTTGTAGCTCATATAGCTTATCGCTCGTATCGTAAGGGATATGTGCATGTGGCATTTTAACCATTACATAATTAGTTCCAGCGATTGTTGGAACGTTACTACTCTGTAACTCTTCTATCAGTGCATCACTTAATCGTACCGTTTGCCCAGCTATCACTTTTATCGCTATATGCTGCTTCTCTAACAACTGTTCAAACGCATTTGCAGATTGACGCAGTACATGCATATCATTCTCCATAACACCACTATTCTCAAGTGGTGTCGCAACAATCGTATGAACACCATCTAGGTACGCTTTTTTAGCGATTTGAACACTATCACGCTTCACTTGAGAACTCGCATCATACCTTGGTAGAACGTTACAGTGCATATCGATCAATTTATTCCCCCCTCAGAATATAGGTCTATTATATCATTTTCAAAGAAAAATGTTAAAAAAAATTCACTTTTGACGAGGGGGTGTAATGCAGTACCCATTTTTCCTAATGAATCAACTGATAATTCCAACCTCTTGCGTTTAGCCACTTTTCAAAATCTTTCTGCATACCTTTGCTTAGCGTCCCTGTTATCACTTTAGGAACCCCTTGAACAAAGTCCACATCCGCCCACCAATGACGTTCCATAAAATAGCGAGACAACATTTCTATTTTCCCTGGATTTAAGTCTGTGATTTGAATGCGTGCTTGATCCGCTTGTTTTAACGTTAACCCTAAATAGTCGGCAATTCCATCTGCAATAGCTACGCCGGCCTTTGCTAGTTTCCGTTTGTCACTTAGGATTTCTATATCAACCGTTGAATCCATAAAGCCCATTTCTAACAATACAGCCGGCATAGTAGATTCCCGTAACATGTGGAAGTTCGCCTTCTTCAAGCCGCGATCTCGTAAGCCATATACGTTCAATACGCGTTGGTGAAGCTCTTCTGCTAATCGCTCGGCATAAGGCCAATTCCCAATGTACGTATATGTTTCAGTTCCGGTATGATTCCCCCATTTTCCCATGTATGCATTGTGGTGAATGGAAACAAGTATATCTGCACCAAAACGATTTGCCTTATCTGTCCGGCGATTAAGAGATACATCTTCTTTTCCAGTTGGATCATCAAGCCTAATAACCTCTACCGCATCGTATTGCTTTAATCGGTTCATGCAAGCTTTACCAACTTCTTGATTGAACAACCATTCTTGCTTTCCATCTGGCGTTCGCTTCCCTTTCGTGTATAAGCCATGCCCATGATCACACGCTACTCGTTTCACCATCTTTCATCCTCCCTTTATCAATTCATTCACTTCTATAATCGCACGGAGAAAACAGTTAGGTGTCTATCTATAAAAAAATAGACAGGAAGAAAGCATCTCCCTGTCTTGCCTATCATCTATTCAGCTGAAAGCATGCCATGAACTTTCTGCACCTCGGTATCAGGCACCACTAAATAATAAATGCCACCGATGTTCTGACCGCTTCCTTCCATTTGATAAGATTCTTGATTTTTCAACACTCCGCGGTAATCAAGTGCAAGCTTCTGCATTTCAGAGAATTTCAAGTTCGTGCTTACATTTTGACCAAGCACATCTAAAATATCATTTATCTTATTTACAGAAGAGAAACTAGCACCTTTCTCAATAATACCTTGTACAACGAGACGTTGACGCTCCGTACGTCCGAAGTCACCACGCGGGTCTTGCTTTCTCATTCGAACAAATTCAATTGCTTCACTACCACTCAAAGAGATAACACCTTCTGCATACACTTTGCCGCTTTTACCTGTCCATTGGAATGGATTGTCCACCTGAATACCGCCAACGGCATCTACTAAGTCTTCCAATCCTTCCATATTCAGCTTCACATAATAATCTAATTCAATATCTAAGAAATTCTCGACCGTATCGATAGCCATGTCCTTACCGCCAAAGGCATACGCGTGATTAATCTTATCTTCCGTCCCTCTACCAACTAATGTCGTACGAGTATCACGTGGAATACTAACTAATGTCATCTGTTCGTTCTCTGGCACAAGTGAAAGAACCATTAGCGCATCTGATCGCCCACTGTCACCGGCACGCTCATCCACCCCCATTAATAAAATGTTCAGCGGTTCTTTCTTCTTCATCTTCTTCTCTCCAACTTTTGTATCAATTGATGACACCGGCTCATGCATCTCTTCATCCACTGTTTGTTTTACATCAGAATAAACGGACCACATGTAAGCACATCCACCTAGCACTAGTATTAATAGTGTAACTAAGAGGATTTTCCACCATTGTTTTTTCTTCTTTTGCTGTTTTTTCGCTTGACGAGAAGCCAATCCCAACACCTCATTCCATAATCTATATACTATTCTATCATCTTTATCCGACAAATTAGTGCAAGAAACCACATTGCTCCGATAATTTTACAATACATTAATTGGATTTGTATAGTTACATTTTGATTACAAGTGCATTCATTCGTGAGACTATAGTAATAGACGTATGGATGGGTAGTTAGGTTTCACTTTTGTATAGATTCGGAATTCCCCTATCCCCTTCATGAAAAATAGAGCTGTCCACTAAAGAACAGCCCCTTCGGTTAAAATGTTGCTTTTTCTACCACGTATTTGTTCACGATATCTAAATCTACTTCATAGCCAATACCAGGTCGTTGCGGAACCATAATGGTACCATTATGCACTTCCACTAATGGAGATATGACATCCTCTTCCCAATAACGATCAGATGAAGCAGTGTCACCTGGATAAGTAAAGTTTGCTAAAGTAGCAATCGCAATATTGTGCGCTCTACCAACACCAGACTCTAGCATCCCCCCACACCATAAAGCAATGCCATGTTCTTTACATAAGTCATGAATGCGCTTCGCTTCTGTTAATCCCCCAACTCTACCAATCTTTACATTTATAATTTTACAGCTTCCTAGTTCGATTGCTTGTCTCGCCTCTCGATAACAATGAATACTTTCATCCAAACAAATAGGCGTGCTAATTTGTTGCTGTAATGTAGCATGATCAATCAAGTCACCAGAAGTAAGCGGCTGCTCAATCATCAATAAGTTATATCGATCTAACTCTTTCATTATATGCACATCATCGAGCGTATACGCTGAGTTTGCATCCACCATTAAAGGTAAGTCAGGGAAGAACTTTCTTATTTCCTTCACTACACTTACGTCTCGTCCGGGTTCAATCTTTACTTTAATACGCTTATACCCTTCATCCACATTTTTCTTAATTGATTGTAGTAAGTCTTCTGTATTCTCTTGAATCCCTAGACTAATTCCAGATTCAATATGTTGCTTGCTCCCGCCTAGAGCTTTCGCTAAAGTAGTTCCTTTCGATTTAGCATATAAATCCCATATAGCACCTTCAACAGCTGATTTCGCCATATAATTCCCTTTATACGCTTCGAATTTTGGGAACACTTCATCTGGATGATTCATTTGTTGATGAACAACCAATGGTATTAAACACTCTTTCATAAAAATCCATGCTGTATTTGTATACTCCTCAGAATACAGCGGGAGGCTTGAAGTTACACATTCTCCCCACCCTGATAAGCCATTTTCATCTTTCACTTCCACAAGAATAAATTCTCGATCATATTGTGTGCCAAAACTCGTAGTAAATGGTGATTTCATTTCCATTTTCATTTTGTACATGATTACTTCTTGAATAATAAACATTTAAACTCCCCATCCTATCATGACAGCAATAGTTAAATAGATTACTCCTATAACCATCCAAATTAAAAACAAAGGAAAAACGAAACGAATCCACTTCACCCAAGAAATACCTGCAATCGCCAAGTTAGCCATTAAAATACCTGAAATAGGTGTGATTACATTCGAGAAGCCATCTCCTAATTTATAGGCTTGAACAGCTACTTGCCTCGGAATCTCCATAATATCTGCTAGTGGCGTCATAATTGGCATTACAATTACTGCTTGACCACTTCCTGATGAAACAAATAGATTAAAGGCAGCATTTGCTATAAACATGGCAATAGCACCGCCAACGTTGGAGAATGGTTCCATCATAGTCGCCATTCCTTGTACAACTGTATCAAGTATTTGTCCATTTTCTAAAACTACAACAATCGATCTCGCCATCCCTATAATTAATGCGCCATAAACCAAGCCTTTACATCCTTCAAAAAACTCATAAACTAAATCATTCGGGGAAATACGAGCGATAATTGCTGTACCAACTGCAATAATAAGAAACACAGCAGCCATTTCATTTAATGACCATTCATATTGAAATACACCAAAAACATAAATAGCAATCCCAATAGATAACCAAGCAATCACAAGTTTATGCAAACCAGTTAAGTTTGGAGTACTCTTGTCTATATCTTTTTCCTCCACTTTAGGAAAACGATCCTCTCCCAATACACTTTTCTCAGGGTTTCTTTTTACTTTATTGGAATACCAAACAATGTATAGTATCGTTGCCAAAAGAACCGTCATATAAATCAAAACTCGGTAGCCTATCCCTGAAAAAAGCGGAACTTGAGCAATTTGCTGTGCCGTTCCAGTCGTTAACGGATCTAAAAAAGCGGTATTAAACCCTGCATAAGCACCAAGATAAATAATAGCAACTCCGACGATAGCATCTAATTTCATTGACCTAGCCAATATGATGCCGATTGGTATAAAAGCTATAACAGCATTCACAATAATGCCCAAAGTTCCAAAAATCGAGAACAACGTACATACAATAGCAATCAATACCCATTCTTTATCCTTAGTCTTTTGAATCGTCTTCATAATGAGTGCGTCTATTGCACCGGTAGATTCAATTACAGCAAAAGCACCCCCAATAATGAGAACTAAGAAAATTAATGGAGCTGATTGAACCGTCCCTTCTTGAATTGCCCGAAACAATTCTATAACACCAGTCGGACTTGATTCTGTTTGTTGATAACTATTTGGCACCACTGTCGTAATATCGTCTTCTGTTACTCGCTCAAATGTGCCAGCTGGTATTAAATAGGTAGCACATGCAGCCAAAAATAATATAAAAAATAATATGACATATGCATCTGGTAAAGCCATCTTTTTCTTATTTGGTTGTGTATTCGTCTCTGTCTTCACGTATTTCCCTCCTTGTTTTTCTGATAATTCTTAATTTGCAAACTATTATAATGTAGTATATACTTTATTTCAATAGATAATAAAGTAAAAACTTTATAGGAGCATGGATTCATGAGGAAATCGTATATTCAACTTACAGAAGAGAAATTTGCACAATTGACCAAAGGGCTTAAAAAAGTGGCGGAATGCTTATTAGCGGATCCAAAAATTTTCGCTATTCATCCCGTGAAAAAAGTTGGGGAATACATCGGAGTAAGTGAAGCAACCGTCATTCGTTTTTGTAATGAGATTGGCTATAGTGGTTATCGTGCATTGCAGCAAGAAGTCCATCACCACTTACTCAACTCATATCAGGCACCCGAATTAAATACTCAATCTCCATATGAACATAGCATGCAAACCGATCTCCTATTATTACAAAATACAATTTCTCAATTAGATGGCGCTTTACTACAACAATTTGCCGATACGATCCTCTCTAAAGAAAAAGTATTAATTGTAGGTTACTATCATTCATTTACTTTAGCGCACTGGTTGTATTTCAACTTAAACTTAACAATAGGTAACGCAGAATTATACCGACCTGAAGTAGACACTGGCTTATTAAATCATCTCTCAGATAAGGGGTGCGTCCTAGTTATTTCTTTCTATCGCTATGCCATGGAAACAATACGAATCGCACAAGAAGCAAAGAAGAAAGGCATAACGGTTCTAGGTATTACAGATTCCAAAGTATCTCCTATCGTTGAACACTCTGACATAGTCCTACCGATTCAAACAGGAAGAGAGAATATATTTACTAAAGGTCCTGTGACACTTTCGGTAATAAATGCCATACTTCAAGAGATTATTCATCATTCTAAGTTCTCAACCATTAACGAAACATATAAATTCTTTGTGAAAGGTGGAAGTCAAGGATGAAATTATTCACAGATTCTATTTATCCAAATGTGTTAAACACCTTTGAATACTTACATGCAAATGGTGAAATAAGCTGGGAAGAGGTACAAACGACGAGTTACATTCAATCCATTCTTGAACAACACGGATGCGAGACAATAACCTTTAATGATTGTACGGGAGTCATTGGAAAGTATGGATCATTCGACAAGAACTTACCAATTGTAGCTATTCGCGCTGACATGGATGCATTATGGCAAGAAGTGAATGGAACATTTCAACCGAATCATTCCTGTGGTCATGACGCGCATATGTCCATCGTACTAGGTGTATTATGGTCCTTAGAGCAGCTTCCTAATATAAAAGAACAAGTAGCCATTAAATTTATCTTTCAACCGGCTGAAGAAACAGGAACTGGAGCACTAAAGATGGTGGAAAAAGGCGTAGTGGACGATGTGGATTATTTATATGGTATTCATTTACGACCATTCCAAGAAACAGAAGACGGAAGAGCCACACCGATGATTGTACACGGAGCAACTCAATCGATTGAAATGGATATTCAAGGTCATGACGCTCACGGAGCAAGGCCACACTTGAATAAAAATGCTATCAATATTGGAATGCAAATTGTCAATGGGATAAATGCTATTCGGCTAACTCCTAACACGCCACATTCTGTCAAAGTAACGAGATTTCAAGCAGGTGGAAAGAATACTAACATTATTCCTGGACGAGCGCACTTAGCTTTAGACTTACGTGCACAAACAAATGAATTAATGGCGGAACTTATAGAAGAAGTGAAACAAGTTGTAGAAGGCGTTAAACACCAAACACATACACATATCGAGTTTAAGCCTACGCACGGAATTGCAGCAGCCGTTACGAACGAAGAGGCTGTTTCCATAATGAAAGAGGCAATTTGTGAAACGTTAGGTGAAGAGAAGGTTGACCCACGCTTAGTTTCACCAGGAGGGGACGATTTTCATTTTTACACGATTAAACGTCCGAACATTAAAGCTACCATGCTTGGATTAGGGTGTGATTTACAACCAGGACTACATCATCCGCAAATGGAATTTAACCATAAGTCTATGATACATGGAGTCAAGATATTAACCAATGCCATCTTCCAAACATACAACCTACCACTCCCTTAATCTAAAAGAAAAACCAAGAGCGCTACTATCACTCTTGGTTTTCTTGTTACTTCCTATTATTATGCGCCCCAGCCGATTAAGACACCGATGGTTAGGAACACTGATCCAATAGCCATCCACATAAGGAATAGTGGGAAGACGAATCGAACCCATTTGACCCATGATACGCCTGCGATTGCTAAGCTGGCCATCAAGATACCGGATACTGGTGTAATCACGTTGGAAAATCCGTCTCCCATTTTGTACGCTTGCACGGCGACTTGACGAGGGACTTCCATCATATCTGCTAGTGGTGTCATAATTGGCATGACGATAACGGCTTGACCGCTTCCTGATGCAACGAATAAGTTAAATACTGCGTTGGCAATAAACATAGCGATGGCACCACTAATGTTAGAGAATGGCTCCATCATAATTGCCATGCCGTTAACGATTGTATCAAGGATTTGACCGTTCTCTAGTACGACAACGATGGATCTGGCCATACCGATAATCATTGCGCCATATACGAGCCCTTTACAGCCTTCGAAGAATTCCTTCACGAGTTTATTTGGAGAAATGCGGGCAATAATAGCTGTACCGATAGCAACCATAATAAATATTGCCGCCATTTCATTTAAAGCCCAATCATACTGGAAGACACCAAATACGTACAAGCCGACACCGAATGTTAACCAAAGCAGTACGGCGATATGCTTCCCATTTAAGTCAGGTGCTGCTTCTTCCAAATTCTTTTCCATCATTTTCGGAAAGCGATTCTCTCCTAGCACACTTTTCTCAGGAGATTTCTTAATCCGATTGGCATACCATGTAATATATAGAATCGTAGTTAATAGAATCGTAATGTAAATAATGATTCGATAACTAATGCCAGAGAAAAGCGGTACTTGGGCAATTTCTTGTGCCAATCCTGTTGATAGTGGGTCAAGAAATGCGGTGTTAAATCCAGCGTACATACCGAGGTAAATGATCGAGACACCGACGATGGCATCTAGTTTCATTGACCGAGCAATGATAACACCAATTGGTAAGAAGGCAATTACAGCGTTGACAATAATGCCCAGCGACCCAAAAATGGAGAACAGCGTACTTACAATCGCGATTAGCAACCATTCTTTATTCTTCGTTTTATTAATTGTTTTCATAATTAAAGCGTCAATCGAACCTGTTGATTCAATAACTGCAAATGCTCCCCCTATAATTAACACGAGGAAGATTAAAGAAGCGGACTGAACCATCCCTTCTTGAATGGATCGGAACAGTTCCATGATTCCAGTTGGATTGGATTGTACATATTCGAAACTACCAGGTATAACCGTCGTCACGTCATCTTGTGTTACTCTTTCAAAGGTCCCCGCTGGAACGATATACGTTGCACAAGCAACTAAGAACAAGATGAAGAATAAAATAACATACGCATCAGGCATTACCCATTTACGTTTCTTTGTGTGATGATGTGATTTCGTCGTTTCTGTATTCATTTCATACTCCCTTTTACGTATATGATTCATCTATGTTGACATTATTTTTCTATTATACCATATACATTCTATCGAGAAATATGATGAATTTTTGCCTGCACGACCTAGCCTTCCATCGTTTTGCCGACATATTCAAGCAAAACGGTTTCACTTCTTAATTTCTGCTTGGCTAGGCGCGCCCAATTCTTCACTGCATTTATGGATACTCCTTCCTTCCTAGCAATATCCTTTACCGCTAGGTCTTGGAGGATAAAACCGTTAAACCATTTCATTTGATTAACGGTTAAGACGCTTTGAATATGCGCATATAGAAATGGATCGAACGCATCTATTTCCATTTCAACAGTTGCTTCATCACGACTTTTTTCCATTATTTCTTCTGTCTGCGCTTGCTTACGATTTCGAGAACGAATAAAGCTAATGAGCCGATTTCTTATAATGAAATAAACGTAAGGCGATAGCTTCCCCTTCTCTTCATCATACGTTTGCGCCACTTCCCATAATGCTAGCAGCCCTTCTTGATAAAACTCGCCAAACGGATCCATAATTCCTAGCCGGTGAATCGTGCGATGAATCATCGGATGATAATCTGCCACGAGCTGTTCATATTCTAATTGTGTCACGACTTCCTCATTCTAAAAAAGCGCGCTTCTTTGCTTATTCCGCGGTATCTTCAGCGTATCGAAAAAGGAACCCGCTTTCATCTATAGATACGTGACGTATGACCCAATTAAATGGGACATATCATCACCGAAACGTCCTATTCAACAGAAGTGAACAAACCGTATATACAAAATTAAGGAGAAAACGGACACCTTTCATAAATATTACAATAATGTATATATAGTTTTAATTTTTTGTTAAGTAATGGTATGAATGTTAACTATTATGTATAATAAGGTTTGGAAAGGGGACTAATCTATCATTGGATGATTAAATTTCTCCTTCTTTTCTATTATGTTATGGACTTTACATTACGGAAATGAATGAACATCTATGAGTCTTTAGTAAGTTCAATAACACCGCTCATCATCCCATTGAATCATGAAAGGAGGGTAGTATGATTCATTTCGCTCGTTGTCAACAGTAGTAGTAATGATTGTAGTAACATGAAGAAGGAAAATGAAGGGAGAAATTCATTATGATAATGGATGGAAATCACTACCGTTCAAAGGAAGAGCGTGGATTAATAGGACCGAACACGATGATGATTGTTGCTTCACCGCAAGAAACGTATCAAACGAAAATCACCGATAAAGTAGAAGGTGATATCTATGTATCAGCTACCCCTCAAGAAGTAATCTTATCCGCATGCTTAGAAGGCTTCTCTGATTATGAAGGACGACGATTAGCAACAATCAATCGAACAGAATATAAGAAGAAAGTACCCATAGCCATTCATCCGCAACAAGATATCTTTGCGTTCCCTACACAATCATCGAAACAACCTAATTGTGTATGGCTATTTGCTTCACATATTAAAGACATAGCTGAAAATGGAACGAAACATGTGATCATCCATTTTCAAAATGGGACAACGACTCAACTCCCCGTCTCAAAGTATGTAATTAAGAAGCAAATGGAACGAACAAGTTATTGTCGCTTTCTTTATCAGCAATTATACGATAAGTAAATGAACGAAAAAAAGAAGCCAACGACTAGCCATTAATCGTTGGCTCCTTCTTATTGTAACCAGTGTTCATGTCCATACCATGCTAATGAATGCTTCTCGGCATATTGTATTGCCGCTGCCGACCAATTATCATCTCTCGGTATACTAGTAGGATGCTCAAGCAGAACTGCCACTTCCGGATTTGCTGAAATGGCCTTCTGAATAAGCTTCTCTATGTGTGCTCTTGAAGCATGCAAGCCGATATGAATAAGCACATCGTTATACAGCATGCTGAAATGGGCATCTTCTGCGAAAGTGTTGCGCAACGCTTTCGCTTGATCATACTGCTCACACTCTAAATAAAGCCTTATTAATTCATAACGAATTCCTTGGTTATCATTTGTATTCGCTTCAAGTATATCTTCTAACACATGAATCGATTGCTCTTCCATCCCAAACATTTCATATAAATCTGCTAAACCAGCAAGTGCTCGCAAATAAGGACGCGCAGACAAATGCCCCCATAAACTGCCCATTTCCTCTTGTAAAAAGACTTCTCCTACACGCTCTTTCGCTGCACGTATGGCTGTTTGGCTATATTTCAGCGCCTGTTCATCATCCTCTTCATAAAAAGCCTTCACCGTATTGGCATCACTATTATACGGATCTAGTTGCAACGCCTGCTCAATCAAATTAAGACGGACATCACTAGCTTGCTCCATCGCCTCATACACGAGTAGCTGCGCCTGTTGTTGCTTCGTTTCCGGTTCAAACGACGCTTCCACATACTTATCTAATAAATCTCTAAGCTGTTGTTCATCTTCTATATCCCCATGACTGTTGAGCCTCTCTGTTACTTCATACGTCGACCGTTCAGCTAACGGAAACAACACTGTCGAAGGCAATATATCATCCGTAACCATACCTTCAGAAAAGCTATCATCTACTATTTGCTGTTCCATAGCGAAAAAGGCTGGCCAAATTTCATCTAAATCAGCTAAGCGTTTTCCAATACTCGTCACACTCACGCCATATTTATCGGCTATCTTTTTTTGCGTACATTGTTCTCTTACACCGAAGAGCGGACTGTCGCGAATTAAATATTCTAAAGCAGCTGCATATATTCCCATCTTCTTTCCTTTAATATTATAATTCAGGCAATACATAAGCCAGTAACGTTCGGCTTTGGCGATAACATCCCTACGATGAGCGAGACCACTGTGCATGCGAAACAACGCTAGTACCTCCTGATAGCGCGCATCCCTTTCCAATTCTTTCATAGCTGCCATCGTATCTACTGGTTCTTCTACAAATTGAGTAATAATATCGATATAACGACTAACGACTACCTCTTCAAAGCTAGACGAATCTGTCTGTTCATGCAACGATTGTGCAATTTCCATCATTTTCTTATAATCAGCTTTACTTAGTTGCAACGGAAAAGGAAGGAAACGGTAGCAACTTCCCCATTTCCCAATCATCCCTGCAAAGAAATCCGCCTTTCTTAAACGTTCATCCGCCGCTTCTTCTTCAGTAAACACAACCATCGAACGATTTCCTGTAATGCTGTTCTTTATTTCCGCTACCTTATCTTGCCCCCAGCATACTATTTCAAAGAACCCTACTTCAACATCCATCCATGCTTCTATCGACTCTCTCGTTTGCTTTCGTTTCATCGATGCATGATTCTTCTCTATAAAGCGTTCAATCAAACGTACACCATTGGAATCTGGCTTATAAAATGCTGTATGATAAACATCCATAATTTGAATCACTTTCTCTGCATAAGCTTTTCGCTTAACAGCTGGATCATTCTCCATTGTATATACACATAACTCATTCAAATTATCCCATAACTCTTGATTGACCAACTCATGAATCGATGTAACCACCGACTGCTTTCCACAGCACTTCTTGTACTTCTTGCCGCTTCCACATGGACATGCTTCATTGCGATTTACTTTCGCCATTATTTCAACGCCTTTCCTTCACAATCCATACGTTTAGTTTAAATAATAACGCAGCACATGTAAAATGCGAATCCCCAAGCACTTGAAAAAGGGCTTGGGGATTTAATCTAGTTGTATTCTATGAATGTTGATGCACCGAAGAAGCTTGCAAACGTGCGACCATTTCTTCGACAACATCTTTCGCACATGTGAGCTCCGTTTCATTCGTTAGTTCGATAATTTCTTCCATCATTACTTTCCAATGCTGCTGCTCCTCGACAGGCATTACCGACACCACCCTAATGGATTATCGCTATATACTATACCATAAGTAACTATCGATTTAAGTCAATATTTGTCGAATTTCATTAAATGTTTGTTACATTTGTTTCGATAGTACAGTTATTCCGTCATGATGCGAATTAAGTCGTATTGGAAGAAACGGCGATTACGTTGACGATTGTCTGAGTATACCAACCCGAATGCTACAAGTTCATTTAAGCCTTTCCGAATAGTAGAAGCAGCAAGTTTAGTCTCCTGTTGTATTTGGTTAACTGTCACAATTGGATGCTTCATTACACCTTCCCAAACTTGTTTCGTCGACATTTTCGTTAGTTTCTTCAACCCATTATTGTATAATTGTTCGGCTTTATCTAATTTTTGATATTGATCATCCGCCATGCGTATCGTTGAATCTAGGAAGAATAATATCCAACTTTCCCAATCTGGATTATTTCCACTAATTCCTCTGACACCATTCAACAAGCTGTAATATTTAAATTTTTCTTTTTCTAATTCCTCACTAAGGAAGAAAATTGGCGAGTTGATTAATTTCGATTGCAGCATATACAGAACAATAAGTATTCTTCCAAGCCGACCATTCCCATCTAAGAAAGGATGAATAGATTCAAACTGAGCATGAATAATAGCTGTTTTTATAAGATCATGTAAAGTTTCCGTTTCATCCTCTAGATAAGGATGCCCATTTATATATTTTTCTAAATTAGACATATACTCTCCCATTAACTGTGGCTCTGGTGGAATGTACGTAGCGTCCTTTAATTTTTTGGTAGGTCCTATAAAGTTTTGGACTTTTCGGTACTCTCCTGCCGACCCAGTTGCGCCTCTCTCATCTTTCATTAACTCTCGATGCATGTCTCTTACCAAGCGCTCAGAAATTGGATAACCAAGCTGAATAGATTCAACCCCTTTTCGTAAAGCGTTTCGATAATTTCGAACCTCTATTTTTTCCCATTCTTCTTGTTGTTCAATCTCATCTTCTAGCATCTCTGAAAAGGTTATTTGAGTCCCTTCAATACGTGTAGATTGTACGGATTCATGTAATGTTAATAACTGAATAAACGATTGATTTACTAAAGAATAATGCAATTTCTGTTTTAACTTCTCTAATTTAGATGTTGCTTCTACCACTCGCTTATAAAAGGCAAGCTCCTGATCAGCGGAGAATGTTATTGGTAACAACGGTAACTGATAAGGCTTCTTCAATCCGTTCACCACCCTTACAATATTAATCTCCGACATTATAACCCAATAACCCCCTTATAAGCAGTTTACGATATTAATAAGACAAATTATAGCGCAAAAGGAAAAGGAAATGATTCGTCTACTCCTATGATTCCCACATTTTTTATACACTTTTTTCGACATTTTTGTGTTATTCTAAACATACCGTAAAGAATCGGTTAAATTTTTGTTAAATTAAAACAATGATACGTTTGACACATAGATTGAACAGCGGGGGCTATAAACCAACATGAACATATTACTAACAGGCGCGACAGGTTTCGTGGGAAAACAATTGACAATTCGTTTCATGCAACAAGGACATACAGTGTATGCACTTGCACGTAACGAGCGTAAAGCAGATCAGTTGATGCAAGCAGTACCACTGGAAGCGCAACATCGTTTATTTATCATTGAAGGCGACTTAATGAAAGAAAATGCAGGCATTCACGAAGAAGACATCGACCTCTTAACTGGTGAAATTGATACGGTTTACCACAGTGCCGCCTACCTTTCCTTTGATAATACCGAGAGAGAGAAGACGTTTCACATTAATGTAACAGGAACGAGGAACATGCTTGAACTTGCCAAGAAGATTCAAGCACCGCATTTCAATTATGTAAGCACGGCCTATACGCTCGGCATGAAGCCACACGCTAAAGAAGAATTACACCGAGTAGACCAGCCATTTGTAAACGCTTATGAGGAAAGCAAATGTCACGGCGAACATCTCGCAAGCCAATATAAAGACGTGATGAATGTGAACATCTTCCGCCCTGCCATCATTATTGGGGACTCGACAACAGGAGAAGCAGAGACGAGCTTTGCATTATACGGCGTGATTCGAGGATTAAGCCTATTTAAGAAAAGAATGGCACGCAAACAAACATCACAAAACGAAACCTTTAAATTTCTTTGCACTGCACATACATCCCAAAATTTCGTCCCAGTCGATTACGTTGTCGATGTATTAGTAGCAGCTGCCACAGCCAAAGAAGCGAACAAGATTTACCACATTACGAATCCACATCCACCGACGAATCGGGCGCTATTCGATATGGTGAAACAGAAGCTAGCCTTTCCAAACATCGAAATGGTTCCCGCTGATTATAACGGAGCATTAACGAAGGAAGAGCTCGCATTTAATGAACCAATGAAAGTATTCAAACCATACTGGAGCAAAAACGTCACCTTTGATGACACGAACACGCAAGCATTACTCCGCAAACAGAACATGCCACACCTGAACATGGATGAGGACATGTTACATCGCATTCTAAATGGCGCCATAAAAAATTAAAAGCGAGGAACTTATGCCAACGACATTAAGCTACACAACGTATAGAAATGAAGCAGTACAACCATGGATCATCTTCCTCCACGGACTAGGTGGCAACTATCAAATATTTAACAAACAAATCGAGCCATTCCGTGCACACTACAATCTATTATTTATCAACTTACCTGGTCACGGGCAGTCACCATATAGGAAAACGAACAACCTATTGTCCACAACAAGCAAACAAGTCATCGACGTATTGAACGCCGAGAAGATTCCATCCGCACACTTTCTCGGCGTATCACTCGGCACCGTCATCATGCAACAAATCGCTATGGAATACCCAGACAGAATCAAATCCATGGTACTTGCAGGAGCGGCAGGCAAATGGTTGAAATGGGGCGAATGGATAGGAAGACTAGCCATATCCTTTCCATTTCGCTATATATTACCGTATATGCTACCATACACCATATTCGCCCATATACTCATGCCAAAGCCCAATCACAGCAAATCACGGAACATCTTCCTCCAAGAAGCACGCAAACTAGGCAAACCCGCCTACCTTGGCTGGACATATGTCATCCGCGATTCCTATAAAGTGTACGAACAACTACGTGAAAACCTAAACACGATCCCGAAGCTATACGTATCCGGAGCCGAAGACCACATGTTCCTAAAAGGCATCCAAAACCACGTAAAATTAGAAGCAAAAGCAAAGCTGCACACGATTCCACATTGCGGCCACGTGTGTAACATTGAAGAAGCGGATATATTTAATGGACTTGCTTTGGAGTTTCTAGAGCAGGTAGGGAAGGAAGAAGAAGCATATTGGGGAGTGTCTTGACCCCCCCCAAGAGAGTCAAATTAAGCGAGAAAATAGGCTTTTGTCAAAATCTTCACCCACACAATCTATGAAGCGCTCAATCGGTGTTTTGTAATTTAGGGACTTCCTTGGTGTGCTGTTTCGTCTGAAAGTAACCTTGGAAATATAGTCCTGTGACACAGGGGTGAAGTCCATTTCTTTTGGTAACCCCTCTCCGTTGGAATGCTCATTTAACCCCCTTTGTAATGGTGTACCAGGATCAGCGAAGTAAATATCAACATTTGGTTGATTACTGATGGATTTCCAATTGGAGAACGCTTTCCTACAGTCGAAAATAATGGATTTGAATAAGTTGTGCGGCAATTGACCAAGCCATTGATTGAGTGATATTTCGATGTTGGATGCCCGTCTTCCGGCTAGCTCAATAGGAGATTAGAAATTGATAACAATTGCTCAAAACGGTCTATTAAGCCCTTTATTATTGAAAGGAAAAATTGGTGTTTAGCAATACTGTGAAGGGTGCAAAATCTAGTTCAGTCATTTACAATATTGTAGAAACAGCCAAAGAAAATGGAGTGAATCCACTTAACTATCTTAAATACTTATTTGAAGAGCTTCCCAATATAGATACAACTAATAAAACGAAATTAAATCAACTCTTTACCATGGTCGCCAACAATGACGAATGATTTAAAATGGAGTAAAGTTATAAAAGAAGAATTGTTGCGTAAGTACACGAAGGAATAATTCAAGAGGATTGTGCCGAGAAATGCATGGTCCTTTTACGTTGGTAGTCGATATTAAACCAACTGAAATAAACCCGTCAAGCCAAGTTATCTGACTCAACGGGTAATGAACCTCTATTTTGTTTCAACTAAATCCTTATAATTCTTTTCGAAGTTCCATGCATCTCTGCACATGGCAATAATATCACGTTTAGCTGTCCAGCCAAGTTTTCTTTTTGCTTTTGAAGCATCAGCATAACATGAAGCAATATCTCCAGGTCTACGCTCTACTATTTCATAAGGAACTTCAATACCATTAGCTTCTTCAAATGCTTTCACTAACTCTAGCACACTTGTACCTTGACCAGTTCCCAAGTTATAAACATTAGCACCTGCTTCGAGATTATCTAATGCTGCAACATGCCCTTCTGCCAAATCTAACACATGAATATAGTCTCTTACCCCAGTACCATCTATTGTTGGATAGTCGTTACCAAATACTCGAAGTTTGTCCAGTTTCCCTTTAGCAACTTGCGTAACATAAGGCATAAGGTTATTGGGAATACCATTAGGCACTTCCCCAATTAATCCACTTTCATGGGCTCCTACTGGATTAAAATATCTAAGGAGAGCAACTGAAAAATCCGGATTTGCTTTAGCTATATCAGTAAGAATTCGCTCACTCATAGCTTTCGTTTCACCGTACGGATTAGTAGTTGGTAACAAATCCATAGTTTCAATGAAAGGAACCTTATTATCTCCGTAAACTGTTGCTGATGAACTGAAAACAAAACGATTAACACTATACTCCTTACAAGCTTTAGCAAGAATCATAGTACTAACGATGTTGTTATAATAATAAGTTAATGGTATATCTACTGACTCACCTACTGCTTTTAAGCCGGCAAAATGAATAACACCATCTAAATCATGATTTAAAAAGATAGTGTATACCGCAGACTCATTAGTCACATCTATTTGATAAAAGATTAATTCTTTATTCGCAATATCTTTTATTTTGTTTAAGGTATCAGCTTTACTGTTGCAGAAATTATCAGCAACAATCACTGTATGTCCCGCTTCTAGTAAAGCAGCGCATGTGTGTGATCCAATATATCCAGCACCACCGGTAACTAATATGTTCATCTAAAAATCACCACCCTTTTTTATCGTTTTACGAATATGTGGTCTAACACTATTCCTAGCACTTATGATTAATTTATTAAATGAGATTTTTATTCAAATGACAGTTTGTCAAATCATAAAAAGATTTATTCAAATTTACATCTTCTATTTTTATATTTTCTAGAAAATGGACAATTTTTTTATAAGCATCCCCTTGACCATATGGGTTATTTTTTTTATTGGCAATTTCCAGGAATCTTTTATTATTAAGAGCATATCTAACAGCCTCAACAATCATATTTTTATCCGGTTCTACGTCTATTACATTATTGCCTCTTGTCCTTCCTTGTTGACGGGAACCAATATTAACACTGGGCAACCCAAAAGAAGGGGCTTCTATTATTGCACTACTAGAATTACCTATCATAACATTAGCTAAATTTAAAGTACTTAAAAAGCACTGATAAGGAATATTTTTAAAAACATGTACTTTTGTTTTTCCTTGTTCATTTATTACATTTTGGATTATATTGCTTCCAGCATCTGAATTAGGTGATATAACAATAGTTTGTAAGTCAATTTCATGAACCGCTTTTATTACATTTCTCATTTGCAATTCTAGAGAAGTTATTTCACTTACAACAGGATGATAGGTAAGTACTAAAAAGCTAGGTTCAAGAGTTATACCCAGAGTTTGTTCAACTTCTTTCTTAGATAGTAACTTCATATTTAGTATTGCATCAAGATCAGTGGCTCCTACCACCTCTATTCTTTCAGGAGACTCTCCCATCGCAATCAACCTATTAGCATGTTCTTTAGTAGAAGTTAGATGATAATGAGCAAACTTTGAGATAGCGTGCCTAATTGACTCATCTATTGTGCCTGATATGTCGCCACCTGCAATATGAACGGTTGGTATATTCATATGTGATGCAGCAATTGCACCAGCTAACATTTCTCCCCTGTCTCCGAGTAACAATAATAAATCCGGTTCTAACTCCTTCAATGATTGTGTTATATTTATAATACCAAACCCGAGAGATTGTGCCATACTGCTGCCACTATCACTTGCAAGTAACATTTCAACTTTAGAATTAACTTTAAAATCTTTTTCAATTTCTTTTATTGTCGAACCATATTGTGATGAAAGGTGCATCCCAGTTACAATTAATTGCAATTCTAACTCTTCACTATTCTGAATTTCTTTTAGAGTATACATCATTCTTCCAAAGTCTGCTCTTGTACCAGTTATATAGGCGATTTTTTTCATTTTAGCCACCCTAACATAAGTCTTTTAACTTAATTATATGATCTTCTTCCATATCATTCTTGGCCCTTCGGTTAATTATTAAATTTAAATCTTTTGGCAGGACCCCTGTTCCTGGACGTTTAAATGTAATTTTATCCTTTGTTATTAATTCCCCTTTTTTTATTGACACTTTAGCGACTACACTCTTCCTCGCTACAAGTCGTGTTTCCAATTCTGATTCAACAGGTCTTTTTATACTTGAACCTAAAGCCTTTTCAACCATTCTTATTGAATCAACCATATCTTTTAGTTCATCAGGATTTAATGATACTAAGTGATCTGGGCCTTCTAGATTTTTATCAAGTGTAAAATGTTTCTCAATAATAGTTGCACCAAGCGAAACTGCTCCAATTGATATTGTCATACCTATGGTATGATCCGAATAGCCTACTGGAACTTGGAAAGACTGTTTTAGTGTATCCATTACTTTTAAATTAGTATCTTCTATCGATGGAGGATAGTTTGATGTACAATGTAATAATGCAATTTCTTTAGCGCCTGCTGAAGTCAATGCATTGACACCCTCTTCTACTTCACCAAGTGTAGACATGCCAGTTGATAAAATTACGGGTTTTCCTTTTGAAGCTATGTGCCTTAATAGTGGGGTATTTGTGATCTCACCAGAACCAACCTTAAAGGCCGATATATCCAGAGATTCTAATAAATCAACACTGTCAAAATCAAAAGGTGATGATAAAAACATAATTCCAACTTCTTTACAATATTTAGCCAATTCAAAATGTTGTTCAATAGACAACTCTAATCTTTTAACCATATCAAATTGTGATTCCTCTTTACCAGTATTATCTTTCTGATATTTAGCTTGGGGAGCACTACGTGTAATAGTTTTTTCAGTAGAAAAAGTTTGAAATTTAACTGCGTCTGCTCCTGCGTTTTTTGCTTTTTTAATTAATTGCTTAGCTAATTCCAAACTACCATTATGGTTAACCCCTGCCTCGGCAATGATAAATGCAGGGCAATTTTCACCTATAATTTTAGATCCTATCTTCATAAAATAACTCCTTTTTATTGACAATTTCCAAAATATCTCTTAAATCCTTAACAGTTTCATCAGCTTCTTTTTCATTTTCTACTTTGTCATACTTACATTTCCCTCTTAATACTCTAATAGTATAAATGTCCAATTTCTTAGCTCCACTAAAGTCCTTATGTGGATTGTCTCCTACATATATAGACTCAAAACCATTTATATTTAAATCCTGTAATGCTTTTTGAAAAGGAACTGAACTTGGTTTCCAGTAATCTCTCCCAATGTCATCTGTTATAATAACTGTATCTACTCTTTGATCTAGTTTAAGAGCTTTAATCTTTTGCCACTGTGCATTAGAATAACCATCAGTTATTACCCCTAACTTATAATTCAATTGTTTTAAAATTGTTAAAGCTTCATTTGCATCATTATACAATTCAATTTTCGGAATGTGGTTCCTATAAATATTAACGAGGTCATTAACATTAAAATAGTCCTCAATCTCAAACCTTTTTAGTGCTAAATTGAAAATATTCCCTCTTGTGCCGTCATTGAAAACATCTATCATTTCTTTGTATAAATCATTTGAATTTATCTCTTTTATTTTCATTGCGATATATTTTGAAACGTGATAAAAACCGCTATAATTATAGTCTTTTTCGTTAAACAAAGTATCATCCATATCAAAGATTACTGCTTTTATCATTGGTTATCCTCTATAAAAATAGCATCTTCATATCGCAACATATACATATCCTCTTTGAATTCATTTAAAATAGGAAGGACTTGTTCATTCAACAACAATTTTATTAACATCTTTGGATAATCTGCTCCTGAAGCAATACCGAGCGGAACTCCTCCGCCAAATCTGGGGTTAATTTCAATAATGTATACCCCTTTTTCATTAACAAAACATTGCAAAGTTACAGGTCCGATAGCTCCAAGTTTTTCTACGACATCTTTCCCAACCTTAATAAGTTTTTCTGATTTAACTGTTTTACCTTTATTTGTTTCTCCCGCTCTCGTTTCTAACCTTATTCTCGGAACAACTGATAAAACGCGTCCTTTTAAGTCAGCAAATATATCTAAGGTATATTCTGTTCCATTTATAAACTCTTGTATGATAGGGTTTTTAACGTATTTTTTAAAAAATTCCAGTTCATTTAAGTTATTTACTTTAAAAGTATTAATACTTCCATGTCCATTAGCAGGCTTAACAAAAAGTGGAAACTCTGCATTTTCTAATGTAAAATCGAAATCTAAGACCTTAGGTGTCGGAAAATTGTTTTCTCGAAAATATTTATAGGTAGTAATTTTATCGTTACATATATTAATTACACCTTCATCAGAAACAATTATTTCAACACCGATATCTCTGAACTCATCTTTATGCCTCGCTAAAACTAGCAATTCAGTATCAATCAAAGGGATAATAGCTTGTATATCTTCTTTTCTACAGATATCTTTTAATTCATCTATAAATTCTGGAGAAGTACATCTAGAAACTAAATATTTGCTGTCTACTATTGACAATCCCGGAGAAAGAGGATTAATGTCAGTACCTACTATTGAACCCTTAACTCCTAAGTCGTTCATTGCTTTTTTAAAAGATCTTATTAAAGAATACCTTCGACCAACACTACTAAATAATATATTTAACTTTTTTGCTTTCATTAATATCCCAGCCTTTCATTAATCAAAAATTCTGCTAATTTCAAATCGGTTTTGTTGTCTATATCCACTGATCTGTCTGCCGGCATAATATATGGTATATTATTTGAACCTACTAAAGAATTTTCTTTAAATATTAACTCTCTTTTGCAAATATATATAGCCCCATTCAATTGGTAAGCTTCAGGTAAATCTTGTCGCCTCGTGTATTTTGGAGTATCTTTAACAAGATCTATCAATTCACCATTTATAACTGTTTTTATCCAATATGGATGTACTGTAGCAGGAGAAACACTTTGTAATGAAGTGGCTTTATTAGCAAAGAATGACTCTACAGCTGTATCAATATCAGAACTTGTTCTCAAAGGAGAAGTCGGTTGAAGTAAAACTATACAATCAACTTCTAACCCCATTTCTACTTCTAAAAATGAAATTGCATGCTTTACCACATCAATACTAGAAGCTGTATCTGTTGCTAGCTCTTTAGGTCTAATAAATGGAACTTCTGCACCATGTTTTTTTGCAACATTAGCAATTTCTTCATCATCTGTAGAAACTATCACTTTGTCAATAATTTTGGACTGCAATGCCGCTTCTATAGTGTAAGCAATTAATGGCTTATCTTTTAAGTTAATTATATTTTTTCTTTTAAGTCCTTTTGAACCTCCGCGCGCTGGGATTATTGAAATATTCATTAGCCTTCTCCTTTCTTAAGTAATAATATAATAAAATTAAATTCTCTCTGTTATCTTAATAACTCTACTAACACTTTTACCATCACAATAAGTAAGACCGTCGGTTATTTTTTTTGTACTCCCGGTTAATATTTTATCTATACAATCATTGACTTCCCTTTCAGATGGATTAACTAGTTCTTTTGATATTCCAGCTTCTTCAAACGAAACTAAATTATCATAACCTAATGAAAGTGATAATACATTTGCCTTTGTAATTGCTGCTTCAATCCCTGTAGTAGAAGTTTGAGTTATAACTAACTTTGCTTTAATTAATATTTCGTGTAAGTCATGTGAACGGTCAACAATTATGTTTGGATTTATATTTGAAAAAGTTTGTCTTTCCGCTTCACCATCTGAGCTGGGGTGAAACCTTATGATAATCTTATATTCTTTTGATAGTTTTACTATCGCACGCTTTATTAATTTAAAGAATTGAGTTCTTGTATCTAAAGGTTGAGTTGTAACGACAATAAGTTTTTCCTTTTTGATGTTTTGAATCCCCTGAATCTTTCTGGGGATTTTATCAAAAGCAGGTTGTCCAACAACATGAACCCTATTAGAAGGTAGCCCTCTTAAGATCAGTTGCTCTTTTGCATATTCATTAATAGCAAACACATAGTCTGGTACATATTTATACCTTAAACCGATATACTCATCGACTCCTGTATGAAAGGATGCTACTTGAAAGTTCTTTTCAGAATTTTTCTGAACAATAACATTTTCTTCAGGTATTCCCTTTCTAATTAAGTATTTTTTTACATCAATATTTTTAACGTATAATTGATCATAAATTGAAAATGCACAAGCTGTTCCAAATAAATCCTCAAAAGCCATTACTTTAATTCCTAAAAGTTTTGCTGCAATTATTGATGCTCTCTCTGCCCGTGCAGCAGATAGTGTAACTGAAACCAAATCCGGCTTGATTTCCTCCATTAACTTCTTTATCGATTGGATAGGAAGAAATATTCTCCTGCTGAAATTTTCTATTAATAACTTAGCTTTTCGACCACCATATATATTTATTAAATCATTATAATTAACTCCTGCATACGCTTTACTTTCTTCGACATCAATTTCTGTATCATAATTATGAATACTATCTAAAATTTCTTCACCCAATCTTAATGAGTCATTATCAGCAATGTCTTTAAATGTATATACTTGGTATTTACCGATTGATTTTAGTAATTTGGTTGTATTTGGAACTGACAAGAAAATGACTTTCCATCCAATATTAAAATAAGATTCAGCTACCTCTAGTTGAGTATTTATATGTCCTCCTCCATAGGCAACAATAAATAATGTCTTCATTAATTCGTTCCTTTCTTTGTTAGAACTATTAGTACTGTTTTAAATAGTATTTCTAAATCCATTTTTAAACACTGTCCTTGTGCATACTTAAGATCTAATTCTGTAGCTACTATTATTCCAGCATTACTTCTCCCATTAACTTGGGTCAAACCTGTTATACCCGGTTTTACTGTATGCCGAACTTTATAAATATCTTCTACTTTAGCTTTTTCTATATTTTTTTCCCTAACATAACCAGCAATCCTGTCATTAACAGCATTAATTGTAATTGCTCTTGGTCCAACTAGAGACATCTTACCAGAAAGAACGTTAAATAATTGTGGTAACTCATCTATGCTGGTTTTCCTAATTAACCTTCCAACCTTTGTGACTCTCGGATCAAAGTCATGGTCAGGGCTAAGGGCATCAGGTACGTTATTAACATACATAGATCTAAATTTAAAAATGGTAAATAATTCATTATTTAAACCAACACGTTCTTGTTTATAAAGAACAGGACCCTTTGATTCAATTTTAACTGCTATCGCAGTTACTATTAACAGAGGGAGAACTAATATTATTGACATTATTGAGCCGATAATATCAATTATTCTTTTAACTAACTTAAGAATCACCTAGCTTCATCACCTTTCTAATAACATCTTGCTTTAGGTTTTTATCAATCATATAGAATGATGCTGAGTATAGAAGTAAGGAAATCACAAGATTAAGATCATTACCCAACAATAATAACTTCAAACTGCTAACAACAAGTATGAGTGATGAAGTTAAAATTAAAGTATCTTTATTAAACCAAGGCATGGCAGTACCTAAAATCGATTTATTATATATAGTGCATTGAATGGATAAAGATAGTATTGTACTTAATACTATTGCCTTAACACCTATAATTGGCACCAGTAGAATATTAGTAGAAATGTTCACAAGAATACCTATTACACTTACAAACATAATTTTTTCACTCGATAAATTTGCATAAACTACTTTATTATAAAACAGAAAAATAAATTGTAATGGAATTGTGATAGCTAGTAATTTTAGTATAGCACCTGTCATTTTTATAGCTTTTTCTCCAAATTCTCCATATCCAAAAACAAGTGAAACTAGTTCCTGAGAAAATGCAAAAGTAAAAATTGAAACAAATATACTAAGTTTTAAAAGCAGGTCTGTATACTGTAATCCCATCTCATTTTTATTTCTAGATCTCGAAAAATTGACAAACATTATATTAATTAGTGACGTCGCAATAATTGCCACTGGTAAATTCATTAGTTTTAAAGAATAGTTGTAAGCCGCCAATTGCCCTTCTTCTAGCAATCCACCAAACATTCTATCAGTTATTAAAGTTACTTTCATAACTGTCATAGAGATTATAATTGGTATTAAATCAGAAAAAATATCTTTGTAAGAATCTATATTTGAGTCTTGTTCTACTGTTTTCTTTCGTTTAAAAGATAAATATACACTACTTGAATAAATTAAATAGATAATAATTGATATTAGATATGAGATTGGGAGAATATATTGATCTCCCACACTTTTTAATATTGAAACCGATATAATAAAACCGATATTCATATAAATAATAGCTATTATAGGATGCAAGAAGTTTCTCTTATATTGTAAATATCCATTAAAAATTGAAGTCACCGTTAACATTAAAATTGTGGGTGCCAAATAAGTAATATATTTTGTTAAAAGTTCAATTTCATATTGGTTAGATCCAAATGAAATTAAATTAGCTATTGTACTTTTATTGTGAATGATAGACATAACAAGAGTGACTGATACACATATTCCCATGAGCTGTACTTTTTTTAAGATCCCATCACCATTTTTACTAAGAGCTAAAACTGTATAGGTACTAAAAGAACCTGCTAATATAACATTCCCAACTAATTCACCCAAAATTTGACTAGATACATATAAATCCACCAAACTTGATGTGCCAAAATTATAAGCAATAATTATTTCCCTAACAAACCCCAACAATCTTGTAATAACAGTCAAGAAAATCAAAGTTACACTTGTGGTAAGGATTTTTTTTAATTTAAACATTATTTTTACTACCCATCTTGTAAGTTAATCCTAATAAGAACCAAAATAGAATGGTTGCAGAACTCCAACCAATTATTGTACCTTTATTTGCTAATCCGCTACCTAAATTCACTATATACACTCCAAATAAGCCGATTATTAAAGATGAGTAAATATTACTTTGATTTTTAAAGGTACTATATAATTGTTTTAGCTTTATTAAATAAAACACACTAAACATCGTAAAGAATACTATTGAAAATAGACCTAATTCACTAAGCATAAATAATAACATGTTATGAGGATGTTCAAATAAATAAGTACTTGGAATATACACATAACTCAAATAGTAATTACTAAACATTCCTTGTCCTACACCGAAAATAGGATAATCACGGAAAATAAGCCAACCATCAAGCCAAAGAAAATAACGTAGACCTAGCCCCTTCTCTAACCTTAACTTTGTAACCCAATACTCATTTGGAATTAGTACAAGACTTACTCCAAGCAATAACAATAATATAAATATTGAAATTAGAAATTTCTTTCTTTCTTTTAAAAATAAAATTACTGATATAGCTAATATTAGACTAAACCAAGAAGTTCTAGAAAAAGTCAAGAAAAGTGCTAAAGAATTAATGACAATGCTTATCCATACAAATGTCCTATTGAAAGTCTCAGTATACTTTCCCCCTAAAACAATGGAGAATAATAAAATGATAATAGTATTTAAATATACCCCTAAAGTGTTAGGACTAAAAAAGGTACCAGTTATCCTATGATATTCATCTGCTAAATTATCCCCACCTGTTATTCCATAAACACTCCATCTCTGCAAGATTTCATCAGATACAAAAAAAGAATGAAAGCCGCTTATATATTGTAAAATCCCCCAAACAGAAACTAGAGTACTTGTAAATATAATGAATTTCAATATCTTTTCAATAGACTGTTGGTTGATAAAAGAATATGATATTAAGGCTGTACAACTTACAAGAATCACGGTTGCATTTTCTAAGGAACTTGTCAATGGAGACTTAGAGGTTACCGTATTAACAACAAAGATAATAGCAAACGCAGACAGCGTGATTAAAAATTCAGTAGATAATTTTGATTTATTTTTTATCAAAAAAAACAGTGCTATTAATATTAAAAATATAATAAATCCAAACTTTACGTACTTGCTACTAAATCTATCAATAAAAAGAAATGAATCTATCGGTAAAATCACCAAAAAAAAGTAAAGCATTTTTTTGGTGATAAATATCCACGTAAATATGAGCAATCCTAATAAGATAAGAGAAAATTTATAATCAATCACAGAAAGTAGTCCAATGCCTACACAAAGTAAAGCCAATAGAAGTATAAATGCGATTTTTTTTTGATTTTGTAGTGCATACATATGAGTTATTCCCTTCACACTTTGTTTTGGTTGTCAAGAGAGACTAACAATAATTATAGTTGGTAATTTAACAATACTATTATTAGGCTTTTATTAACTTAACCAAAACCCCTTTATAATTTCTACAACTCTCGCCAAATCCTCATCCGTCATCTTCGTATCAGAAGGCAAACATACACCCTTCTCAAATAATTTCTCCGATACATCCGATCCAACAAAATCATACTTCTCAAAGAATGGTTGCATATGCATTGGCTTCCATATTGGTCTGGATTCAATGTTTTCTTTTTCAAGAGCCTCCATAACTTCAATCGGAGTAACTTTGCCACTTAACGTCATTGAACTCAACCAGAAGTTTGGTTCATCCCATTCATTAACAGGCATGAATTTAACACCTTCCAGTTCGCCAAGTTCTCTCTTATAATATTCAAAGA
Organism: Pontibacillus litoralis JSM 072002; assembly: GCF_000775615.1. GTDB lineage: Bacteria > Bacillota > Bacilli > Bacillales > BH030062 > Pontibacillus > Pontibacillus litoralis. The sequence continues at coordinate 73,590 of NZ_AVPG01000014.1, forward strand.
TGTATTTCTTCTTTTCTACTCTCTCTTCTAACACCTTTAACTGTCCTCTTCCAATACCAGCAACCACATTACTCATGCGGTAATTAAAGCCTAGTTCGCTATGTTGATAGTGCCTTGCTTGATCTCTAGATTGAGTAGCCCAAAATCTTACTTTAGCTATTCGCTCTTCATTATTGGAAACCAGCATCCCACCACCAGAAGTCGTAATAATTTTATTTCCGTTAAAAGAGAAGATGCCATAATCGCCAAATGTCCCTGTTTGCTGCCCTTTGTAATAACCACCTAGTGACTCTGCTGCATCTTCAATAACTACAACATTATGCTTCTTACAAACTTCCATAACCTTGTCCATATCAGCAGAAAGTCCGTAAAGGTGAACAACAATAACTGCTTTTACCTCTGGATACTTCTCAAATGCTTGTTCTAGTGCTTTAGGACACATATTCCAAGTTTCATAGTTACTATCTATAAATACTGGAGTGGCATTTTGGTAAATTATTGGATTTGCTGTAGCGGAAAACGTAAGTGTAGGACAAAAAACGATATCTCCCTCACCAACACCAGCTGCTCTTAGTGCTAGATGAATAGCTCCTGTACCAGAAGAGAGGGCGGCAGCAGATTTAGAACCTACTTTATTCGCTAATTCTTTCTCAAATTCATTTACATTCTTCCCTAATGGTGCAATCCAGTTAGTATCAAAAGCTTCTTGTACATATTGCAATTCATAGCCTTCATCACTCATATGTGGTGATGCGAGAAATATTCTTTCGTTCGCTTTTGTTGTCTCCATCTTCAAGTCTTCCTTCCTCAATTGGATTAATTCTTTAGTAGATTAGGACTTGCTTGGAATCTTACAGGTTATTATTCCAAGCAACTACTAATGCACTAATTTCTTCATAGGTGATTAGCTGGTTAGTTTCTTCACTACTAACCAGCTATCTCAACTTATTTAACCGCTGATAAGTTATCTTTTTTCTCATATCGCCCATGTGCAATATCCAACACACGTTCCCTTAATTGTTCCTTACTCATATGCGCAAAGTTACTTTCCATTTCTAGAACGGCGTCTACATTCGGATCACATGATTTTCCGACATAAATCTTCGGATACACTTGTTCGTCGTGTACTTCATCTTTACTGAGTAATTCCTCGTACATTTTCTCGCCTGGTCGCATGCCAGTGAATTCTATCCCGATTTCATCAGTGGAATAGCCTGATAGTTTAATAAGGTTCTTGGCTAGGTCAAGTATTTTGACGGGTTCGCCCATGTCGAGGACGAAGATTTCGCCACCTTTGGCTAGTACGCCGGCTTGTATGACGAGGCGAGATGCTTCAGGGATCGTCATAAAGTAACGTACCATGTCTGGATGGGTTACAGTTAAAGGACCTCCTGCTTGTATTTGTTTCTTGAATAGCGGGATTACGCTTCCTCTACTTCCAAGAACATTACCGAAGCGGACCGCCACAAAACGTGTGTCGCTGATCGAATCCATATGCTGTACTAACATTTCTGCCATTCGTTTGGTGGAGCCCATGACACTTGTCGGGTTGACAGCTTTATCCGTTGATACCATGACGAATGTGTTCACGCCGTATGTACTGGCTGCTTTTGCGGTGTTGTGCGTGCCGATGACGTTGTTCTTGATTGCTTCTTCTGGGTTGCGTTCCATTAATGGCACGTGTTTGTGTGCGGCAGCATGGTACACGACATGTGGCTCATGTTTCGCCATTACTTCAAACATTTTGTGTTCGTCTTGAACGTCCGCGATTTCGGTTACGATGTCAATAGTGTCTTTATACAGTGAGCGTAATTCCATTTCAATCGTGTAAATGCTATTTTCACCATGGCCTAGTAAGATGATTTTGCCTGGTTTGAATTTGCAAACTTGGCGGCAAATTTCCGAACCTATTGATCCGCCCGCTCCTGTGACAAGGACTGACTTGCCTGCAATAGTATCGGCAATATGGCCTGTATCTAGTTGGACTGGTTCTCTTCCTAGTAAATCTTCTACTTCGACATCACGGAATTGGTTGACGGTAATATCACCTGTCATCAATCCTTCAATACGAGGGAGGATTTTGGTTTTGGCTTTTGTTTTACTACATTCGTCGAATATGCGATTGATTTCTTCTTTGCTTAGTGATGGAATGGCAATCACGATATTCTCGACATTAAAATCCGTTACAGTACGTTGTATTTCCGATACCCCACCTACTACGGGTACGCCTAATATTTCGAGTTCGTGCTTGCGGACATCGTCGTCGATGAATGCTACTGGGTGAAGGTCGGCTTCGCCGCTTCGTTGCAATTGCCTTACTACCATCGTACCAGCCGAACCAGCTCCGATAATTAACGCGTTCGGTTTATCGGTTGGAGGATTCATGAACGTATCCCGATATAAACGCCAGGAAAAGCGTGTCCCTCCAATAAGTAAGATGTGTAGCATCCACGTTACAGCTAACACTCTAAAGTAAATGTCTTGAAAGAATATGTATTGAATAATGGCAGCAAAAATGACAGTTAACGTAATCGCTCTAAAAATTTCTAACAGTTCTCGAATGCTCGCATATTGCCATGCTTTCTTGTACAACTTAAATAAATGAGCAAATAAATGGTGTCCTAGTAGCAAAGATAAGGACGTAATGATCATAAACGTATTCAGTTGAAAGGCTCGACTTAGTAAGTATTGACCAACATAGATGGCTGATATGACGATCAATGAATCAATGATCATGAGTAAGGTCAATCGTTTCCGGTACGTCACCTGACACTCCCCTTTCTTTTTTCACGTATGAATTATCCTATAAAAAAGCCTATGTATTATCAAAAAAAGCCTGGTTTCATTTAAAATAAACCAAGTATTTTCTGTTTTTTTACTGGACTTGGCGGGTCAATAATGACATGTTCCCCTTGTGTAAGTAGTTCAGCGTTTTCCTGCAACATGAAGGTCTTCGCTTGTCCAAATTCAGCATCTATTTCCCCATAAGCTTGTTGTAAGCAGAACCCTCTTGTAGTGGTATTATGGGCGTCATTTGCAACAAAGTGGGTTAAATTCGCTTCAATTAGTTGATTGGTAAACTTCTTAATCTTCTTACCGAATTTCCCGCATACACTCGCTGCTGTGACTTGTGTCAAGGCGCCTCTCTCAACATACTTATGTAGTCGATCAGGATGTTTCATTAGATCTTGATTCCGTTCTGGATGGACGATAATAGGTTGATAGCCAGCAACTTGAATATCAAACAACAGCTGGCCAGAATAACGTGGTACATGGTCCGATGGAAACTCGACAAAGACGTATTGCGTGTCATTTAACGGAAGAGCTACATGGTGCTGTAAGTCTTCTACCATCTCTCCATATATTCGTGGCTCTTGCCCGGGTAGAATAGTAAGTGGAATGTTAGCGTTGTTAATATGTTCATTCAGTTCTGCTGTCTGCTCTTTAATAAATTGTGCTTCATTGCTATAGCGTCCATTATTGTGATGAGGAGTAGCGATAATGGTATGAATACCGTCTGCTACTGCCGCTCTTGCCATTGCCAAGCTATCTTCAACGGTTTTGGCTCCATCATCAATGCTAGGTAATATGTGACTGTGAATATCTATCATTTTACTCCCCACCCTTATTATGGAATTTATTGAATAGGACTTTTTGAACAACATATTACATTTTAACACAATTAATTGTAAGATGCTTTAATAAAGTCCATATTTTTCACTTTTTTCATTAACTTTACACGTTGTTACTATTTCGTTATTAATCCCCGTAATAATAGTAATAATTTTGTTTTTGTTTATTCATATCGTTTAGCACGGTGCCTATTAATTTACCTTCTGCCTTATCCAGCAATTCTTTCGCACGTTTGGCCTGTTCAATGTCCGTTTGCTTATGGCGAACGACGAGAATCGTACCGTCACACAAGTTTGATAAGATTTGTGCATCGGTTACCGCTAGGACTGGTGGCGTATCGAATATAACGACGTCATACTTTGCGCGGGCATCGTGAATTAACTTTCTCATTGCCCTTGATCCTAGTAATTCAGACGGATTCGGTGGGATAGGTCCAGATGTCATAGCATATAAGTTGTCGATGGCTGTCGTCTGCACCGTCTCCTCTAGCGTTTGTGTGCCGACTAAGCAACTACTTAACCCAACCGTGTTATTCGTGCGTAAAGTATAATGAAGCGTCGGCTTTCGTAAGTCCGCATCAATAAGCAAAACGGATTTGCCTTGTTGAGCAAACACTACGGCTAGATTGGCTGTAATACTCGATTTCCCTTCCGACGGCCCTGATGAGGTGACCATTAATGTCTCCATATCAGTATCAACGAAGGAGAAGTTAATGTTCGTTCGAATCGTACGGAATTGTTCTGCAATAGGGGATTTCGGATTCAAATCAGTAATCAGCGTTCTTGCTTGGTGTCTAGATGGTTTTCTTTGTTTTTTCCACATGTGCTACACCCCTTTGTTGATTGCGTGATACATTCCCTACTCGATGCTGAATATCACTTTCCTCAATGGTTGAAATGACCCCTAATACGGATACACCTAAGTGGGCTTCGATATCTTCTTCGGTTTTAAGAGTTTGGTCTAAGTATTCCAATAAGAAGGCAATTCCTACTCCAACCATTAAGCCAATAATAAGAGCAATCGCCATGTTAAGTGGTGGATTCGGGCTTACAGGGGAAGGATTCTCCTTTACTAGCGCTTCTGATAGCACACTAACGTTATCTACATTCATTAAATCAGGCACTTCTTGTTGAAATACTTCCACCACCGTATTCGCGATGGTTGCTGCGACTTGTTGGCTTTCATCTGTAACTGTAACGTTTACAACTTGCGAATTTTCCTGACTGGAAACCGATAATTGACTTTCTAACTGTGCTGTTGTCATGTCCAAATCTGCTTCTTCAATTGCCGGAGCAAGTATTCGATCACTTTTTATGATCACGTTATATGTATTAATGAGTTCTACGTTTGTTCGAATATCATTCACATCATATTCGTTTTGCTCTTGGCCTTGTTGTGAATTCACTATGAATTGCGTTGTCGCTTCATACGTCGGAGTCAGCATAAAGTAGCTAATGATTGCAGAAGCAATAAGTGCTCCAAGGCTAAGAGATACAATCATAAGCCAGCGCTTCTTCAGCACTTCAGCAATCTCCTTTAATGATATCGTTTCTTCCATTTTCACATAATCCTCCAGTTCGTCCAATTCTGTTGAAAGTATAACATATTTCAAGCGTATTTCTATCTCATTTTAAGAAAAAGACACACTTTTCAAATGATTAACAAAGGATAATACGTCTCGGTCAATCTATAACCGAGACGTTTCGTTGGTTACTTCGACTTATTGAAAAGCGTTTCCACTTTCGCCTTTAATAGCTTAGCAACTTCTTCTTTCATTTCTTCTCGTTCTAAAGCAAAGTCTATTGTCGCCTCAATAAAGCCTACTTTGTTGCCGATATCGTAACGAGTACCGGTGAAATTGTATGCTGTTACTTTTTGCTCTTGGTTTAATAACTTAATAGCATCGGTTAATTGAATTTCTCCGCCACTTCCAGGTGGGAGCGTCTCTAACATGTCGAATATTTCTGGGGTGAGTACGTAACGTCCCATAATGGCTAAATTAGATGGTGCTTCTTCTTTTTTCGGTTTCTCGACTAAATCCACGATATCAATGCGGTCTTCGGATAAATCAGCGCCGTCTGTTGGCGTCACTACTCCGTAACTTGATACTTGCTCTTCTGTTACAGGCTGCACGCCGACAACAGATGCATCGGTTTGTTCATACACTTCCATAAGCTGCTTCAAGCAAGGCTTATCACTTTGAACGATGTCATCACCGAGTAAAATAGCAAATGGTTCATCCCCAATGAAGCTCTTCGCACATGCGATCGCATGGCCTAATCCATTCTGTTCTTTCTGACGTATGTAATGAATATTAGCTAAATTCGCAATTCCTTGGATTTCTTGCAGCTTATCTAATTTCCCTTTTTCATAAAGCTTCTCTTCTAATTCATATGATTTATCAAAGTGGTCTTCTATAGCACGCTTCCCGCGGCCAGATACGATGATAATATCTTCAATACCTGATGCCACCGCCTCTTCAACAATGTATTGAATGGTTGGCTTATCTACAATCGGTAACATTTCTTTCGGTTGGGCTTTCGTTGCAGGCAGGAAACGTGTCCCTAATCCGGCTGCCGGAATAATCGCCTTACGCACTTTCACGAGCAGTCAACTCCCTTAATTTTGTTAATAAATATGCCATTATTTTACCATACATTTATAGTTAAGCAATAATTTACATGAACTTTGGCGATTTTTCGCTCATTCTGTAAGATGTGGTAACATGTATCACTTTTCATATTATACATTTAATTTACATGTTTGTCCTTTCAATCTTTGTTAACTTTTTGTTAACGTTAACAAGCCATGCAATTCACAAAGGAGTTGCATGGCTTATCATCTTATTCATTCATTGGGGTATAAGTTGGTTCTGGCTGTGAATGTTGCAAGGATGGGTCTGTAGCTGCCGGCTCTTCATAGGCTGGATCCTCTTCGAAGTATGTTGTCGCTTCACCTTCATCTGACTGTGTTTCCGTAACGTCTTCTTGAGGCTCCATTAAATCTAGGTGAATCTTAAACTCTTGTTCTATCTCCAGACGCGAGGCTTCATCCGGCATATAATAATAGATTCCATTGATATAATCATCATAACCGTCTAGTGAAACTTGTTCCATCGTATCTACGTTGAAGTCAGAATACTTATTATAAAACGCTAGGCCCTCTCCTGGTCTTAAATTCGTCTGTACATTCGCACCAATTTCTTCGGCAATGCCTTTCGTTTTAAAAATAGTGGACATGCTTGTCAGTTTATCAACCATTGCTTCTAACACTTGCTTCTGTCGCTCCACTCTTCCTAAATCGCCTCTTGGATCTTCTTTCCTCATGCGGGCATAGGCAAGGGCTTCCCGTCCGTTTAACGTCATAGTACCTTCTTTAAATTGTAACATTTCTGCACCCGTTTTCTCGTCACTTCGCTCTTCAAAGTCGAACGGTACATCTACTTCAATACCATTAAGAATATCGACAATGTTCTTAAATCCTTCAAAGTCTACCGTCGCATAGTAATCAATTGGTATGTTAAAGAAGTTCTCTACCGTTTGAATGGTAAGCTCTTCTGAACCATACGCATAGGCGTGGTTGATTTTGTCCATGCCGTGTTCAGGTATATCGACACGAGTGTCACGTGGAATGCTTAACAATTTCGTGCTACCATCTTCCGGGTTAAAGGTTGCGAGCATTAAAGCATCAGTTCTTCCATTTGCTCCATCTGTCGAATAGGATTCTACTCCCATTAATAGCACGGACACAGGATCATTGGAAATCGTTACTTTCTCTTCACGAAATTCTGACTTCTCTCGCCCTAAATCGTCATACGAATTCTTCGCTGCTTGATACGTTTCTGCAAATGTATAAGCGAAGTAACCTCCAACAGACAGGAAGATTATAATAAGCAGCATCGCTACTCTTCTACGTCTTTTTTTCTTCTTTTTCATTATCATATTGTTACGATTCACATAAATCGGCTTCTTCATTATTCAACCCTTCCCCTTTGAATTTCCTCATTCTTTTCTTCCTTGCAAACCATGAACCTTGTCCTACTATTAGCGTTCGTCTACTTTCTTCTTCTTCACGTTGCACCATACCCTATTAATCGAATCTAATAAAGGACGCGTGCCATTAAAGACGAGTCCTGCTAGTTCCGCCAAAATATGAATAGCAAGTAGAAGTATAAATACGCCAATTATTGTTACTGTAAGTGCTGAGTTCGAGAATATAATCGCCAACGCACCAAGCACTACACTAAATGCATATATAATCAATACAGTAGTTCGATGACTAAATCCTGCTTGTAGGAGTCGATAGTGAATATGTTTATTATCTGGTGACACAATACTCTGTCCGTTCAACTTCCTACGCACAATCGCAAATAACGTGTCGAAGATTGGAACACCTAATACAACGACAGGAATGACGAAACTAAATAGCGTCGCATTCTTGAACAAGCCCATCATAGAGACAATACTAATCATGTAGCCGAGTAATAGCGCACCAGTATCCCCCATGTAAATCTTCGCCGGGTAGAAATTGTGAAATAAGAAGCCGAGATTGCTGCCGATTAAGGCGATACAAATATACACAACCGTCACGCGATAATCCATCACCGCTAACGTCGTAATCGTAATGAGCGCAATAGTAGATACACCGGCCGCCAAGCCATCAAGCCCATCAATTAAGTTTATGGCATTCGTCACACCAATAATCCACAAAAACGTAATTGGTACACTTAAATACCCTAATTCTGTAATACCTAAAAAAGGGATGGTAATTTTGTCAATCATTAAACCGGAGAGAATGGGTACAGAAGCGGCTATAATTTGTCCTGTCAACTTCCATGTGGGACGAATCTGAAAGCGGTCATCCGCTAGTCCAGTAGCTGTAATGACACAAGCACCAATCATGATCGGCGTGAAATAAATGTGGGACGGTTGAAAATACCACAATCCCATTAACATTCCAATAAATATTCCTAATCCACCCATACGTGGTTTAATACCTGTATGCAATTTACGGTAATTCGGATGATCTACAAACTTTAAATATATCGCTAACTTTTTTATCGGTACAGTTATCATTAAGGTCGTAACTAACGAAATAAAGAATCCGGTTATTAGGGTTGTTATGTCGAACATAAGTCCCCCCTCCCATCGTTACTTTTATGTTAACACTTTGTTAATATTATCATAAATTTCTTACGTTGAGAATTTAAATTATCTTTTCACATTTTGGAAGAGGTTATGCCTACCATATCAAAAAACCCCCAGCTTCCCTTTTTTCATAAGAGATGCTTGGGGGGTTTGGTTAGATTCGTTCCTTGACGCTTGCTTTTACGCTTTGCAGTCTTGCTTCACTCATATGACGCTCACCTGATTTCACGCCGTAATAAAATTTAATTTTCGGTTCTGTTCCAGATGGACGTAAGCAGAACCAGCAATCATCTTCTAGAATAAACTTCAGTACGTTGGCTTGTGGTAAGTCGATTTGTTCGGTGGAATCGTCGTGCACATATTGGCGAGTCGATGTGCTGTAATCTTCCACCGCAATTACTTGTAAACCGCCTGCTTCTGTTAATGGATTGGTGCGGAAATCGTTCATAATGTGCTCGATTTTCTCCGCTCCTGCCTTTCCCTCCATCTTCATGGATTGTAATCCCTCTAAGAAGTAGCCGTGGCGCTCGTACAATTGCTCCAGTGCTTCAAGCAACGTTTTCCCTTGTGCTTTCCAATAGGCAGCCATTTCTGCGGCAAGAACAGCTGCTTGAACGGCATCTTTATCACGGGCGAAATCTTTCACTAAGTAGCCGTAACTTTCTTCATAGCCGAACATAAACTGATGATCGCCGGACTGTTCGAATTGGCGGATTTTTTCCCCAATGAATTTGAACCCGGTTAATGTATCGAGCGTATCGATGTTGTAATGCTCTGCAATGATGCGGCCAAACTCGGAAGTAACAATGGTCTTAATCATAATGGCATTATCCGGTAGCTGTTGCTGTGACAATATGTAGTCAAGCATTAGCGCCCCGGTCTGGTTGCCGGTCAGCACTGTATATTCGCCTGCTTCCGTTGGGACCGCAACACCTAGACGATCCGCATCAGGGTCCGTCGCAAGTAATATATCCGCGTTTACTTCTTTCCCCTTTGCAATAGCCATTTCGAATGCCTGATGTTCCTCTGGATTCGGTGATGCAACTGTTGAGAATTCAGGATCAGGCTTCGCTTGTTCCGCTAAAACGTGAACGTGCTCGAAGCCAATCTGCTGCAGCCCTTTTTCCACTAAATGTGTCGCCGTGCCATGCAATGGACTAAATACAATCGATAAGTCTTCTGCAAGCTTACCACTAGCAAGAGAGTGAAGCTGAATCGTCTTTAACTGCTCTAAATACGCTTCATCCACCTCATCGTCTATCCACGTAAGTAGCTTCTTCGCCTCTAGTGAGGATTGGTCTATAACTGGAATCATTAATTCATTTTCAATTTGATTTACATAATGGATTACTTCATTTGCTTGTGCAGGCGGCATTTGACCACCATCTTCGTTATACACTTTAAATCCATTATACTCTGGTGGGTTATGACTTGCCGTAATGACTATACCTGCCGCTGCGCGAAGGTGACGCACCGCAAACGAGAGTTCAGGCGTCGGACGCAACGATGAAAAAACATATGTAGGAATGTCATGACGACCAAGCACACGAGCAACCTCCACCGCAAACTGCTGGCTCATATAACGCGAATCATACGCAACAGCCACACCTTTTTGCAGCCACTCGTTCCCCTTGTTTTCTAGATAATAAGCAAGACCCTCAGCTGCCCGCCGAACGGTATAAATGTTCATTCGATTCGTTCCAGGTCCAAGCTTGCCACGCATACCACCTGTGCCAAACTCCAAATTTTTGTAAAAGGCATCCTCCATTGCTTCATCTTGACCTTGCATAGCGTTGAGTTGATCCCTCAGCGCCTCATCTAAAGCATCAAATTCATTCCAACGTCGGTATTCCTCGTTCCAATTCATTCGATCCACCCTTTATATGTATAATCACTACAACTTCTATTGTATAAGATTTCCCAGCAGAATAGTACCATCATTTTGTAGAAAAAATGATGGTAGGGGACAGAGGGGAGCGACTCACCTTCGAGCGGGAGCGACTCACACACGCGGACGAGCGACTTTTCTTCGAGCGGGAGCGACTTTCATCGGCGGACGAGCGACTTGCCTTCGAGTGGGAGCGACTCACATGCGGACGAGCGACTTGCCTTCGAGCGGGAGCGACTTTCACACGCGGACGAGCGACTTGCATGCGAACGGGAGCGACTTGCACCGGCAGACGAGCGACTTGCCTTCGAGCGGGAGCGAC